>SKRM01000048.1 GCA_007118495.1 Bacteroidales bacterium
ATGATGTTGATGACGGTGAATGACATATTTCTGCGCAGGAAACGCCAGGTGGTTTTCAAAAAATTGAGTAGCATAGTTCCTCAGCTTATATATTATCCATAGTTTAATTCCATTTTTATGCCAACGAGTCTAATTTAAAGAATAACAACAGGTTATGGTTAAGGAATGTTTTTTTTCTTTTTTAGAAATGTACGGAATTGGGCATGAAAGTCCGAAAGTGGACAGGTTGCAATTGGTTTGCTACATCTACAGCGTGGGTTTGATTGTTCTTTCGCATCGAATAAATCAAGTACATTGGTTAACTTTATAGCATGAATGACAGGGGGCTTATATTTGATATTCGCAGGTATGCAGTACATGATGGTCCGGGCATACGCACTACGGTGTTTTTTAAGGGCTGTCCGCTGCATTGTCTGTGGTGTCATAACCCTGAGGGTATAGCTCCGGACATACAAAAAATTGAGCGCCAGCGCAAACTCAACGGAAATCGGTATGTTCATAGAGAGGAGGTTGGGAGATGGCTGACGGCAGGCGAGGTGATGGAGGAAATTTTAAAGGACAAGTTGTTTTATGAAGAAAGCGGCGGCGGTGTAACTTTTTCAGGAGGTGAGCCATTGGCACAACCGACTTTCCTAATGAATCTGCTTCAACAAGCACGTCAGGCGCGACTACACACTGTGGTAGATACTTCGGGACATGCTCCGCCTGCTGATTTTCAGACAGTGCTTTCAATGGTCCACTGTCTTCTATTTGACCTGAAAACAACAGATACTGATAAACATCTTGAAATGACAGGTGCAGGCAATGAACAGTTGTTGGATAACCTGCGATCGATTCCGGCTTCTGGCCCTGAGTTGTATATTCGCATACCTGTCATATCGGGTGTGAATGCAAACGCACATGAAATGGAGGCGATTTGTGATGTGCTCAGCTCATTGGATGCTCCGGTAAAAAGGGTTGACCTGCTTCCCTATCATAAGCTGGGAAGGCATAAATATGAAAGTCTTGGCATGCATCGACCTGGTGGTCTTTTTGATGCGCCCGGGGCACAAAGCATGGATGCATTTGCTAAGATATTTCGGGTTGCCGGTTTTGCGACAAAAATAGGTGGATAACAATTAAACTACATTTCATGATCACAGACAGGGTGAGCAGATTAAGACAAGAAAGTCTTGATGCAGTTAACAGACTCAGCCACGAAAGGGCCAGGTTGGTTACAGAGTTTTACCGTGACCTGTTGCCTGAAGAAGAGCCTGTGCCGGTGCAAAGGGCCATGTGCCTAACCTATATCCTTGAAAATAAACAATTGTATATTGGTGACGGCGAACTCATTGTGGGAGAACGTGGTCCGGCTCCCAAAGCCACACCTACCTATCCTGAGATTAGTCTGCATTCATTGAATGATCTGGATATCTTGCATAATCGCCCCAAAGTTTCTTTTGAGGTATCTGAAGAAACAAGGAATATATATGAGAGCGAAGTCATTCCTTTCTGGCAGGGTCGCACTAATCGTGACAGAATCATGACGCGCATGGGCCGGCCGTGGTTAGATGCATATGAAGCTGGTATTTTTACTGAGTTTCAGGAACAGCGTGCGCCAGGCCATACGGTGATGGGAAAAAGGGCTTGGGAAAGCGGGATGCTTGCAATGATTAAGGCATGTGATCAGGGCTTGAAGACAAGGGATGCCATGGACAGTTCGGGGCGAAATCAGCTTCGGGCCATGAAGATTGCGGGCCAGGCTATCATTGACTTTGCCATGCGCCATGCGATTGCGTTGCAAGAGTTGGCTGCCAAAGAGAGAGATTCAGTCCGTAAAAGAGAGCTGGAACAAATGGCTGCCATTTGTCACAGGGTGCCTGCCAACCCACCACAAACCTTACATGAAGCACTGCAGTACTATTGGTTTATTCACTTGGGAGTGATTACCGAATTAAATCCCTGGGACAGTTTTAATCCCGGAAGGCTTGACCAACATCTGCAGCCTTTTTTTGAAAAAGAGGTCGAGGGTGGATTGCTTGACCTGGAACAAGCCAGAGAACTGCTCCATTGCTTCTGGATCAAGTTCAATAACCATCCTGCCCCACCTAAAATGGGGGTTACTGCCCAGGAAAGTAATACATACACTGACTTTTGCCTCATCAATGTGGGGGGTGTGACAGAAAAAGGTCAGGACGCGGTTAATGATATGAGTTATCTGATTCTTGAAGTAATCAGTGAGATGCGTTTGTTGCAACCCAGCTCTATGGTGCAGGTTAGTAAGAAAAATCCGGATATGTTGATTTACAAGGCATTGGATATAATCAAAACCGGCTTTGGGCAACCTTCACTGTTCAATACTGATGCCATTATCCAGGAACTTCTCAGGCAGGGGAAAAGCATTGAAGATGCCCGCAACGGAGGGGCTTCTGGTTGTGTGGAAACAGGGGCTTTTGGCACAGAGGCTTATGTGCTTACCGGCTACTTCAACCTGCCGAAAATTCTTGAAGTGACCTTATGCAATGGTTATGATCCGCGAACAGGCAGGCACATTGGTTTACAAACCGGTGATCCGCTATCATTTGATAGCTTTGATGATTTGATGGATGCCTATGCAAACCAGCTCAGGTATTTTGCACGAATCAAAATGAATGGCAACGACCGTATCCAGGCAATTTATGCCACTGGGCTTCCGGCTCCGTTCTTGTCTCTGCTGATCGAAGATTGCCTTGACCGGGCAACCGACTATAATGCAGGGGGTGCCAGGTATAATACCAGCTATATCCAGGGTGTGGGATTGGGTAGCATTACCGACAGCCTGACGGCCATACGCTACCATGTCTTTGATCAAAAGACCACCAGTATGAAAGGGATGCTGGAGGCCTTAAAAAGTAACTTTGAAGGGTATGACGAGCTCAGGGAAACCCTCGTTTTCAATACGCCCAAATATGGAAATGATGAGGAGTACGCCGATGTCCAGGCCGAGCGGATTTTTAATATTTATTTTACAGCCATTGACGGTAAGCCCTGCTACCATGGTGGAGAATACCGTATCAATTTACTGCCTACCACCTGTCATATTTATTTTGGAAGTGTAACCGGAGCCCTTCCTGACGGCCGGCTTGTTGGTAAACCACTATCAGAGGGAATCAGTCCGGTGCAGGGCGTAGATGTTAAAGGACCTACTGCGGTGTTGAAATCAGCGGCCAGGATAGACCATGTTAAAACCGGGGGCACTTTGCTGAACCAGAAGCTAACTCCTTCTTTTTTCGATGATTCTGAGAGCTATGCCAAGCTATCTGCCCTGATCCGCACCTATTTTCGTATGGACGGCCACCACATCCAGTTCAATGTGGTGTCGGCCAAGACCCTGAGGGACGCACAACAGCACCCGGAGAGATACCGTGATTTAATTGTGCGGGTGGCTGGGTACAGTGATTATTTTAATCATTTAGGTGAAGACCTCCAGGAAGAGATTATCTGCCGCACCGAACATGGTGATGTTTTTGTACTTTAGCCTTGTAAATAAATTGTGTATACAATGAAAACTGATTCACACGGAAGCGGTTCAGCCAGTGCAGTATATGGCTTGGGTTTTATAGGAGCGGTTATTTATTTTATATCAACGGCTACCAGTTTCTGGATGGGCTTGTTTGGGGTGCTGAAAGCCATTGTATGGCCTGCTTTGTTGGTTTATGAAGCCTTTAAGGCTTTGGGATAAAACAACTGGGGTTATATTCGCCACCACATAAAATATTCTGGTTTTGAACTATTTTCAGCTTTTCCGGGCCAACCCCGGCATACTATCCTTTGGCATTTTGCTGGTGTTTTTCTCCAGCCTTGGGCAGACCTTTGTGGTTGCACTCTATATCCCTGATTTCATGGAAGCTTTCGGATTGAGCAGCAGCGCATTCAGTAGACTGTATGCCTTGGCTACCCTGCTCAGTGCCACTACCCTGATTTTTGTGGGGAAAAAGATTGACCATATTCCGCTGAAACATTTTGTGCTTTTTGTGGTGACAGGGATTTTCTTTGCCTGCCTGCTTACGGCAGCTTCATGGCACGTGATCGTACTGTTTTTGGGGATTTACACGCTCAGGCTATTTGGTCAGGGGTTATTGATGCATACTTCCATGACCACCCTGGCCCGGTATTTTACCCTGGCCCGGGGTAAAGCGCTGAGTATAGCTTCTATGGGTTTCCCATTGGGTGAGGCCATATTTCCTGTAGCTGTGGCCAGCAGCATCGGCTTATTGGGATGGAGAGAGACCCTGGTGGTTAGTGCAGCCATTGTCCTGGTGGTGCTTTTCCCTATATCTCTGCGCAACCTAAATGCATTAAAAAATATTAAGGTGGTTGAAGGACGCCGGGAACCAATTGGTGGCACAGCTGCGACAGAGCCCGATGAAGGAAGAATCTGGAAACAGCGCGAAGTGGTGCGAACAGCGTGGTTTTATACATTTGCGCCGACGGTGTTTTTGGTGGGTTTTATCCAAACAGCCCTCTTCTTTTTTCAGACCTTTATTGCAGCGGAGAAAGGATGGAGTATCGAGTGGATGGCTGGCAGCATCGTGGCTTATGCCACTTCATCCATTTTTATGTCGCTGGTGGGTGGGCAATTGGTCGACAGGTATACTGCCCGGCGCATCTTCCCCTTTATCATGATACCACTTGCTCTCGGACTGGTGGTGCTATCATTGGGGAGTCAGCTTTTTATTGCTCCGCTTTTCTGGTTGCTGGTGGGTTTTACCGGAGGATTGAATTCTCCGGTAAGTACTTCTCTTTATGCAGAGACCTTTGGCACCCGCAGCATGGGAACAGTCAGGAGCATGTTTACCTTTGTTATGGTGGTTAGTACGGCCCTGGGTCCGGTTGTTTACAGCTTCTTTTTGGATAGAAACATAGGTTTCGACCAAATTCATTATGGTATCATTGGGGTGGTTTTGCTGAATATGATTTTTATTTTGGCCAGGTCGGCATCAAAACGCGATAGTATACAATAATCGCTGAACACACTGATTAATTATTCACCGCGATAAACCGGCATGTCCCGCTTCATCAGAAAGTCGGTTTGGGATTCGTCTCCAATATGGAACACATGGGTGTCAAATACTTCAAATCCATTTTTCTCGTAGAAACGAACGGCCCTGTAATTTTTTTCCCAGACCCCCAACCAGACATAGCTTGACTTTAGCTCAGCCGCTACCTGCATGGCCAGATCCAGCAAGGCCTGGCCAACGTTTTTCCCCCACCATGCCTTGACCACATAGATGCGTTCAATCTCAAACGAACCTTTTGGTTGGGTTTCAGTCTGGGCATCACAGGTGTTTACCTTGAGGTACCCCACCACATTTCCATTAATGCTGGCCAGGTAAAACCTGGAACAGGGGTGGTTGAGTTCTTTCAGCAACTTGGTAGTATTGAAACTGCTTTCAAGGTATTTATTCAGGTTCTCGCGGGTGTTGGTATCGCAAAAGGTCTCGTAAAAAGTTTGCCGGGCCACTAACCGTAGCTCTTGAAGATGCTCAGGGCCTATGCTTATAATGGAAGGTCTGGTTGCAGTATCCATCGGAATTATTTTGGGTGACTAAACTAAAAAAAATAATTTAACTTTATGTGAATCTTTTGTCAAAACCTAAAACCCCAAGATCATGAAATGGCATACATGGGTTCTGATTACCATTGCTGCAATCATTGCTCTACCGTTAATTATTGCTCTTTTTGCAGGTAAAGACTATGCTCTGGAGCGGGAGATCACTATTAACCGATCCAAAGACCAGGTGTTTGAATACATCAGACATTTAGAAAATCAGACCAATTACAGTAAATGGGGAGAGCTTGATCCCGATGCCATATACACCTACACAGGTGTGGATGGTACTGTGGGATTTGTATCTGCCTGGGAAGGCAACAAGGATGTTGGCCGCGGAGAACAAGAAATCACAAGGATTATTGAAGGTGAACGTGTGGAAACCCAGATACGGTTCTTTGAACCCTTCAAGGCTGTGAGTGAGGCCTATATGACCACCGAAAGCATTGGAGAGAACCAAACAAGACTTAGCTGGGGGTTTTCAGGCCGTATGCCCTGGCCCATGAATCTCTTTCTGCTTGTAATGAGCATGGAAGACAATCTCGGAGCTGATTACGAGTATGGGCTGGAAAAGATTAAAAACATTTTAGAAAGTCAGGACGTTGA
>SKRM01000027.1 GCA_007118495.1 Bacteroidales bacterium
GGCCTCGCAGTTATGCCCTCGGCTTCGCCTCGGGCGGTTGGCAAATCATTCCGTCTCAAACAATAAAGGCTTTTAATTGTTTTTTTAATGCTTATTCATATATCTGTTCCTAACCCATGTTTGCACAATGAACACTGCGGCACACAATAATTTTGCTTCTTATATTGAAAGTTTCAAAGAGAAACTTGCCTCCATTTTTTCAGATCGAAATAATGAGAAACTGTTGTCTCTTGATCGTGGCCTTCAGCCACATCTTTTGCAACAGATACTTGAAGAGAGCCCTTCAAAGGTTTTCATTCCTGAAGAATACGGTGGAAGAGGCGGAAAAAACCACGAAATGTTAACCTTGTTAGAAACCGCATCATACCAGTCTCTGCCGCTTTCATTGTTATTGGGCATAAATGGGGGGTTGTTTTTGCAACCTATAGCCAATTACGCACAGGAAGAGGCAAAAAAAACAGTTTTCAAACAATCTATTGAGCAAAACACACTGGGTGGCCTGATGATTACTGAACCCGATTATGGCTCAGATGCACTTAAAATGCAAACAAGTTTTTTCAAAAAGGATAATCAGTATCGCGTTTCAGGAACAAAACATTGGGCGGGGCTTACAGGTTTGGCTGATTTTTGGCTCATAACAGCAAGAGAAAAGAATGAAACCGGAGAGCTTGGACGTGATATTGGCTTTTTTATCCATGATTCTGATCATGGTGGAATAGAGGTGAAAGAGTATTTTAACAACTTAGGTCTTTATATGATTCCATACGGCTTAAATAAGGTTGATATTACTGTTCCTTCTGGTTATCGTTTACAACCCAAAACATCAGGTATTTCAATGATGCTTGATTTGCTGCATCGCAGCCGCTTGCTGTTCCCCGGAATGGCAACGGGCTTTTTACACCGTTTACTTGATGAGGCCATTACACACTGCAAGGAAAGGTTTGTTGGCGGAAAAAGTCTTTTCAGCTATGATCAGGTGAAAGAAAGACTTTCACACTTGCAATCATATTTTACCGCAAGTTCAGCCATGAGTAGTTTTTTTGCCGGTAATATCCCAAAAGACGAGGACATTTCTCGCTTTGAAGTACTGGCCAATTCAGTTAAATCGGTTGTTACAGATTATATGCAAGAAGCAGCTCAAAGTTACTTGCAGTTGGTTGGAGCCAAAGGTTTCCGGCTTGATCATTTAGCTGGAAGGTCAGTTGTTGACAGCCGTCCTTTTCAGATTTTTGAGGGTTCTAATGATATTCTTTACCAACAGGTTGCAGAATCAGTGTTAAAGAAAATGCGCAATATGCGCATAACCAATCTGCATGAATTTCTAAAAAGCTACCCCCATACTGAAAAGTCATATGCTTATTTTAAAGATGTTTTCAGTTTTGAGGTAGATTACAAAATGAGCCAACGGAAATTAGTACAATTGGGGAAAGCTATTGGTCGTTTGGTAACTATGAATTTGACCATTGATATCGGATTGAAAGGGTTTAATGCTGATATGGTAACCAACAGCTTAAAGGTGCTTCAAAATGAAATCCAAACTATCTTAACGTCCTTTAAGATTGAATTATCGCCTGAGGTTGTAGAGGATTATCAAAATGGCAGCAGTTGGGCCCGGTGCCATGCACCTCGCGGTTAGCACGGAGCAAAGTGACGTGCCAACCGCCCGAGCGCATCGAGGGCATAACCGCGAAGCCCGCAGGGCCGAGCCTAACATACTTTTTCTACGTTTGTACCGTTTTTTTTTATAATTTTGCGGCTTTGAATTTCAATTACTTCCCTGAAAAACAAAGGGAACCGAAACTATATTACTACCAATGCCAAAGTACGCAGAATACAAATCACTTGACCTGCCCAAAATAGGACAGGATGTCCGGGAATTCTGGGAAAAAAACCGTGTATTCGAGCAAAGCCTTGATATTCGCAAAGAAAATACGCCCTGGGTGTTTTATGAAGGGCCCCCGTCAGCCAACGGACTTCCTGGCATTCACCATGTGATGGCCCGGGCCATCAAGGATATCTTTTGCCGTTACCGTACGCAGAAAGGATTTCTGGTCAACCGTAAGGCCGGATGGGACACCCATGGACTACCTGTTGAAATGGGTGTTGAGAAAATGCTTGGCATCACAAAAGAGGATATCGGAAAAAGCATATCCATCGAGCAGTACAATCAGGCTTGCCGGAAAGATGTGATGAAATACAAAGACACCTGGGACGAGCTCACCCTTCAGATGGGCTACTGGGTTGACCTGAGTGATCCTTATATCACCTTCGACAACAAATATATCGAAACCGTCTGGCATCTGTTAAGCAAGCTTTATGAAAAGGGCTTATTGTATAAAGGATACAGCATCCAGCCCTATTCGCCTGCTGCAGGCACCGGGCTGAGCACCCATGAACTCAATCAGCCGGGTTGCTACCGCAACGTGAAGGACAATTCAGTTACGGCGCAGTTCAAACTGATAAACAATGACAAATCAAAATTCCTTTTTGAAGATGACAATGAGGAAGTTTTCCTGCTTGCCTGGACCACCACACCCTGGACTCTGCCCAGCAATACCGGGCTGGCGCTGGGAGCAAAAATTGACTATGTAAAGGTTAAAACCTTCAACATCTATACCCATCAGCCCATCAGCGTTATAATTGCAAAAGAACTGATGGATAATTACTTCGCTCCGAAAAACAAGGAGTTGAAGATGGACGACTACAAAGCCGGTGACAAGCATCAGCCATTTGAAGTTGTTGATGAGTTCAAAGGCAAACTATTTGAGAACATCCGCTATGAGCAGCTTCTGCCATACGCAAAGCCTGAACAGGGTGATCCATTCAGGATTGTCCTGGGTGATTTTGTAACCACCGACGACGGTACTGGTATTGTGCATATTGCACCCAGCTTTGGGGCAGACGACTTTAAGGTAGGACAACAATACGGACTGGGACACCTGACCATGGTTGACAAGCAGGGCCGTTTTGTTGAAGAGATGGGTGAGTTTGCCGGCCGCTTTGTGAAGCCCGAATACATCGGAGAAAATGATCCCCCTGAAGAACGGCCGGTTGATGTGGACATCATCATAAAGCTTAAAACCGAAAACAGGGCCTTCAGGGCCGAAAAATACGAGCACTCCTACCCCCATTGTTGGAGAACAGATAAGCCAATTCTTTACTACCCGCTTGACAGCTGGTTTATCCGTTCTACCGCCATGAAAGACCGGATGATCGAACTCAACAAGACCATACGCTGGAAACCCGAAAGTACAGGAACCGGACGTTTTGGAAACTGGCTTGAAAATCTGCAGGATTGGAACCTGAGCCGGTCAAGGTATTGGGGTGTGCCATTGCCGGTCTGGGTTACCGAAGACCGCGAAGAGCAAGTCTGCATTGGCTCACTGGCACAACTCAAAGAAGCCATTGCCCAATCTGTCAAGGCTGGATTTATGCAAGTAAATCCCCTGGAAGGTTTCCGCCCCGGCGACATGTCTGAAGCCAACTACAAGGTATACGACATGCATCGTCCCTATGTTGACGAGGTGGTATTGGTATCGCCAGGCGGCAAAAAAATGTTTCGCGAACCCGATCTGATTGATGTTTGGTTTGACAGCGGAGCCATGCCCTATGCACAGTTCCATTTTCCCTTTGAAAACGAAGAACTTTTCAGGAACAATTTTCCGGCCGATTTTATAGCCGAAGGTGTGGATCAGACCAGGGGTTGGTTTTTTACCCTGCACGCCATTGCAGCCATGTTGTTTGACTCGGTTGCATTCAAAACAGTCGTATCAAACGGACTGGTTCTTGACAAGGCCGGAAACAAAATGTCAAAACGTTTGGGCAATGCCATTGATCCGTTTAAAACCATCAAAGAATTTGGACCCGATGCCACACGCTGGTATATGATATCCAATGCACAACCATGGGACAACCTGAAGTTTGATCTGGAAGGTGTGGCTGAAGTAAAACGGAAATTTTTCGGAACACTTTACAACACATACGCATTCTTCGCCCTATACGCAAACATTGACGGATTTACATACAGTGAAGCTGAGATTCCCCTGAATGAAAGGCCAGAAATAGACCGGTGGATCTTATCAGAGCTAAACACCCTGATCAAAAAAACCGACGAATCATATAATGATTTTGAGCCCACCAGGGCCAGCAGACTCGTACAGGAGTTTGTAGATGAACACCTGAGTAACTGGTATGTGCGTCTGTGCCGCCGCAGATTCTGGAAGGGCGATTATACACATGACAAGATTTCTGCTTACCAGACCCTGTATCGCTGTCTGGAGACAATCGCCATGATTGCAGCACCCGTTGCACCTTTTTTCAGCGACAGGCTGTTTACTGATCTGAACAAGGTTAGCGGACGACATGCGGCCATTTCGGTTCACTTAACCGACTTTCCGGAGTCAGATGAAAACATGATAGATACGGGTCTTGAAGAGCGCATGCAGCTGGCACAGCAAATATCCTCTATGGTACTGGCCCTGCGCAAGAAAGTAAATATCCGTGTCCGTCAGCCACTTCAGAAGATCATGGTTCCTGTGTTGGACGAGCATTTCCGCTCTCAACTCAGAGATGTTGAACAGCTCATACTTTCAGAGGTCAACGTGAAAGAACTTGAGTACCTTGAAGACACAGCAGGTGTATTGGTAAAAAAGATCAAGCCCAACTTCAAGACCCTCGGCCCCCGTTTTGGAAAGGCCATGAAGCAAATTGCCACCCAGGTAGGCACTTTCACACAAGAAGACATTCAACGAATAGAGCAGGAAGGGCAAATTGTCCTCAGGCTCGATGATCAGGAAGTGATCATAAGCCTCGGAGATGTTGAAATAAGCTCGCAGGATATTCCCGGTTGGCTGGTGGCAAATGAAGGGAAAACAACAGTGGCTCTCGACGTGACAGTTACCGAGCAACTGCGGCATGAAGGCATCTCGCGTGAGCTCATAAACAGAATCCAAAATATTCGTAAAGACAAAGGATTTGAGGTTACCGACAAGATACATCTGAAAGTGCAAAAGCATGATGAGATAAGTGAAGCCATTTTGAACAATAATGATTATATTTGCGCGGAGACATTGGCGACACAACTGAGCTATGTTGAACGCATTGAAGAAGAGGAAAAAGTGGCTGTAGATCTCACTGACGAAATACAAACTTTTGTCCTGATCAGTAAAAATAATCACTAATTGAAACCCCGAGTGTATGGAAACGAAACGCGAAAAAACACGGTATTCGGATGAGGAGCTCAAGGAGTTCAAAGAAATCATCCTGAAAAAGCTGGAAGAAGCCCGGGCAGGACTGAAACTACTGACAGAAGCCTATACCACACAGAATGCCAACGACACTAATGATACCTCGCCTTCATTCAAAATTCTTGAAGAAGGTTCACAGGTTCTTTCAAAAGAAGAAAACGGACAGTTGGCTGCCCGCCAGCAGAAATTCATACGCGACCTTGAGAATGCACTGATTCGTATCGAAAATAAAACATACGGTTTATGCCGGGTTACCGGAAAACTCATCTCGAAGGAGCGTCTCAGGAGTGTTCCCCATGCCACACTGAGCATCGAAGCCAAGTTGAACAGAAAGCCTAACTGACTAGCCTCCTGAGTAGTTTGAAAAAACAGTACATCCCTTGGGTTTTAATCCCGGCGGTTTTGTTGGTTGACCAGATCTCAAAGATCATTGTCAAAACAAGCATGACCCTGGGGCAAAGTATTCCTGTGCTGGGAGACTGGTTCATCATCCATTTTACTGAAAACTACGGAATGGCCTTTGGCCTTGAGTTTTCAGGAGAGTATGGAAAATTGATTCTTAGTGTTTTTCGTATTGTAGCTGTACTATTTATCGGTTGGTATCTGTACAGGCTGATCAGAAAAAATGCGTCCCCGGGGTTGATCGCCTGCATTTCGCTTATTATGGCAGGTGCCATTGGTAACATCATCGACAGCGCGTTTTATGGCTTGATCTTCAGCGAGAGTCTGTTCAACCAGGTGGCTGAATTCATGCCTGAAGCCGGAGGATACGGTTCTTTCCTTCACGGAAAGGTGGTTGACTTGTTCTATTTCCCCATTATTCGGGGAACCTTTCCTTCATGGATGCCCTTTTGGGGTGATCAGCAGTTTCTCTTTTTCAGGCCCGTTTTCAATGTGGCAGATTCAGCCATAACCCTTGGTGTTTTTTGGCTCATTATTTTTCAGAAAAAATATTTTTCCCACCAAAATAACTCCAACAGCTTACTGCCTGAACCAAAAAACGGTGAACAGAAGCCAGACACCGTAAATGCGCTTCCAACACCTGACAGGGCACAGGAGGCAATCAGTCTTGACAGCATCGACAAAGATGAAGATAACCGCGGATTTTTGTTTGAACAGATCATATTTGGCCCGGTTAAAAGCCGCAGACTTGGGATCTCTCTGGGCGTTAACCTGCTACCCCTCAACATAAAACACTGTAGTTTCAATTGTCTTTATTGTGAGTGCGGATGGACAAAGGCCCACCTGGCCCAAGGCAAAAAGCTTCATGCAAAAGAAGACGTAAGGGACGCCCTTGATATGAAACTTTCTTCGATGCGAGACGCCCAAAAACCGGTTGACACCATTACCTTTGCCGGCAATGGTGAACCCACTTTACATCCTGACTTTGCTGCTATTATTGATGATGCCATCATTCTGCGCGATAAATACTTCCCGTCTGCGCGTATCGCCGTATTGAGCAATGCAAGCCTGGCCGGAAACAAAGAGGTTGCGTCAGCTCTTATGAAAATTGAACAAAACATCCTGAAGCTTGATGCAGGCACAGAAGAAAGTTTTCAGACCATCAACAACCCAAGTTTTAACATCACCCTCAGCCAGGTTATTGAAAACCTTAAACAGTTCAGGGGACAAATGATCATACAAACCCTGTTTGTCAGAGGAACATATGCCGGGAAGCATTTTGACAATACCACCGAAAAAGAAGTCAGTGCCTGGCTGAACCATATTGACAGCCTCAAGCCCAAGCTGGTAATGATTTACCCGATTGCCAGAGCCACACCTGCTGACCATGTAGAAAAGGTTGAAGATGAAACCCTGCGGAGCATCGCAAAAAGGGTCGAAGCCCTTGGAGTTCAAACCGAAGTCTATCTTTGATTATACCGACTCTTCTACATTCCAGACAAAAGCCCTGATGCCCTGGGCTTCTGCTACCTTGTTGATGTCTTTTACACCTTCAAGCAACTCTCTGGCAGTATCCTCATCGACAACGGCAAGAACGGCCGTATTCATGGCCGGCCAGGTATGTGTGCCCATATGGGGCTCACCTGTTTTAGTACCCCGTCCGAACACATCCTGCCACTGGGTAAATCCCCTGGCTCCAACCTTATTGAGCAAGTCATCAACCCGCTCGGTCAAAGCCTGGTTGTAAACTATAAAAACTGATTGCATTTTCATATTTGATCCCAATTAGTGATTTCCGTTCCCGTTCTTTTTGATCCGTTTTCTTTCTTTTTTCACCTTTCCTGCACCAAACATGGCGTAAACCACCGGTACAAATACCAGGGTAATGAGGGTAGAGAATGACAAGCCTCCGATAACCGCAATGGCCATGGGTGCCCAAATTTCAGAACCTTCGCCCGTTGACAGGGCCATGGGAATCATGGCCAGCAAAGTGGTCAGGGTGGTCATCAATACAGGCCTTAACCTTGATTTACCGGCGGTGATTACCGATTGAACTATACTCAGTCCCCTGGCTACCATTAAGTTGGTAAAATCAATGAGAACAATGGAGTTCTTTACCACGATTCCGACAAGGATAATACCCCCGATCATTGAAATCACCGAAAGTTCTGTGCCAGTGATGAAAAGAGCAATCATAACCCCGGTAAAGGCAAAGGGCACAGCCAGCATGATGATAAATGGCATTCTGAATGATTCAAACTGGGCTGCCATCACCACATAAACCAGAAAAATACTTAAAAACAAGAGGATGATCAAATCAGAAAAGGCCTCCTGCTGATCCTGGATCTGCCCCCCAAAGGCGTAATCAATTCCTTCAGGCAGATCCATATCATTCAGGGCAGCCTGAATGTCAGCTGTGACATCACCCAGTGAGCGTCCGTGCAATGAGCTGGTTACAGAAAGGTACCTGATACGGTTTTTCCTTTCAATGTTCGGCGGAGAAAAATACTCTTCAATTTTGGCAATCTCACCAAGCCTGACCATTTGTCCCGAAGGTGTTCTCAGAGAGATGTTCTCAATGTCTGCAATGGAGTTTCTGAACTCTTCTTTATGCCGTATCACAACGTTATACTCATCACCATCTTCTCTGTACCTGGTAGCTGTCATCCCTTCAACACGATTCCTTACGGCGTTGGATACGGTGTGTGCACTCAACCCGAATGAAGCCATTTTATCCCTGTCAGGAACAATCCTCAGCTCAGGTCGTTCAGCCCCCCGGCTAATATTCACGTCACGAACACCTTCTATTTCTTCCATCCGTTCGGCCAGTTCACTGGCAATCACATTGGTCTGGTCGAAGTCTTCACCATAAATCTCCACCTCAATGGGCGCACCCATGCCCATGCCTCCACCTTCTGTCCCTATGACATATTCAACAATTTCAGGAAACGTCTCCAGTTCAAGACGGAAAGCCTCTGCAATCTGCCACACATCTCTGTCACGTTCGGCCCGGGGGACCAGCCGCATGAGTATTTCTATGGTATGACTGCCTGCGGTTGCACCGAAAAAACCAGAAGTAGTGCTATAACCAGCGCTGGTATAGAACATATCTGCCTCAGGAAACTTGTCCACAATAATATCTTCAATAGCTCTGGCAACTTTTGAAGTTTCCTCCAGTCTGGTTCCGACAGGAAGTTCAATGTTGGCGTTCATTACATTCTGGTCGGCATCGGGCATAAAGCTGGTTCCGATAAAGGGCATCAGGAAAAAACTACCAATAAACAACCCAACAGAAATGACAACAACCATAGCCTTTCGTCCAACAGCCCATGTGAGCAAACGCGCATAAGCATTATCCACGCTTTCAAGTGCATTATCAATGGCCTGGCTGGCTTTTGGCCCAAGACCGCTGCGTTTTGTCTTGCCCGACATATTCATTAGCTTTGAAGAAAGCATGGGGGTCAGGGTTAGGGCGGCAACTGTTGACACCACAACGGTAATACTCACGATATATCCAAGCTGCTGAAAGAACAAGCCCATCAGCCCCGAGATAAGTGTAAGCGGAAAGAAAACGGCTACAACAGTTAAGGTTGAAGCGACCACGGCCAGACCCACTTCGTTGGTCCCGTAGATGGCCGACTCTCTCGGGGTACTTCCGCGCTCACTATGTCTTGTGATGTTCTCGAGCACCACAATGGCATCGTCAACCACCATCCCCATGGCAATGGTCAAACTTGACAACGATATAATGTTCAGGCTGTTACCTGATATATAGAGATAAATAAAGGCCGCTATCAGCGATACCGGAATGGTCAAAATAATAATGAAGGTGGCTCGCCAGCGACCCAGAAAGACCAATACTACAATGGTTACAAAAATGGCAGCATAGTACAATATACTCACCAGGTTATTGATCGAGTCAGTAATGAAATCTGAAAGGTTAATAATCACATCAAGTTCAACATCAGTAGGTAAGCTAGCCCTGATATCATCCAGACGCGCGTTGATCTGGTTGGCAATCTGTACTGAATTTGCTCCCGACTGTCGCTGAACAACCATGCGCATACCCTTTCTCTGGCCAATCCTTTCTTCAATAGTCATCTCTCTCAGGGTGTCATTCACTTCAGCCACATCAGAAATATGTATGGGTACCCCATCAAAGTACCCCACCACAATATCATTGATGTGCCGGCTTTGTTCAAACTCCCCTGTAAACCTCAGGGGGTAGTCAACCTGACCGGTTTTTATATTTCCGGCAGGCATATTGAGGTTTTCTGAAGCAAGTACACCTCCGATTTGCTCAACTGTAATATTGAAAGCCTCCAGTTTATAGGGGTCGACATTTACCTGGACTTCTCTAATCACTTCGCCCATAACCACCACCGTGCCCACACCGTCAATGCGATTCAGGGGGTTCACCACGTATTGGTCAAGAATTTTTGCCAGGGCCGGATAACTTTCATCAGCTGTAACCGACATGACCATTACTGGAATCATGGCTGATGAAAATTTGAAAATAATGGGTTGCTCCACATCTTCAGGAAGCATCCTGATGATCCGCCCAAGCACATCTCTGATTTCATTGGTGGCTTCATCCAGGTTGGTACCATACTCAAATTCAAGGATGATGGTTGAGATATTGTCTCTTGAAACAGAACTGATCTCTTTCAAATCGCCTATGGTACTCAGGTTATTTTCAATGGGTCTGGTGACATTGGTCTCAATATCTGCGGCATTGGCGCCCGGATAGGTGGTAAAAACACTGATAATGGGTGGTTCGATATCCGGGTAGAGATCTACCGGCAAACTGCGAAGGCTATACAAGCCAATGCCGATCATGGCAATAAATACCATCAAAGTGGTGATGGGCCGGTTAACGGCTGAACGGTATATTTTCATGTGTCAGATTTTTCCGGATTCTTAATTAACAATTTCAACGGCTGTCTGGTCCATCAGGTTGTGCTGACCGTTTGTCACCAGCATCTCTCCCGGCTCCAGGCCTGAGATGATCTCCAGTTTATCTCCGAAAGTCCGGCCAAGCCTTACCACGCGCCTGTGTGCTACTTCATTTTCAACAATGAAAACAAAGCGTTCATCTGATCCAACCTGTTTTCTGACAGTAAGGGCTGGCACCACAAGGGTCTCCATTTCGCCAAGATTAAGGGCGACTCTGGCAAACATACCGGGTCTGAGTGCGGTGTCGCGGTTATCAACAATTACTTCAACCTGAAAAGAACCTGTCATTCTGTCAATGGTGGGGTATATTCTGCTAACCCTGCCCTCAAAAAGTCTTTCAGGGTAAACTTCAGTGGTAACCAACACATTCTGTCCCCTTGATACAGCATTAAAAAAACGCTCAGAAACCCCCACCATAATCTTTACCGGGGTGATCTGACTCAAAGAAACAATAGCTGGTTTGCCAGCCGGTGTAGGCGTCATGGAGAATATCTCACCGTCGCTGTTATACCGGCCGGTAACCACCCCCGTAATGGGTGCTGTGATGCGGGTATGCTCAGCCAGGTTGTCGACATTACTCTTGGCAATATCATACTGGGCCCTGAGCTGGTCAACATTTTGCTGTGTTACTGCACCTACTGATAACAAGGTATCCATCCGGCGCAAATCATCACGAAGGTTATCCAATTGAACCCTTGCCTGAAAAAGCTGGGTTCGATCCATCTGAACCAACAGCTGACCCTTTTCAACACGATCACCCACATCAACATATATTTTTTCTATCCGCGATGGTGTGGCAGCACCGATATAAGCTTCTTCAAAAGCCCTTACTGTACCTGTCATAAACAACTCATTATCGAGTATGCTGGTCTCAACTCTTGTAAGTTCTACCAAAACTTTTTCCCTGTGTTGTGATTCTTCTTCAGCCGGGGTGCTGCATCCACTTAAAACAATGGCAATGGCGAAAAGCATCAACCATCTTTTGTATCCCATTTTTGCTTTCATGATTGGTAATTTTGTCGTGTTATTTCACTTACTGATTATTTCCTGTAAACCTGTCATATTCAATTTTTGCCTGCAACATTTCGTGTTTTGCCTGCAGCAGGTTGAAACGTGCCTGGGTTAGAGCAACCTGGCTGTCGTTTACCTCAAGTAAAGTCCCCTGCCCGGTTTCATATCTGCGTAAAGCAATTTGATACCCCCGTATGGCCAGCTCAACATTCTGCCTGGCGTTGTGTGATTGCTCGATAGCCACAGACATAGAGTTCAGAATGTTCTCAAGCTGTATGCGCAAGTTATCTTGCATATAGTCTTTTTGCAGGCTGAGTTGCCGCGAAGCAATTTCAAGCTGTCGGGCCTGATTTTTTATGGTAAACCCCCGAAAAAGCGGAATGCTTACCTGTATCCCGGCCGAAAAAGTGTTGACCCAGTTATAGTCACCAAAATTAAAAGTATTGGCTTCAGTCTGATACATATAGTTGCCGGCCAATGCCAGTGAAGGCAGGCCACTTGCCCTTACAGCACTGGTTTGCCTCTGCAGCAATTCCTGTTGTAGCCCCAGCTGGACAAGGTCAGTATTGCGGGTCAGATAACGATGCGCTTCAGCAGCAACAAATTGATCAAGCATGTTTGAAGACAAATCGTGTAAATTGCCTGTGAGTTCAATGGGTTGCGACTCTTCGAGTCCGACCACAGCCTTCAGGTAATTTACCGCCATCTCGTAGGCATTCCTTGCTTGCAACAGCCCGGGACGCAGGTTTTCAGCCTGAACCTGTGCCCTGATCAGGTCAAATTCGGCCACCAGGCCTTGTTGATGCATTTGCCTGATGTTCTGCAGATTATCAAAGGCATTATCAAAGCTTTCCTGCATCACAATTCTCGATTCCCGGGCCAGAAGGGCATCAAAAAATGCACGCTGTACCGTATAGGTTAGTTCAAGCTTATTGGCCCGCAATTGTTCTCCTGCAAGCTGACGTTCAGCCCTGGCAGCTTCAAGAGAGGCGTTGATGGCCGGATTGTAAACAGGCATGCTGGCTGACAGAACAGCCATATAACTATTGTCAGAACCTACTTCGAGCACAGTTCCGAACGGACTACCCTCAGGTAAGAAAAACACAGGCTTTTTAATGTTGCGGTTATAGCTGCCGCTGATATTGAATGAGGGAAGCAGCAAGCCCTTTGTTTCACTGATCCCCACATTTTTGCTTTCAATTTCTAACCTGGATATCTGCATGGTGGGATTTTTTTCCATGGCCATTTCAACAGCCTGGTTTATATCCAGAGATAAAACCTGTTGTCCGCTCACCAGTATCGGGGCAAATAACAACCCTGCCACCAACAGGCAACCTACAATACAATTTTTCGACATATTCAACAGTGGATTCATATGTTATGATTTATCATTGTTAAACAATTTATCAAACTCCTGCAGCCCCCTGGTAGTTGCCATTCCCCTGATAAACACCGTAAATATTTGCTGAAACACATCGGCAAGAGCGTGTTTGTCGGCTGGAAAAACCTGATTGTCAGACATGATAGCCACCTGGGCATGAAGCAATTTTGCAGCAATCGACGGATTGATATTATCAAGGAAAAGACCCTGTTCAGTACCCCTTTCTATAAGCTGTGCAATGTATTCATCTCTTTCCTTTTCAAGAGGTTCGATTTCATTCTCCCAGATATCAGGATGAATTTTTCGCAACTCATTGATAAAATCGGGGTTTATTTCACGCAGCAATATAACTGCCTGCCGAAATTGACGATACATAATATCAATCGTATTGCTGGTTTCTCTCTCAATATCTTCGCGCAGCTGAAGACCCCGCAAGTGCTCATCCCTGATACAGCTTATCAACAATTCTTCTTTATTGTTAAAATGCTCATACAGCGTACGCTTGCTTATCCCCATGCCCTCTGATACATCATTCATGGTCACCGCACGGATTCCTTTTTTGAAAAACAGTCGAGAGGCCTGCTCCCTGATTCTTTGCTTCATGTTCATGTTTTACCTTTTTGATAAAACCCAAAAAACTTTTTCGGTTTTAAGATTACAACCTGCATTAACAATTTATGTGCCATAAATACATTATCACTTATGTTTTTTTGTGCCTGATATGGAAATATGGCTGGATATATGTGATTTCACAATAAGCCGTAAAGGTAAATAAACCCAGAAAACCTTTTGGGTTTTTTGGGTTATTTAACTTTTCAACGAAATTATCTATTTATGTACGCATATGAACATGCATTGACCGCAACCGGACAATTGCACGGTCATCAGCAGGCTACAGGCAGGATGTACCAGTCTATCCTCCGTAATTTGTAATTTCAGAAGTGAGTTTGAAGTCAAATTCAGGATACTCGTAAATAGACATTCGGGGTTCGGTTTCTCCCATAGAATAGCCCCAGATTGTTGCATATTCCTTTTTGTCCTCACCCATTTCTTCAAGCTGTTCCAAATATCTCGCAATCGATTTTGATTCGATGATGACAAATTTCCCTATTTTGTCAACCACAGGACTATGGCTTCGTGTATGGTCGTGGTCAAACTGAAGTATTCTGCGGCCCGTTTTGGTAATGCCAATTACACGGTATGTCATGCTTTTGCCGACACCCGGAAGGTTCAGCACATTTCGATCAGTGGCCAGAAACGGGATTCGGGCCTCATTACGGAGTTTGTTGATGTTCTCAACCATTTGCTCAGCCTCTTCAGGAAACGAACGAATGCGCTTACGGAACTCCTTGGGTATGTGACCAATAACTTTCTCTTCCATTTGTTCCTGTGCGGCGCGGGCATTGGTTGCGAACTTAAAAGCATTTTCCATATACCCCTTAACAGAAAACGTATAATACGGAAGCACCCCAACATCATTGAGCACCTGTCTGAGTCTGGCAGTGTGCCCTCTGCGGCTTGCTGCTGCAGTAAAAACCAGTTGGTTGGTTACCGTCCATCCTGCCGAAGTTAGCCTTGAAATACCCAGTTTGGCCTCAGGCGTCACCTCCATGGGAGATTGAAAATGGGTTTGGATAACAAATTGTTTTATCCCGATTTTTGATGCCTTCTCTTTGAATTCGGCAAGAATCCTGGTCAGGTTCTCGGTAATACGCTGCGGGAGGTAGGCCGGAAGCCTCGTACCAAGCCTTACACGAAGTATTTCCGCATGTTTTTCACCATCGGGGAGTGTTTTGTTTCTTTCCCTTTTTCTGGTTGCCATTTCATACACAGCATTCAGGATCTTTTCCATTGATTTGTCTGAACTCATCAGGGCATCGCCACCGGTAATCAGAATATCCCTGAGCATGGAGTCAGTCTCCCAGTACTTCATGATCATGGCCAGTTTGGCATCCCAGGTTTCTTTGGGCAACAACTTATCAAGTTCAAAATTCAGGTTCCCCCGCTGAAAATCATACATACGCTGACATGAAGCACACAGGCCTGCACAGGCCCTCCCCATGGTATCGGGAATCATAATGGCCACTTCCGGATAGCGGCGGTGTACATTATGCCTTGTGGGGAGTATCCAGCCTGCGGCATTGGGCTTGCCTGGTTCGACAATGTCCTCTTTCTCCCAGGCCACAATATGGCCAAACTCATCAACCAGCTGTTTGGAGTAAATAACATAATATCTTATTGCCAGGTCTTTGCCCTGCGCAAACTCAGGAACATCAACATTAAGCAGCGACAAGTAATACGGATTGATAAAAAAGGGGATGCCTCTTTTTTTTGCCTTCTGCAAAACCTCCATGGTCTCTTCGTCAAGTGAGTTGCCAAGAACCTCATTAAGCAGTTCCGGACTTCTTACTGCAAAACGCAAATGAAACAGGTAGTTATCCCACCATTCATGCATAAGCTTTATCTTCTCATCAAGGTTGGCCCCCTCGGGAAAAACAAATCGCTTGCTCACCAGATCCTTTTTATCCAGGCGATCGGCCAGCACACGGATAATCCTTTCTTTGTTTTCTTCTCTGATCTTTACTATTCTTTCATCCAGGCCAGAAGGATAGCGTTCCATCCACTGGGTAACAATCTCACCTGGAGGAACGGCCCTTTTTGAATCTCCTCTTAACTGCCTGAAAAGATGAATCATATCCAGGAAAAAGTTGGTCTGTGCTCCGCCGTCACCAAACCTGGCAGCCTGCCAAAGCAGGCGGAAAGGCTTGTTGGTAAGTTTTTTACCCCTCAGGTTAAGGTCAGCATAGGCCTCACCGGTATGATCAAGATAGTCAAGGATACGAATGGCAGCATAGTCTTGCCAGCTCAGGGCCTCCATTGCCTCACGGCCAGCTGATTCGAAAGTATAGAAGCGATAAGTCGCGGGGTGACTTTCCATGTATTCCATAACCATTGAACGTACCCCTTTTTCAAATTCAATTGCATCGGGTGACTCTTCAATGATTGTTCTCAGCCCGGGGTTCTCTTTCAATAGTTTGTTTAATACCTTTTTGGCACGTTCTGCGATGGGTTTTGATTCGGCAATCTGATTATTTGATTGGGTCATATATTGTATAAATTTTCAGGCAGAGAATATATGGCAAAGGTACGCATTTTTGAAGAAGGGTCAAAACACGAAACATACCAAACTACCCAAACAGCTTAGTTGCAGAGCGTAAGTCAGGGTCAATCCGAAATGAAACCCCGATAAACAAAATGACCAGAAGAACGTGCAGGGGGTACATGAACAATGGTTGAAGGCCTATGGTAAAATGGCTTAATCCATATACTGCAAGCGCAGAAATTATCAGCAACAAAATTTTGCCAACATCATAGGGAACGGGATAATACCTGCGACCAAAAAGGTACGACATCAAAGCAAGTGAGAAATAACAGGCCAGTGCAGCCCAGGCTGAGCCATGGTATCCGTAGCGGGGAATGAGCAAAACGTTCAATACAATCGTAATGACTGCACCCACCACTGCAAACCAGGCTCCAAACCGGGTCTTGTCAGTCAGTTTATACCAAATGGAAAGATTCCAGTAAACCCCAAGGAATAATTTGGCCATCAGCAACACAGGCACAACGGCGAGCCCTTCATGGTAATTGCTGCCAATAAAGTGCTTAACCATTGGCATAAATAGCATGATCCCCAAAAAAATCAGCAGGCATGCCACCACAAAATAATTCATGATTCTGGCAAACATTTCTCTGGCGTTGGGCCCTTTCGCCTCAGCAAAAAAGAAAGGCTCAGCCGCATACCGAAAACCCTGTACAGCAATGGTCATCAAAACCGCCAGCTTATAGACGGCCCCATATATACCTACCTGTGCCATGGCGATCTGCTCAGGCAACATATATTTTAACAGCAATTTGTCAAGGGCTTCATTTACCCAACCCGCCAGACCTGCTATCAGCAGCGGCAAAGAGTAAGCCATCATCCGCTGCCATACATGAAAGTCAAACACCAGCCTGACCTGCCTTAACACAGGGGCCAACAGTAAGAATGTAAAGAGGGTGGCTGCCAGGTTAGAAATAAAAACATACCCAACCCCTATATCCGGATAATAGATCGTCTCTACAATGGGTCTTGTCCACTCCGGACCAGAATGGAGCAACCACGGGCAAAACAGCAAAAAGAAAAGCACCAGACCGATATTTACACCTATACCGGCCAAACGAATCCAGGCAAACTGTAAAGGTTTGTTCTCAACCCTTAAACGGGCATACGGAATGGCCAGCAAAGCATCCAGGCCAACAACCACGCCCAATATCAGCACATACTCAACATTGTCAGGGTATCTGAGTGTTTCTGCAATAGAGTTGCGAAACAAAGCCACCATAAGGATAAACAAAGCCGAAGTGGCGGCCACTGACAATACAGATGTGCTGTATATTTTGTCTTTTTGATCAGGATCTTCCTGTGTAAACCTGAACAGAGCGGTCTCCATCCCGTAAGTAAGGATAATGAGGAGAAATGCAACATACACATACATCTCAGTTACAATACCATATTCACCAGGAATAAAGACCCTGGTGTACAGCGGAACCAAAAGAAAATTGATTAGCCGCCCAATGATATTGCCCAAACCATATACGGCAGTTTGACCCGCAAGCCTCCTGAGTGGATTCACTTTGTCATCTTTGGTGTTACAAAAATGCAAAAAAAAAATGAGAAAGGGATTTAAAAGAAAAATGAAAGCAGATTAGGATGTATATGCCTTCAAACGTATCACAGAATAAGCGATGGAGAACATAAGCAAGCGAAGCAAAAATTATTGCCCTGATTCCTGCGCCCTGACCTTGTCTTTCCACTCCTTATAGGTGCGCTCAAAAAAATCAGGATTGTTTACACGCAACCAGGTACCATACTTGACATAGTCTGGAATTAGTCCACCTTTAGACTTTTTCTGGTCATCAGGAATACCGATCTGATTCAAATGCCTTTCATAAGATATCTTACTGGGCCTGTCCTCTTTTCTATTCATGGCGGTTTTATATAATCCTGCTTTTCATCCTTTTGCGAACATCCACAAAGGGTCCTGGCAAGATTTGTTTTATCTTTTTGGTGTAGCCCCGACAGGAATCGAACCTGTATCTAAAGTTTAGGAAACTTCTATTCTATCCGTTGAACTACGGGGCCAAATTCGGCTACAAAGATAGATAGTATTTTTAATTAAATAGAAACCAAATAGCTGAAAAATGGCTTTTAAGTGGATTATTTTAGCCTAAAAAGGCTATACTCTAGTTGACCTGCGATCCGTCGTCTACGGGTTTTTCCGGCACCAAAAAAGCAAGGCTGCCATCAGTATTCTCAGCCATCAGCAACATACCATGCGACTCCACACCTTTTATCTTTCTTGATTCAAGGTTAGCGAGTAAAACAACTTTTTTTCCGGTAAGGGTATCAGGGTCATAATGCTCTGCAATACCTGAAACAACAGTACGCTGGTCAATGCCTGTGTCAAGGGTTAACTTTATAAGCTTTTTGGTTTTTGGCACCCTTTCAGCCGCCAAAATGGTTGCAATCCGGATGTCAAGTTTTGAAAAGTCTTCATATGAAACAGGAGGCTTCACCTCAGCCAATCTGGTGGTGTTGTTATTGTCATTCTTGGTTTTCATTAACTTATCAACCTGGGTCTTGATCATATCGTCCTCCACTTTTTCAAACAGCAATTCAGGTTGATTGATCACATGTCGGGCAGGCAGCAGCTGATCGCTGCCAGCGGTTTCCCAGCCCCCGAGCCCAAGATTGATCATTTCTCTGAGTCTGTTGGCAGTAAATGGAAGAAAGGGTTCTGACAACAAGGATAAATTAGCCACAATCTGCAGGCAAATATTCAAGATGCTGCCTACCCTGACAGCATCCTCTTTATAAATCTTCCAGGGTTCATTTTCAGTCAGGTAACGATTTCCGAGGCGAGCCAGGTTCATTAAGCCAGCAAGGGCCTCCCTGAAACGGTAATTTTCAAGGCTTGATGCGATCTGGGCGGGGAAATCGGCCAGGCTTTGAATCACCACCCTGTCTGCATCAGTCAGGGCACCCACTTCAGGTACC
>SKRM01000041.1 GCA_007118495.1 Bacteroidales bacterium
GGCCGGCAAAACAAATTTAATGGATGCCATATATTATCTTTCTTTCTGCAAAAGCTTTTCTAACCCCATTGATTCACAAAACATACAATTTGAAAAAGATTTTTTTGTCCTTGATGGTCATTATCAGCTAAACGGCCAGATTGATCATCTGTATTGTGGACTAAAACGTGGACACAGGAAAGTATTTAAGAGAAACAAGAAAGAATACGAAAGATTGTCTGATCATATAGGAAACTATCCGCTTGTTTTGCTTAGTCCGTCAGATGGACAACTTATATTGGGGGGAAGCGACGAACGCAGACGATTTCTTGACGGGGTAATTTGTCAGTATAACAAAGAATATCTTCATCGCCTGATCAGCTATAACAAGGCATTGCAGCAACGAAATGCCCTTCTCAAAATCTTTGCCGAGAAACGAAGGTTTGACCAGGCTTCGATTGACATTTGGGATCAGCAACTTCTGAACCACGGACAATATATTTTTCAGGAAAGAAAAGCCTTTTTTAGTGACTTTTTGCCTGTATTCAGAGAGTACTATAATTTTCTTTCACAAAACCGCGAAGAGACCGATATTTTGTATGAATCTCACCTTAACCATGGTGATTTAAGCGATTTGCTTCAAACTTCACTGAAAAAAGATCGCATCATGCAGTATACCACAGCAGGAATACATAAAGATGACCTGATTTTTTCCATACATGGAGAAGCAGTTAAAAAATTCGGGAGTCAGGGTCAGCAAAAGTCATTTATCATCGCCTTAAAACTGGCTCAGTTTGCTTTTACAAAACAAGTTAAAGGGTATCACCCTATCTTGCTTTTTGATGATATTTTTGATAAGTTGGATGCAAACCGGGTTGAGCAACTCATGCGGCTTGTTAGTGAAGACAAATTCGGGCAGATTTTTGTGACCGACACCCATCCTGACAGACTTGAAGCTTTGTTTCATGGCATTGGTTCTGAATGCAAAATATTCACCATGGATGATGGCGAAGTGAAAAATATACATATCCTCCACCCTGCAACTTAAAATGTAGTATATGCCCGGCAGCAACGAAAAAATGATTGGTGAGGTAATCAGAGAGTTTCTCAGAACCCACAAGTTAGAAGACAGGGTTACAGAAACCATGATCATGACTTCATGGGAAAAGATCATGGGTCGTCATATAGCCAGGTATACCACAAGAATGGTTTTAAGAGGCGACAAGCTGACCATTTATTTAGATTCTGCTGTTCTCAGAAATGAATTAGGGATGGCCAAAACAAAAATCATTCAGTTGATCCACAAAGAAATAGGGAAAGAATTTCTTACTGATATCAGTTTTCGGTAGATGTATCTGCCATGAGTTCAACTTCAAGTCTGCTTTTGTTGATTCCCATTACCCTGGCCTCTACCTGCTCACATACTCCAAGGTTTTTCACTTCTTTTTCATCAATATGCACCTTAACTTCCTCACCCAGGCAGTCGGACAAAACAAGAACCTTTTGTCTAAAGCCATCGGTAAAAACCAATTCTTCAAATCTGTTTACCCGAAAACCATAGGCTTCACCGATTTTGTAACATGGGTGTTCCGGTTCAAGAAAGAAATATCCTTCAGATAAAAATTTTTCTACCCGGCAATTGATCTTTGATCCGATATTAATGCTATAACCCCTGTAATAACGCTTTTTAAGCAAGTGTTTGTCACCCCATGTATCTTTGAGTATGAAATAATAATGGCCATCATCGGGGTTCAGTTTTTCATCAACGACATCAAAAGTGTACGATTTACCCATTTCAAGCACTGACGGGACACTTTCTTCTCCTTCTGGTACCAAAAACAAACGTCCTTTCTTTATGCGTTTTATAAGGCAATTAGTACTGTCTGGTGGATTATCCCATATTTGCTTATGTCTTGTAATGACTTTCCATTCATTTCCAAGCACATCTCTGACCAGGAAATACCATTCCGGCTGGTTTGTGATACCTGTTCTGAATGCCTTTTCAACCAGCTCAAAGGCATACACTTTCCCTTCTTCATACACGGGATGCCGGGGTTCAAGGAACATGCGGCCGT
This sequence comes from Bacteroidales bacterium, assembly GCA_007118495.1. GTDB lineage: Bacteria > Bacteroidota > Bacteroidia > Bacteroidales > UBA7960 > PUPG01. Next base: position 2,055 of record SKRM01000041.1, read on the forward strand.
TACAGTTGATCTTGTCAACACGGCATAAAACTGTTTGCCCGGGTTCAAACCCGTATGTTGTATAATATTTGAGTGGAACCAGGATTTTATATCCCCTTGGTTCCTGCATAACCATCCATTCTTCACCGGGCTCAAGTGAAACAAACTTAAGTATAAGGAAAGGATAGGTTTTTCCTTCTGTCAGTCTTGAGTTGGGAATATGAACAGAACGCATGAAGCTATAGGCTATCTGATGTTACAACATACCCGCCTTTTTCGACGATGTTTGAGATCATAGAGTCAAAGCCGTCCTTGTCTATTGGTCTGGTAGCATCTTTTATAAGCCAGGTTTTAAAACCCTCTGAAATGGCGTCAAGCGTAGTGTATGCCACGCAGAAGTCACCTGCCAGGCCGCAAATGAATACTTCATCAACGCCCTTGGCTCTGAGATATCCCGTCAGACCAGTGGATTTTTTACGTCCATTATCAAAAAAACCACTGTAACTGTCAATCATCGGATCGAGGCCCTTTCTGAAAATAGCCTCAATGCGCTCATGGTTGAGTTCTTTTGGAAAGCTTGCTCCCTCACTGCCCTGAATACAGTGATCGGGCCATAAAATCTGATCAAGACCTTGTAAGTCAATTGTATCGAAAACCTGTTTGCCAGGATGGGCTGAAGCAAAACTTCCATGCTTTTCAGGATGCCAATCTTGTGTAGCCACCACCAACGGAAATTGATCCTGAAGTTGGTTGACCACAGGAATGACCTGGTCGCCATGTGCAACCTCCAGTGCCCCTCCGGGTAGAAAATCGTGTTGAATGTCTACAATTATCAGTGCTTTCATTTTACATGAATTGTTGTAATTGTTTAACGATGCTGTCTCTTGATTTGGAAAGTTTTTGTGATATACCAACCTTGTAGATATGTGGGTAATCAAATCTTTTATGCTCTTCGGGAAGTTGACCAAGTCGTTGACTTACCTGCTCTCTCAGCGCAAAAGGGCCATTGACAGCAGTAGTTATTTTACCGTGTTGCATATGGAGAATAAACAGCTCTTCATAAGGGCGTCCCTTTAGCAAGATTGATTTTTCTTTCTGAAAGGGATGAAACATTTTTTCAGGACTGTCTTCTTCATAAAGTGCAATGCAATCAGCATAAAACCGGCCCTCTTCATCCAGATACCGAAGTACTTTTTTCTTTCCCGGGAGGGTGGTTTTCTGGATGTTTTCAGAAATCTTTAATCTGGCTTTACCATCTGAAAATGAGAGCTTGTACACCCCGTCAATGGCTCCGTCAGGCCGTCCGGTAATCATACTTGTACCTACACCGAAAATATCAATGGGAGCACCCTGATCAAGCAGACTTTTTACCACAAATTCATCCAATTGATTGGATACAACTATTTGCACATAATCAAATCCTTCATTGTCAAGCATTGCTCTTGCCTTTTTGGATAAATAGGCAAGGTCTCCGCTGTCAAGCCTGATACCTTTAAGTTTGAAACCTTTTTCTTCAAGTTCTCTGGCTACCTTAATGGCATTGGGTAATCCACTTTTCAAGGTGTTGTATGTATCAACGAGCAATATGCATTTGTCAGGGAACACACTGGCATAAGCCCTGAAGGCGTCCAGCTCACTGTCATAACTTTCAATGAATGAATGGGCCATGGTGCCAGCCGGGGGAATTCCATTCTGTCTGGCTGAAAAAACATTCGAAGTATTGTCAAATCCTCCTATGATGGCAGCTCTTGAGGCTTGTATACCCCCCATCCCCTGAGCTCTTCTGAGGCCAAAATCGCTTAGTATGCGTGTACCCGCAGAATTCCTTATTCTGCTAGCTTTGGTAGCAATCAGCGACTGAAAATTCAACAAGTTAAGCAAAAGTGTTTCAATGAGTTGTGTCTCAAGCATACCACCTTCAACGCGTAAAACAGGTTCAAAAGGAAAAATTATCTCCCCTTCTTTCATACCAAATATGCTCCCCTTGAAAGTAAAACCCTCTAAATAGCTTAAATAATCCGGATGAAAACCCTGACTATGAAGATAATCTATTTCGCTTGAGTCAAAAGATATTGAAGCTATTATCTCAAGAAGGTCTGCCAGGCCGGTAAATATGACATATCCTCCGTCATACGGTGTTTTTCTGAAAAAATAATCAAAGCAGGCTGGTGAATCATGACGCTGGTGAAGAAAATAGGCCTGACCCATGGTCAGCTGATACATATCGGTGTATAGTGGAGAAAATCTCTTATGCGTATACATGCCCTGAGTAAGTTTATATTACATTCTGACAACAAAAACCTGGGATGTTTCATATTTTACAACCCTGATTGCTTCACCTTTATCAACGAAGCCGGTCAGGGCCGTCGCATCATAAATGTCATCATCGATTTCTACTTTACCACTTGGTCTGAGCATGGTAAAAGCAACACCGGTTTTACCAATCAATGTTTTCATGGTGCTATCAGCCGACGTATACCCTGAGGCCGTCTCCTGTATTGTATTAAGGGCCAATTCGCCGAAGCGGGTTGAAGTGAAAAGTTTTCTCCCCAGATAAAATGAGGTGGTCAGAGAAACAAATGTGGCAATAATGACCAGCATAAAGGCCATTAATATTTCTCCGGCCGGAACCCCGGTAAAATCAAATCCCTCATTCCCGACCATGGCGAAGGCAAGACCTGAAACAATAAAGATTACCCCTAAAACTCCGGTAACTCCAAATCCGGGAATGGCAAAGAGCTCTACGGCAAGTAAAATCACACCAGTTATAAACAGAATAATTTCGTAGTGGCTGGCCAATCCTTCAATATAAAGCGGTGCAAAGTAAAGTATGGCAGCTGAAATGGCAGCCAAAATGGGGAACCCGATGCCGGGTGTCTGTAACTCAAAATATATCCCTCCAAGTATGAGCATGATTAATATGGCACTCACAATGGGATTAATGAGAAACTGTATGATACGGTCTGTCATCGACAGGCGCTGTTCGACAATCTCATATCTTTCAATACCTGCAATCTCGAGAAGTTCTTCAATATTATCTGCCATACCTTCAGCAAATCCCCAGCGCATGGCTTCAGAGGCCGTAAATGTCAGTACTTTACCGGCATCGATAACACCTTCAATCTCAATGGATGGATCAACCATGGCCTGTGCAATCTGGGGATCCCTTCCCTTGGCTTCGGCTGTTGATCTCATCATTGACCGCATATAAGATTGGTATTTGTCAGGTACCACTTCACCGGTTTGGTCAACCACTGTCGCTGCACCTATATTACCTCCCGGCCGTATATATATGCGATCGGATGCAATAGATATTAGTGCACCTGCTGAGGCTGCATTGTTATCTACAAATACGATAACCGGTATGTTTGACTGCATAATGCGGGTACGCATGGAGTCAGCCGCATCTACCGCCCCACCATAGGTATTGAGATGTAATAGGATGAAATCTGCTCCCAGGCTGTCTGCCTCTTGAAATGCAAGCCTTGTACGGTGTACTGAAGGTGGGGCAATATTTTCCTTGATTTCGAATTTATAAATCAGGAAAGTTTTTTCGGGATTCGCTTCCAGTTTTTCAGTAACCCTGTCTGTCCTGCCGGTATTTGCAGATGAACCAAACGGAATGCATGCGATTACGCAAAGTAAGACCAAAAGGTGTTTCATGGATGTGCTATTTGTTATCAGACAGTTTGTTGTGGTCGGCCAAAAACCTGGCTAGACCGATATCTGTGAGCGGGTGCTTGAGTAATCCCAGAATTGGCTCAAGTGGACAGGTTACCACATCTGCACCCACTTCAGCACATTGTACAATGTGCATGGTATGCCTGATGCTTGCGGCCAGAACTTGTGTTTGGAAATTGTACGTACTATATATTTCGGCAATTTGGGCAATAAGTTCAACACCATCTGTTGATACATCATCAAGCCGGCCAATAAATGGCGATACGTAAGTGGCACCAGCCTTGGCAGCCAATATGGCCTGACCAGCTGAAAATACAAGGGTACAATTGGTTTTGATTCCCTTTGAGTTCAGGTGCCTGATAGCTTTGACACCATCTCTGATCATGGGGATTTTGACAACGATATTCGGATGAAGTCCGGCCAGCTTCTCCCCTTCACGAATCATACCTTCGTAATCTGTTGAGATTACCTCAGCGCTGACATCGCCATCGACGATACGGCATATTTCAAGGTAATGCCTGTTGATATTGTCTTCACCACTGATCCCTTCTTTAGCCATAAGGGATGGATTGGTGGTTACTCCGTCAAGAATCCCAAGATCATGGGCTTCTCTGATCTGGTCAAGATTGGCTGTGTCAATAAAAAATTTCATATTGCAGGTTGTTGGTTATGCATAAAAAAGGTAAGCCTTGGTATCGCACCGCTACGACCGCTTACCCTTGCTACCTTCCGGTCCTGGGGGAATTCAGCGGGAGCTGGTCGTACCAGACTTACCCGGGGCAAAGGTATGAAAATTATCTGTTGCATCCAATATTTGTTCAATTATATCGCCGTACCTTCTATATAAAATGCATAATTTACTAATTTTGTTTATTTCGCGACAATTAACCAAACAAAAACTGTAGCCATGGAAAATTCAGAATTAAAGAAAGAACCCGGTATGTTTAATGCTGCCCTGCAATATGGAGTACTAATCGCCATTGGCCTGGCCATGCTGACTATTATTATTTATCTGGCAGATCTTCAGGATATTACGTGGTTATCGTTTATTGGTTATGCCATTCTTTTGGGCGGACTCATATTGGGAACCATAAAATACCGGGATGAACACCTCGGTGGATATATCAGTTACAGTAAAGCCCTTGGATTTGGCACATTTACGGCATTTCTGACTGCCGTCATCAGCGCAATATTTACTTATATCTTTTACACCCTGATTGCGCCCGATGCACTGGAGAGTCTCAAAGAGGCTGCAGAGATCAAGGTGCTGCAGGATTACCCAAATGCAACCGATCAGCAACTTGATCTGACAAGGGCGATGGTTTCGCCTTTACTGATGACTATTTCGGCATTGTTTGGATACACATTCCTCGGCTTTATTTTTTCACTCCTCACATCTGCATTTTTTAAAAAAACCGACCCCCTTACCGAATAGAAATAACTTATTTGTTATTGTGATCCATATTGCCCTACCTGCAATGCATGAGGCAGAGACCCTGCCTCTTACCCTCGATTGTCTGACGCGCCAGTCAATGGATGATTTTATGGTCTGGATCTGTGTTAACCAGCCAGATGACTGGTGGGCTGACCCTGGTAAAAAAGCAATTTGTGAGAACAACCGGCAAACACTAGACTACCTTAACGGGTTAGATACCTTACCCATAAAAGTTCTTGATCGCAGCAGTCCCGGTAAAGGATGGTCGTCAAGGGCATATGGTGTGGGTCTGGCAAGAAAAACCACCATGGATTATATCAACAGCTTTGCGCAAGTTGATGATCTGATAGTGAGCCTTGATGCAGATACATGGGTTGGAGAAGAATACCTGGAAAATGTATTGGAGGTTTTTAGGAAATATCCAAAGGCGGTGGCCTTATCCAACCCTTATTATCACAGGCTTACAGGTGATAAGTATCTTGACCGGGCCATTTTAAGGTATGAAATTTACATGCGGCACTACGTCATCAATATGTGGCGCATAGGGTCTCCTTACCAGTTTACGGCATTGGGTTCGGCCATGGCAGTTCCTGTATGGTCATACAGGAAAATTGGTGGCATGACTCCCAAAAAAAGCGGTGAGGATTTTTATTTTTTGCAAAAATTGCGCAAGACCGGATGGATTTGCAATTATAACCAAAGCAGGGTTTATCCTGCTACCAGGTATTCTGACAGGGTATTTTTTGGAACCGGTCCTGCACTCATCAAAGGCAGCCAGGGAAATTGGAAAAGCTACCCCATTTACAGCCATATCTTGTTTGATAAAATAAAAGAGGCATATGAAAAAATTCCTGAACTGTACCTGGCAAATACAGAGACACCGCTGTCATCATTTCTGAGAGAGCAGTTTAAGAATGATGACCCCTTGGGTCCGTTGCGTGATAACGCCTCATCGGCCGAACAATTTGCAAGGGCATTTCATGAGAAATTGGATGGATTGAGGCTACTACAGTTTCTGAAAAGCTACCATGATGCGGCCCCCCGGCGTGATGAGGAAAATCTCATGGACTTTATGCAGGCTTTTTTTGCCAAAAAGTTAGAAACTTGCTTCAGCAGCCATGAGAAGGCACTTTTTTGTCAATTGTGTTTTGAAAGCTCTTCTGTGGAACTTATGGATAAAATTCGTAATTTATTGGTAGAAATTGAAACAGAGTATCAACAAAACGACAGGCCATGACTCCAGGAAAAAAACCACCTCTTTTGGTAATTACAGGACCTACTGCCACTGGAAAAACACGCCTTGCAGCCCTGCTTGGTTCACAGTTTGACGGAGAAATAATTAGTGCCGATTCAAGACAAGTATACAGAGGTATGGATATCGGATCGGGAAAAGACCAGGATGATTATGTGGTTGACGGAATGCTCGTACCATACCATCTGGTGGATATTGTTGATCCGGGTTATGAATACAATGTATATGAATACCAGCAAGACTTTTTCAAAGCATACAACCATATACTGTCAAGAGGGAAACAGCCCATATTATGCGGAGGAACCGGATTGTATATTGAAGCTGTGATAAGTGGATACCGGTTTAGTGAAGTACCTGTCAATGATGAGCTCAGAATGGAGTTATCTTACCTGACCATGGCTGAGCTTACCGAAAAACTGACCAGCATTCGACCCCTTCATAACACCACCGATACAGCTGACCGTAACCGGTTGGTCAGGGCAATTGAAATTGCCATGCATAACCAGGATTCAGACACTGGCAGTGATGATGGCCTTCAAAGTCTGGATCCCATATTGTTTGGGATCAGTTTTGAGCGATCAGAGTTGAGAGAAAGAATCAGCAATCGACTTAAGCAACGTATTGAAGAGGGATTGACAAAAGAAATAGAGTTGTTGCTTGATAAAGGATTACAGCCTGAGCAGCTAACCTTTTATGGGCTGGAGTACAGATATGTTACCCAATATGTAACCGGAGAGATAAGGCGTGATGAAATGACACGAAAACTCAATACGGCCATCCATCAGTTTGCCAAGCGTCAAATGACCTGGTTTAGACGAATGGAAAAAAAAGGACATAAAATACATTGGATAGACGGCAGGCTTTCATCTGAAGAAAAAATCAGACAGATCACCGAACATATTGGGTGGGTTGGTAATAACTGATTTGTGAATATAAGTAGTTTTCCTAATTTTGACCGTACTACATATCTACACTAACCAATATAATACACTACCAACATGAAGCGAATTTTATTCTTAATTGTGGCCGCATCGGCTTTTCTTTCTTATGCTTGCAGCCAACCACTTCAAACCCCTACAGAAAAAACCGGATTTACCCAACCGGCCAACTATGAGCAGATCAGACAGTTTTGTGAAGAAGCTGCCCTGTTGCATGACCAGCTTGAGCTGGACATTTTTGGTCAGTCAGCAGAAGGACGTGATTTGCTGGTTATAAAGGCGAAAAATCCCAAAGTTTCAGATAGTGAGACTCTTCGTGTTCTGTTTTTTGCACAACAACATGGCAATGAACAGGCAAGTAAAGAAGGGAGTCTGCTCCTGATCAGAGACCTGGCCGAAGGAAAATATGATCATTGGCTTCAGCGCATGGAGATTTGGATTGTTCCACAGGTAAACCCGGATGGAGGCGAAGAAAACCGCAGGGCCAATAGTATGAATCTTGATCTGAACCGCGACCATGTGGTGATGCAGGCCCCCGAAACCAGGGCTTTGCACGCACTGTTTCGTGGGTTTATGCCCCATGTAAGCATTGATGTGCATGAATACCAACCATACAGACAGGCCTGGTCCAATTATGGAGGATATAAGCAATTCGATGTTCAGGTAGGTGTAACTACCAATATTAATATTGATCAGACCATACAGCAATATAGCCTGAACCAGGTTCTGGATCATATTGAAAGACATTTAACTGACAGGGGTTTCTCATTTCATAACTACCTGGTAGGTCCCCCGCCGTCTGAAGGAATTACAAGGCACTCAACGGTAGATATAAACGACGGGCGACAAAGCTTTGGCATATTACAGACCATGTCATTTATCTACGAAGGTATTAACGGAAGGGATGGTTTCGCTGAAAATCTTGCCCACAGAAGTCAGGGTCAGCTTGAAGCGAAACTGGCATTAATGAATTACATGTACGAAAATCACCATGAGGTGGTCTCGATGGTCAATAAAGCCAGAGAAATGATGATCAGTGGCAAAATGCCCGAGACTGTGGCCATACGCACCGGTTATTTTCCAGGAGAAGAGCCACTTGAATTGCCATTGAAGTCATCTGCTACCGGAATGGATACCATCGTAATAGTAGACAACTACCATCCTTTGGTTAAACCTTTGCTTGAAGTGAGGCGCCCCATGGGATATGTCTTACCAGCGCATGATAAGAAATTGATTGAATGGCTCGATCTTCATCAGATACAATATAAAAATGATTTACCATCAGGGGTATCTGTTTATGCTTGTGAGGCAATTGAAAGAAGCCAAACTCCATATGCTGTCAAAAAGGTCTTGTCAATAAATCAGCAAGATTATGTGTATGTGCCGGTCAATCAGCTTCACGGTAATTTTTTGGTGCTTACCCTTGAGCCCTTGTCAGAATTAAGCATAGCCCGTCTTCCCTTGTTTTCATATTTATTGGATGAGTACAGTATGTATCCCATACATCGTGTTGACTGATTAATGACATATATTTGCGCACCCCTCCTTTTTAAGGGGGGGTGTGTGAAAAAAAATACACATTTATTTGAAGTACCCATAAAAATATGCTTATATTTGAAAAAAAATACAAATATGAGCAATCGCTACAGTGCCATCCAGGCAGCCCTCCAACACCGCGAAATCGCTTTTGAATTACCAAAAGAAAAAGTTTCGGAGTACTATGCCAGAGACGTATTTACCTTGCAGGTAATGCGAGATTATTTACCTTTTGATGTATTTGAGCAAATAACCGGGAGCTCGGCAGCCAATGAACAAATTGACAAAAAACTGGCCGATCTTGTTGCCGCTGCCATGAAAGCCTGGGCTATTTCAAGGGGAGCATCCCATTATACACATTGGTTTTTGCCATTAAACGGGGCTACAGCTGAAAAGCATGATGCATTTTTTACCCCTATTGGAGCAAATTCATCAATCGAACAATTTGACGGAAGTCAACTCATTCAGCAAGAACCAGATGCCAGTAGTCTGCCCAGCGGTGGCCTGCGAAACACTTTTGAAGCCAGGGGTTACTCAGCATGGGATCCATCCTCTCCCGCATTTATCATGGATGGAACCTTGTGTATTCCCACCATTTTCATCGCTTATACAGGTGAAGCCCTTGATTATAAAACCCCTTTACTGAAAAGTCTTTCACTAATCAATGATATTGGTGTTGAAGTTTGCCAGATGTTTGACCGCAATGTGGAGAAAGTATACCCAACCCTGGGTTGGGAACAGGAATATTTTCTCATTGATGAATCCTTATACTTTGCCAGACCAGACCTTACCTTATGCGGCAGAACGTTATGCGGCCATACACCGGCGAGGGGCCAGCAAATGGAAGATCATTATTTTGGTTCTATCCCCGAACGTGTAACTGCGTTTATGAAAGAATTTGAGGTGGCAGCCTGGCGACTAGGTATACCGGTAAAAACCAGACATAATGAGGTTGCGCCAAACCAATTTGAACTGGCGCCGGTATTTGAAGAGGCCAATTTGGCCATCGACCATAACCAGCTGGTCATGGTTGTAATGCAGAAAGTTGCCCGAAAACACCGTTTCAGGATTTTGTTTCATGAAAAACCCTTTGATGGGGTGAATGGTTCGGGCAAGCATAACAATTGGTCTTTGGCCACCAATACCGGTAAAAACTTACTTAGTCCGGGTCACACACCAAAAACAAACCTTTTATTTCTAACTTTTTTCATCAATTTCATCAGGGCGGTCAGTGAATATCCAGGACTCATAAGAGCAGCCATTGCTTCTGCTGGTAACGATCACAGGCTTGGCGCCAATGAAGCCCCTCCTGCAATTATTTCAGTGTTTATCGGAAAACAACTTAATAGTGTTCTGAAAGATCTGGAAGCAAGGGTAAAAGACAGGAAGATGACTCCTGATGAAAAGTCTGAATTAAAGCTGAATATCGGAAAAATTCCTAAAATTATTATCGACAATACAGACAGGAACAGAACATCTCCGCTGGCTTTTACGGGCAATAAATTTGAGTTCAGGGCAGTGGGCTCTTCAGCTAATTGTGGTCCGTCGGTAATTGTACTGAATACTATTGTGGCAGATCAGCTTAAGCAGTTTAAAAAGCAAGTTGATAGCCTGATGGAAAAGAATGTTGAAAAAGATGAAGCCATTTTCAGAATTCTTCGGAAATATATTGGTGAGTCAAGACATATCCTTTTTGAGGGGAACAATTACAGCAAAGAATGGATAGATGAAGCTGCCAGTCGCGGTTTGCCCAATATTAAAAACACACCCGAATCACTTGAAGAATATATTGCCGGTAAAACCATCAGGTTGTTTTCACAAAACAATGTCCTTACCGAAAAAGAACTTGTGGCAAGGTATGAAATCAGGATGGAAACTTATGCAAAAGTCTTGCAAATTGAGTCGAGGGTTCTTGCTGACCTGGCAGGAAACCATATTATTCCGGCAGCCATCAGGTACCAGAATCTGGTTATGGAGAACGTACAACGGCTTAAGGAAACCCTTCCTGAACAACTTTTTAATGAACACGGCGCACAGCAGATCCATGCAATCACAAAAATATCAGAGCATATTTCTCATATCAGAAACAATGTCAGTACCATGATCAATGCCCGCAAAGACGCCAACAAACTTGAGGACTCCTCAAAACGGGCATATGCTTATTGCAATCGTGTAAAACCACTCCTTGAGGTAATTCGTTACCATATTGACAAACTTGAAATTTTGGTTGAGGATAGCATGTGGCCTTTGCCAAAATACAGAGAATTATTGTTCATCAAATAAATCATATGGATAAAAAAGTTTTTCTCATATCAGGTGGAAGTTCAGGCATAGGTTTAGCTGTAGCTTCGTCATTGTTAAACCAGGGACATCATGTAATTTCATTAAGCCGCAGCAGTGAAAAGGTAGCAAGAGCCGCCAGGGAGTTTCCCGGCATTGCAGAACGGCTGGATTTTATGCAGGGAGACGTCTCTATAGCCGAAGATGCTCAAAAAATTGCGGAAAGTATCCATGAAAAATATGGGGTATTACACGGTTTGGTGAACAATGCCGGAGTATTGAGCAAGGGCAGCCTTGAAACTACAGAACAGACTGTCTGGGAAAAAACCCTGGCAGTTAATCTCACAGGCCCCTTTATCCTGACAAAGGCATTGCTACCATTGCTTAAATCAGCTGGCGGAGCCTCTGTTGTCAACATCTCTTCAGTGGCTGGTTTAAAACCCGGAACCAGTCTTTCATACTCTGTCTCAAAAGCAGGTCTGGATATGTTTACCCGCTTTCTTGCGGGCGATCTGGGACCATATGGGATCAGGGTAAACTCGGTAAATCCCGGTTTGGTGAGAACACATATTCACCTTGACAACAGTATCACTGAAAGCCGTCAGGCATACGAGGATATGCTTGCAAAAGCCCGTGTGAGGTACCCTCTCCAACGTATTGGAATGCCTGAGGATATTGCATCAATGGTGGTGTTTCTGCTTTCTGAAGAATCATCATGGATAACAGGCAGTATCATGACAGTTGACGGGGGTGTCATGGTTGAGAACGACTTGATTCCACCTAAGGAGCTATAGGCTTGGCTGGTCGGTGGTCATGCCTGGCCCTGGTCTTTTTTTCTGTGCAGTCCGCATTCTTTGGAGTCAGGATTCTCCCACCACCATCTGCCTGCCCTGATATCCTCACCAGGCATGATGGCCCTGGTGCAGGGCTGACATCCCAGGCTTGGAAAACCTTTGTCATGTAGCGAATTGTAGGGCACCTTATTTGCCCGGATAAAATCCCATACCATTGCTTCGCTCCATTCAAGCAAGGGGTTTACCTTTAATATCCGGTTATCCTTGTCCCATTCAACATATTGCAGACCGGTTCTGGTGGGTGATTGCTCTCTCCGTAGCCCGGTTATCCATATCTCCTGACCTTTCAAGGCCCGTCGAAGAGGCTCAATTTTTCTGATATGACAACATAATTTGCGGTTTTCAATGCTCTCATAGAACAGGTTAATCCCTTTGCTGTTGACCATTTCTTCAACCTTTCCGGCATCAGGAAACATAATCCTAATGTGGATGCCATAACGGTTGTTGGTTTTATGGATCAGCTCGTAAGTCTCATAAAATAACCTGCCTGTATCAAGAGTGAATATAGGGGGATCAGACGTTATCTCTGAAAGCATATGGGTAATCACCTGGTCTTCAGCACCCATACTCGATGAGAACTGAACCTTTCCCGGATGTTGTTCAATAAGGTATGAAAGAATTTCTTCAGGTACCTTATCCTTGAAGTGCTGGTTATATTGTACAACTTTTTCTTTTGACATATGGGTTTGATTATTTACCTGCCGGGATATGATCAGACATGAATGAAGCAAGTGAAAAGATCTTGTCAGCCCTGACTCCTTTGGGTGTGTGTTTTAAGGTGCAGCATTCATTGTCATAATCGTGTTCAAAAAACAGCACATAATTTTTCTCAACAGCCCTGTTCAGAAACTCCTCTTTCTCTTGCATGGATAAAACCGGGTCAATGTCGAAACTTGGGATATAAGGCAAGGGAATATTACCAACTGCAGCTATAAAATCGGCCATATATGCCAGGGTATGCCCCTGCACATCAAAAAGAGGAACGATTTGTCCAATCGAATGCCCGTTTTTTATCTCCAGTTCTACCCCATGGCAGAACTTTCCTTCGTCATGAATAAATTCAAGATGACCACTTTCATAAAGCGGTAGAAGGTTTTCTTCAAAATAAGAAGCTTTTTCTCTAGGGTTTGGCTCCATGGCAGTTTCCCACTGTGCTTTGGAGCAATAATAGGTAGCATTGGGAAAAACCAGTTCGGGTGTTTTGCCATCTCCTGACCACTTTACAGCACCTCCCACATGGTCAAAGTGTAAGTGGGTTAAAATCACATCTGTAACCTGATCAGGCGTGTAGTTGTGCAATGCCAGAGAATGCTCAAGGCCTGCTGCATCAAACAAGTGATAGAATCCGAAAAACTTATCACTTTGCTTATTTCCCATACCGGTATCAACCAGGATGACTTTCTCGCCGGTATCAGCCAGTAAACATCTTGATGCAAGCGGAATCAGGTTATGTTCATCGGCTTTTGCAAATTTTTCCCAGATGGCTTTTGGCACGACACCAAAACACGCTCCCCCATCCATTTTGAAGTTTTCAGGAACTATAGGAAATAGTTTCATTGTATTTAAAAGTTTAAATAGGTTTTATGAACTTGAAAATAGCAAAAATACTAAAACAAACCCCCCATAAAAGAAGGGCATTTACAAAAAACATATCTTTACGACACAAACAAGCCAGTTATGAAGGTTCATTTTATTGCAATCGGAGGCAGCGCCATGCACAATCTTGCCATTGCGTTGCACAAAAAAGGATTTTCTGTTACAGGTTCAGACGATGAAATATTCAATCCTTCAAAGAAACGCTTGCTTAAATATGGATTGCTTCCCAAAACAATTGGCTGGGATGAGGCCAATATACATGCCGGTCTTGATGCTATCATTCTTGGCATGCATGCAAAGAATGATAACCCGGAGTTGCTGAAAGCAAAAGAAATGGGGATAAAAATGTATTCTTATCCGGAATTCCTTTACGAACAATCATCAGATAAAACCAGAATCGTCATCGGCGGCAGCCATGGCAAAACTACCATCACCTCAATGGTGCTGCATGTTTTGCAATACCACAAAATTGAAACTGACTATATGGTTGGAGCTCAACTGGAAGGTTTTGAAGTAATGGTCAGCTTATCAGAGCATGCTGCCTATATGGTCATGGAAGGCGATGAATATCCCAGTTCTGCCATTGATACCAGACCCAAGTTCCATTTGTATAAACCCCATATAGCGTTAATCAGTGGGATTGCCTGGGATCATATCAATGTATTCAAAACATTTGATGTTTACCTGGAGCAATTCAGGAGGTTTATAAAGTGTATTGAACCCGGAGGCAAACTTATATACAACCAAAGCGATCAGTTGGTTAAAGAGGTTTGTGAAAACAATGCCTCGCCTGACATAAATCTGTATCCTTATGCCCTTCCCGAATATAAAATTGCCGGAGCAAAAACTTCTGTGAGATCAGAAGAATCTTATATCCCAGTCAGTATTTTTGGAAAACACAATCTGTTAAACATGGCAGGTGCCAGGGTCATTTGCAATCAGTTAGGCGTGAATGAGGCCATGTTTTACGAAGCTATTACCAGTTTTAAAGGTGCAAGCAACAGGATGCAACTTATCTATGAACAACCTGGAGTAAAGGTTTTCAGAGATTTTGCCCATGCGCCTTCCAAACTGCAGGCCACCGTTGAAGCTGTCAAAGAACAGTATCCCAATTCCCGGCTGGTGGCTTGTATGGAGTTGCACACGTACAGCAGTCTGAGTCGGTCATTTTTGTCTCAATACAGGGGAACCTTGGATGCAGCTGATAAGGCTGTTGTCTTTTTCACTCCCCATGCGTTGTCACTGAAGAAATTGCCAGATCTTGATCCCGATATTGTTTATGAGGCATTCGGGAAAAAAGAACTGACTGTTTGCACAAGTAACCATGAGTTGCTTCGTGCCGTAGAAAGACATCGGGCTGTAGAGACCATTTACCTGATGATGAGTTCTGGTGATTTCGGGGGTCTTGAAATGAATGAGTTTTTAGCAACACTCAATGATTAAAGCAATAGAATTTGTACAATGCAAGAAGCAAAGGAGGTAAAACCAGTAATTGATGAAAGCTGGATGCAGATCCTGAAGGACGAATTCAGGGCAGATTATTTTTCACAGCTCAAGGCATTTTTGCTGGATGAAAAAAGAAAGAATATTATATATCCTCCCGGATCCCGGATTTTTGCGGCATTTAACCATACTCCTTTTTATAAGGTTAAAGTGGTGATACTTGGCCAGGATCCATACCATGGTCCGGGTCAGGCCAATGGATTGTGTTTTTCAGTTAATCATGGAATCAGAAAACCACCTTCATTGGTAAATATTTTTAAAGAGTTGAAAAATGACCTGGGCATTGCGATTCCCGTTAGCGGAAATCTTGAACCATGGGCTAAACAGGGTGTTTTGCTGTTGAACGCAACCCTGACAGTGCGTTCAGGACAACCTGGTTCTCACCAGGGACAGGGCTGGGAAAGGTTTTCTGATGCAGCTATCAGTGCACTGTCTGAACACCGCGATAATATAGTGTTTTTTTTATGGGGCAGCCATGCCCAGGCAAAAGCCAGCCTGATTGACGATACAAAGCATTATATACTCAAAGCACCCCACCCTTCGCCCCTATCCGCATCCAGAGGTTTTTTCGGGTGCAGTCATTTTTCACTGGCCAATGAGATGCTCAGCCAAAGGGGTCTGGACGAAATCAATTGGCGCATTGAATAGAATATTTTTGCGACCTTTGCACAAAATATGTCAGGGTACATATTTATCTTGAAACCAAAAAATCAAAAACTTGGACAACCATATTTACGGAATCAGGCCCTTGATCGAAGCCATCGAAAAGGGTGATATTCCTGAAAAAGTATTAATACAAAAGGGCTTACAGGGCGAAAACTATCTCCGCTTATTTTCCATGGTCAGAAAACTGAAAATACCTTTTCAGCAAGTGCCCATTGAAAAACTCAACAGGGTCGCTAAAAAGAACCACCAGGGCATTGTCGCATTTTTACCGGTTATTGAGTACGGATCATTAGAAGTATTGCTGCCCGATGTTTTTAATTCGGGCGGGTTGCCGCTGCTCGTTATTTTAGATGGAATAACCGATGTGAGAAACCTTGGGGCTATTGCAAGAAGTGCTGAATGTGCGGGTGCGCATGCCATTGTTATACCAACAAAAGGTGGGGCAGCTGTCAATGCTGATGCCATGAAGACATCGGCCGGAGCCCTTAGCAGAATCAGCGTTTGCAGAGAAGAGAGCATACTTCAGGCCATAGCTTTTATCCAGGAATGTGGCATAAGGGTTATAGCTTGTGATGAAAAAGGGAGTGTCCCGGTTTATAATGCCAGTTTAACAGGTCCGGTTGCGTTGGTGGTGGGTGCTGAAGATAAAGGTATTTCGCCGGCAGTTCGTAAAATGTCTGACCAGGTGGTCTCCATTCCGATGAAAGGGCGTATAGCGTCCCTGAACGTTTCTGTGGCAACGGGAATCATCTTGTTTGAAACACTGCGTCAGCGCAATGTCAATATTCAATAACGACCGGATAGTATGATAACAGGTGTTTTTATTCCGTGTTTCATAGACCAGCTTAACCCTGAAACGGGTTTTAGCATGCTCTCTGTTTTGCAAAGGGCAAACTGGATTGGGAAATCGGAAATGAAATTTGCATATAAGCCTGAACAAACTTGTTGCGGCCAGGTAGCATTCAATGGAGGCTTCTGGGATGAGGCCAGGCATCTGGGTGAGAAATTTATCAATGATTTCAGAGAGTTTGACTATGTTGTCGGTCCTTCTGCTTCATGTGTTGGCATGGTAAGAAATTATTACCCGCAGATGTTTGCAAATTCTGCCCTGCATAATGAAAACAATTACCTGGTCAGAAAAATTTACGAGTTTACAGATTTTCTGGTTAATGTGATGAAAGTTGAAAATCTGGGTTGTGTATTTGAAGCAAAAATCACCATTCATGACGCATGTGCTGCCCTCAGAGAATACCGACTTACTGACCAGCCCCGGAGATTGCTTGCACAGGTAAAAGGCCTGGAAGTTGTTGAAATGACCGGAAGGGATGAGTGCTGTGGGTTTGGAGGAACTTTCTCAGTAAAACATGAAGCCATTTCTTCGGCCATGGTTGAGCAGAAAGTAAAACATGCCCTGGATACCGGTGCTGAGTATATTGTTTCAACAGAAGCATCCTGCCTGATGCAAATGGAATCTTACATCAGCAAAAACAACCTAAGAATCAAAACATTGCATATAGCAGACTTGTTGGCCAAAGGAATCACGCCTTGATAATCAGTCAGAACCATGAGAGCCTTTTTTTTATTTTTCACACTTTTTCTTGTGTCACCCTGTTTTCTGTTGGCTCAGACAGAGGTTGATGAGAGGGCAGTTATTTCTTTTGACAAAGGTCTTGGTTTTTTTGCGCCGGATTCTACTTTTGGCCTCAACCTGAGATTCCGCATGCAGAATCGTATTGGAATGACAACGGTTTCATCCACAGACCTTTCACCAGAGTCATTTGAAGCAAATGTCAGACGTTTGCGCCTAAGGTTTGACGGATTTTTGGGTACAAAATTTACTTATTACCTTCAACTATCATTCAGCCGCGGTGACCAGGACTGGGATGTTTCACAGTTTCCGGGGGTTCTTCGTGATGCCATGATTTTCTACACCTTTAATGAACGTTTTTATATAGGCTTTGGTCAGGGGAAGCTACCAGGTAACCGCCAAAGGGTAGTTTCAAGCGGACAACAACAATTTGTAGATCGTTCACTGGTGAATGCTCTGTTTAATATTGACCGTGATTTTGGCCTGATGTTCTACCATATGCATAACCTTGGTATTTTTGATTATAACCTCAAGGGTGCAATCAGCTCGGGCGAAGGACGAAACATAATGAACACTGATGACGGACTTGCCTATACGGCAAGGATTGAATTACTGCCATTGGGACGGTTTGAAAATGACGGTGATTTTTCAGAAGGTGATCTTGAAGGGGAGTCAAGTCCGAAGATTTCAATCGGAGCAACCTACTCGATTAATCATAAGGCAAAACGCCATGCCGGGCAGAGGGGATATGTATTGCCGGAGCAGGTGGATATCAGATCAGTTTTTTTTGATTTTGTCTTTAAATACAGCGGCTGGGCTGTACAGGGAGAGTATGCAAGCAGGGAGGTGCCGCTTCAACCATGGCTAAGCCCGACAGAAGCAAACCAGCTTTATATATTTACCGGAAAGGGATTGAATTCACAGTTGAGTTATGTTTTTCCTGGATATGTTGAACTGGCAGCCAGGCATACCTGGGTTATCCCTCATGAAGAGATCAATGCCTGGGAGCCAGTAACGCATATTTACACCATTGGTGCAACAAAATATTACTACAAGCACCGGAACAAAATTCAGCTTAATCTATCATACAACGACAGGAATACATCTTTTTCATCTGAAGCAAATAACTGGCTTCTGACGTTCCAGATTGAACTGGGCATATAATTGATACATCAAAATACCGCAAATATGATGACAATCGGAATTGATATTGGTGGAAGCACCACAAAAATTGTGGGCATACAAAACAAAAAGATCATTAAACCCCTGACAGTTGAAGCCAATGATCCGGTTGCCTCTGCTTCTGGTGCCATGGGAAAGTTCTTGAATGTGAACAAGCTACAGTTCAGCGATATTCAACAAGTAAGGGTGACGGGGGTAGGTGCTACTTTTCTTGGTGATCAATT
Organism: Bacteroidales bacterium; assembly: GCA_007118495.1. Classification (GTDB taxonomy): domain Bacteria; phylum Bacteroidota; class Bacteroidia; order Bacteroidales; family UBA7960; genus PUPG01. The sequence continues at coordinate 20,769 of SKRM01000041.1, forward strand.
GCTGGGTATGCCCATTGAAAAAGTAGATGAGTTCAAGGCACTTGGATTTGGCGGCTTGTTTTTGTCTGGTTTGAAAAATGCAATAATAGTGAGTGTGGGCACAGGTACCGCATATGTTAAAGCCCACGGTAAGTGTATCAAGCATCTTGGCGGAACAGGTGTAGGAGGTGGAACCATTGCCGGTTTATCAAAAATCATGGCTGGTTTATCCAATTTTGAGAATATAGTAGAAACAGCCTCTAAAGGTAAGCTGTCAAACATCGACCTGAGTGTGGGCGATATAACCCATTCAGATATTGAGAGCCTGCCCAGCACCTTAACGGCATCGAATTTTGGCAAACTCAATGATGATTTAACAAAAAATGATATTACCCGAGGCATTCTGAATATGGTGTTTCAGGTTGTAGGTATGATGGCTATATTTGCTGCCCGTACTGAAAAAGACAAGGATATAGTCCTGACCGGAAAGATGGTCAACATCCCACAGGCCCAACGTACGTTCAAAGAACTTGCCAAATTATACAAAGTGGAGTTTCATGTTCCGGAGCATGCGGCATATTGCACTGCAATTGGCGCTGCCATTGCAGAAAATGGACAGTGCTAGGATTATAGGTGCACAATTATTTACTTTTTTTGTAAAAAGAGTTGTTTTTATATTACCTTTGATGCGAATTTAAAAACCCGAATTGACTTCCGCTATCATTGATCACTGAACTCCTTCCAAAAAAGAATTGCTTCATTTCAATATTCGCGCATCTCAATTCAATTACACAATCTAATTAGTATTTTTATGAAAACTGGAACAGTGAAGTTCTTTAACGAACTTAAAGGATTTGGATTTATCAAGGATCACGAAACTGATGAAGAATTTTTTGTACACGCTACTGGTCTTATCGATCAGGTGCGCGAAGGTGATGAAGTGACCTTTGACCTGAAGGAAGGCAGAAAAGGTATGAATGCAGCTAATGTGAAACTGTCATAGAACATCCGCATCCAAAAAAAAACCCCGGCATTATCTGCCGGGGTTTTTTTATATCCCGAATTTACTTTCCAAAAGTGTTGTAGCTAATCCCTGCCCTGAGCCATCTGCCGGGCTGTGGAACATTGGCATGGCTCACAATATGGGTGTTAAAAAGGTTTGAGGCCTCTGCAAAGATTGTAATATTTTCAAGTGCATAAGAAAGCCTGACATCAGTTGTCCAATAAGATGGAAATGGACGCAATTCACTATACTGGTCTTGTTCATAGTGCATATAACTGCCAGCTCTGTCGCGCCATGATAACAGAACGGTTGTGCTCAACTGCTTGGTTACCAAGTACTGAAAACGCAAATCAAGTGTATGGCGAAGATGATCAAGAGCATAATTTGAGATAAGCTCACCACTATCAGATGTAGCATAATTAAAGCTGTATTGCAGGCTAAGCGGGTGGAATGAGAGCCCAAACTCAAAACCAGCTATATTCACCTTGGTGTGATTCATACTATTCCATTTCTCTGTCTCAAGATACCTGACCCAATCTATCATGTCTGATCCCCACCTGTGATAAACCCCGAACTCAACATACAGGTTGCGGACATTCCCTTTGAGTCCTGTTTCGAAAAAAATGGCTTTTTCGGGTAAAAGATCTGGATTTCCGAGGTTTGCAGGGCCTTCATAAAATAAATCAGTAAAAGTTGGTAACCTGAGGGTCCGATTCAATGATGTATACCATCGGAATGTTTCGTTGAATTGCCACCCGATGTCAAGACCTGGAAACAGGCTGATGCCTGATGCAAGGTCTGAACTGGCATATGCCAGCAAACCACCTGACAGAGAAAAGTCACCAGCGTAGATATTATGTTCAGCCATCAGGCTTAGCCCTTGCCTGCTGTAAAAGTGGGTGTAAAACACATTTTCGTATCGGGCGACAGCCACATGTGGATCAATAGTTTCACCCAAAACATTGCTATAGATTTGTTCATGTCTGAAATCGAGTGCAACTGTTGTCAGGCCAATATTGCTTGTCAAAGTTTTACTGAGTCTGCCACCTGCAACATCTGACATATGGTAATTATGACTCTGGTACCATTCAGGTGCATTATAACGGAACAGTTCAAACCGATCGTGGTGCCGTCTCCAGTATGATTGAAACCTGAATCCCTGCTCCTTTGGAAACAAGCCAACTGATATCAATGTAGTGCTTATTTGTTCGAATTGGTCAGGAAATAAGGGTGTATAAAAGCTGTTTGCACCAAATGCCCGGTTGGAATATCCACCCTGAATATCCAGCTTATAACTTCCAATACGGGTTGCCCCACGGTAATACAGGTTGATTGATTCAAAGTCGGTGTTGTCTGTGTATCCGTCACTCCGCATTGCATGAGCAGAAAGGTGGTGGTCAGTTTTGAGAGCATTGAAAGCAGCAGAAACAGAGGTGCTGCCAAAGCCATATGCTCCTCCTGCCAATGATAAACCCATGCCATGTTCGGCCGGATTACGGGTAATAATATTCACAACCCCATTAAAGGCATTGGGCCCAAAAACCCTTGCCCCTGGCCCTTGTAGAATTTCTATGCGCTCTATGCTTTGCAAATCGACCGGTACATTCAGATGGTGATGACCGGTTTGGGGGTCGCTGATATTTACCCCATTGAGAAGTACCAGGGTTTGATCAAAAGTACCTCCTCTTATTCCAATGTCAGCCTGCATGCCATAGCTGCCCCTTGCTCTGATGTCGATTCCGCGAATCCCTGCAAGAAGACTTGCCAGGTCAGATGCCGGCGATGCTTCTATGTCGGTTCGTGAAATTAGATGAACCAGGCGCATAACTTCAGAAGAAACGGCAGGTGCGTGACTTGCACTAACCACTACTTCTTCAAGGTCATGTTCTTTATGGATCTCTTTTGACGGTATGGTGTCGGTGATTTCCGTCGCAAACGCCCGGGTAATAAGCAGGGAACAACAAAGGCACAGCACCCCGATTCTGATCTGCCTGCCCAGGCTGGCAAAGACGGCATAATTTCGTCTTGTCCATCGCCTGAAGGTGAGCAAACGGCTTGCTGCTATTTGTTGTTTGTTCATATAAACTGGTATAAATTGATTAAGCGGCAAAGATACTTTTTCTTTATCATTTAAGGAGCGGAGACATGCCAGCTTCCTTTCTGCCAATGGATGAGACCGGTGTTGAAACTGAATTCGAATCCATCAAAATCAAGCCGAAAATCAACGGGTGAATGGGTTTGCTGCACTTTGTCGCCTTTTTTGAGCTGGCGGTTTATATGGAAGTGAAATGCTGGCTTCATAAACTTGCCCAGCGCGGCAGATTCAAATACCATTGGCTGCTTGTGACCTTCGGTGTCAATGATCAGTCTGAAGGCCTTTTCAAGTGATTTATCGTAAGGTGATTGGATATAATATACCTTGCCTGCACCAACTCGCAGCATTCTGGCACTGTCCTTGTTTCGTTCCGTATTGGTTTCTTCCATAACCAGAAGTTTGTCTTCAAGGTGCAAGATCTTATCCTTGCTATCAAAAGTGTACCAATGGGGAGAAACTTTAACCGCAATAATTCCCAGGTGGCTGAACTGTTCAATAAGCTTGCATGTGAATGTGGTTTTCCCAACATTTCTTCCATTTCCGCTTACCAGGAGTATATTTTTATAGTATGGCAACATGATGAAGCCAGTTTAGTTAGTCTGTGAACCAGATATTTTCAGGATATACTCCTTCTTTTACAAGTTTGCGGAGCGACGCTGCGGCAACATCTTTGTCTTCTTTGTAGGTAACACCAAACCAGCGGGCTTTGCTTTGCAAAACTTTAACGCTGGCTTTGCCTTCTTTTATCAGGTCATCTACCACCATGGGGATATAAAACTCGCTTTTGGGCTGATCAATGTGGCGCGAAAGAAAAGTCCGCAACTTTTCTTCAAGATGAGAAAACATATCCGTTCCGAAACCCCAGAAATTCATTGAAACCATTGTATCGTCCCCAAGGGTGGTGCCGTCATGGTGAGAAACAATGTGCCCATCAGTGCCACGGCCAATATCTGTATGTTCGGTTATCTTTTTAAGCTTTCTGTCTTGACCTAGCAAACAAACTCCCCTTGAAACCCGTCCGTGATCAGATAAAGTATTTGCCAGCTGGTATCCACACATGGCATACTGCCCATTCAGGTTCCCGCCTGAATTTTTGCTGAGATATTCAGCCATGACCTCAAAGGCTTCCCTGCCATAAAAATCATCAGCGTTGATCACGGCAAACGGACCATCTGTAACCTGGCCTGCCACCCAGATGGCATGTCCGGTTCCCCAGGGTTTTTCCCTGTTGTCAGGACTAGTGAATCCGTCAGGTAACATGTTAATTTCTTGAAAGGCCAGCGCTGTTTCAACCTTTCCTTCCCATTTGTTGAGGACTTTTTTTCTGAAATCATCAGCAAAACCTTTGCGGATCACAAAAACCACCTTGTTAAATCCTGATTGTATGGCATCATATACTGAATAATCCATAATGGTTTCACCAGACGGACCCAGGTGATCAAGCTGTTTCATTCCGCCGTACCTGCTTCCCATTCCGGCTGCAAGTATCAGTAAAATCCTTTTCATGTGTAAATAATTAGTGCCGTGAAAGACGGCAAAAATAAGGAATAATTTCCACTGTCACGAAATCTGAAAGAAGATGCTGTTTACTGTATCGAGTTCTTCGCTGCTGATAATGTGACCCATGTTGGGATAAACCTGAAAATATGTATTGGCGTTCATATCTTCGAACAATATGGCCGAGGCTTTTGCTCTTTCAAGGGGCACATGCGAGTCGGGATCACTGGTTCCCAGAAACAATGGGGTTTGTTTGAAATCGCCCTGATATAAATGCTCTCTGATCTTGTCACCAATAAGACCACCGGTAAAGGCGATGATTCCGCCATATCTTTTTGGATTTCGGGCTGTGTATTCAAGCGTAAGACATGCCCCCTGCGAAAAACCGGCAAAATATATCTGCTGGTAACTGTATCCCGAGCTAATGAGGTCAGCCACCACTTCATCGATCAGTTCAAGTGCACTGCTTAACCAGGGTTCATTTTTCTTTACAGCTGATAAAAATGAATAAGGATACCATGTTCTTCTGGTGGCCTGTGGGGCCAGTATGGAAAAATCATTTATTTCCAAATGATCTTTCAGTGAAATCATGCTGAAGGCATCAGCACCCCTTCCGTGGAGCATGATAATGGCTTTTTCAGCATCGTGAATGGGGCGTCCTGTATGAATTATGTTCTTTTCGTGCATCATTTGAAACTTTTTGATGGATCATTCAATGGTTGAAGCTGGGTTTCAATTGACTCTCTTCTGTTTTCATACCTGGGTGGAAGTTTTAGTTCTGTGCCAAGAGCTTCAAGCGGCTCATCGATGGCAAAACCAGGTCCGTTGGTAGCCACTTCAAAAAGCACGCCCCCGGGCTCACGGAAATAAATGGATCTGAAGTATTGACGGTCAATAAATGGAGTTGGATCCAGCCCATGCCGTTTAACTGCATGCCAAGCCTTGAGCTGTGTTTCTTTATCGGGGGTCGCGAATGCAACGTGGTGCACCGTACCGCCACCATTCAGGCCGCGGGTTGAGGAGGAAGGCACCAGTATATCAATAAAGTGGCCTGGCTCATTTTTGGCAGCAAAACGGACTCGGCTCCCTGACTCCTTTATGAGTTCATGATCCATTTTATCTGTAAGTAATGCTGCAGTGCGCTCAGAACCGGCAGCCCATATCTCGGCACCAAAAAAACCCCTGATGGCATATTCACCTGGAATATCTCCCCCTGGTATCGGACCACGTTTATCCAGGTTGTTAAATACAAGCTCCAGCCCCAGTCCATCGGTGTCTTCAAAATACATAAAGGCTTCGCTCCCGAAGCGTTCTTGCACGTTCTTAAACGGGATACTATATTTTTCAAATCTGTTCTCCCAGTATGCAATAGATTCTGCAGGCACTGAAAAACTTGTTGTATTAACAAGGCCAACACCATGGCGTCCCCTTCTGATACCCTCATATGGGAAAAAGGTCAGGATACTGCCTGGGTTTCCTTCATAGTCACCAAAGTACAAATGATACACCCCGGGATCGTCAAAGTTAACAGTCTTTTTGATAAATCGGAGCCCAAGGATATCCCGGTAAAATTCAAGGTTTTTCAGTGCATTGCCAGCCAGCGCTGTAATGTGATGAATGCCTGTAATATTCTTTGTTGACATTTTATCCATAGTTCTATGCTGATGTTTTATTTAAAACAAGACCCTTTATCAATAAGCAACAAATATCCAAGGGCAATGTTTATCAAACCACTGTTAAATAGGCTCAGTTGTAAGTAAATACATTTTGTGATGCTGAGAACATGTCTTGATAAAATGGACGTTGAACCATATTTCTTATGATATTCTGATTCCGAATTGCATATATTTGCTAAACACATGCGATCAGCTTTTCAGGCTTAACCGGATATCGTTCTATTTAAATCTTTCAGCTAATCATTAAAGGTATTTGCTTATGGAAGTATTAGAGATTGCCAGGTGGCAGTTTGGGATTACAACCGTTTATCATTTTTTCTTCAGTCCCCTTACCATGGGGCTGGCGGTGCTTACCGCCATTTTGCACACTTTTTATTACCGGACAAACAGCGATCACTACAAACTTTTAACCAAATACTTCGGAAAGCTGTTTATTATCATTTTTGCCCTGGGTGTTGTTACGGGAATTGTTCTGGAATTTCAGTTTGGAATGGCCTGGTCTGAATATTCAAGGTTTGTGGGAGATATTTTCGGAATTCCACTCGCCATTGAAGCATTAATGGCATTTTTTCTTGAGTCAACATTTATCGCCGTTTGGATATTTGGATGGGGAAGACTTCCCAAGGGGATACACCTGATTAGTATCTGGCTGGTCGCCCTGGGTTCGAACCTCTCAGCCCTTTGGATTATTATCGCCAATGCCTGGATGCAGGTGCCTGTGGGTTATGTAATCAATAACGGCCGCGCTGAACTCTCTGACTTCATTGCTGTGATGCTCAATGAGCAAATGCTTGTTATGGCACAGCATACCATTATTGCGGCATTTGTAACAGGAGGATTGTTCATGTTTGGCATCAGCGCATGGCAAATACGCAGAAAAAACCAGGTGGAAATTTTCGCCAAATCTGCCCGCATTGCACTTGTTTTTACAGCAGTATCTTCATTGCTTGTTGCAACTACAGGACATACCCAGGCACAGCATACAGTGAAGAACCAACCCATGAAAATGGCAGCCATGGAAGGTCTGTGGGAAACAGAACAGCCTGCCAGTTTTTCTATGTTTGCTATCATTGACCAGGAAAATCAAACGTCAAACCGCGAGTTCAGGCTTCCGTATATGCTGTCAGTACTGGCATATAACAACACAACAAGCGAAGTGAAGGGAATCATTGACTTACAGCAAGAATATGAAGAAGCCTACGGCCCGGGAGACTATGCCCCGCCTGTTGCAGTTGTATACTGGAGTTTCAGACTAATGGTTGGTCTGGGTATGCTGTTTATCTTTTTCTCCTTTTACGGACTCGTATTGTGGTGGCGGGATAAGCTTGAAGAAAGCCGATTCTATCTGAAAGCGGGAACCATCGTAATGTTTTTGCCACTTGTGGCCAACTCCCTTGGGTGGATTGTTACAGAGATGGGCCGGCAGCCGTGGGTGGTCTATGGATTGATGCTTACCCAGGACGGGGTATCCCCAAATGTTAGCAGCGGATCTATGTTGTTGACAACCATAGTTTTTACACTGGTATACGGCATATTGGCTGCCGTGGCTGTGTTCCTTGTACACCGGTTTGCGAAACCAGGTGTTCCGGAGGATGCTGAAAAAATGGTACATGCATATTAAGCGATTTCGTTAAATAACGTAAAACACACAGGATATGGATTTTCAAGTCATATGGTTTATATTAATCGCCATATTGTTCATTGGTTACTTCATACTTGAAGGCTTTGACTTTGGTGTGGGCATACTCATGCCTTTTATCAGCAAGGATGATGTCGACCGTCGGATAGTTATCAACACCATAGGCCCTTTCTGGGACGCCAATGAGGTTTGGCTGATTACAGCTGGAGGCGCCATGTTTGCGGCATTTCCACATTGGTACGCCACTTTGTTCAGCGGCTTTTATATTCCCTTCTTTATCATGTTGATTGCTTTGATATTGCGGGCAGTCGGCTTTGAATTCCGCAGCAAAATGAAAGAAATCTGGTGGCGCAAAACATTTGACCAGTTTATTTTCTGGGGTAGTCTGATACCCGCATTTTTATGGGGGGTTGCTTTCACAAATATTGTGCAGGGATTACCCATTGGCTCAGATATGAATTTCACAGGCAACCTTTTACACATTTTAAATCCTTATGCCTTGCTGGGGGGGGTTGTGGTTGTTCTGATCTTTGTACTTCACGGTGCCTTGTTCCTGAGCCTCAGAACCACTGATGCATTAAAGGAAAGAGCAGAGACTATTGCAGAGAAGCTATGGATACCCATTGGCATCATAATAGCCGCATTTGCCATTATGGGTTATTGGAATACTGTTCTCTTTGAAGGACTTGGATTGGTTCCCGGCACTTTCCCAACCCTGGCTATCCTTGGTTTCATAGCCTGTTATGTTTTTATGAAGCAAAAAATGCAAGGGTATGCGTTTGCAGCCATGGCAGCAACCATTTTGCTTGGCGCTTCGGTGGTGTTCTATGGAATATTCCCCAATGTGATGCCTTCTTCACTTGATCCATCATATAGCCTGACTGTGTACAATGCATCTTCAAGTCAGCTGACACTCAGAATTATGTCTATAGTTGCCCTGCTGTTTGTTCCGGTTGTTCTGGCTTATCAGGGATGGAGCTATTATGTGTTCAGTAAAAGAATAACCAGGGATGCCATCCCTCGCGAAGAATAAATCTTTTGATAAGACCATGCACACCCATCGCAGACTGTTTGGCTATGCCTTGGATGTGCGTGGCTTTATAGCAATCAGTGCGCTTTATAGTTTTTTGCTCACCATAGTTGTCATCATCCAGATGTTCAGCTTGAGTATATTGATTGCCCACGTATTTGAATCTTTTAATTACCCTGAAACATCATTGGTACTCATTTTGGCTGCAAGCATTGTAGCCAGAAGTTTATTGGTGTGGTTACGTGAACGTCATGCCCAAAAAAAAGCGGCCATGATCAAATCAGAAATCAGGAGCAAGGTTTTTGACAAAATGCTTGACATAGGGCCTGTCATAACAAGGTCTTTTTCTTCAGGAAAACTCATAGCAATAATTATAGAGGGGAGTGAAAAGCTTGATGATTACTTTTCACGCTATATCCCATCAATTATTCATATAGCCATTTTACCTCCGGTAATCATTGTTTTCTCCTTTTCTCTTGACTGGCCCAGCGGCCTGATACTTTTTCTGACCGGGCCATTGATACTTTTTTTTATGTGGTTGATTGGCACCCATGCAAAGAAAATAAGTCAAGACCAATGGAGTGCACTGAGCAGCCTCTCATCACGTTTCCTTGATGCCATCCAGGGGCTAAAGACACTCAAGCTTTTCGGTGCCAATGAATTTGAGTCAAGACATATTGAAACAAGCAGCGACCGGTTCAGGATCATCACCATGGGTGTGTTAAAGGTTGCATTTCTTTCAGGTATGGTACTTGAACTGGCTGCCAGTATAAGCATAGCCATCGTGGCTGTCCAGGTGGGGATCAGGCTGATTGAAGGTATGATGGCTTTTCAACCGGGCTTATTTATGCTTTTGTTGGCCCCCGAGTTTTATCTTCCATTCAGAGCTCTCGGACAACACCACCATGCAGGGATGGAAGGAAGGGCAGCTGCAGATAGCCTGTTTGGTATCATTGACAACACACCCGGAGCTGTGGTACCCAAAATCTTACCTGATGCAAACCACAGCAATATTTCAATTGTTTGCAACAAACTTAGCTATACATACCCTGGTGGATCCTCCCCTGCCATTGACGATCTGAGTTGTATAATACCACCCGGTAAGTTAACAGCCATTGTAGGCCCCAGCGGATCAGGAAAGTCTACCTTCATCAATCTTTTACTTGGGTATATCCTTGCTGACCATGGGAAAATCATTGTAAATGGCCATGATCTGTGCAGATCAGACCTGGAAAAATGGAGGTCTTCTATCGCCTTTGTTTCTCAACACCCCCATTTTTTCAACGGCAGCATTCTGGATAATCTTCTTATGGCCAATCAGGAGGCAGACATGAAACAGCTTATGGAGGCAACAAGTAAATCAGGTGCAGACCAATTTATCAGCGCATTACCAGATGCATACCATACCCTGCTAAGTGAAAATGCTTCAAGATTAAGTGGTGGTGAAAAGCAGCGACTGGCCATAAGCAGGTCGTTGATTAAAAATGCGCCAGTCATTTTTCTTGACGAGCCTACTTCAAGCCTTGACCCTGAAAGTGAACAGCTGATTATGCGTGCATGGCTGGAGGCTGTTTCAGGAAGAACGGCCGTGGTTATAGCCCATCGTTTGCAAACAGTGAGAAGGGCTGATCAAATTCTGGTTTTCAACAAAGGCCGCATCGAAGAAACCGGCAACCACGAACAGTTAATCGCAAGCAAGGGTATATATTACAATTTTTTGTCAACCCTGGGTTTAAATAATCAATGATGAATACATGGTCAGAAATTTAATCGGATACCTGAAAGAGCACAAAGGCTTGTCTTTGCTGGCCTTGCTTCTGGCGACAGGAACAATAGTTGCCGGTATTGGTCTGATGAGTACCTCTGGCTATCTGATATCAAGATCGGCACAACGCCCCATGATCGTAGATTTGTTTATGGTGACGGCAGCGGTCAGGTTTTTTGGAATATCCAGAGCTGTTGTAAGGTACTTTGAGCGTGTTGTAGCACATGATCTGACATTTAGGGTTTTGCTGAAAATCAGAACTGCATTTTATCGTCAGCTTGATGCGTTTCCACAAAAATGGATGCAAGCCAGAAGACCGGGTGAATTATTGACGGGCATGATTACAGATATTGAAAATATACAGAATGCCTACCTCCGCATTATTTCTCCAGTTGTTGTGGCACTGATTATTTGCACTTTAAGCTGCCTGCTGTTGCTTTATATCGATCCATTGCTATCTTTTTCAATAATGCTTATTTATTTGATCAATGGGTTGTTGGTTCCAATGTTGGCTGTGCACCTCTCTCGTGGAACCGGCAGGACGAACCTTGAATCAACCGGAAAGCTGAAAGTCTTTTTAACAGATATCGTCCCCGGTTTGCATGATTTATTCTGGCTTAAAAAAAAGGAATTGATCAGTAATGAGTTCAGACAACATGAAGAAAAGCTTTTCAGGGTTCAGTCATATAATGCCAATACCTCAGGATTGGTTGAAGGCATACAAAGTTTGCTAACCAATATGGGAATGTTTACGGCACTGCTTTTGGCAATACCCCTGGTATTAAATAACCAGCTACAGGGTGTGATGCTGGCTGCGGTTACACTTGGCGTCCTCAGTAGTTTCGAAGCTGTTCAGGGTCTGGCAACTGCATTTATTCAGTATGAGAAAACAACAGAAGCTGCATCAAGGCTGGCATCTTATACAGCCGATAATCAATCTATGACTGCAAGAACCAGTAAATCAGCGACTGAAAGATTACTAAACAAACAACCCGAAATTTCATTTAATCAGGTGTCATTTGCCTACGATCACCTTCATGTGCTTGAGCAGATTTCATTTAACTTAAAGCCTGGGTCAAAAACTGCAATTGTAGGACCAAGCGGAAGCGGAAAAAGTACCATCATTAACCTGCTTACACGATTTTGGGAACCCATGGCTGGAAAAATAACTGCCCATGGAGTTGACTATTCATGTATTGACCAAAAATCACTAAGATCAGCTTTAAGTGTGGTGACACAGGATACCTATATATTCAATCGCAGTATCAGAGAAAACCTGCTTATTGCTGATCCCAATGCAACCGATGAAAAGCTTGTTAAAGCCTTACATATGGCTGGTCTGGGTTTCCTGAGCGGTGAGCTCGACACGACAAGAGGTGCTTCAGGTATAAAATTATCGGGGGGCGAGAGACAACTTTTTGCACTCTCCCGTGCATTACTTGCACCTGGCAGAATATGGATTTTTGATGAGCTTTCAGCCAATATGGATCCCCTGACTGAGCGCAGGGTGCTTGATAGCCTGTGGCATACCCTTGAAGAGAGGACATTGCTTATGATAACCCACCGATTTCTGGATATGGAAAAAATGGATCAGATTCTGGTACTTCAGCAAGGGAAACTTGCCGGAATTGGCAAACACCATGAGTTACTGTTTAATAATGATGTGTATGCCACGATGTACCGGCAAAACATGCAGATTCTCAGGGGTTGATCAGGATTCTATTGCAAGAGCAGATATTTTAAGTTGGCTCTGTCATCCATAATAAATTCGATATTTCCTGAGGTAGAAGTAAACAGTGTAGAAACTCCTGGTCCATGACCCGCAATGATGCTTCCGCTGTGGGTAATTACTCCAATGGTTACAGATCCGGTTCTGAATATACGACCGTAACTGTGATCAGCATCCGTAATGGCAACTATATCTCCAAAGCGTAACTGATCTAAATTGTATTTTGCCACCACCTCTTCATCAAACAACTGAATATCATAATCTCCTGAATATACATGGTTTTGCCCAAGCCCTGATCCCATGATCTTGGCAGGAACCACGCGTGCAACCCCAATACGCAATTTCCCGTCACGTGTAATACCCATGCCGGCATTGGTCAGCGCATCCATAAGTTCAGGACTCATGTTAAAAGCCATGACGTCTCCGGCGTTCAACAACTCCATGCCCACACCTTTTGCATATACCTGCATGCGGTCGCCAGGAGTCATCCGCCTCATGACCTCAGGGTCTTTGAAATCAACCATTACATGTTCAGATCCGCCATGTTTGCCGATGACATAGCCCCATTCTCCGCGGGCATCACCATCCAATACCCTTACCCTGTTGCCTATGCATGAAAGGATATTGAATCCGCGACTTTCTCCGCTTGAACGGTCATTTGAATGAAACAAAGTAACTGCAGGTTCAACGTGGTCACCTGCAAGGTTTACGGCGTTGTCTCCTGTTCTGAAGTTGTAGGTAATGCTCCCGGTAGCAGGCCATACCCTGAGTTGGCCATCGGCACCAACCCGGTAAGGCGGGCTTCCAAGGCGGGCTTCGGCAATCCTTCCGACCACCGCCATCTCGACCAACTGGTCAGTATTGTATTCAACTGGTGTAAGCCTGGTGTTTTGAGCAAACACATTCAGGGTAATCAGAAGAGTGAAAAAAGAGACTACCAGCAGTCTGACCGGTTTTGTATGAACAGCTTTCATATTGATTGTTATTTACACATTGGGTAATTGAACATTTTTTTTCAGGCGAAAGATAATAAAAGCATGGAAGAATATAATATACATGCAATAGCCAGATTTTGCCATTTCGACATAAAGCCAATCAATTCATACAGAAAGCAGTAAGAGGTGGTTAAAACTGGCATGTGTTGGTGTGGTACACACTAAAACAGCTACTGCTACCGGATTTTTTTAATGATATTTTATTTATTATTGCATGATAAACCATTTCCAAAGTAAAAATCCCAAAACCTTACGGCTATGAAGTACAATTTTTCAATCACGCTGATGGCCCTTGCGGCGCTGTTGTTTGTCTTACCTTCATGCTCTGGCGATAAGGCTGATCTGGTGTTTGTTAACGGAACCATCTATACAATGGATGATGACCAGCCTGTTGCAGAAGCCCTGGCTATCCGTGGCAACACCATCTTATATGTTGGTGAAAACGATAACGCTCAGGCATATGCATCGGGGCGTACCATGGTTATTGACCTGCAAGGCAAAACAATGATCCCTGGTCTTACCGAGAGCCATATGCACTTTGACAACCTCGGAAGAAATATTCTGACGGCCCCCCTTGATGTATATTGGCTGTCGGTTGATGAAATGCGTGACAGGATTGCCGGAGCGGTCGCAAGAGCTGAACCGGGCGAATGGATCGTGGCCAGGGGGTATAATGATGCCATTTGGGATGTTCCGGCCCACAGAAGTTTGCTTGATGATATAAGCCCTGAGAACCCGGTTGTACTTCGCCGTTATTGTGGGCATGCCCACTTTGTAAATAGCCGTGCGCTTGCAGAAGCAGGAGTTGACCGACATACCCCCAATCCTGATGCAGGCAATATCGTAAAAGACCCGGCCGGCGACCCTTCAGGAGTGCTGGTATCAGCAGCTGGAGCAATGGTAACAGGCTATATACCTTCTCAACCAGCACTAAGTGAGCAAGAAGAATTAGAGGCACTTCGTCTCGGAAGCCAGGCATTACTGACCCATGGTATTACAACTGTTCACTGTGCCACAGGAATCGGATTGCGTGACATAGAGCTACGAAAAAAGGCATATGAAGAGGGCTATCTGAATGTTCGTGTCATGGATGCCATTGCAGCTGAGGCTGCCCGCGAACTTGGAAAACCAATGATCGGGTTATATGATAACCGCTACACGGTAAGGTGGGTGAAAATGTTTGTGGATGGATCACTTGGCGGACGTGGAGCAGCTATGCTTAATCCATATGACGATATGCCAGGTGAACACGGTGCATTGCGTGCCCTGGGCCAGAGTGAGGATGCCTATGCACAACTTGTAGCTGATTTGTTGCAATTGGGATTCTCTACCAGAACCCATTCTATTGGTGACAAAGGAAACAGGGTTACACTCAATGCATTTGAAAAAGCCATGGACATGGCAGAAAAATCGCCAGGCGAAGCCAGGCTGGTTGTTGAACATGCCCAGGTGCTTCATCCGGAAGATATTGCAAGGTTTGCCAATGGCCGTATCATTGCTTCAATGCAACCCGTGCATGCCACAGAAGATATGTTATTTGTTGAAGAAAGAATAGGTTATGAAAGAGCAAAAGGTGCCTATGCCTGGCGCAGTATACTTGATCAGCAAGGTATCATTGCAGCCGGATCAGATTATGGAGTATCTCCTTTTAACCCATTTTTCGGATTGCATGCAGCCGTTACAAGGCAGGACAGAGAAAACAACCCTCGCGGAGGATGGTTCGCTGAGCAGGTCATGAGCCGCGAAGAAGCCCTTAAGGCCTACACAACGGGGCCTGCTTATGTTGAATTTGCAGAAGATTATAAAGGAAAGATCAAAAAGGGGATGTTGGCTGACCTGGTGGTAATTGACCGCGACTTTTTCAGCATACCTGCGCACGAAATCCATGAGATCGAAGTTGTTAAAACCATACTGGGAGGTAAAATTGTTTACGAAAACCACCAATAAATTCAATCTATCACTATCAATACCAAAAGAAAACCAACATGAAGAAAATTTCTTTACTGATCAGCGCAATGGCTCTGGTAATGAGTTTGTTGCTATTCCATTCGGCATCATTTGCCTGTTTTACCGTTGTTGTAGGCAAGGATGCATCTAAAGATGGATCTGTGCTATTCGGACATCTGGAGCAAAACGGAGGATTAAGAAACATGGGTTATCGCCATGTGCCGAGGATGCAGCACGAACCTGGCAGCGTTGTGAGGCTCCACCGCGGTGGCACTTGGCCTCAGGCAGCAGAAACCTATGCCTTTTTATGGACAAGTAACCCGGGAGCTGAGTTTGCAGATGGGTATTTTAACGAATGGGGTGTAGCCATCGCTTCTGATGCCTGTGCAACCAGAGAAGATTCATATGAGGATCTTGTTAAACGCGGCGATATTGTCGATGGTGGTATTGGTTATAAACTAAGGCGCATTGTAGCCCAGAGAGCAAGGACGGCCAGAGAAGGTCTGGACATTGCCACTGAATTACTCGACCATTTTGGTTATGCAGCCTCAGGGCGTACTTATATTATTGCTGATGCCAATGAAGTTTGGATGCTTGGTGTTGCAGCCGGAAAACACTGGATTGCCCAGCGGGTTCCTGATGACGCCATTGTGCTTTTACCAAATGTGCACATTATCGGACCTGAAGCTGATCTGAATGACAGAGAAAATGTAAGGGCTTCAAGGGGTCTGGTTGAATATGCAACTTCGAGGGGATGGTATGATCCGGCATCGGGTGAACCCTTCAGCTTCAGGGAGGCGTTTAACCGGCCACCATCTCAAGGCAGTTTTATGGACGAGCAGGGTGTTGACCCAAGGCAGTGGTTTAGTCAGTCGTTGGTTTTAAATGAATTGATTGAACTGCCCGCCATGGAGCAGCTTCCTTTCGCCCTTTTTCCTGACAGGAAGTTTGATGTCACCGATGTGGCCAATATAATTCGCAGCCATGGACATATGGAAGGACAGGAGCCTGATATGTCACTTTCATATGCACTTGGCATGCAGGAGTCAGGATCACCACACCATGTGGGCAGCCGTGGAGCTGGATTGATATGCAGCAGCACCAGCCAAGAGTTGGTTGTTTATCAGCTTCGTAGCTGGATGCCCACTGAAGTAGGATCTGTTGCCTGGCGCACCACTGCAGCACCTTGTGGATCAGTATTGGTTCCATGGTATGCAGGTATCACTGAAACACCATCTGCCTACTATAAAAACTGGCCATTGGAACAGGCACTTGACGTGGAGTTTCATTTTAGCCCCCCTGCAGGGACTTTCAATTATGACCCACAGAATGCGTTTGATGTTTTCAACGCATTGGAAAATATGATTGATTTAAACTACCAGCGTAATATTAAAATGGTCAGGGAGAGTTGGGACCGCTTTGAGCAGGATCAGTTTGTCATGCAGCCTCATATTGAGGAAATTGCCCAAAGATTGATGAATGAAGACAATGAATTGGCCATTAGATTCCTGACTGAATATTCAAATTTCAGAGCCTTGAAAGCATTGGAAATGGCCAAAGAAAAACTAAATCACCTCAAAACCATACATTGGGCCCATTAATTATGAAAACAACTTTGGGTGCAAAAAGATTATTATTCCCCAGTCCTGTCGCCCTTGTGGCGACAGGCACACTGGATGAATCCAATATCGTGACCATCGCCTGGGTAAGCCTGCTCACAAGCAAGCCTCCTTCTCTTGGCATTTCTGTGGGCACAAGAGGGTTCTCTGGCGAAGCGATCAAACGCAATAAGCATTTCACGGTCAATATTGCTTCTGCTGATATAATGGTTGAAGCAGATTTCTGTGGGATATCATCAGGAAAAGATCTGGATAAATTTGCAGCTTCAGGATTAACCAAGCTACCCTCGGTACATGTTGATTCACCCATCATAGCTGAATGCCCGCTTAATCTTGAATGTCGGCTGGTGCAGTGGCAGCTGGTAGGGCAAACAAATCATTTTGTGGGTGAGATTCTTGAAACCCATGTTGACACCCGATTATTAAAAAATGCATCAGATCATGCAAGTATAGACATTGATCAATTCAACCCGCTGATTTATTTTGGTGGAGTCAGGGAATACAGAATTGTGGGTGAAAAAATTGGTGATGCCTACCAGGTGGGGAACAAGCTCAAAAAGTGATGGTGAAAAGCATGATTAAATGCGTTTGATGATCTCAGCCGTCCTGTTTCCGTAAGGAAGAGCGCCTTCTTCTGTCTTGAGTTTTTTCCAGGCACGCGCAAGGATCATTTCATCCACATCATCCTTTTCACAATCTACCTCCACCACATATTCATTGATCTCATAAGTGGCAATGTTACATTTGACAATTGCTTTTCCCATACTTGAATTATTTAATATCCTCTAAATTATGAAATAATTACAAGTATGTTTTCAGTTCGGATGAAAAAATTATCGATTTTTGCTTAAACCCAAAGACAAAGGCATATGGACTTTTACCAAAAACGCCATCTGATTTACAGTGGTATTTTCTTTACCACCATATTGTTGCTGTGGCCTGTTTTAATGGCCCTCTCTCCCATCAGAGGAAGCGTCGACGAGCAAATCATTGCCGTTTCAGAGAACACCCAGACCTTTCAGCTGCAATACTTTTTTGCATTTTTAATAGCCCCAGCCGTACTTTATCTGATTTTTGCCCTATTGTACAAAACTCCCCGGCACCGAAACCTGTTTTTTCAACTGGGAATCGTTTCACTGGCTGTGTATGCTGCACTTGTGAGCGTATCATATGGGACACAGATGATACTGATTCCACGTCTTTTGGAGGCCGACAGAGATTTATGTGCTGCTTTATGGTTGTTCGGATCTCCCTATTCGGCAACCTACTTTTTTAACCAGACCGGGTACTTATTTTGGGGTATTGGGGTCATGGCCCTGTTCGAGCCTTTTACCAGGAGGCAGGGACTGCAAAAAATCGCGGGCACGCTCATGCTTTTATCCGGCATCCTCTCAATCATTGCCTATTCAGGATACATCCTTGATATTGCTTTTTTAAATGCCCTAACCATATTAAGCGGGATTGTCACACTGCCAGTTGGCATCATAGCTGTACTGATCGGAAGCAGACCCTGAGTAACAAAAACTGACAAACAAAAATTTCTTCTTCCCTAACCTCGTCTTAAAAACTACAATACCACATGAAACGAAACTTCATTGCCCTGTTTGCATTTTTATTGTTGTCGGTTGCTGGAACCGCCCAATACACGCCTTGGTACTACTGGACTTTTTTGCCTGAACCTATCATGCATGAAATAATCGGAGAGTCATCAGGCGAAACAGCTTTTAATACCATCATTGAAACAGCCGGTTATACCAGAAACAGAAGGCCTGAAGAGTACCAGACTACTTTCAGGGAATCTGCATATATATATGACAAATTGAAGTGGTATGGTATTCCTGAAGCTGCGTTGGTCAGGGTACCTGCCCGTCAGGATCTTACCTGGAATGGTATTCGTGGAGATCTTTGGGAAATAAATCCCGGCCGTCAAAAAATTGTATCATACAGAGACAATGCCTTTCAACTTACCATGGGAAGTAATTCGGCCGATGTAAAAGCAGACCTTGTGTGGGTCGGAAACGGTACATCTCTTGATATACAGCAGCACGATCTGAATGGAAAAATTGCTGTCGGCCATGCCAATGTGGGACAGCTGCATAATCTGGCGCGAAGGGCCGGAGCTGTGGGTGTGGTTGCCTTAAGCAATTCACGTAACTACACAGATCCTCTGCAAATACCCGAAGGCAGAATTGCCAATGTGCAAATTCCGGAAACAGGAGAGACCATCCCCGCAGGTTTTGCATTTCAGATGAACATTCGCGAAGGACAGCATTTAAGAAACAGGTTACTCAGGGGAGAACAGATCAGGGTGCATGCCTTGGTTGAAACCAGTATGGAGCCCTTTGAAATTCAAAACGTTGAAGCAACCATTTACGGTGAAGACAGGGAGTCTGTCGCCGTTATTTTTTCAGCACATATTTTTGAAGGGGTTGTTAAGCAGGGTGCCAATGACAACAAATCAGGCGGTGCGGCCATATTAGAAGTTGCCAGGGTACTGAATTTGCTCATAGATGAAGGACGCATTCCCAGGCCTAAAAGAAGTATCCGTTTTGTCTGGGGACCAGAGTTTCTGGGCACCAGACCATGGGTAGATATGAATTTTGAAGATATCAGGGATGCGTATTGCAATATCAATATGGACATGGTAGGAGAATGGTTGACACTGCATAATGCCTACTTCAATGTAATGCGCACTACTTTTGGTAATGCCCACTATATTAACGATGTGGTTGAAAACTACTTCCGTTTTATTGGCGAGGGAGGCCGTGAGCGCATCCAAAACAGACGAGAAGTACCCAATATCCCGCACCGAATAGTAGCACCCTTTGGTGCTGACGAACCATTCCATTATAGCATAGAAACACATTATGGGGCGTCAGACCACGTTGTTTTCAATGATTTTGGTGTCAGGATTCCCGGTGTCATGATGATAGCCTGGCCTGATCTGTGGTATCATACTTCAGGTGATATTGCTGACAAGGCTGATCCGACCCAGTTAAAAAGAGCTGTTGTTATTGGAGCTGCAGCAGCCTATACCATTGCCAATGCAGACGATGACATGGCTGTCAGGATTGCTGCAGAGGTGAGGGCAAATGGAGCCCGAAGAATAGGCCATCAGTTGAATGTGGCCATGGATATGGTTAGTCAGGCCGACATGAACACATTGGAAAAAACCTATAAAGAAGCCGTAAATCTTTTATTGGCACACCAATCAGTAGAGATCGCTACTCTTGAAAGTGTCTATGAACTTGCTTCTTCGAGAGACATGATAGTTGATCATATCAGTGCTATGCAACAAAGTATCGAAGTCGCCAGCCAGGCAAATTTACTTGCACTCAAGGCCCATATGGAAGCCAGGGCTGCACTTATGGGCATACGGGTGGCAAATATTGCCCTGACAGCTGAAGAGAGTGCTGCTGATAAGATCATTCCTGTACTGACTGAAGGGACATTTAAAGGAGGGCCCAATATCCTTACAGCCAGACTTTCTGAAATGCCTGAAAACATTACAGCCCGGTATCCGGTGGTTGGCAGAATTGACAGGACTGAAATAGCACGCCTGGTAGATGGCCAACGATCGGTCTTAATGATAAGCCGCATGGTAAATGCGCAACATGCTGGCATCACCGACCTTACTGACATCATGAACTTTATACAACATCTCAGGCATGCAGGCCTGGTAACTTTTTAAGGTCATTGTAAACAAACAATTCAACCATTAAAACAACGCAACATGAAGACAGCAGGATTAATACAAATGGTTATTTTGGTGTTCGCTTTAAGTTTTACTGCATGTGGCGGTGCACAAGATCCATTAACAACCGACATGAAAAATAAACTGGCAAAATTTGAAGAAGTCAGCCTGTATACAGATTTAAGCTGGCTTAGTGAAAATGAAAGAGAGATTATCCGTATCCTGATCAAGGCTGCTGACATCATGGATGATATATTCTGGCAGCAATCATACGGAGATAAGGATGCATTGTTTGAGATTATCCAAAATAAATATGCCAGAAAGTATGCTGACATACATTATGGTCCATGGGATCGTCTGGATGGCAATGCACCCTTTATCGAAGGCTTTGGGGCAAAGCCAGCCGGAGCCAATTTTTATCCTGCAGACATGACAATAGAAGAGTTTGAGGCATGGAATGAACCTTTAAAAACGAGTCTTTATACGCTGATACGCAGAGATCAGAATGGCCAACTGCTTGCAATACCTTACTCAGAGGCCTACAGGGAACAACACGAAGAGGCTGCCAGATTCATGCGAAAGGCAGCTGATCTGGCCGAAGATGCAGGTCTGAAAAATTACCTTGAAATGCGTGCTGAGGCCTTGCTCTCAAACGAATATCAGGCCAGTGACTATGCCTGGATGACCATGAAGGAATCAAATATCGATTTTATTGTGGGTCCGATTGAAAACTATGAAGACAGACTCTATGGATACAAGGCGGCTCACGAGGCATTTATTTTGGTCAAAGATCTGGAGTGGAGCGCACAACTTGAAAAATTCAATGATATGCTCCCCTGGCTGCAGTTGCAGCTTCCGGTTCCGGCAGATTATAAAGCTGAAGAACCGGGCACTGATGCCGACATAAATGTATACTATGCCTTGTATTATGCCGGTGACTGTAATGCCGGTGCCAAGACCATAGCCATTAACCTTCCCAATGATCCGGAGATACATCTAAGTGTAGGGAGCCGCAAACTCCAACTTAAAAATTCTATGGAGGCCAAGTTCGATAAAATTCTTGTTCCCATTGCACAAATGCTCATTGACGAAAGCCAGCTGCACCACATTACTTTTGATGCTTTTTTTGAAAACACAACTTTTCATGAAGTATCGCACGGAATGGGTGTAAAAAACACCATTACCGGCAAAGGACCTGTCAGAGAAGCACTCAGGGAGTATTATTCAGCCATTGAAGAAGCCAAAGCAGACATCATGGGTTTATACCTGATAACCAAACTCTACGAAATGGGTGAGATCAGCAGCGGAGAAATAATGGACAATTATGTAACCTATTTTGCCGGAATTTTTCGATCAAGCCGTTTTGGTGCAGCCAGTGCTCATGGCAAGGCTAATATGCTGACCATGAAATATTTTGCAGATCAAAATGCATTTGTATATCAGCAAAATGGAACCTACAAGGTGAATTTTAACGAAATGCGGTCAGCCATTACTTCGTTGCTGGAGCGAATTTTAATCGTCCAGGGAGATGGCGATTATGAAGTTGCACGCCAGTGGGTTGAAGCAGATGGTGTCATGACTACCCAACTGGGTATAGATCTGCAAAGGGTAAACGGGGCAGGCATTCCGGTTGATATTGTATTCAATCAGGGATTGTCCGTTTTAGGGCTTGACTAATAAATACTGGCGTGGCGGCTATCTTGAAAGCAGGGTAATGCCGGATCAATCGTCCATCTTTTAAAAGCTGCAGGCAGATGGTTGGTAAATTTTGATTAAAGTATGTTCTGGTTATTTATTCTTTTATATTTACAGATATATTAGATAAATAACCTCACTCAATGCAACAGAACATCGTTTTTGGAACCCTGGCGCTGGTGTTGATATTGTTTGCCCAAGGCAGGTTCAGGCATGATGCAGTGGCCCTGATTGCTTTATTTATCCTGGTTATTGCCGGTGCCATACCTCCCGCCAGAGCATTTTATGGATTTGGCCACCCTGCTGTGATTACAGTAGCTGCTGTTCTTGTGATCGGCAAAGGTCTTGAATCATCAGGACTTATCGATGTACTTGGCAAATGGGTCATGAAGGCAGGCCAGCGCCTGATTGTGCAAATCATTGTACTTTCACTTTTGGTAGCCATTGCTTCTGCTTTTATGAACAATGTGGGTGCCCTGGCCATTATTATGCCAGTGGCCATCACCATGGCCCGAAAAAGTGGTCATCCCCCCTCCTATATACTGATGCCCATTGCTTTTGCCTCGCTCTTTGGTGGCATGACCACACTCATTGGAACACCCCCCAATATTATTATAGCCACATTCAGGGCTGAAGAAACAGGAGAGCCTTTTGGTATGTTTGACTTTACACCGGTGGGAGCTGCCCTGGCTTTAGCTGGCATATTGTTTATATCATTGATAGGCTGGCGATTATTACCAAAGCGTGCTGCAAATAAATCTGAAGAAGAGCTTTTTGACATCGAATCATATATTACAGAAGTGAAAGTTACCCGAAACTCATTGATCAAAGAGCAAACCATCGGGAATCTGGATGACTTTTCTGTTGCAGAAGTTCAGATATTGGGGCTTGTCAGATCTGGCAAAAGGATTCATGCACCAAGACCTGAAGAGAAGTTCAGGTATAATGACATAATCATTTTAGAAGCTGATACCGACGATCTGAAAACATTCATTGACGACACCAAAGTGAAGTTGGTTGGGGATAAGAAATTTCGCAAAGATGCAGAAGGCTCAAAAAACATTATGATTTCTGAAGCAATTGTCATGGGCGATTCACCTATACTCGGGCAATCTGCAGCATCACTGCGCATGCGAAGCCGGTTCGGAG
The DNA here is from genome assembly GCA_007118495.1 of Bacteroidales bacterium. Lineage (GTDB taxonomy): Bacteria > Bacteroidota > Bacteroidia > Bacteroidales > UBA7960 > PUPG01. Next base: position 44,281 of record SKRM01000041.1, read on the forward strand.
TTAATTTGCTTGCTGTGGCGCGAAAGGAACAGAAGATCCGCAGGCGCCTTGACCATGTTATATTTCGCATAGGAGATGTACTTCTTTTGCAGGGGCGGGAACATATGGTTGATGATGCAATTACCTCCATTGGATGTTTACCTCTGGCAAGACGTGGCCTCAGAATAGGCTATGAAAAGAAAATAGTGCTGGCACTGGGCATATTTTTTTCATCTGTAGTGCTCGTGATCACGGGGCTTTTACCGGTACAGGTAGCTTTTGCGATGGCTGCCCTTGCCATGGTTTTATCCGGAGTTTTGCCCATAAAAAATGTTTACAGGCACATTGATTGGCCAGTAATCGTATTGTTGGCAGCAATGATACCTGTCGGGGGTGCATTGGAAACATCAGGAGGGGCAGCAGCACTGGCATCACAGATTCTGAATCTTGCTCATAATATGCCTTCATGGGCGGGCATAGCCATTATTCTGGTGGTGACAATGTTTATGTCAGACATTATCAATAACGCAGCAACCGTCGTACTGATGGCACCAATAGCCATTGGCGTGGCTCATGGGTTGGGTTTATCAGTTGATCCGTTTTTGATGGCTGTCGCTATTGGTGGTTCATGTGCTTTTTTAACTCCCATCGGACACCAGTCAAACACCATTGTCATGGGGCCGGGAGGCTATAAATTCTCAGATTACTGGCGCCTGGGCTTGCCCCTTGAGATTATAATCACGATATTGGGAGTTCCTTTGATCATGATATTCTGGCCTGTATAAAACAGCGGCTATTATGTAAATAGTTTTTGTCATTCAACAATCAATTATGCAAAGCAGATATTCATTAAATCTTGGCAAAATATTTGGCATCAGGGTTTCAGTACACTGGTCATTTTCACTGCTGATTGCCTGGATCGTTATCATAAGCGTAAACCAGGGTCTGTCAGCTATCCAAATCCTGATGCATATTCTTTTTGTACTGTCTCTGTTTGTGTGTGTAGTTCTTCACGAACTTGGACATTCACTTATAGCCATCAGATTGGGTGGCGAAGTAAGCAGTATTAGTCTGCTACCCATAGGTGGCATGGCACATATGGCAAAAATGCCTGAGAGCCCCAGAGAAGAATTTCTGGTTTCAGCAGCTGGCCCACTTGTAAACGTTATCATAGCAGCATTGCTATGGTTGTATATGTTGTTTTTGCATCCGGTTTCATTTGATGACATGTCTTTTGAATCAATCAATCTGGCAAATTTTCCACTGATGCTTATGGCTGCCAATTTATTTATTGTGGTTTTCAACCTGATTCCGGCTTTTCCCATGGACGGCGGGCGTTTGTTCAGATCAGCCCTTTCTGTCAGGATGGGCCGGTTAAAAGCCACTAGAATAGCCAAAGACATCGGCCAAGTATTTGCCATTCTGTTTATCATTTCTGGTTTGTTTTTTAATCCCTTTCTTGTGATTATAGGTTTTTTTATACTACTGGGGGCAAAAGGCGAATATGAAATGATCAAATACCAGGATATATTCAGTAATCACAATGCTGCTGAGCTGGTCAATGATAAATATGTAGTTCTCGATCCTGAAACCAGGCTTTCAGAGGCCGCCGAAAAATTGGTTCATATATCTGATAATGGGTTTGTGGTAAAGCAGGAAGGAGATTTTGCCGGTATATTGACTAAAAATGACTTGATTACAGGCCTGAATAATCTTGGAAAAGATGGGCTGGTAGAACAAATCATGCAAAAAGATGTTTACAGAATACCACCTGATAAAGCACTGTTTGAGCTGTACCAGCATATGCAGAAAAACCGTCAGCACTATCTGCCGGTTTTTGACGATGATAACTTTTTAGGTGTTATAGATCTTGAAAACATTCATGAGTTTTTTCTTATACATAAAGCGTTGAAATAATGTAAGATAAATGCATCTATGCAGCCATGGAAACAGGAAATAAAATAACTATACTCATTGTTGATGATGAGAAAACGGCACACCAGCTTTATAAAATCATGCTGCAACCAGAAGGGTATACATTATTGCATGCTGAAAACGGACAGGAGGCTGTGGATATATTCAGGAAGAATCCGGACATCAAGCTGATACTGATGGATATCAAAATGCCGGTTATGGATGGATATGAAGCCACCAGACAGATCAGGAAAATAGATGATGCGATTCCAGTTGTGGCTCAAACAGCATATTCCTTACCTGCCGACAAGAAGCTGGCCATTGAAGCGGGCTGTACAGGCCATCTTGCAAAACCTGTTTCAAGAAAAATGCTCACTGATACCATTCAAAAATACACCTAGAGCAAAATGGAATTTGTTCTATGATGCTGGCAGGTTATCTTAGAATATTGCTTTCTCTTCCAAACCACTTTGCGCAGAACACCACAGAAATGGCTGCCAGACC
>SKRM01000033.1 GCA_007118495.1 Bacteroidales bacterium
ATACCAATACCCCAAAATCACATATTACCGCCACTGTTGCCCGCGGCCTGAAGGCCCGTGCTGCGCTGACAATGGGTAACTGGACACTGGCAGCCCAACTGGCCAACCAGGCCAGGCAGGGACAGGTACTGATGACTGGCGACAACCTGCTTGCAGGTTTTAGCAACTATACGCTGCCGGAAATCATCTGGTCGCCCTATCACCAGGAAGACCAGACCACCTATTTCCACTCTTTCTTTGCTTTTATGTCATACAACTTCAACTCAACCAACATAAGGACAAACCCCAAGGCGATTCTTGACAGGCTATATCACCAGATTCCTGATACAGATATCAGGAAGCAGTGGTTTGCAGAAACTGCAGCTGAAGCTCGCCCGAGAATTCCCGGGAACTACACTGCCGTTGATTACCACTCATTTAAATTCCAGTCAGTGGCCAGTGGAGACAGCCGTGGAGATATTCCTTTTATGCGTACTGCTGAGCTGATCCTGATGGAAGCTGAAGCTTTGGCACGTCTTGGACAAAACGCCCAGGCCGCCCAGGTTTTGTATGAATTGGTTAGCACCAGAGATCCTGAATATACCCTGTCCACCAACACAGGCCAGGCTCTGCTGGAAGAGGTATGGACCCAGCGCCGCATCGAACTCTGGGGTGAAGGACACCGCTTCCTTGATCTGAAGCGTAACAACCTTCCCCTTGACAGGACCAACTCCAACCACAACCCAGCTATCTCGATTGTTATGGAGCTTCCTGCCGGCCATCCCCATTGGACTTCCCTGTTCCCCAGGGCAGAACTTGAGCGCAATGAGCACATTGTCCAGAACGTACACTAAACCATACGTTATTCTCATAAAAAAAAAGCCACCTTTCGGGTGGCTTTTTTTTTATGGTTTATTTCATTAACTTTAATCTCATACAAAACCAATCCTGTACTTGCATGAGATATTTCTGGCGACTGATACCGTATGTCAGTCTGATCACATTGTATGGCTTGCTTTCCGGACCTGCATTCGGACAAATATCAGCAGGTGGCACACCCTGGGTTAACCTCGTAGATCTTGGCGAATCTCCGCTGTTAGACCTGAGCGACCATCCCACATTGAGAGAATTGGAAAAAAAAGACCGGGACGCCTTTGGACCCTTATGGGCAGGAGTTGGCATACCCATTGACGAGGGCCTGATGACTTTGGCCACACGCTCATATATAGATCAGGAAAGCTATGTATGGCGAATGAAAATCCATGCAAAAGACGCCCTGGCCATGGGCCTGGTGTTTGGACAATTTGAGCTGGTGCCCGGAGCCAGACTTTTTATTTATGATGAAGATGTATCTTTTGTAATCGGAGCCTTCACTTCTGACAACAACAATGACCACCAGGTATTCTCCACCCATATAATCCCCGGTCAAACCATTGTGATTGAATTGTCTGAGCCCATCGGCCCCTCCTTGGGCAGGCCTGTATCTACTTTGCATATTCAAGAACTCATATACATAAAAAATGGGGGTGGCCTGAACCTGTTTGCCGACGAAAAAAGCCTGGGCAGTGCAGGCAATTGCCATGTGAACATCAATTGTCCCGAAGGGAATTTCTGGCAGCGTCAAAAACGGGGTATTGCCCGTATACTGCTGAGAGAAGGCAGTGCCTGGTACTGGTGTAGCGGAACACTGATGAACAATACCCGTGAAGACGGGAGTCCGCTTTTTCTGACTTCAGATCATTGTGGGGAAGCATCTTCAGATGCCGATTTGGCCGTTTGGCAATTTTATTTCAATTATGAGCGGCCCGGTTGCGAAAATACAGGAACACCACCAAACAATATGTTAACAGGGGCTGCTTTCAGGGCCAAAGGCTTGTTGAGCGGCGGTACAGATTTCAAACTACTTGAACTGCACTCTACTCCTCCAGAATCTTATATGCCTTACTACAATGGCTGGAGCAGGTCAACCACCGGCAGCCCCTCAGGTGTGAGTATTCATCATCCCAGTGGAGATGCAAAAAAAATATCCACTTATACTTCGGCTTTAACGTCAGCCAATTGGAATAGCGGAACATCAGGAATGAACCAGGGATTTTGGCGGGTAAGCTGGGCCCCCACAGAATCTGGGCATGGAGTCACAGAAGGAGGTTCATCGGGGTCACCCATATTTGATCATCATGGATTGGTGGTGGGTACACTGACTGGAGGAGCATCAAGTTGTGGTGGACCCACCGGACCTGATTTTTACGGCAAGTTTGACAGACATTGGGCAGCCAATGGCACAACCCCGAACAGGCAGCTTCGCCCATGGCTTGACCCCCTTGGGCTTGATCCACAACAACTCAAAGGTTATGACCCTTACGGAAATCCCTACGATCCGCCATTAAACCTGACGGCCCAAGTTGAGGGAGATGAGGTCAGCTTAAGCTGGCTCGCTCCGGGAACCTTTGTAAACCCCGAAGGCTGGATAGCCTATAATACAGATTTAAGCCATATTTCATGGCAGGGTCCACAACGTGCAACCGTTTTCAGAGCCTCAGATTTTGAATTTACTTACCCGGCCAATGTCACAAGGCTTGCCCATTTTTTCTTTGAGGCTGCAGCCACCCATCCCTGGCCTGATGATACATTCAAATTTTTTGTTTATGCCTCAGATGGTGAAACGGTGCTGTTTGAATCAGAAGTGCTGAAGGCTGAAGCAGGCAAGCTGTTTACCCTGATTCTTGATGAACCCATAAAAGTTGATGGTGATTTTTATGTGGCTGTTCAACCACAGGATGCAAGCGGGCATCCTTCAACCGGGATGAAACTCATGGAGGGGGTTAGTGCTGTGAACTCCTATTCCGGATCACCTGGTTCATGGGTAGAATACCAGTCGGGAGATGATTATTTTGAGTTTTATACCATGGTCTATATTTCTGCATCAAAATCTTCAACCGGTGCAAAAAATGCATCAATCGGCCAGTCGGTGTCTGACAGGAGAAGTCCGGCATCTGCCCATGAAGGGATATGGATAAAGGCTGCTCCCCTTGATTCTGACGAACTGATATTACCCAGTATGCCTGACAATTTGTGGCCGGATCACAGACCGGGTGTTCAAAAAATTCATGGTGAAGCGGAACTTTCGGGCTACAAAATTTACCGAAACGACATGCTGCTGGCAACAATTGATGACCCCCAACAGCTAAGCTATTCTGATACGGGCCTCGATCCCGGTGATTATTCCTATTTTGTTACGGCCATGTATAATGATGACGGTGAGTCGGACGAATCCAACAAAGTTTTTGTCACAGTCGAAGCACCTTTGGTTTACTACCCGGTTGATTTTTTAATAGCAGATCAGGATGGGACACCTCTGGAGGATGTACAGATTACAATTACGCCCTATATTCAGGAAGCAGATGAGTTGTTGTACGAAAACTGGTCGGGGTATGGTGATTTTACCACCAACCTGAGCCCGTGGAAAACACTGGATCCCCTTGAAGTGGAAACATTTTATTCACAATCATTCAGTTTTCCTGGCCAGACCGAGCCTTTTGCATTTATGGCTTTTAATCCGCTTACAACAACTCCCCCCGCCAACCACCCGGCTATAGATGGTGACAAATATGCCATAGCTATTTCTTCAGCCCATGAACCCACAAGAGAAGAGGACAAATGGCTCATATCACCGTCTGTGTTACTGGAGGGCGCATCCAGTCTGTCTTTTTATGCCCGATCTATCACAGCAAGCTATGGACTTGAACGAATCAGGGTACTGGTATCTACAGGAGGTAATGAAAGGGAAGATTTTGTACACAAAATCACACCCAATCCCTATATTGAAATCCCCGTTACCTGGACAGAATTTACCTTTGACCTGAGTCAGTTTGCCGGTCAGGAGATCCATTTTGCCATACACTATGTGTCTTATGATGCTTTTATCCTGATGCTCGATGCCATTCGGGTGACAGGGATTGGGCTTAAGAGCAATGACTCCCAGATCATTTTTACTGATACCGATGGGAGGGCCACCACTGAATTATTGCCTGGCATGTATCAATACAGGTTGGAGAAAAATAATTTTGCCAGCATACGTAAGGTGTTCACCTTGACAGATACTGAATTGGTTTTTGAGGAGCAGATGTCAGGGCCCGCATTCAACCTGACTCTTGCGACAGATCCGGCAGATGGTGGTATTGCTATAGACATTACTGACAGCAATCCTTACCTTGAAGGAGCTGAAGTAGAGGTTGAAGCGCTCCCAGCAGAGACGCATGTTTTTATTGGCTGGACTGATGGGCATGCAAAGGAGTATTTAAGCACAGACCTACGGTATGTTTTTACAATGGGCGCAGAGGACAAAGTGCTCACAGCTCACTTTGAAAAAGATGAGACAAGTATTATTGATAGGCCTGGTTATCAGGCTGACTGGGTTGTGTATCCCAACCCGGCCAGCACCCTTTTATATATTCAGATGCCGGCCCAACAAATAATTGATGCCGTGTTGATCTATAACCTGATGGGGCAGCTTGTCAGCAGAACTTCGCATGCAGGCACTTCTTCTGCAAGCGTTGATGTTTCCTCTCTTGACAATGGCATGTACATCTTGCAGGTTATATCACAAAACCAGACCCACACCAGAAGGATACAGATCAACAGGTGATATAAATGCACAGTCGCGAAATATTAGGTCATTAATTTTAATGACCTTTTTTTATGTATTTTAGCCAAAGAAAACCCCTTACTTAGCTAGTGTCCTATGGCTTTTACCCGTTTTTCATTTTCTTTGCTTTACCTGTTGGTTTTTTTTATTTTGTTACCTCAATACGGGGCAGCACAATCAATTCCTTTGCTTGTAAGTGAATATGGCACTGTAAAGTCAATGGATGATAGGGATGACCTCTGGTTTTTTGACGATGCACCTGCTGTCAGGCGATTTGCACCAATAACAACCGGACCTGAAGTGCAGGGTCTGGCAGACCTGAAAGTGAATGAACCTGTCGTACTTAATATTTTTGATCATCCACCTCTGGAGGCGTTAATAGAAAGGGTTCATACCAATGTAAACGGAACTATTACCTTTAGAGGGGTTCTGGCAGATCATGACTCAGGGTATTTTTTGATCTCTACTACCAAGGGGCGTTCACTGGCCACCATTGTCATATTCGGAGATACGTCATTATATCGCATAACCAGCGATCCACATACCGGACAACATTACCTGCTTGAACTAAACCGCGCCGAGTTGGACGAATTGCATGAACCTGCTGAAATTCCTCCGCCACCGACCCCCCGCGAACGAGAGGAACAACAATTAATTCAGCAACTGCTCGCAAAAAAGTCATTGGGGCCTGGTGATCACGCCACAATTGATGTTATGGTGCTATACACCCCTGCATCATACCAATGGGCTCTTTTCAATGAGGGGGGTATAGAAAACACCATTGCCCAGGCCATGGCATATGCCCAATTGGTATCTGACAGAAGTGAACTCAGAATTACTTATCGCATGGTATACTCCACCGGAGTAGATTATACTGAAAGTTCTTCAGCCGGTGCTGACCTCAGGCGATTAACAGCCAGACCCGATTTTAATCCATGGGGACAAACCTATGATGGTGAGGTAATCCCCGGGTTTATGTATGAGGTGCATACCTGGCGCAATCATTATGGTGCAGACCTGGTGGCCATGTTTCCTTTACTGACAGGGACAGGTGGATTGGCCTGGCAGCTGATGGATGCCATGGGAAGGCCAGACTATGGCTTTTCCCTGACCAGGGTGCAGCAGGCATCATGGACCTATACACATATTCATGAAATGGGGCACAATATGGGGGCCCACCACCATAAGGAACAGAATGTGCAGCCTGGACCAGGGCTATCCCCCTATTCAGCCGGATGGCGGTGGACCGGGTCTGACAATGGACGCTACGCTTCAGTCATGACCTATGAAAGTGGCCAGTATTTTGAAGATAATATAACCCATAATCGAACCCCTTATTTTTCTAACCCCCAGGTGAACTTCAGGGATGTTCCCACAGGTCACCCCGAACATGGGGACAATGCCCGGACATTGCGTGAGATCAAACATGTGGTAGCCAATTACCGTTCTGTTGAAACCTTGGTTGTTGAAGGATATGTTTATGACGAAACCGGAGCACCCATGGCCAGGGCAGCAGTGGCTGTCAAAGATCAGGGTGCCCTGATGTATACAGAAGACGACGGGTATTTTTCATTTGCCTATCTGCCACAGGGCGATCATTTACTTAGCATATCAAAAGAGGGATATTACACCATAGAGTCGACCATTTCAGTATTCCCGGGTGAAACTATTACCAGGGAATTTCAGATGATGCTTGTGGTGGATGCTGCCATCAGTGGTTTTGTGGCCAGCAAAAATGATCCGCAAGCTGGTATCGATGGTGCCTTAATCAGGTTTTCAAGGGATGATGAGGTTTATACAGCAGTCACAGATCAGGGCTCCTTTATGATTACGGATATTCCAGGGGGATATACCTATAATTATATGGTGACTTTCCCAGGATATTTGTTCATAAAAGGGCAACATTTACTTGGCACCTCTCCTGAAACCATGGAGCATATTTTTCTTGAAAAGGCTTTTTTGGCGGTTGAGGAGATCCGTTCTGTGGAAACAGATCATTATATAGATATTTCTTGGTCGACACCCAGTTTCAGAGGAGACTATCGCCATGATGGTGGGACTGATGATGGTGGACTAGGTTATAATTCAGCTACAAACAGTTTGCTGGGTGGAGCCTACCGCAGACACGCCTGGATTGAGAGGGTGAGTTGGTTGCCCACTGCTACAAGCACCGATCTGGTACATTTGCGGATTCTTGCATTGAATGCCGATGGCACCCCGAACAGGAACAGGGTTATTTATAAGGCACCACGCATATACAGTGCCCCGGGGCAGTGGAATCACTACGACCTGGAGCAGCCTGTTCATGCACCTTACGGCTTTTTTATCGGTGTTGGGGGAGCGGGGAGTTTTTTTCTTAGAACAGATGAGTATAACTTTAGCCCGGGGACAAATTTTCTTACAAGTGATATTGACAGATTCGATCTGGCAGATTTGGCAAACAGCGATTTCAATCGGAATTTTTATATCAGGGCAAGGGGTTATGACTTCGGTCCCTGGCTGTCAAATAAGACCAAATCCATTGAAACGGCAATGGATCAGAGTTTCACAAATCTTATAGAATGCTTCAGCAATGAACAGATGCCGACCCTCGATGATCATGAGAAAGTTGTTCTGGATGAACCCCTGGGATACCTGATTTACCTGGATGATTTCAACACGCCGTACACTGATATGATTACCACCAACAGCTACCGCTTTACCGGCTTACCCCATGACAGGTATTATGTTGGGGTACAGACAGTCTATGCCGACGGACTTTCAGAGATCATGAAGAAAACGGTCTTCAGTGGCACACCGCGTTACCGTTTAACATTGAAAGTTGTTCCTGATGAGGTGGGTATTGTGGTCAGTGAAGGCCTTTACCAGGAGGGGAGGAGGGTTAAGATAGATGCCATCTCGCTGGCAGGTTATGTATTCAGTCATTGGGAAAATGAATACGGTGTAAAGATTTATCAGCGGCCGGTGTATGAATTCTTCATGCCCGGGTGGGATGTGAAGCTTACAGCTATTTTTGAAGAAGATCCCATGGGGCTGACCGAGCTGAAGGTATATCCGAACCCGACCCGGGATGGCAGAATGAATATTGTAAGCGACAAGGTGATCCGCGAGCTCAGGCTGGTTAATCTGATGGGCCAGGTGATCTACCAGCTGAAAAACCACGACCTGACATATTATCAGATCAGGGTCAGAGGAGGTACTGAAGGGATGTATATATTGCAGGTAAGGACTGATGATGGCTGGTCTTTTGAACGTATTCAAATTTTACAGCCTTATTGAATTAGCAGGCTGTCTATGATAATCATCAGCATAACGCAGAGATAAACCCCGTTTAGCAGCACAAAGCTGCTTCTCGTCCGGGTGCTGGTCTGCCTGCCGAACATCTGGCCAGCGAACCAAAATACCATCATAAAGGCCAATCCCATGCCAGCCGCGGCAAACCCCTGGAAACTAAATAGCCCAAAGGCACCAAGCATGATAATACACAGTGAGGTAGCAGTTGCCCATATGAAGGTCAGCTTCGAGGTTTGTTTCTGATTGAAGTAACGGCTCAGACTTGGCAGACCTGCCTGCCTGTATTCCAGATCATACCTTATCAATATGAGCCAGGTGTGTGGTATCTGACCAACAAAAAAGAACATGGCCAGTAAAACGATGTGTACGTGAAATGGGTGCCCACCTGCACTTATCCAACCAATCAAAGGGGGTATTGCACCTACTGCCGATCCCGGGACCATGGCAAATAGTGTTCTGGTTTTCAGGGGGGTGTAAATGCCGTTGTACAAAAGAATATTCAGCCATCCCAGCAACATGGCGGCCTTACCTCCCGCCAACCAAAGCAGCAGAGAGCCGGCCAGGCCATTGATTACCACAACTAACCATGCCTGTTTGACAGAGATCTGACCCGAAGGCAATGGCCTCCCGCTGGTGCGTGGCATCTTGCTGTCGTACTTTCTTTCCTGTATCTGGTTTATCCCCGACGATGAAAAAGACAAAAAGAATATACCCAGCAACAAAGAGAGCCATCCTGGTGTAAACCCCTTAGTATACATCAGAAACGCAGTCAGGGCCGACAAACTTACTGCAGCCGAGATTGCTGGCTTGCCCAGTTGCCAACATGCCCTGGCAGAATAAGGCATGGGTATTACTGATTTAGTGATTTGAGAAATTCAATTATCAGGTCAACTTCATCTGGTGTGATCATGCCCTCGTATGAAAGCATTTGCCCTCTGCGAAAGCCGACGGTAATATCATAGTCGGGATCATAAATTGACCTTCTTACATATTCTTCATCGTAGACAATCTCCCGCTCTTCACCTTCTGTTACTACCCGGACGGTTTCTCCAAAACGACCCAGGAAAGTGGGCCCGATAACAGTTGCCCCGTCAAGTGAGTGGCAAGCAAGGCACCCGTTTCTGTCAACAATCTGACGTCCCATCAGGGCAAGGTCTGCCCCCTCAGGAATATCTAAAACTACTGCGGTGGTATCTGCATACCACGCCCAAAATTCATCAGGTTCCATAACCACCAGGTCTGAGTACATATATGAGTGCTGTAACCCACAATATTCAGCACAGTAGATGGTATAGGTGCCTGTCTTGCTTGCCTGAAACCACATACGGTTATTGGGCAGACCCGGCACCATGTCTTCTTTAACCCTGAAGGCCGGAATATATAGTGAGTGCAGTACATCTTCGGCGTTGAGATTCAGAATGATGGCCGTATCTTTTGGGACATACAGTTTGTCACTTACCCTTCCGTTTTCATAACGAAATGAAAAACTCCACATCCTGGCATTGGCTGTTATTTGTACACCTTGATCCGGAATGCGTTTCATGGGAATCCAGCCTACATAGCCATAATAAAACATTCCCATTACCAACACCAGGGGGATAACAGTCCAGATGATCTCAAGCTTTATACTGCCCGGATTTTGGGTGGGTACAGGGTTTTTCTTTTTATTATACCTGACCAGAAAAAGAATGATGGTGGCGGTGATCCCAATCAGAAAAAAGAAAGAGATACCAAGAATCACCATAAAGGCGGTGTCTACGCCATGGACAAATGTTGATGCACCGGTTAAATACATGATACAAAATTGTTATCTGTATGAATAATCAAAAAAGGTCACAAAAAGAACAAGGAGAAATAAGATTACCACCGAAGTTACCATGATGGGGAACAATTTTTTCTCATACTTCAGGTGCATGAACCAGGCCAGCACGATGAAAGATTTTGTTCCTGCCAGCACCATGGCAACCAGGGTATTCATATTGCCGAATTCAAGCTGGGTTACTGCCACACTAATGGCTGTGAGTATGATGAGTACGATTAGTACAGTGATTTGTGTTTTATAGGGAACAATATGGGTTTTCTCGTCATTTGTCATGGCTTGTGATTTTAGTGGATCAGGTAAAACAATGGAAACAGAAAAATCCAGATGAGGTCAACCAGGTGCCAGTAAAGGCCAGTGTTCTCAATCCAGATATAGTCAGTTTTATGGACATCACCCTTTTTGACTTTTACTATCACGAAGATGAACAGGCCTATCCCGATAAGGATGTGCAAAGCATGTACCCCTGTCATAAAAAAGTAAAGGCCAAAGAACAGAATGGTGCCATGCCCCAGTTCCTGAAGCGTCTCACTTCCGGGAACCAATCCGTATTCAAATTTGGTTCCCCATTCGAAATATTTGTTCACCAGAAAAATGACGGCCAATAAAAGTGTAGCCCCCAGCAACTGAAGGCACTTTGTTTTGTCACCCTTCTGCATGGCGGTCAGTGACATGGCAACGGTCATACTGCTGACGAGCAGGATAACCGTGTTGATGGCGCCCATGGCAACATCAAGTTCCTGGCCTCCGATACGGAATGCCTCGGGATGCATGGAGCGGTATACTGCATATACTACGAAAAGCATTCCAAAAAGCAGCAATTCGGTAAAAATGAAAAGCCACATACCGAATTTATCACCCAGGTCGTCGCGATGAATGGTCATGATTTGTCAGATTATTGGTTCAATTTTTCACTATGATCTGAGTAATCATAGGGCTGTTTTGTAATGGTTGGAATCTCGTCAAAATTCTCAAGTGAGGGTGGTGTATCCACCTGCCACTCAAGTGTCTTTCCTCCCCAGGTGTTCTTTTCACTGGTTTTTTTACCATGTCTGGCTGACCAGATCAGGTTGGCAAAAATAATAAGGATCCCTGCGACCATGACCCATGCCCCCAATGAAGACGCTATGTTGGCACCATGAAACTCAGGCAGGTAGTCGTAATACCGTCGGGGCATACCCCTCATACCCAATAAGAACATGGGTAAGTATAAAGAAAGAAAACCCATGAAAAACACGCCCCATCCAAGGTTGGCCCATACTTCATCGTATTTTCGTCCAAACATTTTTGGAAACCAGTAGTGCAGGGCTGACATGAATGCAAAGCCTGTACCCCCAAATACAATGAAATGGAAGTGTGCAACTACAAAATGGGTGTCGTGCAAATGTACATTGGTGGCCAATGAACCAAGAACAAGTCCTGATAGTCCGCCAATCATGAATACGAAAAGGAAAGAAACAGCCCAGTAAAACGGGGTGTGCATATGTATTGACCCCTTGTGCATGGTGGCAACCCAGTTAAACACCTTGATGGCTGATGGAATGGCCACCAGAAATGTAAGAAATGAGAATGTATACAGTGCCCGGCCACTCATTCCGGATGTAAACATATGGTGCCCCCATACAAAATAACCCACAAACGCAATGGCCATGGTTGAAAGCACTATGGCTTTGTAACCGTAAATCCCTTTTCTTGAGAAAACCGGAATGACCTCGCTTATCACCCCCATGGCGGGCAAGATCATGATATAAACCGCAGGATGTGAGTAAATCCAGAAAAGATGTTGGTATAAAATGGGGTCACCCCCAAGTGCCGGATCAAAAAAGCCAATTCCCAGCGTCCTTTCTGCAATAATAAGCAGCAGGGTGATCCCGATAACAGGGGTAGCCAGAATTTGTATCCAGGCTGTACCATAAAGAGTCCATGGGAACAGGGGCATCTTCAGCCAGCTCATCCCCGGGGCACGCATCCGGTGTATGGTAACCACAAAATTGATACCTGTAAGAATGGACGAAAACCCCATGACAAACGCACCGAAGACGGCTGGTAAAACGTTGGTGGGTGTTCTGAAACTGTAAGGGGCATAGAAGGTCCACCCTGTGTCTGGCGGACCATCACCCAGAAATTGGCTGGTCAGAACAATCATTATGCCGATAATATAAACCCACCAGGATAATAGGTTGATCCTCGGAAAAGCAACGTCTTTTGCCCCGATCATAATGGGCAGGAAAAAGTTGCCGAAGACAGCCGGTAACCCCGGAATCACAATGATAAATATCATAATAATTCCGTGGAGGGTGAACAGGCTGTTGTAAGTTTGTGGCCCCATGATGGTATGACCTGGTGCGATAAGCTGGGTTTTCATCAACAGGCCGATTATGGCCGCCAGGGAAAAAAAGAACAGCATGGTATACAGGTACAACAAACCGATCCTTTTGTGGTCAGTGGATAATATCCACCCCAGTATCCCCTTGTATTTTCCTTGATATTCAAGGAAACTCTTATGTTTTTGGGTGTTTTCTTCAGACATAACAGTGGCTTATGGTTGGGTTGTATTGCTTTGTTGACGTTTTGGTTTCATGATGACCAGTGCAAGAAAAATTACAATGGCCAAGAATAAAATGAGGGTTCCGGCAATCTTGGTTACATTAAGCACATATTGCTGACCTGCCGGATCATATGAGTAGCAGAATGCCAGAACGCGGCTGAAAGATGGTCCGGACCTGCCAGCAGCCGTTTCGATGACAGCCATCTTCAGGTCGATGGGCAAAAAGTAGGTGCCATGCAGGTAGCGGGTAATTTTCCCTTGATCCGAAACAAAGATCATGGCTGCAGCATGAAGGAAATCAAACCCGGTTCGCTTATACCTGAAGCCTACGGCTTCAGTTAATTTGGCTATATTCAGGCTGTCTGCCACAAAAAACTGCCAACCGTCTGGATCAAAATCTTTGGTTACCAGATAATGGTAAGTGTTTCTGTTTGAACGGGCCAGCTCAGGTCCTTCACGGGGGTCAAAACTGATGGATAGCACCTGGTAGTCTGTTCCAGGTATCAGATCAGATCGCGATATGACTTCAGCAATGCCTTCCATGAATGGGCTGCAAATTCCGGGACACCTGTAATAAACCAGTGCGATGACAGTTGGTTTATCAAAAAGATCATGCATATTGTGGGGTATCCCTTCGGTATCAATGACCACAATATCCTGGGGAATATATTCATCCAGACGCTCCTGGATTCCTATTTCAGGGCCACTGAGATCAAGCCTTGGATCAAGACCCTGGGCTGCCGTCAACATTGGCAGCAAGAGCAGGCTAATGAATATACAGATGTTGGGTTTCCTCATAGGGCAGGTGTTTTATAGATGATGTTGTTTGCTTTCTTCTAATTGTGGGTGGTTTAGCGGCATCAGCGCCATCCTGGAGAGACTGCTGAAAACCACAAGCAGAAACAGACCCGCATATCCTAACCACATAGCTGTTTCAATAAAGCCGAAACGGATAACTCCATAACTTCCGGGCATAATCTGGAGATAAAGGTTTACCCAAAGCCCGGCCAGCAGCAGAATGCTGATGGCTGCCATAACGGTTGGCTTTTTGCCTATATGGTCAGACATCATAATCAGGAAAGGTATAACAAAATTCATGATCATTTCAAGATAAAACAAATGTTTCCAATCACCCACAAACCTCGGATAGTAATAAGCTGTAAGTTCAGGAATATTGGCATACCAGATGATCAGAAACTGCATAAACCAAAGGTAACCCCATACTATACTAAAACGGAACAGGTATCGGGCAAAATCGTGGCGATGGGCTTCACCCATTGATGTGAAATATCCCCTTCTTTTTAAAAACAATATAATCAGGACAATCACTGCCACGGCATAATATATACTGGTTATCATGGCTCTGAACCCAAAGAGGGTCGAATACCAGTGTGCATCAATGGTCATGATCCAGTCTTTGGCAGCCAGGGAGAAAAAGACAGTGGCAACAAAAACAAAGACTTTGGCGTGGTGCCTGCTTTTTTTGTAATAAGCCGTACCTGGCAAAAGGTCTTCATTTTTTGCATGTTTTCTGAGCATGAAAAAAAGACTTACCCACATGGCAAAATAAAGGATAATCCTCACCATGTAAAAGGGGGTATTCAGAAAAGGCTGCTTATGGGCAATGAGTTTGTCTGCTTCAGCAATACCTGGCTGTGCCCATGTGTATATATCAGGCAAGCCAAAATACAATACCAGCATGAGCAAAGCGCCCACCGGCAAAAATGAGCCAAGGGCCAGTGGTATGCGCTGGAACATGGCAGACCAGGAAGAACCTGTTATGAATTGGAGCGCATAAAATAACAGACCTCCAACGGAAATGCTGATAAAGTACATATTGTTGAGCAGCATATTACTCCATGTCCTTGACGGGTCGGTAATCAAGCCGGTTATAATTGCCGCAAGACCAGCAAGCATAAGAAGTACTGCCAGCAAAATCATTTTCCTTGAAGCGTGAAATGTGTTGTCCATGGGAGTGGTATTTACTGAGCTTGTAGAATATCTTCGATAAAAGCTATAATTTTCCAACGTTCTTCAGCCTGGATAAGTGATCCGTGTGGACCCATGAGTCCCCAGCCTTTTGTGATTACGTGGTAAACCTCACCCTGGGGCAGGGCTTTTGTTTCATCACTTATCAGTGAAGTTGGAGGAATAATATATTTTCCACTGGTATATAGTTTGCCTTGTCCGTCTCCCTGAGTACCATGGCAGCTACTGCAAAAAATATTGTATAAGGCCTCGCCTTCACTCAACACTTGCTCGTTAACAGAAAAGGGCAGGAACAGATTCTCGCCGGCCAGTTCACGCCCTTCAAAACTGTCTGCATATGGATAGGGGATGATATGCCTGGGAACTGTCCCCTCAACCGGCGTTCGCATGGTCATGCCATCAGCCATTGCAGGATTGTCTGAATAGGTTTGGTAGGCATAGCTGTGGGCCATATCAGGGAAATACTCATACCCTTTATCCATACGCGTTCTGTCGCACCCACTGAGTGCTATACACATGAGTGCAACAAGCACGACAATGCTTGCTTTGCCTTTTGGTAATATTGGTGTAAAAAACATAATATCAGGATATGGATGATTTTTCAATATCTGTTTCAATGATTTCGAGTGCCCCAAACTCCCTCAGCCAGCGTATAATTTCTTCAGGATTAAAGTTCTGGTCCATGACCAGGTAAAACCTGTCATCACTAACCCGGGGGTCGGGGATCCATGCCTTTTTTCCAGGAAATAACTGTGTGCGCCCCAAAAAGAGCATGACAGATACTCCGCCGGTTACCAGTATGGTGACCAAGAATAAAATGACAACCATGGGAGGAAAACTAAACAGCGGTTTACCTCCGTATCTGAGTGGATAATCTATTACTGAGGTATAATACAGAAAGGCAAATGTCGCTGCAATAGTTGCTGCTGCTACAAGAACGGCAAGGTATGGGAGTCTTGATTCGGTGGTTAGTGATTTAATAAGCTCGTGGTTTGTTGACGGCCCGAATACGTCCTTGATGTTGGCATGTTTTGATTTAAGGTATTTGATGGCTTTTACCAACTTGTCCTCATCATCAAAAACACCTATGGTATGTTTGCTATTCATGCCTTTTCATTTTTTATGGTGACACGCTGCCCTTCTTTTGAGATGGGCTTGACTTCGTTGATGGCAATAATGGGGATAAACTTGATAAACAATAGCATGCCCACAGTGAACAATCCGAATGTCCCCACAAATATGCCGATGTCTACTATGGTGGGCTGATAACTGGTCCAACTTGATGGCAGAAAGTCTTCTGCCAGCGATGATATAAGGATGACGAATCGTTCAAACCACATCCCCACATTGATTAAAATTGACACAATGAAAAGCACCACAATGCTTTGTCTGGCTTTTCTGAACCAGAATATCTGAGGTACAATGGCATTACAGCTTACCATGATCCAGAAAGCAGTTGAAAAACTGCCACTGACCCTGGCATTGAAAAAAGTATACATTTCATAATCAACACCAGAGTACCAGGCAATGAATAGTTCAATGCCGTAAGCAAGGCCGATTACCAGGCTTCCATACTTTAGTACCAGTGCGATATTGTCAAGGTGTTTCCAGGTTATATAATCTGATATATTGAAAGCTTTTCGCATGAGGATCATAATGGTAAGTACCATGGCAAATCCAGAAAAGATGGCTCCAACAAAGAAGTAGGGGGGTAGTATGGTGGCATGCCATCCGGGAAGAACGGAAATTGCAAAATCAAGAGCCACAATGGTATGTACAGATATGACCAATGGGGCAGCGAGCCCCCCAAGCAGTTTAAGCAGGGTTTCGTAACGGTTGTAAGCATATAGTGACCCGTTCCAGCCCAGACTGAAAATGCCATATATTGTTCTCTTGAATTTGTTTTTTGTCCTGTCGCGTATTGTAGCCAGATCAGGCACCATACCCAGGTACCAAAGTGTGACAGACATAATCAGATAAGTGCTGATGGCCAAAACGTCCCAGAATAAGGGCGAATTAAAGTTTACCCAAAGTAACCTGGTATTTGGGTAGGGCAAAATAAAGAATGCGAGCCAGGGCCTGCCCATATGAATCAGTGGGAACAAGCCTGCGCACATAACTGCAAACACCGTCATGGCTTCGGCCGACCTGTTGATTGATCCAGCCCATTTTTGTCTGAAAACAAGAAAGAAAATAGTGAATGCAGTACCGGCATGGCCGATGCCGATCCACCAGACAAAATTGATAATATCCCATCCCCATCCCACACTATTGGTAAGGCCCCAGGTTCCCAGGCCCTGACTCAGTGACATATAAAATGCCCAACCACCAAATGCCAGGGCGAGGCATCCCAGGCCGAAGGCTATCAGCCACCAGAGAGGGGGGCGTCCTTCTGTGTTTTCGAGCAACTCCCGGGTTATATCTCCGTATTGCTTTTGACCTGTTACCAAGGGTTGGCTTATATTGCTACTTATCATCGATATGCATTGTTTCCGGTTAATATTTTTTTGGCTGATATCAACGGTTGCGTATTTTCGTCAAATACCCTACTGAAGGCAGGGTATGCAATTCTTCAAGCAGGTGGTAATTTCTTGCATCTTTGATCAATCGGGCCACCCGTGAATCTTTTTGATTTAAATCACCAAACACCAGTGCACCTGATGGACAAGACTGTACACATGCCGGGACAATATCACCATCATTAAGATGTCTTCTTTCTTTCTTTGCTTTTAATTTTCCATCCTGGATACGCTGTACACAAAAGGAACATTTTTCAACAACACCTCTTTCTCTGACAGTCACATCAGGATTTAATACCATTCTGCCCATATCACTGTTCATGTGGTAATCAAACCGGTTGTTGTCGGCATAGGCAAACCAGTTGAATCTTCTGACTTTGTATGGGCAATTGTTAATGCAATATTTTGTTCCGACACAGCGGTTGTATGTGATCTGATTAATGCCTTCAGCACTATGGGTGGTGGCTGACACCGGGCAGACGTTTTCACAGGGAGCGTGATCGCAATGCATACACATGACAGGCTGAAAGACAATTCCCGGATTATCTGCTGTGCCATTGTAATAACGATCTATACGCATCCAGTGCATAATCCGGCGCCGTCTTACCTCGTCTTTTCCGACTACCGGCACATTGTTTTCGCTTTGGCAGGAGATTACGCATGTAGAGCATCCGGTACAGGCATTCAGGTCGATCATCAGAGCCCAGTGGTGGCCTTCGTAGATGTTCTCAGGGTATAGTGTAAGCTTGTGCTTTTCATGGTAGGCGTGCAGCTCATTGCCTGCTGCAGGGTCAAGTTTGTAATTGTCAAGGGTTGATTCTCTGACAATGGCCCTGCCCTCCATAGAGAAATGGGTTTGCGTCCGGGCAAACTGAAAACCGCTGCCTGTCTTTTCCCAGCTTGCAAGCACGTCACTAAATGGTCTGAAATTGTTTTTGACACCGGTAAGCATAAATGCGTTGTAACCCCTGTTGTCAGCAACTTTACCGGCGTTTGTTCTTCCGTATCCTGTAGAAACGGCCATGCATTCATCGGCAATGCCTGGTTGTATAAGCACCGGGGCTTCTACTTTTTCATGGAGTCTGATCACATCACCATCCCTGAGCTGATGTTTTGAGGCAAAAGCGGGTGATATGGCTATGAAGTTGTCCCAGGTTACAGAAGTAATTGGATCTGGCATTTCCTGCAACCAGGGGTTATTGGCCATATGTCCGTCATGCATAGCCAGATGAGGGTAGATAACCAATTCGGTGCCATCAGCTTGTGAAATCAACTGCCTGATTGCATCTGCAGCTATTGGCAGGCCTTGATAGTTTGCATTGTATAACCTTGTTGTTTCTGCCTTGCGTTCAAATATGCCCTTCTGCAGGGAGTTTAACCAGAATCCCTGGGTATCACCGTACTCGGTTTGTAAAGGATAAAGCCTTTCAGTCCAGAAGTTTCGGACGAATGCGTGAAAATCCATATCCGACCCTGTCCATTTCAACAAACTGTCCTGCATTTGCCTGGTGTTGAAAATAGGATGAATCACAGGTTGTGCCAAACTGTAGCAGCCCTCCTTGAACATGGCATCATTCCATGATTCTAAATAGTGATTATCTGGCAGTATGAAGTCGCAGGCTTCAGCGGTTTCATCGCGGGTACCCGAAAAAGAAATACTAAGTGTAAGAGTTTTCAGGGCTTCTGATATAAGTTCTCCTTTTGGATGCTGGTATACAGGATTGGAATTGTAAAACATGACGGCCGAATAGGCTCCAGACCTGAGTTCATCGATAAATGATCCGAATGATTCTTCATTTGCCTGGCCGATCATCAGCTGATTGTCAATGGCAACGGTTTTTCCGTAATTTCCGGCCATCTGGTTTATTGCACAAGTCAGTAGCTGGCAGTTGGGATCATTATAGCCACAAACAACCAGCGAATATCCATTGGCTTCAAGTATGTCTGACGCAAGTTGTTTAAGGTCAAATTCAGCATCAGAAATTGTTGTTCCTGCATAGTCATCCTGCCCCGTTTGCCTGAGCATTTCACCATAAAGGGCTAACAGGAAACGTTTCTCATCAGATGGCTTCAGGACAATCCTGGTATCTGCATTGGCTCCGGTCAGGCTTACATAAGATTCGAACTGAATATGTCTTGACATATGCGGACTGTCCTTGCTTATCTTGCGTGTCTCGGCGTATTGCTTTGCATATATGGCCGGAGCGGCCCATGTGCCAAGAAAATCAGCGCCAAAACTTACAATCAGCTTAGCTTTATTGAAATGGTATTGTGGAAATACATTTTCACCAAAAAATCGGATGTGTGCTTTACGGGTGGCTTCATATGAAATGGCATCCCAGGTGATGACTTCAAGCTCCGGGTGCATGTTTTGCACGTGGCTGATAAGCTGTTGGGTTGCCGGACTAAGCAGGGTGGATGTTACAAGAGCAGCTCTGCCTCCATTTGCTGAAATATCCCTTAATTTATTAATAATCTCATAGTCTGCCTGTTCCCAGCTGATTTTGTTTCCGTTTTTGAGGGGGTGGTGATAGCGCGCTCCGTCGTCATAAAGCCCAAGCAACGATGCCTGTGCCCTGGCCGAACTCCCTCCCGTGGTAAGTGAAGAAAGCTCGTTGCCTTCAATTTTGATAGGTCGCCCATCTCTGTTCTTAACCACCACAGGACAATATTCGTTTCCGTGTTGATAGGTTGTGGCATACCATGCAGCTTTTCCGGGAGTCAGCTCTTCTGGCTGGGTCAGGTATGGGATGGCCTTTTTAACAGGGTTTTCACAGGCCGATAAGACGGTTGCAGAAAAGAAACTGATCCCACACCACTTAAGAAAATCACGGCGTGAAGATGCCTTGTCGTTTTCGTTGTTTGACAAGATTTCTATGGGAGTTGGTGTGCTGGTCAGATCCTCCCCGCTGCTGGCGGGCGAAGTGCTTTGCTGCAGTTCTTCTAAGCTTTTCCAGTATGTTGTTTTCTTCATCTGATATTCGTTGAAAATGGCCTTGATACGATTAGTAGTGACATTTCATGCAGTCTTCACCACCCAATTCGGCAGCGGTAACGGCATCCAGCTCACCGTTTAGCATGAGTTCCTGTAACCTGGCAAATATCTCATAATATGGATTGGCAGTAAAATCGACATGGGTGTCGCGGTGACAACTCAGACACCAACCCATCGAAAGATCTTCTTCTTGTCGAATCAGGTGCATGGTTTCAACCGGACCATGGCAGCTCTGGCATTCAATATTTGCTACATTAACATGTTGTGCATGATTAAAAAAGCTGTGGTCAGGCAGTTTGTGAACGCGGATCCAGCTTATGGGTTGTCCGCTTTCGTGGGCCTGATGAATTTTGTTGATCTCAAAGCGGCCCGAAAGACTTCCTTCTCTGATCACATTGTGACAGTTCAGACAGGTTTCATTTGAAGGAATGCCTCCGCTTAGGCTGAAACGGCTGATGCTATGGCAATACTGACAATCAATTTCGTTTTCACCTGCGTGAATGAGGTGTGAGAATTTGATGGGTTGGTCAGGTGCATAACCTTGTGTGCGACCAAGGTTGCGGCTTTCGGCCACAGCATATTGCATATGGACAACCAGTCCGACCACAATAATGAGGACATGGGGTATTTTAGAACGGATTTTTTTCGTAAGGAGCATATCCAACAGGGCGAGAGCCATCAAAAGGCCCAGACCCCAGAAAATAATGGCATTGACTGGTACTGCCTTGAGTTCACCGGGTCCTTGCCTGGCAACTTCCCATAGATAAGCATGTAATAAATGCTCTTCCTGAGCTGTAACCGACATCCCCTGGTGATCTTCAATCATCCTGGTGCCCAGTGGCATGGCAAGTTTTTCACGGATACTGTAATCTTCTTCATTCATCCATGTAATGGCCAAATCATAAGCAGAAGGATTCCAGTTTATGGTATCAGGCAAACTTGTGTAGTGGCATGAAGCGCAATCGTGAAGGCCACTGGCAAAAGGCATCAGCCCTTTAAACAGACGTTCTCCTTTCCGGAGGTCGTCTCTCGAAAAATGTATTGAATCTTGAGGGTTTTCGTCATGGCTGGCCATGATAAAAGATGAAAGGCTTAAAAACCCGGTCAGAACAAATACTGACAGAATGCAGGCCGTTGTGGTGGAAAACTTTCGGGATTTTCCGGCTTTTCTCAGATTGTGCATGATGTAATATTGTTTTTAAGCTGCAGTTTGTATAAACCCTTAATAAAGTAAAATAGATATATATATACGTTTCAAAGAGCATACGATACCTCCATTTTAATTTAGTGGATTTTGAATGCCGGGGTTGGAGGTGTCAGGGTAAAATTAGAAAAAAAACATATCTATGCAACAGAATTGCATAATTCAGAATGTTTCAAAATAAAAGTAAGGGTGTTGGTCGGGCTAAAATCTACTGTTGGCGGGTAAAGCAATAAAAGCATCTGCAGAACAGCAATAATTAAAACACTTGTATGACTTCGCTTTTTACGCATGTTGGAACCGTATGACGTAAAAAATTTGTTCTTTTGTACAATGTATTTTTGAACCATGAGAATTCAGTCACATTCAGAAGAGTGCCGCATTCAATCAACCGTATTGGTGTTGTCTTCAGATACTTCCTGGCAAGCAGACCTTCATGCAGGTTTGGTAAAGCATGGACTGAGCGTCAAATCTTTTTATTCTGTTACTGAGGTTAATCAATGGATAAAGCAGGAGCGCAGCGAAATAGCAGTGTGTCTGGTTGATGAGAACTTTAGTGATATGCATGGTGAAGACACCATCGGCTATTTACAGAGAGGCGGGTTTCGACCTGATGCCCTGATCATGTTCAGGCAGGAGCATTCATTCGGGGAGATTGAACATGGGATTGATACGGATAGGTTAATATTGCCGCGAGAAAGGCTCACCATTGAATTGCTTCCCATTATCTGTGAGCAAATGATCTGCCGTATTCATGCTGAGCTGAGGCTCTCATATGAAGTATCAGGTGAGGCTGACAAGTTGATCAGCGAACGGATTCGTCTGATTGACCTCCACTCAGCCGAGATCATTACCAGACAAAAATGGGACAGGACACTATTATACGCGTCGCAGGCCTGCAAGACAATCCTTGGTTATGAGCCGGAAGAAATTACGGGAAAATCACTTTACAGAATTATTCACCCTGATGATGTGCCCAAAATAAGAGAGAATCACGTCCGGTTTATTGAAACCAGGACAAGGATCTTTAATGAGGTTTGCCGGATGCGATGCCACGATGGACGCTATGTCTGGATAGAGTCTGCATGCCGGGTCATATACAACACCGAAACAGGGTTGGCCGATGAAATTATAAGTGTAAGCAGAGATATTACCGACAGGCAGGAGATGGAGGAGCTTACAAAGACAACCAAGCTGGCTGAACAGGCCAATAAGACCAAATCAGAATTTCTGGCCAACATGAGTCATGAGATCAGAAATCCGCTGAGTGCTGTAATCGGAATGGCCAAAACCCTTGAAAAAACGAGTCTTGATGAAGAGCAAAAGGGTTATCTGAAATCAATCATTATCGCTTCAAGCAACCTGATGACCATTTTGAATGATATCCTCGACTATGCCAAAATAGAATCAAAAAAAATGGAAGTGGTTTATCACCATTTCAACATAAGAGATATGGTTAATGAGCTGGTCAGAATACATGAGTTACAGGCAGATGAAAATAACAATAAACTGTCAGCACAAGTTGAGAAAGGGATGCCTGAAACCATTTATGCAGACAAACAGAAGATAGAACAGGTTCTCCACAACTTACTTAGCAATGCCAATAAATTTACAACCAATGGTAAGGTCAGGGTCTCGCTTGAACTGAGGCGGGCTGCAGGTGAGGGGAACTCTATCAATTTTAAGGTTGAGGATACCGGGATAGGTGTTCGAAAAGAAGATATCCCCGGTCTGTTTGTTTCATTTCAACAGCGCGATGTTTCTGCAAAAAAAGAATATCAGGGCACCGGTCTTGGACTTAGTATTGCAAAGAAACTTGTCGATTTAATGGGTGGAGAGCTTGATTTTACAAGTGAGCCAGGAAAGGGAAGTACTGTCTCATTTCAGATTCCCCTGATGGAGTATACTGAACAACCAGATGGAAAAATACAGAAAGAGTCACCTCAGGGTGCGGACAAGTTGTTGCGGATACTGGTTGTTGAAGACGATGCTATCAATCAATTATACCTGGCCGGCTTTTTGCGTTCAAAAGGCTGGGACGTGGATACTGCCTATAATGGCCTTGCTGCATTAGACCTGTTTGAACCTGGCAAGTATGACCTGATACTTATGGATGGTCAAATGCCCAGAATGGACGGTTTTGAGACAACCCGGCAAATCAGAAAATTAGAAGATCCAAACAGCAGAACCCCCATTATCGCCATATCTGGTTATGCCATTCCGGGTGATAAAGATCGCTTTCTTGAGGTGGGCATGGACGAATACCTGTCAAAGCCCATAGATGAGAATCAACTGCTTGAGGTTATTACAAGACTCGCAGCGGGCTAATGTCATTTGTGGGCCATGTGACTAGGTAAGGATGGCGCTGATGCCTGGCAGGGTCTTGCCTTCCATGTATTCAAGTAAAGCACCTCCTCCGGTACTAACGTAGCTGACCTTTTTTTCCAATCCAAACTGATTTATGGCGGCAACAGAATCACCGCCACCTACCAATGAGAAAGCGCCATTTTCAGTGGCTTTTACCATGGCTCTGGCAATGGCTTTTGTGCCACCCGAAAATGCAGCCATTTCAAACACACCCATAGGGCCATTCCATAATATGGTTTTTGACTTTTCAATGATAGCAGAAAACCTGGCGATGCTTTCAGGGCCAATGTCCAAACCAAGCCATCCATCAGGAATGGCCGATGCATCAGCAACCTTCGTATTTGCAACCTCAGAGAAACTGTCAGCAAGCAAGACGTCTTGCGGAATATGTAACCTGACACCTTTTTGCCTGGCCGATGCCATGATTTGCCTGGCGGTATCAAGGTAGTCATTTTCGCACATGCTGTTTCCGATCTTTCCACCGGCAGCCTTTATAAAGGTAAACATCATACCGCCTCCGATAATGAGTTCATCTGCCTTGTCAAGCAGGTTGTCAATGATCTCTATCTTGGTGCTTACTTTAGCTCCCCCTATGATAGCCACATAAGGCTTTTTGGTGTCATGCAGTACTTTGTCAATGCTTTTCAGCTCACTTTCCATAATGTAGCCAAACATTTTGTCGGCTTTGAAAAACCGGGCGATGATGGTAGTGGAAGCATGGGCGCGGTGTGCGGTGCCAAACGCATCGTTAATGTATACATCAGCCAATTTTGCAAGCTTTTCTGCAAAGGCTTCGTCTCCCTTGGTTTCTTCTTTGTAAAACCTCAGATTCTCCAGAAGCAAAACCTCACCTGGCTTCAGGGAATCAGACAATTCTCTGGCCTGCTCGCCAACGCAGTCGTTGGCAAACTTAATATCTGTGCCAAGCAGTTTACTTAAGTGTCCCTTTAGGTGACGAAGTGAGAACTTGTCTTCAGGTCCTTCTTTTGGTCGTCCCAAGTGTGACATGAGTATGGCCGATCCGCCACCTTCAATTACTTTGCGAATGGTGGGTATGGCTGCCCTGATTCTTGAGTCGTCGGTAATCTCCTGCCTATCACTTAAGGGCACATTGAAGTCAACGCGAATAATGGCCCTTTTCCCTGCAAAACTGTACTGTTCAATGGTTTTCATTTAAAGATAGTTTTTAATCGCCTAATAATATATATATTTAAACAAAATAGAATATTTTAAGCATAAAAACTTAAAATATTAAATAAAGAAGATTGGACATCGAAAAAAAACACTATTTTTGAATGCCCTGTTCAGTGTATAAAATTACAATATTTTTTGGCTTATTAAGTTTAAGCAGATAGCAGATATTATTGAAACGCGGTTTTATTTTTATACGAGAAAAAATACCATTAATGAATCAGTATCCCGATAGCATATCCAGCAAACTCCCCAATTTGGGTACTTCCATATTCGCGGTCATGACCAAAATGGCTGAAGAACATAAGGCCATAAATTTGTCACAGGGGTTTCCTGACTTTGAAGTTTCACCAGCCCTTATTGATGCAGTGTGCCTGCATATGAGAGAGGGAAGGAATCAATATGCTCCAATGCCCGGAATACTCAGGTTGCGTGAAGCCATTTCGGCAAATACAAAAAGCGTATATGATGCTGTATATGATCCTGAAAAGGAAATTACCATCACCCCTGGTGCTACACAAGCCATTTACGCAGCCATCACAGCCTTTGTGAGAGAAGAGGACGAAGTGATTGTTTTTGAACCTGCATATGACAGTTATGTTCCTGCAATCAGACTAAACGGGGCGACACCCATATCATACAAATTGAACCCACCCGACTTTCACATTGACTGGGAACAGGTCAGGCATCTGGTCAGTAACCGGACCAAGATGATCATCATTAATTCACCTCACAACCCCACCGGCAGTGTGCTGAACAATGAAGATATGGTCGAATTGGAAAGGATCGTCAACAATACCGGCATCATTGTTCTGAGCGATGAAGTATATGAACATATTATATTCGACGAACATCGACATGTAAGTGTTTGCAATTATCCCGCCCTGGCCCAGCGATCATTTGTGGTTTTTTCATTCGGCAAGACATTCCATGCCACCGGATGGAAAACAGGCTATTGTATGGCTCCTGAAAATCTGATGAGAGAGTTCAGGAAAACCCACCAGTTCATGGTCTTTTGTACAAACACACCGGTTCAACATGCCCTGGCAGACTTTTTAAGTGATCCTGCCAACCTGAAAGGATTGGGGGCATTTTACCAGAAAAAACGTGACTTCTTTCTTGATGCAGTTTCCGGGTCAAGATTTACCGGGATTCCGGCGTCCGGCACCTACTTCCAGCTTCTGAACTATGAAAATATCAGTGAGCTGGACGAAATGGAGTTTGCCTCCTGGCTGGTAAAAGAGCACAAAATTGCAGCTGTGCCTGTGTCGGCATTTTACAGCAAGACAATCAATAATCGCATGCTCAGGTTTTGTTTTGCCAAATCTGAAGAAACTTTAAAAAAAGCAGCAGACATTTTATGCAGCATCTGACAGTTACCCTGGTGCAGTCTCCCTTGTTTTGGGAAGACAGGGAGAAAAACCTGGATATGTTTACGAAAAAACTCCAGGGTTTGGAAAGTACCACTGATCTGGTCGTTTTACCCGAAATGTTTACCACAGGATTCACCATGGAGCCCAAAGGGCTTGCCGAGCCTATGGAAGGCAAAACCATGCAGTGGATGAGGGATCAGGCTTCAGCAGGAGGCTGTGTTGTTGCCGGCAGCCTGATCATCCAGGATAAGGAATCGTTTTATAACCGCTTTATCTGGATGCAAGCTGATGGTAATTATTATTCGTATGATAAAAAGCACCTGTTTAGCTATGCAGGAGAGAATAAAAACTATACTCCAGGAACGTCCAAAACGATTATAGAATTGAATAACTGGAAGATCATGCCCATGATCTGTTATGACCTCAGGTTCCCGGTTTGGAGCAGAAACAGGCATACAGAAGGGGCGGGGTTCGATTTCGACTGTTTATTGTATGTAGCCAACTGGCCTGCCAGTCGCAGCCATGTCTGGCGCATATTGCTTATGGCAAGAGCTATTGAAAACCAGTGTTATGTGGTGGGGTTAAACCGCCTTGGTCAGGATGGAAACGACATAGATTATTCGGGCGACTCTGCTGTGATTGACCCCACTGGTGAGAACATCTCTTCTCTGCTGCCATTCGAAGAAAAGACAGATACTGTTGTCATGACACGTTGTTCGCTGGATAGTTTCAGGGACAGTTTCAGACCATGGGTTGACTGGGACAATTTTCAGTCAGACTGAGAAATAGTTGTGTATGCTTTCACCCCTGGCTAAAGTACTTCCAGTTCGTGCCGCAGGTTCTCGATGATAAATTGCTGTCTTTCAGGTGTGTTTTTGCCCATGTAAAAGCTTAAGAGCTCATGCAGGCTCATATCTTTGCGTAAGATAACGGGATCTAGCCTGATGCTTTTACCAATAAAGTGTCCGAACTCACCCGGCGATATTTCACCAAGACCCTTAAAGCGGGTAATCTCAGGAGAGCTCCCCAGCTTACCAATGGCTTGATTCTTCTCCTGCTCACTATAGCAGTATATTGTTTTTTGTTTATTGCGCACCCTGAATAACGGGGTTTGCAGAATATACAGATGGCCGTTCCTGACCAGATCTGGAAAAAACTGGAGAAAGAAAGTCAAAAGCAACAGCCTGATATGCATCCCATCAACATCAGCATCTGTGGCAACCACTATATTGTTGTAACGTAAGTCTTCAAGACTCTCTTCAATGTTCAGGGCCGCCTGGAGCAGGTTAAACTCTTCGTTCTCGTAGACAATCTTTTTTGTAAGACCATAACTATTCAGGGGCTTGCCTTTAAGACTGAATACGGCTTGCGTATTTACATCCCTTGCTTTGGTGATGGAACCACTTGCTGAATCACCCTCAGTAATGAACAATGTAGATTCCAGTCGCTGGGGATGGTTGTCACTATAATGGACACGGCAATCTCTTAATTTTTTGTTGTGCAGGCTTGCTTTTTTAACCCGTTCTCTGGCCAGTTTCTTGATGTTGGCCATATCCTTTCTGTCTTTTTCTGACTGCACAATTTTTTTTAGCAAAGCGTCTGCAACCTCAGGATGCATATGCAGGTAGTTGTCAAGCCGCCTTTTGAGGATATCTCCTATGTAGTTTCTGATGGTTGTCCCACCTGGTTCCATATGCTGGGAGCCGAGTTTGGTTTTGGTCTGAGACTCAAAAACCGGTTCATGCACCTTGATACTCAGGGCTACTATGATTGATGTTTTGATGTCATTGGCATCAAAATCTTTTTTGTAAAAATCACGGATGGTTTTATTCAGGGCTTCTCTGAATGTAGCCTGATGTGTGCCCCCCTGTGTGGTATGCTGCCCGTTAACGAAAGAATAGTATTCTTCACTGTACTGACTGGTGCTGTGGGTAAATGCAAACTCCATCTCGTCTTCTTGTATGTGCACTATGGGATAACAGATCGGCGTATCAATGTTTCTTGATAATAGATCAAGCAATCCATTTTGCGAACCCATTTTCCGGCCATTAAATATAATGGTGAGTCCCCTGTTTAAGAAAACATAATTCCACAGAAGTTTTTCAATATATTCTTCTATAAACCTGAATTTGCCGAAGATACCATCATCGGGAACAAAAGTAACCATGGTTCCGGTACGTTCTCTGCATTCCTCCTCGAACTCTCTGACCAACTGACCAGTGGTAAACTCCGCGGTTTTAGCCTTGCCTTCTCTGACCGATTTAATAAGGAATGGATTGGACAGGGCATTTACTGCCTTTGTCCCAACGCCATTTAGTCCCACGGTTTTCTTGAATACCTTGCTGTCATATTTGGCTCCGGTATTGATGCGTGAAACGCAGTCAACCACCTTTCCCAAAGGAATCCCCCGGCCATAATCGCGAACTGTTACCTGACGTTCATCAATACTTACCTCAATAGTTTTCCCAAATCCCATGATATACTCATCAATGGCATTGTCAATAACTTCTTTGATGAGTACGTAAATCCCATCATCCTGTGAAGCACCATCACCGAGCTTCCCGATATACATTCCGGGACGAAGCCTGATGTGTTCGTTCCAATCAAGTGTTTTTATGGTGTCTTCAGAATAATTCTCGACCATATTCGCGTATTGTGTTTAGATGCAAAGATAAACATTATGGCTTCAACCATTCAAAATGTGACAGGGATTTAGGGTGATGATCTTTATACTGTTTTTAAGCCTGAAAGTTACGTCTGACATCATAACAAACATAAATGTTTAATATGTGTTAAACATTGTTAAACAAATATCTTGCCGGATATGGTATAACAGGATCAATATGTTGTTTTTTTTGAAATATACATCTAATAAGTATCAGATATACAGTTGTTTGATACTTGGTTGGCTATGTTTGGATCAAGAACTTGCAAGCAAACACCACAATTGTATCAATTTTGGCATCAGTATGATGTCAAACCTTTTCAGTACATCTATGTTGTAAACAGATGTATAAAAATACAGATACATACATTAACCGATAACAACATGATGACCAAAAATATGAAAGCATTTTTTTTTGCTGTAAGTGTCTTGCTGATCAGTACTTTGAATGTATTGGCAAGTGAAACGGATACTGAAGCCCAGGGCCGTTCTGCACAGCGTCAGGCTCCCGGACTTGTGTTTGGACAATTGGTAGACGGGCAGACCGATGAGTCGTTGATGTTTGCCAGTATTGTACTTCACAATATGGCTGACTCAACTATGACGGGAGGTGCCATTTCTGATGAGACAGGACGTTTTGTAATTGACAATGTTCCTTTTGGAAGTTATTACCTGGCTGTAAGCTATGTTGGGTATCCAAGACAAACCCTGAACGGAATTTCCATAAGGCCCGATAATGTAGCCCATGATGCGGGCATTGTGCGCATTGTGCCCGATGCATCTCTGCTTTCAGAAGTTACCGTAACAGCCACACGTGAGCTCATGGAAGTGGGCCTCGACCGGAGAGTTTTCAATGTGGCCCAGGAACTGACCTCAGTCGGTGGCACAGCGTTGGATATTATGCAAAACATACCAGGTGTTGCAGTTGATTTTGACGGAAATGTCAATTTGAGGGGTAGTAATAATGTGACCATACTCATAGATGGAAGGCCCTCAAGTTTATTGGGAATGTCTGGGTCTGAAGCCCTGCAACAGCTTCCTTCGGATATGATTGAGCGGGTTGAAGTAATTACCAACCCCTCGGTAAGGTATGATGCTGACGGAACATCCGGAATCATCAACATTGTGTTGAAAAAGGAAAGGCGCCAGGGGTATAACGGCATGTTGACCACCAATGTGGGTTCCAATGGCAGGTATTCGGGTTCTGTGAATATGAATTATTTTGTGGGCAAGCTTAATGTTTTTGGTAACTATAGTGGGAATGTCTCAAGTACTGATGGGTTTGGTTCCAATTTCAGCTCCAGCTTTCTTGCAGACACCACTTATATGGATCAGAACATGCTGTTTGAAAATGATATGAATACGCATAACCTGACCCTGGGTGTAGACTACAACATGAATGACTACAATACATTTACAGTTTCATTCGGGCTGAATAACCGCGACAGGAATGGATTGAGCCAGATTGATTATTACGCACTGGATAGAACTTTTGACATAAGCGATGTGTTTATCCGCGCGTCAGAAAATTCAATGGATAACTCAGGTTACCAGGTGAATTTTAGCCACCGACGCACCTATCCACAGAGGTTCCGTGAGTGGACAACTGATTTTACCTTTTCGTCAAGGAGCATGCTTAATACAGAAGAAAACCGTCAATACACCCATCCAGATTTTGGAACAGGGTTAGAGTCTGTGTTGCAAAACACCGCTTCAGAGGGGAACAACCATATGTTCAGATTCCGGACAGATTATGTCTATCCAATGGGTGAAAACACCAAGCTTGAGGCTGGAGTACAGGCCTACATAAGAGAAGATGGGTCAGATTTTGCATTTTTTGATTTTGATCATCAGCAACAGTTCTGGAGCAACAATGAAGGACTAAGTAACAATTTTGTATATAACGAACAGATTCTCTCGGCTTATGGTATTTATTCAACCATAGTGGGAAACTACAGTCTGATGGGCGGGTTAAGAATTGAAAACACCAATGTTCAAGCCGACCAGCGAACCACACAACAGAAATTTAATGATGATTACTTCAGTTTCTTCCCAAGTTTCCATGTCCGCCGCAATATGGCTAACAACCAGAGTATCCAATTGAGTTACGGTCGCCGGATCAACAGGCCAAACCAAAGAAACGTCAATCCATTTATAAGTTATACCGACCCCTATAATCTTTCTTTTGGTAACCCTGGACTGCAACCCGAATTTACCAATAGTCTGGAGTTGGGTTTTGCCAGATATGGGCGCACGACCACAATCAACCCCTCGGTGTTTTACCGTCACACAACGGGTATGGTTACAAGGTTTCGCACCATGGATGAGCAGGGAATTGCCTACACAACGTTTGAAAACCTCAATACAGGCATTTCGTATGGAGCAGAAATGGTTGTTTCGCATCGAATCGCTGATTTCTGGCGTGCAAATGGTACAGTTAGCTATTTCAGACGTACTGTTGAGGGCAGCAACCCCCAAATGCAATTACGTAATGACAGTTATTCGTGGTCAGCCAGGTTGATGAATAACTTCACCCTGCCCCGTGGTTTCACTGCACAGCTTTCTGGGTTTTACAGGTCACCCATGGTGATGATTCAGGGTGAAATGAAGGCCATGTATTCGGCCGACATGGCTGTAAGAAAGTCTGTGATGAACAACAATGGAACCATCACCCTCAGACTAAGTGATGTCTTCAATACCCAGCGTTTCCAAATGTATAATTACGGAGATAATTTTACCCTTGACCTCGAGAGGCGGCGAAACAGCCGGATGGTATTTCTCGGATTCAGCTACCGTATCAATGATTTTGACAGGCGCAGCCAAAGGCGTGACAGAGACACTGATGACTTTGGAGGTGATATGGATTTTGGGGGCTTTGATTTGTAACCAACAAGCTTTTGTTTTTATGAAGGGCTTTGGCACCATGGCTGCCAAAGCTTTTTTTATGTTGTGCTATATCCAAAGAGTTTTTTGGTCTTGATGCAAGCAGAAACATACCTTGGTACCATTTTTTCCCAGTCCTGATCACCTTTTTTAATTTTTTGCAGTACCAGGTGTGAATGGTAAGCAAGCACTTCTTTCTTGTAATCTTTAATATCCAGGATATAATCACCTTCGGTAAGAAATTTATACAGCAGCCTGATTTTTTTATTTACGGCCATATTGCCTGACTGAACTACTTTACCTGTTGTGGGGTGCAGTGCAGGATAGAGATATACCTTAAGGTTATGCATAAACAACTTACCAAAAGCTTCAAGGATGCCGCCTTTCAGGTCTTTATAGTAAGCTTCTTCAATGACATTCCTGAATGTCAGGGCACCGATGACCATCCTGATATTATTGATCTTGAAGCGCTGAAACCATTCTGCCAGCCTGTAAAACTCCCTGAAATTTGAGATCATCACGTTTTGTCCCATTCCGCTAAGGATATCAACCCGGTCAAGGAAGTCTCTTTCATCAAAATCTCCTTCTTCCATGAGGTTATTCAGTGTCATTTCGCATAAGACCTCGGTTTTGTCCTCGTTTTTGTTGTAGCCAACTTCTTGCTTGAAAAGAGAAAACCCATTTCTAAGCATATCAAACCCGACGTATGTAATGGGACGGAAGCTTCCTCTGATAACCATAATGTTTTTCTTATACAACAAATCTGAAGGTTGCTTCACGTCACCATGCCTGTCAAACATTACCACAGGTGTCATCCCGTTTTTCACCATTTGCACAGCCAATAAACGGTTGTCAACATAATCAAGGTCAGGCCCATTCATGCGAAGCATGTCAATTTCGACCCTGTCAGATGAAATATCTTCAAGCAGTGACTTCAAGAAACTGTTGGGATATTGGTGGTTATAATAACAGGCATAAATCAGGTTTACCCCCAGTACACCCAATGTCTGTTGCTGATGGAGCGAATCGTTTTCAAGTAACCTGACATGCATAACCACCTCATTTGGTGGTGTGCCCGGTTTCAACTGAAACCTGACACCAATCCATCCATGGGCCTTGTTGTCTTTTTTATAATTAAGGGTAGTTACCGTGTTGGCAAATGCGAAAAAGCGGGTTTGATGCCCCCGCTGCTTTTTCAGCAGGGTTACCAGGCTATTGTATTCTTTGTCAAGCATTTGCTTGAGTCGATCTTCAGAAACATATCTTTTAGAAGGGCTCTTGCCATAAAGGTAATCACTAAAAGCCATATCATAGGCCGAAACTGTTCTGGCTACCGTGCCTGAGGCGCCCCCCGACTGAAAAAAACAGCGGGCCACTTCCTGGCCTCCCCCAATTTCAGCGAATGAACCATAGATGCTTTGGTCAAGATTGATAAACAACGCTTTTCTGCCGCTGTCCCAGACTTCTTTTGCAATAGGGCCATCTGCCATGGTCAGCTGTTTTAAAGGTTAATAATCAAATGTAAAAGAAAAAACACAATATCCGCAAAATTGTTTTATTTTAGCCCGCAAACAACCATTCGAATTCATCTATGACAAATATTCTGGTAACAGGGAGTAGTGGGCAGCTTGGTAAAACACTTCAAGATCTGGCACCTTTGTTTGGACAGTTTACATTTCAATTTACAGACAAGGAAGATCTTGATGTAACATCTCCTGAAAACATAAAGAGCTATCTGAAAAACAATCCATATGACTGCCTGATAAACTGTGCCGGCTATACGTCAGTTGATGGTGCAGAAGACGATGCGACCGTAGCCTCCCTGCTAAATGCAAGAGCTGCTGGCTTTCTTGCAGAGGCAACCGCAAAAAAAGGAGCCTTGATGATACATATTTCAACCGACTATGTATTTGACGGGAAAAAGTCAAAACCTTATACTGAAGGTGATTCTGCCAATCCCAGGTCAACTTACGGCAAAACTAAGCTTGATGGTGAAATTGAAGTGATTTTCAATGCAAAAAGGGCCATTATTATCCGGACTTCATGGCTGTATTCAAAATATGGTCAGAACTTTGTCAAGACAATCAGGGAAAAGGCAAGGAGTGAAAATGAACTCAAGGTTGTCATCGACCAGGTGGGAACACCCACATGTGCAGAAGATCTGGCGACGGCTATTTTGCAGATGATTCCCGGCATCCCAAATCGCATCAGGGGAGAAATCTACAACTTCAGCAATGAAGGTGTGGCCAGCTGGTATGATGTAGCCAAGGCTATCATAGAAATGGAACAGATCAAATGCAAGGTAAATCCGGTGCTGACCAAAGACATTGGGTCGCGTGCAGAAAGACCACATTACAGTGTGTTGGATAAATCACGAATTAAAAAGGAATTTGGTCTTCAAATCCCTTACTGGCGAGATAGCCTGAAACGTTGTTTGGATACTATGTCTGCAAAATCAACATAATCAATGGGTATATTGATTGCACTTGCTGTTGTTGTCATGTGGGTCTTTCATTTGTCATGGATCCTGCAGCATGTCGTACCTTCTTTTACCAATCTATGGATGTATATCCACATATTGGTACAGGCATGGCTCTTTACCGGATTGTTTATTACAGCCCACGATGCCATGCATGGCAATATATCCAGGTCAAGACGCATAAATGAAGCCATTGGTCATATTGCCTCCTTCTTGTTTGCGGCCATGTTTTACAAACGTTTGAAAAAAAATCACGGTTTGCACCATAAGTTTCCGGCCACAGCACAGGACCCTGATTTTTTTGCCAAATCGCAAAACTTTTTTTTGTGGTGGGGCGCTTTTATGTACCGGTATGTTACTGTGCTCCAAATCATGATTATGGCCATCATATTTAATTTGCTGCTATTGATTCCGGCTGTTGATGAAGCCAGGGCCATTGTTTTCTGGGCACTCCCTGCCATACTAGGTACACTCCAGTTATTTTGGGTAGGGGTATACTGGCCGCACCGGCTTCCGCATCATGAGCATATGGGCCCCCACAGGGCGCGCACACAGCATAAAAACCATCTTTGGGCCCTGATCAGTTGTTACTTCTTTGGTTACCACCGTGAGCATCATAACAATCCGCGTATACCGTGGTGGCAATTATTCAAGACAAAGCCCTGATCCGTAAAGCTTTTGCCATACTAACCATACAGGTAAACAATTCAGCAGTATTTCCCGTTTTAAGTGCATGGAAAAATACACCTATGCTTTGTTGCTTGTTGGCAGCATCATGATTCCC
Organism: Bacteroidales bacterium; assembly: GCA_007118495.1. Classification (GTDB taxonomy): domain Bacteria; phylum Bacteroidota; class Bacteroidia; order Bacteroidales; family UBA7960; genus PUPG01. The sequence continues at coordinate 34,732 of SKRM01000033.1, forward strand.
CTTGTCAGAAGTTTTGAAGACAAAGTGAGGTTTCATAAATATTTGGTTCCGCTGTTTGCGGGTATCTTCATTATGTCGCTGGTCTTTATATCATGGGATGTAATCTTTACCCGGAACGGTGTCTGGTGGTTTGCACATGAATATGTATTGGGAATTTATTTGCTTGGGCTTCCGATTGAAGAATGGCTATTTTTTGTGGTCATTCCTTATTGTGTTATGTTCATATATGAGGTGCTGAGATATTTTTTCCCACACTTTGTATTTCCACGAACCGTTTTTGTGGTAAGCCTTGCATTGGCAATTGCTTTTATTGTCATAGCTGCTCTGAATACCCAGAGAATTTATACCCTGGTGGTTATGTTGCTTACGGGCCTGTTGCTAATCAGTCAGCTTGGTCTTCGCAACCACAAAACATGGTTATCCCATTTTTTTCTTACCTACCTGGTAAGCCTGATTCCTTTTTTTATTGTAAACGGTGTGCTCACTTCCAGGCCCGTTGTTAGTTATAATGATTTGGAGAACCTTGGGATACGTTTGTATACCATACCTGTTGAAGATTCAGTGTATCTTATGGGGATGATGCTCATGGTAAATATGGTCTACGAAAGGGTGAAGTCTGCCAGAAACAAAAAAACCGCCTCCGGTCTCAGATAAGCCGGGGCGGTTATATATGTCTTAGAAAGGGTCCTCTTATCAGAGGGGCAATGTGCCTGCAATGAGGAATGTGGCCGCGAAGGCTACAATCGCATAAAGTTCAGGAAATACCGCAAGAATGAGTGTATTACCAAAAACATCATGTCCTGATCCGATGGCAGCAATACCATTGGCACAAACCTGTCCCTGACGAATACCTGACAAAAGGCCAACAAAGCCCAATGCAAGACCAGCACCAAAAATGGCCGCTGCAGTTGCCCAGCTCATACCAGCGGTAAGATATCCTGAAAGGATAAAGTAGCCCATGAAACCATAAAGGCCCTGCGTTCCAGGGAGTGCACTCAGCACCATATAGTTTCCGAAAGCTTCATCGTTTTTCTTTAAGGCGCCGATGGAGGCATTGCCACCCATTGAAACACCAAAGGCACTGCCGATACCTGCCAATCCGATCATCAATCCAATACCTATGTAAGCTAAAATAATTGGTTCCATAATTTCCAAGTGATTTTTAGTGAGACGTTAAGTGATTTTTTTAAATGGGTTATATTGTTTGCCGCCACCGGCAAATCCGGCGTTTTTGTAGAACTCTACAAATGTAAGACGCATGGGGTGTACAAATGCCCCGAGTCCTGACATGAACAGGTTGATTCCATGACCTATGACCAGAATAATGACCATGATCACAATATTCAAAACCGGAATGCTTCCACTCATTTCAATGGCAAGGCTGTTAAACACAAACCCCAGAATGGCACTTGAAATACCCAATGCAAATAAACGGATATATGAAAGCAGGTCGCCAAGTATTCCCGTCACCATGTTGTATGTGTTCCATAGGCCAACGCCAAAATTCATGAGTACGTTTCTGTTCATATTGTTTAGCAGGAGAATCATCACACCGCTTACACCAAGAAGGGTATAGAGCACCGGATTCAGTTTTTCCATGGCAATTCCGGTAATTTCGCTGATGGCGAACAAGCTGATTCCTCCTGTGACCAATAGAATCCACCCCATGGTGCCCACGGCATGTTTCCATCCAAACTGTCGGGTTTCATTGATGGCTTTAAGAATCATCCCGAAAATAATCTGAATGGCTCCCAACGCCAATGAAAGATAGAACAGCAACATATTGATGTCTGTACCTTGTTGCTCAAACCTGACAGCCAGGGTTCTGTAAACAGGCAGCCCGGTTTCAAAAAGGGGTATTCCGAAAAAGACACCTGATATGACCCCGAAAAAGAAAGTGGATACACCCAGGTAAAAAATCAGTCCCATCACCTGCCTGAGCTCTTTTTTGACTTTTGGTTTCATTATCAGTGCCGCAGCAGCCATGAGAATTCCATAGCCTGCGTCTCCAAGGCAAAAACCAAAGAAAAGCACATAGAAAGGAGCGAAGAATGGTGTGAGATCTAACTCAGAATATTTGGGCAGGGAGTAGAGATCTCCAAGCATTTCAAATTTCTTCGCAAACTTTTTGTTCTTAAGTAAGATAGGGGCTTTGTCCTCTTTTGAAGCCTCCTGCTCAAGGTAGATAACAGGACTTGCGTCAAGATAGGTAAGCAATTCGTCTATTTTTTCAGATGGCACCCACCCTTCAAGCAGCATGGCTTTTCCTGCGGCTTCTTCTTTTGTGTTTTCAATAGCTGTTTGGTAATCAACAGACTCCTTGATCTCATATCCATATTTTTTTATGGCTTCGAGACTGTTTACAGCATGTTTGTCCAATAATGAAGCTAGTTGCTTAAGTTCAGCTCTGAGTTCTTTTCTGTAATACAGCAATTCGGTAAGGGGCCTTTCTGGCGGCCTGACTTCTTCGGCATCCAATGCAGGCTCTTCATCTCCTTGCTGAATCAGGACAAAATATGTTTGACCAGCGTGGTATCCGATAACTTCGATGGGAAATTCTTCAAGCCACTGTTGATCAAATCTGCTGGTTGGTATATTGAAGAATTTGATATACAGGTTTTGTTCAGCAAGCCTGTCAATTGTTTCACGGGAAAAATCTCCCCATGGCTTTACCTGACTGATCTCCTTATCCAACAGGTTAAGCTGCTGAAACCTTTCTTCTTGTTTTGCAAACAGCGCTGTTACCTCTTCAAAGGCTTTTTCACCATCAACATTACCAATGTTTACGGGTTGGCCGGCATTTCTTTTAAGAAGGCTTTTGACCACTGACTGAATTTGCCTGATATGATCTGTCTTTTCCCTGACTCCTTCAGAAACTTCCTGTTGTTTTTCAATCAGGTGCACCACACCAATTTCCCGCACGTGGTCAAGAAACCCGGGATAATCCTGGTGGTATACCAGGAAAGAAAACTTATGCATGGGAACGATCATACGCTTTCCTCCATTTCCTGTAATCTGTTCTTAACAATTTTTTGGGCTGCTTTCGAAAGGTTTTCTTCATCCTCAAGGTATCGCTTGATCTTTAATATGGCTTCTTCAAAACCTGGTATCTGCACCTTTTCGTAAAGGTTTACCTTCTGGGTGGTCTTCTTTCTTGCGTGATCAAGCAACTGCATTTTTTGGAAAAAGACTTCCCTTTCAATGGCAGTATGGGCCAGTTCTTTGATGATCTGAATGCCATCAAGATACCAGCTGGGCTTATTGAACATGCTATAATCATGCACCTCAAATAAAACCGTTTCAAGCACTGGTGTCTTTACCCCAGCTATCTTTTTAACAGACAACTCCACATCACGGATACTCACCAAGTCATTCTCAAACTCATCCCAGAGTGCAATCGCATGCTGGTAAGCTTTTAGCTGGGCCTCAAGCTTCTGGTCAAATGCTTCAGCTGTCTCCTTGGCTTTTTTTACTTCACTGCGTAGGGCTGCTTCTTTATTCTTTAGCGTAGGAAGTGCCTTTTCCCGCACCTGAAGCTGCTTTTTCAGCCGCTGGAGATATGTTTTATTATATTGAAATTTTATTGCCATGACAATTGATCAACCCTTGTTTTTCCAGTATTTGTCAACAAATTCCTGTCTGATTCCAACCTCAGCCGGCTTGAAATACTTGCCAAACAGTTCATAGGCGGTTTCAAGCATGGCATCTGTTTCGATGTTCACATCAATTGCAAGAAGTTGCCTTGAGTAGCCCTTGGCAAACTCAAGCGTCCTCTCATCATAATCGGTAAGGTCAAAACCGTTTTCCTGCTTGGTCTTTGCATTGGCTGCATCAGCATAAAGCCTGACTGCAGCATTCATAACCTGTGGGTGGTCTTCTCTGGTCTTTTTCCCGATGACCAATTGTTTTAGCCTGGAAAGACTACGGAATGGGTCAACGATCACCTTACCCACATCACTGTCCTTACGCAAAAAGAGCTGTCCTTCGGTGATATACCCGGTGTTGTCGGGTACGGCATGTGTAATATCCCCGCCTGACAGGGTGGTTACTGCAATAATGGTAATAGAGCCCCCATCAGGAAACTGAACGGCTTTTTCATAAAGCTTGGCCAGGTCAGAGTACAATGAGCCGGGCATGCTATCTTTTGATGGAATCTGGTCCATACGGTTAGATACAATGCTTAGGGCATCTGAGTAAAGTGTCATATCTGTGAGCAATACAAGCACTTTCTCATTCTTCTCAACGGCAAAATATTCAGCTGCTGTCAGGGCCATATCCGGAACAAGCAGGCGCTCTACGGGTGGGTTTTCGGTAGTATTTATAAACCCGACAATACGGTCAAGGGCACCTGCGTTGTCAAATACATTTTTAAAATACAGGTAATCATCGTTGGTAAGACCCATCCCCGCCAAAATGATCTTATCAGCTTTGGCGCGAAGAGCTACCATGGCCATTACCTGGTTATAAGGCTGGTCGGGGTCTGCAAAAAACGGGATTTTTTGCCCGGTTACCAGTGCATTGTTCAGGTCGATACCTGCAATTCCGGTAGGAATGTATTCAGAGGGTTGTTTTCTCCTGACCGGGTTTACGCTCGGTCCTCCGATTTCCTGCTCCCTGCCAAGAATTTCTCCTCCCTCAAGAGGCTCTCCGTAGGCATTGAAAAACCGGCCTGCCAGATCATCACCTACTTTGAGAGTCGGCGCCTTACCGGCGAATATTACTTCTGCATTGGTGGCGATACCTTCAGTCCCGCCAAAGATCTGCAGGGTGACCATATCACCCATGATCTTTACAACTTGTGCCAGGCGCCCGTCAACAATGGCTAGTTCTTCGTTTCCAACCCCCTTTGCATAAAGGGATACGGTGGCCTTGGTAAGTTGAAACAACTTGGTGTATACGCGTTGAAATGCTTTAGTGTCCTTTTCCATTACTAAGTCAATTTTCCGATTTTTTATTAGGCCTTTTCTGCTTCTGCATCAGCTCTTTTTTCACCCAGGATCTTTTCCAGTTCCTTTTCATTATTCTTGAACTTCTCTGACTCATATTCTGAATAATTCATTTGTTTCAGGGCATTGATAACCCTTTTGAAATAGGGGCCTACATCTTCGAATGAGTCAAATGGGAAGTCTATATGGGCGATTTCAAGCGTTTTCTTCAACATATAATACTGGCGGTCTAGTGAAGAAGATGCATCGATCTTGTCAAAAGCGTCTTGTTGAAGGATAACGAAATCTACGAGTTCTGATCTCCAGTATTTGATGTGGTAGTCAATTGGTACACCATCATCTCCAAGAATATTGATCTGTTCGTATACTTCTTTTCCGCGAAGCAGAATGTCCTTGGCCTCAAATACGCTTTCTGTCCAATTGGGAGCGATTTTTTCATTCAGGTACTCTGCAATTTCGGGATATTCCAGATATTTTGAATAGCTGTCGATTGGGTCAATGGCCGGATATCTCTTACTGTCTGCCCTTTCCTGTGACAAAGCATAAAAACTCCTGGCCACTTTCTTTGTTGATTCTGTCACAGGCTCTTTCAGGTTACCACCGGCTGGTGATACCGTTCCGATAAAGGTGATTGAACCAGTTTCACCATTATTAAGGTATACGAAGCCTGCTCTGGCGTAAAAGTTGGCGATAATGGCTGATAAGTCCATGGGGAAGCCATCAGGTCCGGGAAGCTCTTCCATTCTGTTTGACATCTCACGCAATGCCTGTGCCCAGCGAGAGGTAGAGTCGGCCAGCAGCAACACTTTCAGACCCATGGCCCGATAATATTCTGCTATGGTCATGGCTGTATATACCGAAGCCTCTCTGGCTGCCACGGGCATATTTGAGGTGTTGGCTATGATAGTGGTTCGTTCCATGAGTTTGCGGCCGGTACGTGGGTCATCCAGTTCAGGGAATTCTGTGAATATCTCAACTACCTCATTTGCACGCTCACCACAAGCTGCAACAATCACAAGGTCTGCCTCTGCATTCTTTGACAGGTTGTGCTGTAGAACGGTTTTCCCCGATCCGAACGGGCCGGGAATAAATCCTGTCCCACCTTCAGCCATCGGGTTTAATGTATCCATGACCCTGATGCCTGTTTCAAGGATCCTGAAAGGGCGGGGCTTTTCTCTGTATGCACGAATGGGAACCTTAACAGGCCATTTTTGAACCATGGTTACTTCGTGTTTCTTGCCATCCCTGTCTATTAGTATGGCCATGGTATCCTTCGGGGAGTATTCTCCATCACCCTTGATACTTTTGATGGTATATTCTCCTTCAAATTTAAATGGAACCATAATTTTATGGGAGATCCAGTTTTCCTTAACCTCTCCCAGCCATGATCCGGCAGTAACCTTGTCTCCTTCTTTGGCCAGGACCTTGAACTCGAATTTCTTGTCGAAATCAAGCGGATCGGTATAGTCACCTCTTTTAAGGAAAACCCCCTCCATTTTGTCAAGGTCGTTCATCAGCCCGTCAAAATTTTTTGAAAGGATGCCAGGCCCGAGGGTTGCCTCGAGCATATGCCCCATGAATTCAACCTCAGTGCCTACCTTGAGCCCCCTGGTGCTTTCAAATACCTGAATATATGCCTTTTTCCCTACAACTTTGATCACCTCGGCCATCAATTTGGTTTCGCCGAGTTTGATAAAGCAAATTTCGTTCTGGGAGGTTGTCCCTTCTGTTTCTACGATGACAAGGTTGGCTATAACGCCGGTTACATTCCCAATTGTATTCATATAAAACTATTTTTCAGTAAATGTTTCGGGTAATTTGTAGCTTGACTTCAACTCATTGAGCAGTTTTTTGAACAGTTCATTGCTGTGGTCTTTGTCGATATCCAGCCAACGCTCGATCATTCCGAGCTTTATGGTGAAGGACAATATTCTTTCGATCGTAAAGTAGTGGAAAAACGTTTCTTCGTCAAGATATTTCCACTTGAGGTGGTCAATGGCCTGTTCCCGATCTCTGATATCTTCTTTGCGAGATATGGCTGTTAGTTCTTCCACATAATCAAGTTCATTGCCAAGTCCGAAGTCTCTTGCATGGCTCTTGCGGATGGTTTCAGATATTTCATCACTCCCGATTACCTGGTTTTCATAAGAAACCTTATATTTCCTTGCAACCAGCGCAAGCATAATGTTTTGGACATTCAGCTCAAAGTGGAACCATTCGCACATGAAATCATTGTCGGTGTGCTGAAACATCTCATCATAGAAAAGAGTGGTCAGTTCATTTTCGGGGCTCATGTCCGGAAACAGGGGTTCTTTTGCCTTATAAGCCGTAATAAAGCGGATCATGTACTCTGGTAAATCAATGGGCTCCTTGATATTCTCTTCCAGATGATCCTTTGAAAAATTACCCTTTTCTGAAAAGGGCTGGTCATTTTTTTCCAGGAGATTGAGCAGATTCTTGTTGTCATGGGGAAGGAACAGTTTTTCAACCAACTTGAAATCGTTTGGGTGCAATTCTGTTTTTAACTCTTCCCTGAATGCAAATTGCCCTTGCACCAGCTTGTGGATGTCCAGTGATATATCTTGCAGGCCTGCGACCAGATAATAATAATTGCGCTTCACTTGCCGGGGATTTTGTTATTTCTTTGCGTTGACTTTATCAAATAGCAGTTCGATCAACCTGGGACGGAGATAAATTTTGAAAAAATGATCGAAATCCTCGTCGGTGAATGACACCAGGTATCCGCCGTCTCTAGGCCCAATTTTAAAACCACCCTTGATCCTGTCATTAAAATCTACTTCAAGACCCTTTTTGAGCAGCTCATCTGCCTTGGTTTTAAAGTATGTTTCGAATTCCTTTTGCTTGTCAGCGGGAAGCAATACAGTCAGGTCTACATTGTCACTTTCGCCCGGGTTCCAATTTTTTACAATGGTTTCGATGATTTTGGCAGTAAATCCGGTGTCACTGAATGCCCCTTTTGTTTCAGGTTCAATGGTTTTGGCTTGGATCAGATCGGCTACCTGTTGCTTCAGGTCTGAAATAGCTTGCCTTGCAGATAGTTGCAATTCATTGAGTGCATTTGACTTCAATTCTTCTGATTCCTTTCGGGCCTTCTCCAAGGTGGCTTCTGACTGTTTATTGGCATCGGCTAAAATTTCTTCTGCCTGCTTTGTTGCTTCTGCTACAATCTGCTCTGCTTCCTTGTTGGCCTTCTCTACCCCTTCCTGGTAGATTTTTTCGGTTAGCTCCTGAAGTTTATTTTGCATTGCGTTTGGAATTTTATAATAACTGACTAGTCATAATCTCAAGGGACTCAAAAATATAAAAAAATATACTTTAATATACGCACCCAACGCTTTTCATCACCAGGTGTCTGTAAAGCTGGTCAGGGCGATGGCAAATGTAAGACAAATTTATTTTGTTACAAAATTAACAACTCAAAAAAAGGCGAGAAAAAGACTGATTGAGTGATACCTTCTATGTATTGTTTGATTCATTCTATGTGAAACGGAGCGCATTGTTCAATATCATTTTGTATTGTCTAAACAATTTTGTTGAACACTTGTTTACTATAGTCAGAATGAGTCTGTTTGGCCTTTCGTGAAAAAATATTGGCCAAACAATTTTTAACCCCAAAAACCTATAAGATGAAAACCGTGAAAAAACTTATCATGTTGATTGTTACTGTTGTGTTTATGACCGCATGTGGTAGCAATGGCGAAAAAAGGGCAGAGATTATGGAACGACTTGAAAGGGGAGAGATTCCTGCTGAAGTTGTGGTATTTAACATTGATCCGATTGACAGCCAGGTAGCCTGGCGAGGGACTAAAATTGGTGGTGAACATGATGGGACCATAGGTGTGGGCCAGGGTGAACTCTATGTTTATGATGATGAGCTGCTTTCAGGTGAAGTGGTGATCGATATGACACAGATCGTAGTTTTGGATATTCAGGATCCCACCAACAATGCCCGCTTACAGGCTCACCTTGAATCTGACGATTTCTTTTCAGTTGAGACTTACCCGGTTGCCAACTTTGAGATCACCTCGGTGCAAGCAATTGAAAACACTTTGCCCGGCGAGAACAACTACCGTGTTTTCGGCAATATGACCATTAAGGGAATCACGCATGGAATAGCATTTGACGCTATGATAGAGTTGGCTGATGACCTGATCATTGCCAGGGCAGATTTTGACCTTGACAGGTCACGCTGGGATGTGAGGTTTGGCTCAGGCAGTTTTTTCGACAATCTGGGTGACAACCTGATTCATGACGACTTCAATTTAAAACTTCACATCATTGCCAGGAAGTAAGCACCAAAAATAATCCCTGGTTAAAAGGGGAAATCATCTGTAATGTCTTCACGTGGGCCATCAGCTTCTTCGGGTGCCCTGGCTGTTTTGTGAACAGGCATTCCTGCTACGTAAATTGCCTTAAAAGGCTGTGTCGGACAAGCAAACTCGCAGGCACCACAGCCAATGCATAAAGGCGGGGTTACCTGGGGTATAAACAAGCCATCTTCATAGGGCACCATTTGAACGGCCTTGCTGGGACAGTGTTCTGAACAGGCTCCGCAGTCAGTCCTGTCGGTGGTTACCACGCAGCTTTCATACAGAAACCTAACTACTCCTATCTTGATAACCCTCTTTTGTTCGGGTGTTTGCTTCGTGATAGCACCTGTGGGACAAATCTCGGTACATGCAACACAATCATAATTGCAAAAGCTCTTTTCAAAATCAAGCTTTGGCTGCATAAATCCTTCCAGCCCATAATCAAAAAATGAAGGGGTGATTACTTTGGTCGGGCATTTACTTACACAAAGGTAGCATGCAATGCAATGCTTTGTAAAATGTTCGTGGCTGATTGAGCCGGGAGGGGTTACAGGCTTTCTTACCCCGGGAGGGATCATGCCAGCCTGGCTTCTGTTTTGAAGCTGCGTTTGCTGTCTGTCAACCTGTTGTGTCCTTGATCTTTGGGCAAAAGCCTGGGTTTTGAGCAACGGAAAACTTAGTAGCCCTGATGCCAGCGTCAGAAGAAATTCTCTTTTGTTGCCACTGTTTTCAATTTGTGCCTTGCGAGCCGGGAGTGTACTGCTTGTTGTAAAATGCAGGCCCTGGTTTGGGCAAGAAGAAAAACAGTTAAAGCAACTGATACAGCGACTGTGATCAACTTTAAGTGAATTGCTGTCAAGACATTCTGCCTTGCACACCCATTCACACTTTTTGCAGGCGGTGCAGGCACCGGGTGTAAATGCTATGCGGAAAACCGGGCTGACAGAAAATAAACCCAAAATGGCACCAGCCGGACAGAGGGTGTTGCAAAATAGCCTGCCTCTCCATATGGCCATAATGGTGATGACAGAAACTACCCCAAGCGAAACCATCATGACTTCCCATGGCAGTGAGTGCATACTCATAGGGGCAACGGCAAATATATCAAAGCGCTCAAGGGTGAATGCCAGGGCGTTGTTTGCTGCGATATAGGCCGGGTGGAAAACACTGACGGCCAGTTTCCCGAAATTTGAGTAGGGGTCAAGGAGGTTTAACAGAAAGAGGCTCCCTGATATCCACAATATCAGAGTTGCCGCCAGCACTGAATATCTCAGTATGAGTTTCCGGTTTTTAGTAAAATGGAATCGCCTGTTTTTCTTCTTCTTAAAGAGTCTGCTTATGGCAATGACCATGTCCTGGAACGTTCCCATGGGGCAAACTGAAGAACAATATATCCTGCCAAAGATCAGGGTGAGCAGGATGACCAAAACAAACCCAAGGGCTGATATACTGAAAAATAAAGCCATGAAACGCAGTATGGACGGAAGCAATTGCAGTCGTAATGAGAGCTCTCCCAACTGACTTAAAGCGGGAAGGCTGATGCCAAGAAACATAAACAGTATGGCCGTGAAGAAAAGCAGGGATACAAGTATCCGGATTTTTTTTAAATATTGTAACCTCATAGAATGGTCAGTAAGAAATGGAAAGAAGTGTATCCTGGCTAAACATTGACACGTTGTATATTAAGCTGGTCAAGGTTCATCGTTCCGACACTCATCTCACCGGCTATGCGAAGATGACCTATGTCTTCTGGCTGATGCCCAAGCATGAGACTGCCTGCTACATCTACGGCCAATATGTCGGTTGAAACCAGCAGGCTGCGCATTCTGGTAAGATCGCTTTCAGATGTCCCGCGCGGTCCGTTTTGTGTCATTACAAGGTATGCGTCAACAATATTCAGGTCTGGTTTGCGATACAGACAAAAGTCAGCGATACATTGATGAAGGTCGTTACGATGCCAGAAGCGGCGATCCCATACCAGCCCCATCAGGTTTTTCATTGCTATGGTTATGGTAGTTGAAGCATGATGCTTCAAAATGGGGACATTGATAAAAACGTCACTTTGTAAAAGCCTTTCATGTACCTTTGCTGTGGTCAGGCGTTTGGCTCCGGGAATGGACACTTCCTGGTAATAACGTTCGAGATTTGCCGGTAGCATTTGCCCCCCGGCCCTTCTAACCGCAGCCTCAATTCCACTGTTTTCATATGACCGCTGCCAGTTGTCGCATGTGTGATCGTAAACAAAAACCCTGGCAGCACCCAGTGCAAGGCAGTCTTCAACAATGGCTGCCACAAGTTCGGGATTTGTATTGGCGGCTCGTTCAGGTGGTACATCCCAGCTGGCATTGGGTTTAATGGTTACGGTCTGACCTGCCTTGACAAAAAGACCGAGGCCTCCCATTTCTTCCATGGCCTTACGATACATTTGGACGGGTTCACCTCCTCTGACCGCCACCAGATCATACCTCCCCGGGCTGAATGTGTGACTTTTTGCGGCAAAAAGCGGTATTTTGCCAATGGTTGATGCATAAAGACTGCCCAGTGCTGAATATATAAAGCCTTTTCTGATAAATTGCCGTCTATCCATGGAGAAATTGTATTTAAGATTGTAATGCAAAAATATAATTTCAAGCTAGTTTTTTATATTTTTGGTGATCCAAACACAATTTAACAAGCTTATTTATAATCATTTTATACAAAATTAAGCCTATGCATCCCAACCAGATAGTATCCAATCCTGCCTTCGCCCAGACCAACATCCGGGCACTGGTATTTGATTTGTTTGCCATTTTGTTTATCTATATGGTGCCAACCCTCACCCATTTGATTGGGATTAAGTTATATATGCTTGAACCCATGAGGCTTATGGTGATTCTGGCCATGGTGCATACCAGACGTCAGAATGCCTATATCCTGGCTATGACACTTCCGCTTTTCTCATTTGTTGTGGCCTCTCATCCTGTTTTTATTAAATCGGCACTTATTGGTGTGGAGTTGCTGGCTATGGTATTTGCATTTTTTACACTAACCCGTTTCATGCATAAACTAGCTGCCATTTTTATCAGCATATGGATCAGTAAATTGCTTTATTATCTGCTGAAGTATCTCGCTATAATGACCGTCCTGCCCGCAGAACCTCTTGTGGGAACCCCACTATTGCTGCAGTTGCTTACTTCGGCAATATTCAGTTTCTACGTTTTTCTTTTATTCAGAGATAAATAGGGAGGTTGAATTTAGAACCCTTCCAAACCCCGGATTATTTATCTTTGCGCCATGATAATCATTGGCGACACCCTTATTTCAGATGAAGTTTACACAGAGCAGTTTCTCTGTGACCTTGCGGTATGTAAGGGAGGATGTTGTGTTCATGGAGATGCTGGTGCCCCCCTTGAAGCAGATGAAGCGGAGCAGCTTGAAGAAATATATGACATTGTCAGGCCGTTTATGATGGCAGAAGGCATTGATGCCTCTGCCAGGCAAGGATTGTGGGTCAGAGATGAGGAAAATGAACTGACAACACCCCTTGTTGATGGAAAACAGTGCGCATATGTGTTTTTTGATGGTGAAGGTGTGGCAAAATGCGCCATAGAAGCGGCATTTGATCTGCAACTCATCGATTTTCAGAAACCTATTTCTTGCCATCTTTATCCCATTCGCCTGATCAAATACCCCCATTACGAAGCCTTGAACTATCATCGCTGGCCCATTTGTGATTGCGCAAGAAAAAAAGGTAAGGCCTTGAATGTAAGGGTTTATAGATTCGTGAAAGATGCACTTATACGCAAATATGGTCGGGAATGGTATGAAGAACTTGAGTCATATATCCAATTCAGCCTTGAGCAAGTTCCCGGGCAGCCCGACATGTAAGCCTGATCTTAAAGACTACAAGTTTTCAGTTGCCCTGGCTATTCTCGTCAAAACTTCTTCTTTTCCAAGTATCTCCATGATCTCTTTCAGGTCAGGTCCTTTTCCTTCACCTACCAACGCCAGTCTGAGGCCAGGCATAATCTGCCCCATACCGGTGCCGGTTTCATCCATATATGACTGGAATGCCTTGCTTATGTTTTCTACATCAAACGGAATTGCTTCTTTGAGATGTTTTTCCAGTGCATTCAAAATGCCTGGAGTTTCTGGCTTCCACTTCTTGCGCGCAAAGGCTTCATCATAACTTGAGGGTGCAATGAAAAGAAAAGCGGTTTGTTCCCACATCTCATGTATAAAATTGATTCTTTCTCTGACCATAGCCGTAATTCTGATGGCTTTTTGGGTGTCAATTTGCATATCTTTCTCCTCAAGCAGCCTGATATAACTGGCTGCCAGCTCTTCAGTTGATTTGCTTTGCAAATATTGATGGTTGAACCATTTTGCTTTTTCGGGGTCAAATTTCGATCCTGATTTACCCACCCTGTCTAATGTGAAGCTTTCAATTAGCTCATCCATGGTAAACATCTCCTGATCTGTGCCCGGATTCCAACCTAAGAGTGCCAGTATGTTTACAAATGCCTCCGAAAAATAACCTGATTCCTTGTAGCCTGAAGATAGTTCACCGCTTTTGGGATCTTTCCATGCCAGCGGAAATACGGGAAACCCTAATCTGTCTCCATCCCTTTTGCTGAGTTTTCCATTTCCGTCAGGTTTTAAAAGGAGGGGGAGGTGGGCAAATAAAGGCATGCTTTGGTGCCATCCAAAGAATTCATAGAGCAAAACATGCAAAGGTGCCGATGGGAGCCATTCTTCTCCACGAATAACATGAGATACCTGCATGAGATGGTCGTCGACGACATTGGCCAGGTGGTAGGTGGGCATCCCATCGCTTTTGAATAAAACCTTGTCGTCGAGCAATGAACTGTTTACCCTGACCTGACCGCGGATCAGATCGTTAACCACGATTTCTCTGCCTTCAGGTATGTGCGCCCTGATCACGTAGTGATTTCCTGATGCAATATGATCATTTACCTGATCTTTGGACATGGTCAGGGAGTTTTTCATCTCCATACGGGTATGGCAGTCATATTGCGGGTTTGATAACTTTTCTGACTCAAGCCTTTTGCGCATGGCTTCCAGCTCGGCTGGTGTGTCAAAGGCATAATAGGCATGTCCGCTCTCAATCAACTGCAGGGCATATTTCCGGTATAATTCTTTGCGCTCAGACTGGCGATAGGGCCTATGGGGCCCATCCTTATCTGGTCCTTCATCCCACAGTATCCCGCACCAGGCTAAAGACTCCATAATGTATTCTTCAGCACCCGGCACATAGCGTGACTGGTCTGTGTCTTCTATACGCAAAATGAATCTGCCGTTGTGTTTTTTTGCAAACAGGTAGTTGTAAAGAGCTGTTCTTACGCCACCCATATGTAAGGGTCCTGTGGGGCTTGGGGCGAATCTGACTGTAACACTCATAAGATCAAGAATATTTGTGCCGGCTTATTTAAAACCTTAAAGGGTGCAAAGAAACAAAAATCTACAGGAAGAACAATACCCTGATGATCAGAATTGCACCGAATAATATGAGTATCACACCCACTACACGGTTGATGAGTGTGAGAATCCTGATGCTGAGGTACTGCCTGATTTTTTGTGAAACAAAAACCTTTAGGATATCTGTGCCGAATATGGCAGCCAGGGTGGCAATAAAAAATACATTTATTTCGGCCGAGGGGATCCCATATTTGGCACTGGCAATACCCGAAACGCTCACCCAGAATATGAGCAGGAAGGGATTGGTGATATTTAGAAAGAATCCTTTTGACAAATGCTTGAAAAATCTACCGCCAGTTGCTGGTATTTTGAGGTTTACCGGTGAAGGGATGGAATACTTTCGCTGAAAATTTATGATGCCAAATATGATCAGTACGCTGCCTCCAATGATTCCAAGAACCAAATATTGTCTGTCAGAACCGAACAACTGGAGCAGGCCGAAGTAACTTAACCCTATAAGAAACAGATCGCTTAAAGCGATGCCAGTGGCAAATTGAATGCCAGCATAAATCCCCCGGCTGATACTGGTTTGTACAAGTGATATAAAGCCCGGACCAACCAGAAAGGCCAGGGTCAATCCCAAAACCAAGCCTTCAATCAGTGCTGCTGTCATTGTACTATACCCGAACAAAAAATTACTTGCTGATAAATGTTTCCCAATCTGAAAGTACTTTGTCTTTTATTACCCTTGGGAATTTATTCTGTGCCCCCTCTTTTCCCTTTTCTTTCATCCAGTTATAAAACACCTTTGAAGGTAAAACCCTGACTATGACATCCTCAATTGCTGCGATGCGTTCAACCCGATAGTCATCATTGAGAATCTTCAGGTTATCATCAATTTTTTTCCTGAGTAACAGGGGGTCGACTTCGCTGTCGGTACCTATAAACCATTTGTGGGCGAACATTGATCCATGTTTTATCCCCGCTACGGTGAATTCACGTATTTCGATATTTAGTTGGTCTTCAGCCATTTTGATGGCCATATTCATATTTTCAACCGACATATGTTCTCCGCAGAGGTTAAGAAATTGCTTTGTTCTGCCGGTAATGACTATCTCATTTCGCCTTAAATCTGTGAATTTGATTACATCACCGATCAGATATCTCCACGCCCCTGCACATGTACTGAGGATAAGGGCATACTCCTTCCCCTCGGTGACAGTGTCAATGGTAAGTGTTTTTGCACCAGGTTTTATATTTCCCTGTGCGTCAAAATTTTCTGAATCGAAGGGGATAAACTCAAAAAACAGACCATTGTCCAATGCCAACTGCATGCTGTTGGTGTCAGGTCTGCTTTGAAAAGCAATAAAACCTTCTGAGGCCAGATAGGTCTCAATATAGGTCAGGGGTTTGCCCAGTAGTTTCTCAAAGCCCTTTATATAAGGTGCAAAAGATACGCCCCCATGCACAAATATGGAAAGGTTTGGCCAGATCTCATGTATGTGTTTGACATGGTAGTGTTCGATGATCTTTTCAATCAGAATCTGCCACCACGCCGGCACTCCTACAATAATACCAATGTCCCATTGGGGAGCCTTTGCCACTATCTCTTCGAGTTTGGTAGGCCAATCTCTCTCTTTGGATATGCGTTTACCAGGTTTATAAAAATGCTGAAACCAAAATGGAATATTCTTGGTGGTAATGCCCGACAGGTCACCTTCAAAATATGTGCCGTTAAACTGAAGGTGGGTGCTGCCACCCAGCATCAGGATACCCTTTTGGTAGAATGAAATTGGAAAGTCATACCGGGCCAGGGAAAATATTTGTTTGATGCTTGTTTTTTTTATGGCCTTCAGCATGCTTGCCGTCACGGGAATATGCTTACTGGATGATTCAGATGTGCCTGAACTCAATGCGAAGTATTTAACTTTTCCCGGCCAGCAAACATAAGGTTCTCCATTCAATGTTCTGTACCACCATTCTCTGAAAATAGTATTGTAATCATAGAGGGGAACAGTTGACTGAAATGCTGATACAGGATCATTTTTCTTCAGGATGTTATCGAAATTATAATGCTCTCCAAAGGCTGTGCCGGCTGCCTTTTTAAGTAATTTTTTCAGTTCGCGTTTTTGGGCAAGTGTTGCATTGGAAGTCTGAAAAATGGCAGGCATTCTGCTTCGCAGCTCTATGGCACGCTTTATAATGGAACCTAGAATGGGCATTGGCAACGGTTTTTGTGCATATGTGCATATAAAAATACAAAACTATTGCATAATACTAAGGTCTATGTATTGATCCAACTTGTGACCTCTTCAATACCAGGTGCAGGAATATCAAGTTTTAGTTTTTTTCTGAGGCCGCACAGCTGATTGAATACTTTGTTGGGATTGGCTTCATGCAAAGATTTCAGGCTGCCATATCCCGCCTGTTCAAGAAGCTCTGCCCATTGTCCCGGAATGCCGGCCTGGGTAAATTCAGCGTATGAGCCCTGGACACTGGCTGTTTTTTCCGGGCGCATTTGTGGGAAAAACAATACATCCTGGATGCTTTTACTATTTGTGAGAATCATGGCTAATCTGTCAATCCCGATCCCAAGGCCTGCGGTTGGAGGCATCCCTGTTTCAATGGCCTTAAGGAAGTCTTCGTCAAGCATCATGGCTTCAGGATCACCCCTGCGGCCCAGTTCAATCTGTTCTTCAAAACGTTGTCGCTGATCAATGGGATCATTGAGTTCACTAAAAGCGTTGCAGATTTCCTTGCCATTGCAAATGGCTTCAAATCGCTCTACCAAGCCGGGTTTGCTCCTGTGTTTCTTTGCCAGTGGTGACATTTCAACCGGGTAGTCAGTGATAAAGGTAGGTTGGATCAGATGGGGTTCACACTTTTCACCAAATATTTCGTCGATGAGCTTTCCCCTGCCCATTGACTGGTCTGTTTCTATTCCAATATTTTGTGCGAAGTCACGCATCCGGGCTTCGTCCATATCAGAGATATCCGTGCCGGTAAAATGCTCAATGGCTTCGTACATGGTATATCTTTTCCATGGCCGTTTAAAATCAATGGTATGCTCACCAACCTGCAAACTGGTGGTCTCATGCATGTCGAGCGCAATATTTTCAACCATTTCTTCTACCAGGTCCATCATCCAATCATAGTCTTTATAGGCTACATAAAGTTCCATTTGGGTGAATTCTGGATTGTGGAAGCGGCTCATACCTTCATTACGGAAATCTTTTGCAAACTCAAATACACCATCAAATCCACCCACGATCAACCGCTTCAGGTATAATTCATTGGCGATTCTGAGGTAAAGTGTTGTTTCAAGGGTATTATGGTAGGTTTTAAAAGGTCTGGCCGCTGCACCTCCATATATGGGTTGTAAAACGGGAGTTTCTACTTCGAGGTAACCACGTTTTAGCAGAAAATCTCTCATGCTCTGAATCAGGGTAGCCCGTTGGCGGAAAACTTCTTTTACTTCAGAGTTTACAATGAGATCAAGGTATCGTTGCCTGTACCTTTGCTCAGGATCAGTAAAGGCATGGTATATCTTTCCCTCTTTTTCCTTTACCACAGGCAAGGGGCGCAGTGATTTGCACAAAATTGTAAACTCTTTCACATGCACGGTGGTCTCACCCATTTTTGTTACAAAAACAAATCCCCTGACGCCAATAATGTCTCCGATGTCGGTCAGACGTTTGAAAACAGTATTGTACATTGTTTTGTCATCTGAAAGACAAATCTCGTCCCGGTTGAAATATAACTGAATTCTGCCGCTATCGTCTTGTATCTCTGCAAATGAAGCAGAACCCATAATACGTCTGCTCATAATGCGACCGGCTACCTGTACATCCTGATAAAGTGATTGGTTGTTGGGGAAGTTCTCTTTAATTTCTCTTGCACAGGCATTTATCATAAAGGTTTGCGGTGGATATGGGTCGATGCCAAGTTCTTGCAGTTCCCTTAGGGCGTCACGCCTTATTTGCTCCTGTTCGCTGATTTTTTGAATCATTTTACTGTTATTGATTGAAATGAATGTGCAAAGGTAATAAGAAAGTTCAGTACTTCTTCAGTGTGGGGGTGACACCCAGTGAATTGGACAGAAAGCCTTACTTTTGCAAATGGTAACACATTTTTGTTGATCATTAAAAGAACCGAATTTGTCAAGAAAGAAAAAAAAAGACCTCCCTTTACTTGAAAAGGTTGAGATTACGGGCGTGGCAGCTGAGGGAAAAGCCATAGCCAGGGTGGGAGACAAGGTAGTGTTTGTCCCTTTTGCTGCTCCCGGTGATGTTGTCGATGTTAAGCTGACCCGGTCAAGGAGAAAATTTATGGAAGGCCGGATACAGCAGATACATAAATTATCGGCCGACAGGGTTGAACCATTTTGCGTCCATTTTGGTATTTGTGGAGGCTGCAGGTGGCAGCACCTGCCCTATGAAACCCAGCTTGAGCTTAAGCAGCAGCAGGTTGTGGACAATATGACAAGAATTGGGAAAATAAGCACTGTGCAGTGTGCCATACGGCCCATTGAACGATCAGAAAAGACGACTTTTTACAGAAATAAACTGGAGTTTACCTTTTCAGAAAAAAGATGGTTAACCAAAGAAGAAATCGACAGCAAAGCAGAGGTAAAAGACATGCATGCTTTGGGATTCCATGTTCCGGGCAGATTTGATAAAGTTATGGATGTTGAAAAATGTTGGCTGCAGCCTGAACCTTCAAATGCGATCAGGCAATGGCTGAAATCATATGCCATCTCATCAGGTCTGTCCTTTTTTAACCTGAGTACCAATGAAGGGTTCTTAAGGAATCTGATTATAAGGAATACACTGAAAGGTGAATTGATGGTTGTGGTGGTTTTTGGTGAGGACAACCCGAAGGTAATTAAGGTGCTGCTTGAGTCACTGCACAGTCATTTCCCAGAAATTCAAAGTCTTTTTTATGTTGTGAATGCCAAGCAAAACAGCAGCCTTTCTGATTTGAATCCAATACTAGCCAAGGGCAAACCTTTTCTTGAAGAGCTTATGGGGACACTTCGGTTTCGAATCGGTCCCAAATCGTTTTTTCAGACAAATGCTGTTCAGGCGCACAAGCTGTATGAGATTGCCCTTGATTTTGCCGGACTGACCGGAAAAGAGACGGTGTATGACCTCTATACAGGTGCGGGAACCATTGCATGCTTTATCTCATCAGCAGCAGATAAAGTAATAGGTATAGAATATATTGAAGAGGCAGTAGTCCATGCCAGGGAGAATGCTGCACTGAATAATATTACCAACACCACCTTTATTGCAGGAGATATGGCCAGGGTTTTCAACACCGAACTTATGGATCGTTGTGGGCGACCCCATGTGATCATCACAGATCCGCCCAGGGCCGGAATGCATCCTGACGTGATTGGCAGGATCATTGAAAGCGGTGCAGACACCATTGTATATGTAAGTTGCAATCCTGCGACACAAGCCAGAGATATTCAGCTGCTTTCTGCTTCATATCGTCCTGTTGTGATGCAGGCGGTGGATATGTTTCCACAGACACATCATGTGGAGAACGTTGTCAAACTTGAAAGAATCAGAAATTAAAAAGGTGAGATATGTTGAATGCATTGGTAATTGGTGCCACTGGCCTGGTCGGTCGTCATCTCATAGAACGTTTGCTGGCTGATCGCCGCTTCGGTTCTGTTGTGATGTTTGTAAGAAATAAAAGTGGGATTCAGCATGACAGGCTGACAGAGCATGTTATTGATTTTGGCAAACCCGATCAGTGGCAGCATTTGGTAAAGGGAGATGTTTTATTCTCTGCATTGGGAACCACCAGGAAAAAAGCAGGTGGGAAAACACAGCAATATGCAGTTGATCACGGTTACCAGTTTCAATTTGCAGCCGCTGCAGCCAGAAACGGTGTTCCTGTATGTGTCCTGGTTTCGGCGGCAGGAGCAGATCGCCGCTCCGGTTTTTTCTATATGCGCATGAAAGGCCAGTTGGAAAGTGATATAAAAGAACTGCATTTCAGGCGGCTGGTGTTGATTCGTCCAGGCCCGCTGAAAGGACCGCGAAAAGAGCATCGGATTGGTGAGAAGATAGGAGTGACCATCATCCATGGCTTAAATTATTTAGGACTATTCAGAAAATACAGACCCATTGATGGTGATACAGTGTCTTGCGCAATGGTTAATGCATCTATTGGTGAACGTACCGGAGTTTTGTCATATGCATTGGATGAATTATTCCTGCTGGCCGAACACGGGGCGCTCTGAGTGCGCGACTAAATAGAGAACCGCTTCGCTTTCGCATGAAAAAAATCATGTATATTTGAAGGTTGGTCACTATCACTTTTTAATGACCATCCGGATACATGGCTTGCTAGAAATAATTCAAGATGGCAGATATGAAAAAATTGTTTATTTATATGATGGTTTTAGGATTTACCGTGGCCTGTGGCCCTGGTAGAAATAAGGAGGAAAAACAACCCCCGGTTGCTGCACAACATGAAAAGCAACTGATCATTCATGGCGATACCAGAATTGATCCATATTATTGGATGAATGACCGCAATGACCCTGCTGTGATCAGCTATCTGGAGGCCGAAAACGAATACCTTGAATACAAAATGGCACACACCCTCCCATTGCAGGAAAAACTGTTCGAAGAAATGAGAGGCAGGATCAGAGAAGATGATGCATCTGCTCCTTATTATAGGAATGGGTATTTTTATTACACACGGTTTGAAACAGGGGGAGAGTACCCCATTTATTGCCGGAAGCAGGGTTCTCTGGATGCCAAAGAAGAGATTATGCTTAATGTCAACGAATTGGCTAAACATCACCCATATTACAATGTTGGACGTTTTGATGTAAGCCTTGATAATCGTTGGATGGCTTTTACAGTTGATACGGTGGGCCGACGGCAATACACCATCATGTTACAGGATCTGGCCACAGGGCAGATCACCCAAACAGGGATCGAAAACGCCGGAGGAGATGTGGTATGGTCAGCCGACAACCAGACTTTCTTCTTTTCATCCATTGATCCTCAAACATTGCGTTATGACAAGATTTACCGGTTCAATACCAGAGATGATGCTGCACCTGAAAAAGTCTATGAAGAATTTGATGAAACATTCTATTACATTGGTATATCAAGAACAAAAGATAACAGGTACCTGACCGTTACGGCCAACAGTACGTTAAGTAATGAAATATGGATTCTGAACGCCTCCAATCCCCATGGTGAATTCAGGGTTTTCCAGCCCAGGCAGCGTGACCTTTTATACCGCATCTGGTCATACAATGGCAGTTTTTTCGTGCTTACAAACCACCAGGCACAAAATTTCCGACTCATGGAAACCTCCCCGGACAAAACGCGTCTTGAAAACTGGAGAGAGATTATTGCCCACAGACCCGATGTGCTGGTTGAGACCATGGATATTTTTGATGACTACATAGTTATTCAGGAAAGGCAAAGAGGCTTGAGGCATATGCGGATCATCCACAAGGTGACAGGCGAGATCCATTATCTTCCTTTTGAAGAAGAGGCCTATACAGCCAGTATCGGGATCAATGCCGAAATGTCCACTCCGGTGCTTCGTTACAACTATACTTCGCTCACCACGCCGTCAAGTACCTTTGACTACAATATGGATACAAGAGAAACAGTCTTGGTAAAACAGCAGGAGGTATTGGGTGGGTTCAGTCCTGATGATTATGAAACAAGACGTCTGTATGCCGTTGCCAGAGACGGGGCTGAGGTACCCGTTACCATTGTACACAAAAAGGGTATCAACAAGGATGCCAACAACCCGCTGTTGTTGTACGCCTATGGATCTTATGGGTCAAGTGCAGACCCCCGTTTTAATGCCAATGTGCTAAGTTTGCTTGACAGGGGCTTTATATATGCCATAGCCCATGTGCGCGGGGGGCAGGATCTTGGCCGGCAATGGTATGAAGATGGAAAGTTGCTAAAAAAAATAAACACTTTCAATGACTTTATTGATTGTGCCCACTTTCTCATAGACGAAAAGTATACCAAACCATCGCTGCTGTTCGCAAGGGGTGGTAGTGCCGGCGGATTGCTGATGGGAGCTGTAATTAATGATAGTCCGGAATTGTTCAGGGGTGTAATTGCTGCGGTACCTTTTGTTGATGTTGTCACTACCATGCTCGATGAGAGTATCCCATTGACTACAGCTGAGTATGACGAGTGGGGGAATCCGAATATCAAGGTTTACTATGACTATATGTTGTCTTATTCTCCCTATGACAATATCCGTACCCAGGACTATCCCGATTTGCTTGTCACATCAGGATTGCATGACTCACAGGTGCAGTACTGGGAACCCACAAAGTGGGTGGCTAAATTACGGACACATCATACCGGAGAAGCTGATATTCTTCTATACACCAATATGGAAGCCGGCCACGGGGGGGCTTCAGGTCGTTTTCGACGGCTAAGGGAGTTGGCCAGGGAGTACGCATTTATTATTGATCTTGCCAGAAGGTAAGGTGTCTAAATAACGAACCAAAAAAAACCATTATGAAGAGATTAGCTGTTTACCTATTCACTGCGATGATGATTCTCATCGGTGTTGTAGCCTGTCAGACAGAAACCGCCCAGCAATACGAAACCCGTTGGGCAGGAGAAAACCTGGAGGAAATCATCGCCAGCTTTGAGAACCAGTTCGGTGGATTTGACAAAACCATGATGGAAACCGGGTACCGCTACAATGAACTATATTGGGCAGGTCAGGATGGGAATTGGGCATATGCTGAATACCAGCTGGATGAAATGCTTGGAAGCCTTGAAGACGGTTTTATACGCAGACCCGACAGGGAGTTGTCATCGGCACAGTTTGTTAACCAGGCTGTACCTCAGCTGATGGAAACCATCCAGAATGAAGACAGAGAAGCATTTTTGCAGTCGTTTGTCAGATTTGCCAGCAGCTGCAACACCTGTCATGCTATGGAAGAAGTACCATTTGTTCAGGTTATAATTCCCGAATTGAGAACCAGCCTGGTCAAATTGTAGTTACTCCCTGAGGTTGATGGCTTTCTGACCATCATTCAGCGCAAATGAGATTATATTGTCACGTATTAGAAAAGTTGCCATCACCGGGCCAGAATCAACCGGAAAGAGTTGGCTGACAAGGCGTCTGGCTGATTTTTATGGTACTGCGTTTGTTCCGGAATATGCCAGGGAGTATATTGACAAGCTTCGTGGGGAGTATGGGAAACAAGATCTTTATCAAATTGCCTGCGGTCAGCTTGAAAAAGAAAAGCAAGCCCTGTCGGCAGCGAAGCAGTTCCTTTTCTGTGATACTGAACTTTTGGTTATTAAAATCTGGAGCCTTCATGCTTTTGGGGAGTGCCATCCATGGATCCTAAGCCAAATTGAGCAAAACACATATGATCTTTACTTGCTATGTGATATTGACCTTCCTTGGGAACCCGACCCACAGCGAGAGCATCCACATATGAGGAAGTACTTTTTTGAATGGTATAAAAGGGAGCTTGATAGCTACGGTTTTACCTACCGAATGGTGTCAGGCTCTGGAGAAGAAAGAATACAAAAGGCAGTGGAAATTGTTCATGATTATTTTATTGGGTAAAATATGGAGCCCTCAACGGTAAAGCAACACCTTCATCTGCATTTTGTAGTAGTACTTCTTGGTTTTACTGCTATTCTGGGGGCACTTATAACCTTACCTGCCCTTGATTTGGTCTGGTATAGGATGTTGTTCGGATTTGTCGGTCTATGGTTTTATTTCATGCTAAGAAGACTCCCCTACAAACTTACCACATCAAAGATCCTTCCGCTTATGGGAATTGGTGTGGTGGTGGCACTGCATTGGTTCACTTTTTTTCATGCCATTAAATTATCAAACGTTTCTGTCACCCTGGGTGTTTTTGCCTCAACAACCCTTTTTACCAGCTTTTTAGAACCCATTAGCCAAAAAAGGAAGATTTTCTGGCTTGAGGTCCTGATCGGATTGGTAATCATTGGGGGCATCTATCTGATTTTTCAATATGAGCTCAGGTTTTTATCAGGGATACTATATGCATTGCTTTCTGCATTGCTCAATGGCGTGTTTGTGGTGCTGAACCGAAACATCAGTTTAAAGCATCACCCTTCTGTGATCAGTTTTTATGAGATGATAGGTGGCTTTGCTTTTATTACGTTATATTTCGCCATTACAGGAGGTTTGGGCACCCATATGCTGTCAATGCAGGCTAGTGATCTGTTTTACCTTGTGCTTTTGGGTTTTGTTTGCACCGCCTATGCGTTTACTGCAATAGTGGATATCATGAAAGTGCTGTCTGCATTTACTGTGGTACTGGCCATTAACCTGGAACCTGTTTATGGAATTGTCATGGCAAGGTTTTTTTTCCCGGAGGCCGAACGAATGTCCGGGGGGTTTTACCTGGGGACCATGATTATTATGATCTCTGTTTTTTCCTATCCTTTTTTGAAACGCATGCTGAGGCGTAAAAACCAGAAGCCCGTTCAATAGCATATATTAAATTCTGTTTTCGGGCGAAACAATCAGGCGATCAGATTGTTTTAGGTAAGACCAGACCATGAAAGTTTAATCTGGTCTGTATTGTTGAACCTAAAATATGATACCTTATGATCAGGATTCAAAAATTTGTTTTTATCATCCCTTTGTTAATGATCAGCTTTTTCTCCTGGTCTTCAACAAGACCTGCCAGCCTGCATGACTTTACAGTAGAGGATATTTATGGTGAATCATTCGACCTTTCAACATTGAAGGGGAAGAAAGTAATGGTTGTGAACACGGCTTCGAGATGTGGTTTGACTCCGCAATATGAGGCCCTTGAGCAACTTTATCGTGAATATGCTGACCATGGATTTGTAATCATTGGTTTTCCGGCCAATAACTTCATGAATCAGGAGCCTGGCACAAATGAGGATATCATTGCTTTTTGTGAGGAAAACTATGGGGTGAGTTTTCTTATGATGTCAAAAATATCGGTACGGGGAGACGATATGGCTCCCTTATACCAGTGGCTGACAAGAAAAGAAAATAACGGTGTAATGGATGCCGAGGTAAGCTGGAACTTTCAGAAATTTCTCATCGATGAAGAAGGCAATCTGGAAGACATGATTCCCCCAAGAGAAAACCCAATGTCCGAGAGAGTCATAGCCTGGATAACCGGTGAATAAAAAAAGCGGCCACAGGCCGCTTTTTTATTAGGCGTCTATATTGGCGTACTTTGCATTTTTTTCAATAAACGCTCTCCTTGGGGGTACTTCATCTCCCATTAGCATGGAGAAAGTACGGTCAGCCTCGGCTGCGTTCTCAATATCAACCTGGCGAAGCTTGCGGAACTCCGGATTCATGGTGGTGTCCCAGAGCTGCTCAGCATTCATCTCTCCAAGACCTTTGTATCGCTGGATGTGGATGCCTGTTTCTTTTCCGTTGCCGGTAAACTCAGCAACAATTTGTTTCCTCTCTGCCTCATTCCATGCGTACCTTTCTTCTTTTCCTTTTCTGATCAGGTAAAACGGCGGCGTGGCTATGTAGACATAACCCATCTCAATCATTTCTTTCATATACCTGAAAAAGAAAGTCAGAATCAGGGTGGCAATATGACTTCCATCCACATCGGCATCGGTCATGATGATAACCTTATGGTACCTTAACCTTTCAATATTTAAGGCCTTGCTGTCTTCTTCTGTACCAATGGATAGCCCGAGTGCGGTAAAAATGGTCTTGATCTCTTCATTGTCAAAGATCTTGTGGGGCATGGCTTTTTCAACATTCAGTATCTTTCCCCTTAATGGAAGAATGGCCTGGAATTTACGTTCTCTGCCCTGTTTGGCCGTACCCCCCGCAGAGTCTCCCTCCACAAGGAATATCTCGCATTTGGCAGGGTCTTTTTCTGAGCAATCTGATAATTTTCCGGGAAGCCCTGTATTGCTTAAGACACTTTTTCTCTGCACAAGTTCACGGGCCTTGCGCGCAGCATGGCGGGCAGTAGCTGCCAGGATTACCTTGTTGACAATTGTTTTGGCATCTCTGGGGTTTTCTTCCAGATAATTGGTAAGCATTTCACTAACGGCTTGATCAACCGCTCCGCTAACCTCTGAATTACCCAGTTTGGTTTTTGTTTGCCCCTCAAACTGGGGCTCTGCAACCTTCACTGAAATAACGGCCGTGAGACCCTCTCTAAAGTCATCCCCATTAATTTCAAACTTCAGTTTCGAAAGCATGCCTGATTTTTCAGCATATGACTTGAGTGTTCTGGTCAGCCCCCGGCGGAATCCTGCCAAATGTGTCCCTCCCTCAATGGTGTTGATGTTGTTTACATATGCCTGAACGTTTTCAGTGAATGAAGAGTTGTATTGCATGGCCACCTCAACAGGGATGCCTGATTTTTCAGAGTACATGCAAATGGTCTTTTCAATGAGCTTCTCTCTGCTGTTATCAAGGTATTCAACAAACTCTGAAAGCCCCTCTTCTGAAAGGTAAACATCTTTTGTGGGTTGCCCCTGATCATCTCTTTGGCGCATATCGGTCAGGGTCAGCTGCACGCCTTTGTTCAGAAAGCTAAGTTCCCGAAGCCTGTTGGTAAGTATCTCGTAATTAAATACTGTTACCTGGAAAATGGTATTGTCGGGGATGAATGTTACCTTGGTTCCACGAATTTCAGTTGTTCCGATCTGTTTTACATCATAAAGGGGCCGGCCCTTTTCATACTCTTGTTTATATAATTTTCCGTCGCGGTGTACTTCAACTGTCAGATGTTCGGCCAATGCGTTTACACATGATACCCCAACACCGTGCAAACCACCGGACACCTTGTAAGTATCTTTGTTGAACTTTCCCCCGGCATGCAAGACCGTCATCACCACTTCAAGCGCACTCCTTCCTTCCTTTTCGTGGATGTCAACAGGGATACCCCTTCCGTTGTCGATAACAGTAACCGAGCTGTCATCATTGATAATAACATCAATCTGGTCACAATATCCCCCCATTGCTTCGTCAATGGAGTTGTCAAGAACTTCGTATACCAGGTGGTGGAGGCCCTTACTGCTTATATCGCCAATATACATGGCAGGACGTTTACGAACGGCCTCCAGGCCTTCAAGGACCTGGATACTGGTAGCATCATAATTGAATTGATCTGCCTGAACAGGCTTAGAGGGTGCCTTCATAAATCTTAGCTTTTAATAACAGGCAAAGGTAAGGTTTTTCGGCGGTTTTTCCCCATAAAAAATCAAGGAAAAAACGCAGATTAAGTGGCATTTAATCAGGTAATTAAAACGAAAAGGTCAGACCTCCGATAAAACTGAATCCCTGGGTGGGGTAATAGGTCCATCTTTCAACACTTTCGTTTAATATATTGTAAAAATTCAAAAATACAGACAAGCGCTTTGTATACCTGTACTCAAAACCTACATTCACATCAGTGTAAAGGTCATATAGCTGTCTTTCAACAATCAGGGGTGGATCTGGAAATGGCCAAAACGATCCGGTTATTTGCATGGCTCCGAATGCCTCCTGCCTTAAGTGCAGACTTGATGTCAGGATGATTTTGTCCTGGATATTGTACTTCAGGCTTGCATCGCCCTCTATCCTTGGCATATGCCAGGCCCTTTGCTGTGTATCAAGGGTGTACTCATTATATGCCCCGCTGAGATTGAACGAAAACCTTTCACCCGCCCTTACCATAAGTGCTGCAGAATAAGTTAACTTGCGCATATCATCATAGACCACACCGAAGCCACTTTCATTAAATGGCCTGTTTAAAATAATGGAGCTTGCCTGATCCATTGTATTTATGAACTGGTTCATAAAGAACGGATGATTGTCAATGCGACTGTTTGTAACCGATGTTTTGAATGAGAACCAATCGCCCACAGAACCCTTGAACCCGCCGCTAAGCACTGAGCGAATGTTTGTGAATTCCATGTTCAGGTTAGAAACATGATAAGAGGTGCCAATGGGCATGGACGAAACCACAAATGGATTTTCTCGCGAAAACCCTCTCAGTGACTGTCTTTCAAGCCCTCCGGATAGATCAAAAAACGCAACAAGCCGATTTGGCAGCAGGTTGATATTGAACCCGGCCAGGGGATAGGCTCTGAGCTGATAGTTTCGGTTATCGTCCTCAATGGAGAGGTTGGCCCCCACATGAAACGTTAAATTATTAATTTTTGAGCTAAGTATTGGAGCCAGGCTGTAAATTGCTGCATGTGCAGTATCAACCCGGTTGGTGTTGTAATAGTAGTCTGCTTTCAGCCTGATACCTAATAATTGTTCCCAGGCTATACCAAATGGATCTTGCCCCAGTCCTGTTTGTAATTTGGCGTCTAATGCGAAATGATGTTCAGATGCATCACGACTGTCCGTTAGCCAGTTATGTTGCAGGTCAGTTTGGTGCCTTATGCCGGATTGATCTGTGTGATGTGTGCCGAAACCAATCTTTGAAGAGAGAAAATGATATTGTTGACGGATATCCTCTGCATCTGGTATGAAACCGGCCGGATGCTGTCCCGGAGGAATCATAGACATGGCATCATCAATGTAGAATGGGAACCCATAGTAATAAAACCCATCTCTCTCAAATAACACCCCCGCGTCAAGTGCCGTGTTCCTAAAAAACCGGGTACCGTAAACATGGGCTTTGCTGCGGCTGAAAATACTATGGGGAATGGTGTCAACTTCTCCCCCTGATGACAGGTGTCTCAGATGGATGCCAAGTGCATATTCGTTTGATCTCAAAGTGTTGTAAAATCCCTCAAAATAAGGACTTTGATAACTGCCATAGCCACCCTTAATCAGGCCGCGCTGCAGGCGGGCCAGGGGCTCTCCCCTCATACGTGCGGGTGTAATGGGCTCTGGACGGTAAGTTGTAAGCACTTTTCTTGGCCTGATGGAATAATCAAAAGCCAGGTTTACTGTCAGGGTGTCGTCAATAACAGGTGCAAAGTTAATTTTGAAAGCATCTGAGATGGTAGGTTGATAGGGGGCCACCACCCTGATCTCTTCAATTTCAAGCGGCCTTTGGGCCAGAATATTTCCAGCTGGCAGCATGGCCATTGTCAGCAGAGAGATTATGCATGTATAAAACAATTTTCTGTTCATTGCTTTGGATTTTTTTGGGTATTACTGGCCACCGCCTCTTTGGGTATTTGTTGTATCGTTAGGGCTTTCGGTCTCCATTGACTGCTCAAGTTCGAGAATGAATGCAAGACGGTTGACTGCGCGTGTGCGCAACTCTTCACCTTCATAATTGTCAATAATGCTCTGTAAGGTGTGTTTGGCCTGGAATAAATTATCCATTTCAAGGTAAACATCAGCCAGCAGAAGGAATAACCTGGCAAGCCAGTAGTCATAAGCAGATATCCTGTTGATATATTCAAAGATCTGCTCTTCGGCTTTGGCGTAATTGCCCTCTCTGAAAGTAATCAGTGCCAAATGGTACATGGCTTCTGCAGCGCGCTGATTCTCAATGATGCTTTTTGCCTTTTCAAGTGACTCCCGCGCCTGGTTGTTGTTTTGCAAGGCCAGGGCTGAGATTCCATATATAAGGTGGGCTTCTTGTTCTGTTTCCGGACTTGGTTTTTCAAACTGCAATACCTGTTGTGCCGCATCCATTGCCTCTGCATATCTGTCAAGACGGTAGAGACTTCTCATCTGGCCTTCGCGGGCAATTACCATATTGTTGCGAAATTCAGCCACCTCGCTAAGTCTTGTATATTGCTGATATGCTCTTTCGTAATTTCCCATATTAAAGTGGATCCCTGAGGCTCTTAAAAGGGCATTTTCAAGAAACTTTGTTCGTGATCTCTCTATAACAAACTCATATCCTTCAAGGGCACGCTCTCTTTCATTAGTCCGAAATAAACATTCAGCCCGATAAAACTGGGCATTGGTTGAAAATATGCCGTTCGGAAAGCGCTCCAGGTAGTTGGAAAAACTTTGAACAGCAGAACCACAGTCGCCCTGCAAATAGCGATTCTCAGCCGCCTGGTAAGTCAGTGAGTCTTGCTGGGCTGCAGTAATGTCTGCAATGCCGGCGCGTTCACTGAAGCGTATAAATTCTTCAACCCTGTCAAGTGAAACATAAATTGTCCGAATAGATGCAAGAGCCTCTTGTGCCTGAGATGTTCCCGGGTATTGCCCAACAACTTTCTTAAATACCTCAAGTGCCTGCTCGTCACGGTTTTCATTGTAATGGATCAGTCCTATCTTGAGCATGGCACTTTGTACATATGAACTATTGGGATGCTGGCTGATAACCTGGTTGAAAAAATGCATAGCCTGATCATTATTGTTTAAGACCAGCCACGTATTTGCTATTTCATATTTTGCGTCGTCAATAAATGATGACTGGGGGTGGGCAGTAAGGAGCTCCCGCAAGGTGTTGATCTTTTGCTGAAAATCACCCATAATTCCATATACCAGACCCTTTTGGAAAACAGCATAATCTGCATCCAGTACATTCATCCTGATGGCACGGTTGTAGAAATTCAGGGCTGGCTCATAATCTGATGTAATAAAATAGCTGTCGGCTATGCGCAGCAAGGCATCATTTAAAAGTCGCGGATCTTCTGATGTGTTATTGATGAAATTCCTGAATGCCGGAATGGCTCGTCCATAGTCTTTTTTCTTAAACCTGGCATACCCTATTGAATAATGGGCACGCTGATAAAAACCAAGGGTAAATGCTCCTGGTGTTCTGAGGAATTGTTCCTGGGCCCTGATGGCATCATCATACCTTCCGAGACGGTAATATGCCTCACCCATCCAATATAGTGATGAAGCAAGCATGGTTCTGCTTTCCTGGTGTTGCTGGGTCTTTTCGAAATGCTGAATGGCACCCTGAAAATCTCCATTATTGAACAATTCAACACCGCGATAATAGGTTACCCGCTGGTATGCTTCCCTTAGTCTTGGTGTGTCAAGTGAAATCCTTTCAAGAGAGATCAGGGCATCCTTATAGTTTTTTGTTGTAAGGTAAAGATCGGCCAGGTAGCCGTATGCTTCATCTTTTCTGGGTGAATCAGGATATTGCTCTATGTATTTCTGAAAGGAGAGAATGGCTTCATTGAACGGGTCGTACGACAATTCAAAAGAAAGAAGTGCATAATTGAAAAGTGACTCGGCGGCAATATCTTCGGTGTGGCCCAACTGATGCGCTTGCATGAAGGCATTTCTTGCAAATCTTTTTTGACCGGTTTCAATATAACTGTATGCAAGGTGATAGTAGGCATTCTGAGCAAGCATGTCGTTACCGGCAGATACCCGCTCAAGGTAGGGGACAGATTCTTGAAACCGTCCGGTAATAAAATATGAAAACCCCATTTGGTAGTGATCTTCACGCGTGGCTGATGACCGCATTTGTTGCATAAACCTCTCAAGGTATGGGATGGCCTGCTGGTACTCCGACTGGTGAAAGTGAGCTTCACCGATCATTCTGGCAATTTCTGGCCCACGACGGGTTGCTGACTCTTCAAGCAATGCGGGTGCATATGCCAGCACTTCGTCATATCTTTGCTGCATAAAATAGATATGTGTAATGTAATAGGGAACAACAGCTCCAAACTGGTGGTCATCCTGCAACTGACGGAGCGCCTGCATGGCCACATGGAAATCACCTGTCAGATATGCAATGTGTCCAAAGTAATATGAAGCCGGACTAAAGTAAGCCGAGTGGCGATCAGTTATTTGGCTGAATAAGCGGCTGGCCTCATGATAAGCTTCTGTCATAAAAAGACTATATGCTTTCTTGAAAAGAAACTCATCTCGTCTGTTGCGGTCAATATCACTAACTTCCAGGCTTTCATACCATGAGACAGCTTCACTGAAGTCTCTTTTGCGGTATTGGAGATTGCCCATATAAAACCAGGCTAACCTTTGACCCGGGTGCGTTGGATATGCATCCAGAAAAGAAACGAGTATGGTTTCTGCATCAGGATTAAAAAGTTCGGCAGCACAAATGGCAGCATATAGTGTGGCATTGGCCCGTATCTCATTGAAGGGGTCATCAATCTGCCCGATTATGTTCAGGAAAAGCTCCCTGGCTGCGCCATATTTTTCCTTATTGAAAAGTTCCATAGCCTGCCCATAGCTGGCCTGGGGCTCATCATGGGCCATTGTTTGCTGGGCAATGACAATGTTTGATGTCATGGCGATCAGCAGGGAAATGATTAATACAAACTTTTTGGTCATGTTTTGACATGTATTAGGTCAACAGAAAATTAAATAAAGGCAGGCCTGTAAGCCGGGTTCTGTGACAACTCCGTAAAGATGCCTCTTGTCATTTATCTGGGATAGTGTTCACACACTACCTCTTACGGCCTACCCTCCGGGATCGGGCGAGCAACCCTCAGTCCCCGGACTATTTGGCCTTTCAACGCATAAGGTTTACCCCCCTGACCAGTCACCTGGCCAGGTCGTGAGCTCTTACCTCACGTTTTCACCCTTACCGGTCTGGTAAAACCAGACTTAGGCGGTTGTTTTCTGCGGCACTTTCTCTCGATCTGATAAACAGACCGGCTTCCCGTTAAGAAGTATGCTGCTCTGTGTTGCCCGGACTTTCCTCATTCCGCGCTAACACGAAACGCGACAAGACGACCTGCCTTTATTCAAAGAACTTTATTTTTGATGCCGGTAAAACAGCACCTCTGTGGCACCCATCCCATACCGGGCGTAGGGTGCGTCATAATACTCAATTGCCTGGGTTTTTGAAAGTAAACCAGACAAGGCTGTTTTTAAACTACCTTGTCCAACTCCATGGATAAAGATCAGTTTACGCATTCTGACCTTAAGTGCCTCTTCCAGACAACGCTTTACGTAATCAAGCTGAAGCTGCAGCATGTCTGCATTGTCCATATTCAACGTACTGTCGGTAAGTGCCTGGATATGCAGATCAACTTCAGCCGTATCGTCTGAAACCATATGCCTTTCAAGGAAGCTTTCCCTGGTGGGTTTTGCTTTTCCTGTGCCTGACTCCCTTCCTCCTGGCTCTTTATTAAACCTGATTGAATCAGGTACTTCTATTTTTTTATCTTGCCCCCTCTCGTGCTTCAGGATATCGATCAACCTGATGGTAAATGCCTTTTGTCTGATCATCCTGCTAAAAGCAAAACTATCCTCCTTATATATTTTTACGGGCTTGAACACAATGTGTTCTGAGGCAGGTGGCAAAACATTTGTTTTTCCTTCTCTAAAAAAAACCATGTGGAGCAATCCATGTCCCCAGTCGTCAATTTCATTCCTTTCAACCTTGCCGAGACTTGTTTTCGAACCAGGAGGCAGCACACCTGACTTATGCCCTTTGTAGCTCCCTGACTGGTTGAGAAAGACGGCAAAATAGCCGGTAAAAGGTGAATGATTCAGCAGGTAAAAATCCATGGCTCCGGCAATGGGTTGATCCTGGTTGCGCGGTACCATGGCAAGATAAACTCCGGGTTGTTCTTCATCGGTTTGATGCGGAAGCAGGTGTAGTTTTTCATCATCCTGCTTCTGAAGCATGGCCGATGAACTCCTTCCGACAACCCTGGGTTGTTCTTCATCAATACTGGCTTTTAACAGGTCAGTAACTGCATAAGGAATTTCAAAACCATCTTCAATGGCCACATGAACGATATGGTCATCAATGATCTTTGTAACAATCCCACCCCCTTTTTCATTCAGAAACAATACTTTGTCCCCGGCCTTGAATTTCATTTCACAGTCTTTTGAATTCCTAATAGTAACGGAGAATCCCGCAATTTATGTATGTCATTAAAATAAAATGCAAAATTAACATAAATCATCCTAATATCCTGTGTGGTTTTAACGTTATCACATGGTGATCTGTCGAATAAATCCAAGGGTTTTCACCTTGCCGGATTCAAAGTTGTATTTTTGATCCGGAAAGTACACACCATATGCAGGGGAAGTTTGTAAAATACCTGAGTTTACTGCTGGTTTTAAACCTGCTCATTAAGCCATTCTGGATACTCGGCATTGACAGGTCGGTACAAAATGCCGTCGGCGCGGGTGAGTATGGAATGTATTTCGCCCTTTTTAATTTTAGTTTCCTGTTTAATATCCTGTTAGACCTTGGAATCACAAATTTTAACAACAAGAATATTTCCCAAAACAACTATTTGCTAACTAAGTATTTGTCAAATATTTTAGTGCTGAAGTTTGTGCTGTTCGGGCTTTATCTGGTGGTCACCCTGACCATTGCATTGTTTGTAAACTACAGCCAGGAACAATTGAATCTTCTGTACATATTAACCTTTAATCAGTTTTTGAGCAGCTTTATATTGTACCTCAGGTCAAACCTGGGTGGTTTGCATCTTTTTCGTTCAGATAGCTTTATATCTGTGCTGGATAAGACCCTTATGATCATAATTTGTGCAGTGTTGTTATGGGGAAATGTGGTCAGTGAATTCCGGATTCAATATTTTATTTATGCCCAGACAGCCGGCTATTTGCTTTCAGCCGTTATCACTTTTTTGCTCGTGTTTGGCCGGACAAGTAAGCCTGACCTGAGGCTTATCTGGAATTTTCCGTTTTTACTTGCCATCATAAGACAAAGCTTTCCTTACGCCCTGCTGGTACTGCTCATGACTTTTCATAACAGGATTGACAGCGTAATGCTTGAGCGGATGCTTCCCGATGGTGCCAGCTATAGTGGAATATATGCCGCAGCATACAGACTGCTTGATGCAGCAAATATGATCCCATACCTTTTTGCTGTTTTGTTATTGCCTATTTTTGCCAGAATGATCAAACAAAAACAGGATGTGATTCCGTTGGTAAGGCTTGCATTTACCTTGCTCATCGTTCCTGCGGTAATTGTTGCAGTTGTTTCATTTACTTATGCTGAACAAATAATGACTTTGCTATACCCTGTTCACCATGCAGAAACACAAGCAGATTTTGCCTTCAGGATTATGGAATCGTCAAGGGTTTTTGGCTTACTGATGGTTTGCTTTATGGCCATAAGCACCACCTATATCATCGGTACACTGCTTACAGCCAATGGTAGTTTGCGCCACCTGAACATCGTTGCGACCATGGGTGTGTTACTGAATATTGTCTTGAATCTGGTTTTAATACCACGTT
Source organism: Bacteroidales bacterium (assembly GCA_007118495.1). Taxonomy (GTDB): domain Bacteria; phylum Bacteroidota; class Bacteroidia; order Bacteroidales; family UBA7960; genus PUPG01. The sequence goes on from SKRM01000033.1 coordinate 70,517, forward strand.
ATCTTTCAACGGGCTCTGCAGTTGCCACCCTGATTACACAGTTGGCCATTGCGTGTGTCCAGCTGGTTTTACTTCGACGTCTTTTCAGTTTTCAGGTGCAAATTTTATTTGTGCTCCGAATCATGGTTTTTATGGCATTAACCGGTTTAATGGGGGTGCTTTCACTGCAATCGCCTTTTGACTGGAAAATCAATGTACTGGCCATAACAGCAGCCAGTCTTTTACTTGCTATGCTTTTAAAGGTGCTGAGGCCAGGGTTTATTTATCAGTTAATCAGGTATGGTGATGTGTAACAAACCATGGCCGGGTTACCGGGAAAAATCCCGATTTTTGACAAAGTTTTCTCAATAAGCTGACAGGATTGTCGTTATTAATGCATTAACATTATATATTATGGAACAGAAATACAGTGCCTTTGATTCAACGAATGTATTTATGTTTTTGATTCGCTGGTGGAAACACCTGCTTATCATATGTTTTGTGGCTGCGCTGGCATCTGCGGTGTTTTCCGGTCCTTCATTTATCACACCCAAATTTCAATCGACAGTCGTTATGTTTCCGGCAACAACCGGAAGCTTGTCCCGGTCAGTATTGGGTGGTGCTGCTGGTGCCCGGCAAGACTTTCTTCAATATGGTGACGTTGAAGAAGCAGAAAGACTTCTTCAGGTTTTGGAGTCAGGAAATGTCCGCGACAGAGTGACATCAAGGTTTAATCTGATGGAACACTATGAAATTGCCGAAGATGCCTCATTCCGTCATACCCAGCTCACAGAGCAATACCGCAGTAATATTTCATTTCGCCGCACCCAATATGGTGCTGTCGAGATCAGGGTCCGCGATAAGGATCCCCGAATGGCCGCAGATATTGCCAATGAGTTAGCCGCACTTGCTGATACTGTTCAGAATGAACTGCGACTGGAACGGGCCGGTCTTGCCTATGAGGTTGCTAAAAGGCAATATGAGACCTTGCAGCAGCAGGCAAAAGAAGCTGAGGACTCACTCAGGCATATCATGAAACTTGGTGTTTTTGACCTGGAAGGTCAGGCATCTATGCTGACCAGGCAGCTGGCAAAAGATTTGTCAGACCAGCATACCCAGGGAGTTTCGGCTCTTGAAGAACGTTTGGAAAGGCTGGGTGAATACGGGGGAGCCTATTTGCTGCATGCAGCCTACCTGAGCAATGTAAGTGAACATCTTATTATGATCCAGAGACGATATCAGGAGGCCCGCACCGACCTGGAAAATTTTGTGCCTTTCAAATTCGTACTTGACAGTGCTTTTGAAGCTGAAAGAAAAGTGTATCCGGTCCGCTGGCTTATTGTATTTCTGTCAACATTTGCAGCTGGCTTTTTAGGCATCATGATATTGATGGTTGTCGAGAATTTGCAAGCCAAAGGGATCATTGCGTCCAAACCCACCAAATAATTAAAAGAGATCGTTGTGCTCAGAGATAGTAAGCTATTCTGGCTTTATGGCGGCTCCGCTGTTTTTATGATACTCAACCTTGTACTTATCATGCATGATATGTATTGGTTGTCGGTGTTGCCATTTGTGCTGGGTCTGTTGCTGCTCCTCTTCTTTTCACTCGACAAATTATTATTCCTGCTGGTAGTATTAACACCATTTACTTTTAAATTCAGGCATGAAGACCTTGGGTTTACCATAGATATTCCCACAGAGCCATGGATTGTGGCCATTATGCTTCTATTCTTTTTTCGTCTTGCCTATGAACGAACCTACGATACAAGGGTGCTCAGGCATCCGGTTACTGTTATCATTCTCATTCAGCTACTATGGATGCTGGTTACCACATTTACAAGTGAAATCCCCCTGGTGTCGGCAAAATATTTTATTTCGCGGCTGTGGTACGTAGTGACATTCTATTTTGTAGCCATATACCTGTTCCGTGAGCAGAAGAATATGCAGAAATTCATGTGGTTATTTGGCGGAGCGCTCCTGGTGGTTGTACTTATTTCAACCTACAGGCACTTTCTTCTGGGGTTTGAACGCACTCTGGGATACTGGGTAGTGCGGCCCTTCTTTAATGACCACACCCATTATTCAGCTGTGATTGCACTCGTTGCACCCTTTTTTGTTGTGATGGCATTTAATCGTTCAGACAGTGTGCTTCGTCGTCGTCTGGCCATGATAATTTTCATTGTCTTTTGTGCTGGTATCTTGTTCAGCTACAGCAGAGCATCATGGCTAAGCCTGATGTTTGCCCTTATCGGTTTTGTTATACTGGTTTTTCGCATCAGGTTTAGATTTATTCTTGCCGGTCTGGTTTTGGTCATTGGCAGCTTCACGCTGTTTCAGACTGAAATCATTATGCAACTTGAGAGGAATCAGCAAGAGTCATCTGGCGACTTTGCAGAACACCTCAGGTCTGTCTCCAATATTACATCAGACGCCTCAAACCTTGAACGTATCAACAGGTGGCGCTCTGCTTACCGGATGTACCAGGAAAGACCGGTTCTTGGATGGGGGCCGGGCACTTATCAGTTTGTTTATGCCCCTTTTCAGCGATATGAAGATTATACCATCATTACAACCCATTTCGGCGATCTCGGTAATGCCCACAGTGAATATATCGGGCCATTGGCCGAAAGTGGGATACCTGGCATGGTGTTAATGCTTTCACTGGCCCTTGCAGTATTGGCAATGGGGGTTCGGCTTTTTAAGGAGGCTCCTTCTCGCGAGATGCGGTTAATGGCTCTGGGACTGAGCCTTGGCTTCATCACCTATTTTACACACGGTTTTCTGAATAATTTTCTTGATACAGACAAGGCTTCGGTTCCATTTTGGGGTATGATGGCCATATTGGTAGCCATGGATGTGTTTTACGGGAAGCAGCAGCCTGTTGAATAGTTGAAAACATTGCAGCAGGTCATGGCTGGTTTGCATACCAGCAGATTATCCCTTACTTTTGTCTACGCAACAAAACAGATACCAAAACATGGATACCCTTCAAACGTTACTCGGTCATAAGACAATTCGAAAATATAAAAGTGACCCCATTGACGAGGCGCTGCTGAACAAACTGCTTGAAGCCGGCATCAGGGCTTCGACTACCGGGAATATGCAGCTTTACAGCATCATCGTTTCAAAAGACGCCGACAAAAGAAAAGAGTTATGCAAAATGCATTTTGGTCAGAAAATGGTAGAACAGGCACCTGTGCTTCTCACTTTCTGCGCTGACTTTAACCGTTTTAATAAATGGTGCCGGCAGCGGGACGCCGATCCGGGCTATGATAACTTTTTATCTTTTTTTACAGCCGCCATAGACGCTTTATTGGTTGCGCAAAACGTGGCTGTTGCGGCCGAAGCACATGGTTTGGGTATCTGCTACCTGGGCACAACAACCTATCAGGCTGACAAATTGGTTGACTTTTTCAACCTGCCTGAGGGCGTCATTCCGGTCACAACACTGGTAGTGGGCTATCCGGATGAAGAACCGGAACAGGCCGACAGGCTCCCGGACTCGGGTGTTATCCACCAGGAAACCTACCGTGATTATTCCATTGACGACATAGAATCAATCTATTTTGAAAAGGAGAATTTACCGCAAACAGCACGGCTCATTGAAGAAAACCAGCTGGATAACCTGGCCCAGATTTTCACATATAAAAGGTACACCCGTAAAGACAACCTGCACTTCAGCAGGGTTTTTCTTGATGTGATCAGAGATCAGGGGTATATGAACCATGACTGGTAGAAAAACCTGCTAAGCCATATTTGTCAGGGGAAAATGATCCCCGGGTACTGTCCGACAGCCACCTTCGGGATAGAGGCCCTGTATGTTAGATTTATGGCCTCTATAAATGCATTGGCGACAATGGCGTTTCCCCGCTTACTCAGGTGCACTCCATCAAGGGAGAAAACGCCACCGGTTACAAATTCTGTGTTAAAGGCCAGCGCATCAAAATAAATACCACGTTCTCCATCCACAAGCAACTGATTGACGTCTACCAGGGCAAGTTCAAACTGAGCAGCCAGTGATGTGATGATGCCATTGTAGCTTTCGACCGCCTGTTGAATATTGTTTACCTGGTCAACTGAAAGGTAATATTGTTCAGGTATGGGCGTACTGCTGCCCCAACCTTCGTTGTGAACCCGGTCAAGGGGAAGAGTCAGCAAGACCAGCTCTCCAGCCTGCAACTGCCTGATGCCTGCCGGATGAGCAGTATCTTCGACCACAAAACCATTGGCCCCGGCCGAAAAACTGATGTGGGGAGCCATTGCATAGGCCGCATTCAACATGGTTGCCTGTGTCTGGGTGAGTGCCAATGCATCATAAGGGATGGTTCGGAAAAACGGAATGCTTGAAATATCAGGAATATTTGCCACCACACCTTTTGCAGTTGCAACAAGTTGTTGCAAAATGGCTGAATAATAAGCCTGGAATTCTTGTGGAGGAGTGATCCCTGTACCTACTCCCCCCTGTACTGCATACCCCAATATCTCATTGTTGCCAACCCATAGTGAAAAGAAGCTTGGCTGTAATGCAACTGCCTCTGCTATGATGCTTGATTCAGCCGGATTGGAGGCAAACCGGCCATAATATGGGTTCAGTGTGCCATAACCCGGAAACAGCAGGTGGGCAGCCAGTGCCCCGGGAACCCCAAGGTTATGGAATGGCCCATCGGCCGCAATGGATGCAAAGTTTCTCTGGTCAGGTGTGCCAGTTGCCGGCACAGGTGCCAGCGATCCAGCGCTGATGCCCAACACGAGCCGGTTGCCAAAACCCAATTCGTCGAGCATAAGCGGTTGCCTGAATTCACCGCTTAGCCCTACATATGACAATTGACCTGCCAGAATATTCGGATATGAATTGATCTGGGCTGAACGGTATAAATCATTATCTGCAAAACCTGCTGTCAGCGAAGTACCGAGTGCGACATAGGTTGAAAAGTCAACATCACCTGCTTGCGGGGTATATTGGTCTATTTCGGCTTCACATGCAAGCAATGAGAAGGCAAATGCAAACAGTAGGGTATATCGGAATTTTTTCATGCTTCAATGGCTTAATGCAATTTATAAACTGTATGATATGCCGATGCCCGGAATCAGGACCCTCGACTTGTAAGTGCCACCAAAATTTTCGGGCGAATATGTAACACTTTCTTCCATTCCCATAAGAAACAGAAGGCTGGCATCAATGCTGATCTGGCTGTTGGGTAAGAATGAAAATCCACCACTTAAAGCGAGGGTGTTCAAACTGGGTGTTTCGGGAGAGAAATAATCCCTGTTAACAGGACTGGGGTCATAATATGCGCCAGCCCTCAGGTAAAGAGAGTTGTTGACCTTATATTCACCGCCAGCCCTCACAATAAGGGTGTTGCTGTATTCTCTGGGATTGCTGCTATCAGTCAGTGCAGGAGTATTGGTTTCGAAATTGAACGTCAAATCCTGATAGGCATCCCAAAACACATAGTTCAAGGCAATACCCAGCATCAGTTCCCGGGAGAACTGATACGACAATCCAAAATCCAGGTTGGCTGGCAATGGCAATGTGACGGCCACCGAATTTTCAGCGGGAAACATACCACTTAGTGATAATGGAACAGAGAAGATGGCTTCGGCGTCATCAACAGCCATATCAATTTGTGACCTGTAACTTATGCCTATGTTTAAGCCATTGCGCCCGGCATATTGCAAGCCGGCATTGAATCCGTAATTGGCTGTGTTACCGCTGATGTTTACTTTTCCTTCGCCGTCGACTCCCTCAACTGGTAAAGTCCTTTCCATTTCAACGAATCCCATGGTATAAACAAATCCTGCACCTGCTGATATTTCATCACTTATCCTGAAAGAAACAGTAGGTTGAATGGTAATGGCCCGCAATGAGATTTCCTGGATAAGAAAGCGACCCGCCCATCCTTCTTCCCACTTGAGTCCGTTTCCGAAGGGGGTATTGACAGCTATCCCTGCCACAAGACGGTCAGTGATTTTGGCTGCAGCGTACAGGTAAAACGGAGTACCGATAGGATTGTCTGTTTGTGCCTGATAGAGCGATGGATAAGTCATCTGATAAGTTACATTGGAGAAAATTCCGCTAACACCTCCTAGGATACTGATTTGTTGCGGCATAAGTGCCAATGCACCTGGGTTGTAAAAGGCTGCACTGGCATCCATAAAAAGGGATGTCCCTATCAGGCCCATGCCTGCTTGTCGCTGCCCGTGCAAGCTGACCTGGTATCCGCCTGCCAAAGCGCTGTAATTCAGAAATATCAGCAATAGTGTGATCTTAATAGGATTTCGCATACAGCATGTTTTTTGTTGAATAATGTGCATGTTTGTTGGATAAACCGGCGCAAGATATGAAAAAAACATTAAATTAAACACATGTTTACTAAAAAGTAAGGCTTAATCGTTATGAAAGCTTTGCGAAGTTGATCTGAATGGGTTTTCAGGTGTACTGAAAACTGCTTCCGCCAATAAACTCTCTGAGGATAGAGGTGGGCGGGATATCGTCCGGATTAATGGGTGTGAGCAGTGACAGGATGCGGTTCAGACGCCTTACTTCTTCTCTTATCTGTTCATTTTCTGCCATCGCGGGGTCCATAATATGCGAAGCAAAATGAGAAAAAACGGCCAATTCATATACAAGGGCAGAGTTGAACAAGGCATGGGCACTCTCTTGAAAGGGGAAAATACTCATGTATTCATTTTGCATAACATCAGGCCACCGCCTGATGGTCTCATTGATGCTGTATCCCCTGAACAGGTGGTCTCTTACCAGGCGTCTGATCAATCTATGGTCTGAGGTCGAAAGCGGCAGGTGATCATGAATGTTCAGGGTATTCAAGGCTGATACGTAAATCCTGAATGAGGGCATATCCATCAGATCTTTCCAAAGTCCTGGATTTAATCCGTGAATGCCTTCGACAATTATATACGTATTTTCACCTATGGTTGTTGATATGGTTTCTGGTTTGGGCCCTTCTCCGTCGAAATGGTATTTGGGAAGAAAAACCGGTTTGCCTGAAAGTAAGGTATTGATATTATGCCGGAACAGCTGTAGATCCAATGCCGACATAAGCTCGAAGTTTTTCAGTCCTGTTTGCGGGTCATCAGAAATTTTGCTGTGGGGCAGGTAGTAATTATCAAGCGAAAGAATAAGCACATCCTTTTTCAGCACCCGCAACTCAATGGCCAAACGATTGGCTGATGTGGTTTTTCCGGATGAGGTAGGTCCGGCAAGAAAAATGAGTCTGGGCTGGTCGGGATGGGATATTATCTGGTCAGCTATTGCTGAAATACTTCTGGCCTGATAGGCTTCAGCCAATTTGATTAAGTCGGGAAGTTTTCCCTGACTAATGATGTCATTCAGTTCACCGAAACTGGCAACACCCAGATGCCGCATGGTTTCTTCAGTTTCTTCGAATCCCCTGAAATATTTACTCTGTGTAGGCTCGGCCGGCATAACCCTTTGAAAAAATTCCCTGTCAGCTATCAGAAAAAAACCCTTGTTAAATTTCGTGAGTTTAAAATTTTTCAGACGGTCATAATTTTCGCTGATATGGTTAAGCAAGAGTTCTCCATATCCATTCAGGTGAGCAAGCCTGAGTCCTTCAAGTTCAATTTCAGAATTTCGTGAATTGATCAGGTGGATGATGTCGGTGCGTTGACTGGCTTCGAAATACCTGAGCAACTTTTCTGTGGGAAGAACCTCGTGCCTGAAACCAGCGCCTGAGACAATCGTATCCTGGATGCGTCTGTATATTCTGTCAAGCTCTTCCTGGCTTACATCATGGTCGCCAAAATAGCCATAAACGCCCCCTGGAACACTGTAAGCGATATAAAATGGCCTGTTTCTCAACTCCATACCGGCAGCTTTATTAAAGAGTACCAACAGGGGCTCCATGAGGTTTCTGAATGAAAGTTTCAGGGCCTCTGGCTGTGACTCTATGCGCAGTTGATATGTGGGCTGATTGGTTTCCATCAAATCAAAGGTTTTCCCATTCAGGTGAAAAACGGGGTCACAAATATAAGGTAAGTTTTATGATTATTAAGAGCTTGCTGCACAAATGCTCTGGCTCTGCGCGCTTGAAGCCTGATGCAGACTCTGGTTGCGCATAATTTTTGGTGGGTGCAGTATGGATTTTTATTGGAATCATTTTGTATATTGCGTGGGATTATTCAATGAGGCCTGCATCAAACAGCATGTTCGGGCTTTTTTCAAATAAAAAACTTCCCGTATCTTTGTCATTCAAGTATTAACACAAAAACTCACGAGCATGATTGACCTTTCTACCAGCTATATGGGCATCCAGCTTCGCAGCCCTGTAATTATAGGCAGTTCAGGACTAACAAGAAATTTAGGTAACCTACAGGCTTTTGAAGAAAAGGGTGCGGGTGCGGTTGTCCTCAAGTCATTGTTTGAGGAGCAGATCAAATTCGAAATTCGCAAGGTGTTTTCTTATGATGATGCCCAAAGCGCTTATACAGAGGCTGAAGATTACATCAGGAATTATGCGCGCGAACACACCCTTGATGAATACCTTAACCTGGTTCAGGAGGCCAAAAGCAAACTATCGATTCCGGTCATTGCAAGTATCAATTGCACAACAGCCCAGGAATGGCCTGCTTTTGCCAAGAATATTCAAAAGGCTGGTGCAGATGGCCTTGAGCTTAATGTTTTTGTATTACCCTCAGATACCAATATGGGTGCCTCAGCCTATGAGAAAATCTATTTCGATGTGGTTGAGAATGTAAAAAAAGAGATCAGCATCCCCATTTCACTTAAAATCTCCAGCTATTTTTCAGGCCTGGCTGAAATGGTTAAAAAACTCTCCTGGACAGGGGTGCAGGGCATTGTGCTCTTTAACCGCTTTTTTAACCCTGATATAGATATTGATCAGATGCGCATCAAGGCAGCTCACCTGTATAGTGATCCCGAAGAGATTACTGCTTCACTTCGTTGGATTGCCATACTTTCAGGACAGGTTCAAACTGACCTCTGTGCTTCAACCGGAGTGCATGACGGCAAAGGGGTCATTAAACAACTTCTGGCCGGTGCTAAAGCCGTTCAGGTTTGTTCTACACTGTACAAGAACGGTATCGGTCATCTGGATGTCATCATGAAGGAGATCCATGAATGGATGGAGCAGCATGGACATAGTAAAATCTCTGACTTCCACGGAAAGATGAACCACAAAATGACTGACAACCCTGCTGCATTCCTCAGGGTCCAGTTCATGAAGCATTTTGCCGGGATTGAATAAACCTGTTTGATCAGCGATTCATACTACAAGTTGTTTAGGGTTTTTTAACAGCTCTTTGTTTGGATACAACTAAACATATACATATCTTTGTGTAATCTAATTGTTAATGTATTTTAATTGTTAACACATTGTTAATCATGGCACAGGAAAAACAAAAACAAAGTCTTAAACCACTCATTGCCGCCGTTGCAGTTATTGCAGTTGCATTTTTAGCGTTTTTTATTATCGATAATGCAGGCTCAGCAGGTGCTGCATATGTGGCTGCAGAAGACGAATCTCGTTATACTACCGACCTTGATACTGAAGGCTTTGATGAGGCCATCGCCAATGGTGTGGTCCTGGTTGATTTTTGGGCTACCTGGTGCCCTCCCTGCAGGGTTCAGGGCCCCATTCTTGAAGACCTCGCCAAAGAGATCGGACACCTGGCTTCGATCACCAAGCTCGATGTTGATGATCACGGCAGTATTGCAAGTCGCTTCGGTGTAAGAAGCATTCCCACTCTTATTCTCTTTAGTGATGGAGAGCCTGTTGAGCGGTTTGTAGGTGTGCAGCAGAAAGAAACACTGAAGGCTGCTATAGAAAAGTATTTATAAATCATAACCACAATAGTTATCATGGAAAATTTAACCAAAGAAGTATTTAAAGAAAAAGTATTTGATTTTGAGGCGAACAAGGAGTGGAAATTTGCAGGAGACAAACCGTGTATCATTGACTTCTATGCCGATTGGTGTGCCCCTTGCCGTGCCCTGACACCAGTGCTTGAAGAATTGTCAGATGAATATAACGGCCGTGTCGACATCTATAAAATTGACACCGAGAAAGAGCAGGACCTGGCGGCTATGTTTGGTATCAGAAGCATCCCCTCAATTTTGTTTGTGCCCTCAGAGGGACAGCCTCAGATGGCCATGGGTGCACTGCCCAAAGAAACCCTGGTGAAAGCCATTGAGGATGTTTTGGCAGTAAAGGTATAACAACATGAATCATTCAGACGAAAGCAATTCACGGATAAGTCAACAAGATGTTGTTAAAAATACTGACCGCCCGGGTCGGTTTTTACCCAGGATACTGCCCGCCAGGCAATATTTGTGGGCAGTTGTTCTCTTTACCACACTCGGGGTTGTTGGCGGATATACCTATTATGCATTGGTCGGATGCAATACCGGAAGTTGTGCAATTACATCAAATCCTTATATGAGTATGGCCTGGGGTGGCTTGTTAGGCTATCTGATGCCTGATTTTTTTGTAAAGAAAGAAAAATAATATTTGGTTTATTTGGGTGCGATCTTAAGAAGATATGCCCCCAATATGCCAAATACGATATTGGGAATCCATATGGCGAGCATGGGGTGAAGGTTTCCTTTTGTGGCAAAGGTTGTGGTAACCTGCATAAACAAAATGAATGTAAAACTTAGTGCAATCCCCGCACCCAGGTGTAATCCGATTCCCCCCCTCACTTTCTGACTTGACAATGCCATTCCGATAAATGTCAGTACCAGCGTAGCAAAGGGAAATGCCAACCTCCTGTGCTTTTCTACCTCATAAAAGCTTACAACCTCTGACCCTTTAAGTCTTTCATTTACAATAAAAGCATTTAGCTCTCTGAAGTTCATGGTTTCCATGTCCTTCAGGTTGTGGATGAAATCATTGGGGTGCACCGGGAGAACGGTATCGAGTCTTCTGCCAAAACTAAGCTCCTCTTGTAACCCGACTATTTTTCTTTCGTTATAGTTTTCGATTGTCCAATGTCCTTCTTCAAGGTTGTAACGAGCCAGGTCAGCCAGCATTTTGTATGTCAACTCCCCGTCTTCGATTTTCTCAAGGGTGAAACGGTAACCCGTCAATGTCCTTTCATTAAATGATTCGAGAAATACAAAAATTCCCGGCCTGACCTGCATATGAATATTACGACCGGCAAAAGTATCCGGCTTTCTTATGTAAGTGTACTCAAATTCCAGCCGCTTTTCGTTGGCTATCGGAATGACAACGTTTGAAAGATAAACAGAAACCAGTGAAAGCAAAATAGCCGACAGCAAATAGGGCAGGAGTAGTCGTTTGAAGCTGATACCAGCACTCAGGATAGCAATAATCTCAGTATTGAAAGCCATCCTTGACGTAAAGAAAACAACTGTAATGAAGGTGAAAAGGGGACTGAATAAATTAATGAAATAGGGAATAAAATTCAGATAATATACCAATATCACATCTCTGAAAGGTGCATTGTTTTCAATGAGTTTATCTATCTTCTCAGACAGGTCAAAGACGACAACAATCAGAATGATAAGTGAGATGGCATAGACAAATGTCCCCAGAAACTTGCGGATGATATATATATCCAGTTTTTTCAGCATACTGATTTAACGCCCTGTTTCTGCGCTTGATTGCAAAGATAAGTTTATTTTACAATCGATTTGCCAGTTTGCCTGCCATGGCCTGCTTCCACGAAGCGAATGTTCCGCCCAGGATATGTTCTCTTGCTTTTTCCACCAGCCAAAGGTAAAACCGCAGGTTGTGAATAGTTGCAATCATAGGACCCAGCATCTCTCCGGCGACGAACAAATGTCTTAAATAAGCCTTTGTGTAAAACTTGTCAACAAATGCATCTCCATTGGAATCTATTACAGAGAAATCATGTTGCCATTTCAGATTTCTGATGTTGATAATGCCCTCACTTGTAAAGAGCATACCGTTTCTGGCATTGCGTGTGGGCATTACACAATCAAACATATCAACGCCTAGTGAAATGCTTTCGAGGATATTAAGCGGGGTTCCCACACCCATCAGATACCTTGGTTTATCCTCAGGTAGAATACTGCAAACCAACTCGGTCATTTCATACATGCATTCAGCTGGTTCGCCTACTGATAATCCACCAATGGCATTTCCCTCGCGGTTAAGACCAGCAATATGATTGGCTGATTTTTCACGCAAATCTCTGTAGGTACTACCCTGTACAATGGGAAACAATGATTGTGGATAGCCGTATTGGTTTTCTGTTTTGTCAAAATGAAGACAACATCTGCGAAGCCATTCATGGGTAATTTCCAGCGATTTAGAGGCATATGCATAATCACAGGGGTAAGGGGTGCATTCATCAAATGCCATTATAATATCAGCTCCAATGGTTCGTTGAATATCCACGACTTTTTCGGGCGAAAACAAATGTTTTGAACCATCAATATGTGATCTGAAAGTGACTCCTTCAGGTGTAAGTTTTCTGCGTTCGGTCAATGAATAAACCTGGTATCCGCCGCTATCAGTAAGGACAGGGCGATCCCACGACATAAACCGGTGAATCCCGCCCGCCTTCGAAATTGTTTCCATACCCGGCCTGAGGTACAGATGGTAAGTGTTTCCCAGAATGATTTGTGGGTTTACCTGCTCTTTAAGATCTTTATGGTGAATGGCTTTAACGGTGGCAGCCGTGCCCACAGGCATAAAAATGGGTGTTTGAATATCACCATGGCTTGTGGTTATGGTTCCTGCCCTTGCCCTGCTGTGTTGGTCTCTTACCTCAACGACAAAATTCATTGACTCTGAAATTTCTGGCAAAGATAGCCATAATTCCCATTGCTGCTTATAGAAGGAACTGCTTGGAATTCCCATGTTATTTTCATGCGTCTGTGTGTAGAAACGCATGAGAAAAAAATCATGTACATTTGCTTTCTTAAAGCGATTTTCAATGGTTGATATGGCGTACTTGCAAGTTTTGGCAGAAAGTTGGTCCGGACTTGTTTCATGGGGTTGGGTATTGCTTGCGCTGTTTTTTTTTACCGTGCTCATTCAGCTATTTGTTTACTGGTTTATCCTGGCAAGAGCTGCGTGGTATAGGAGCAAGCCCATTGAAGATCATGAAGAACTGCCTGCTGTTTCGGTTATCATTTGCGCCCGAAATGATTATCCAGGTCTTGAGCAAAACCTTCCCCTCATACTTGAACAGGATTATCCTCGTTTTGAAGTTGTTGTGGTTGATGATGGATCAAACGATGACTCCAATCTCTTACTCAAGGCAATGTGCTATCGCTATAGTCACCTGAAGGTTGTCACCCTCGGAAATAGTGTTTCTTTTATCAGGGGAAAAAAACTTCCCCTGTCTGTTGGTATCAAATCAGCCAGTTACGATGTGCTGCTTTTGACAGATGCAGTGTGTCGCCCTGCCAGTTCAGGGTGGATCAGGAATATGGCTGTTCATTTTTCGCGGGGGAAGGCGATTGTACTTGGATATTGCGCGTATAATCCGAAGCCCGGATTCCTGAATAAGCTCATCAGGCTTGACGCGGTATTGAGTGCCCTGCGCTACGGAGGTATGTCAATGGCGGGCTCCCCTTATATGGGAGTAGGCCAGAACCTTGCCTATACAAGAACATTGTTTTATAAGGTTAAAGGATTTACTTCTCATTACAATGTGATTGTCGGTGATGACAGCCTCTTTGTCAACCAGGCAGCCCATAAAGACAATACAGCCACTGAAATGCTGCCCAATGCATTTACACTGACAGATCCCCCGGTTGGCCTTGGAGAGTGGATCAGGCAGAAAGCCCGCAATATGGGCTCCATAAAATATTATAAAAGAAGGCACAAAAAAATACTTGGGCTTTTTCATGGGTCACATTTTCTTTTATACCCATTATTTGCTTTGTGCATGATTTGGTGGGGGTTTTCAGACCAGGGATACATGGCAATGGCTGCATTTTTTGTCTGGATGCTTAGTCATGTTGTGATTGTCAAACGTGCATCTGCACGCCTGAACGAAGAGAAACTATCTTTAATTTCGTTACCAGGCGATGTGTTGTTATCTTTGTTATATGCTGTTTTTACAGTGTATGCTGTTCTTATGAAGAAACCCACATGGAGGCAGTAACCGGACCATCAGAAAAAGCAAAGCGTGACCAGACGCTGGTCAATGATGCCATACAGCATGGCAACCAAAATGCTTTTGCTGAGCTGATGAAACTTTATAAGGATACCGTTTTTTTTATGCTTCTGAAAATGACCGGTAATCATGAGGATGCTGAAGACCTTACCATTGAAACTTTCGGAAAGGCCTTCATACACATTGGCCAATATAATGCAAAGTACGCCTTCAGTACCTGGTTGTTCAGAATTGCGACCAACCATGGTATAGACTTTATGCGCAAGAGGAAAAAGAACGTACTTGACTCATTGAAAAGTGAACAGCTCGATGAATCGGGTGAGAAGCAGCAGTTTGTAACTGAGCTGATGAACCCTGAAGAGGCCTTTATCCGTGGTCAGAAAATAGAGCGTGTCAGACAAGTGGTAGAAACACTTAAGCCCCGTTATCGCAGGCTTATCGCTCTCAGGTATTTTGAGGAGCAGTCATACGAAGAAATTTCGTCGTTGCTTGAATTGCCCCTGGGTACAGTCAAGGCACAGTTATTCAGAGCCAGAGAGTTTCTATACCAAGCCCTTGTAAATATGAATGAACAAATTTAACAACCGACAAGTTTGGTTTCGCTAAGCTCACAAGTGCTCAATGGTGTAACCAGCTTAATAAAATGTTGAAGAGATGAAGAAACTATTTTTTGTGATGTGTTTGGCGGCTATTTCTTTTTTGTTGCCCAAAAATACCTTTGCCCAGGTGGTATACCAGGAGTATGCGACCATTGACAGTGTTAAAGTTGAGTACCGCTGGCAACGTGAAAGATTTTTTGCTGCAGATAGTCATGCCATCCTTAATCTGCAATTAACTAATGTATCAGAAACCCCCGTTCAACTTTCTTTTGTCGCTGCTTATTACAGTGATGGCATCATTTTTTTTGAAACTGAAGAACAATCCATTTGCCTGCTCCCCGGCCAGACAAAAAGAGGTAACCGGGCAGGACTCAGGTTCATGGCTGAAGGCATTACCATGAGCAAGGTAGAGGCAGAAGGATTTTCGTGGGACATCCCCTTTATGGACGTTGTCGGCGTTCAGAATTGTGACTAAGCAAATTGGCATACCTGACGCAATATTGTATCAATGATTATCATTCAATAATATGGAATCAAATGATTTTAAACAGGCTGTACTGCAGGGAATTCCCTCTGAATTGCCACCGGCAAGACCCTATGAACCCGAAATAAACCATGCACCAAGACGTAAGGATATTTTATCGGTAAAGGATAAAAAGCTTGCTGTCAGAAATGCGCTACGGTATTTTCCTGCATCTTTCCATGGGGTGCTGGCCAGTGAATTTGCAGATGAACTGAATGCCTATGGCCGGATCTATATGTACAGGTTCAGGCCAGATTATCCCATATTTGCCAGGAATATTTTTGATTTTCCACACCAATCTGTTCAGGCAGCTGCTATCATGCTCATGCTTAGCAATAATCTGGATTATGCTGTGGCGCAACATCCCCATGAACTCATCACTTATGGCGGTAATGGAGCAGTCTTTCAGAACTGGGCGCAGTATTTGCTGTGCATGAAATACCTTGCTGAAATGACCGATGAACAAACCCTGGTTTTGTACAGCGGTCATCCCATGGGACTGTTCCCCTCACATAAAGAAGCACCCAGGGTGGTGGTTACAAATGGGATGATGATCCCAAATTATTCATCACCTGATGATTGGGAGCGATTCAATGCCCTTGGGGTTACCCAATATGGGCAAATGACTGCAGGTTCTTTCATGTATATCGGGCCACAGGGAATTGTACATGGCACCACAATAACAATTTTGAATGCAGGTCGTCTGCTTAAAAAGAACAGAGAATCTTTGGCAGGCAAGTTATTTGTTTCAAGCGGACTGGGTGGTATGTCAGGTGCTCAGCCCAAAGCAGCAGTTATTGCCGGAGCCGTGGGTGTAGTTGCAGAGATTAACCCAAAGGCCACCCAGACAAGGTATGTGCAGGGGTGGGTTGATGAAGTATATGACAACCTTGACCAGATCATAAGCCGGATCAGGAAAGCAAAAGCTGATGCCGAGGCTGTATCAATTGCCTACCAGGGCAATATCGTTGATCTTTGGGAAAAGTTTGTAAGCGAAAATATTGAGGTTGAACTGGGTTCTGACCAGACCTCACTGCATAACCCCTATTCAGGTGGATATTATCCTGCAGGCCTTGACTTTGAAGAAGCAAATAAGATGCTGGCTTCAGATCCTGGCAGATTCAGGCAAAAAGTAAAGGAATCACTCATCAGGCATGTGAAAGCCATTAATGTTCTGGCTGAAAGAGGGATGTACTTCTTTGATTATGGCAATGCCTTTCTATTGGAGGCTGGCAGGGCTGGGGCAGATATATTCAGAGACGATGAAACTTACAGGTATCCGTCATATGTGCAGGATATCATGGGACCCTTATGTTTCGACTACGGGTTTGGTCCTTTCAGGTGGGTATGTGCATCTGGTGATCCTGCTGATCTGGAATTTTCAGACAAACTGGCGGCCAAGGTTCTGCGTGATATGTTAAAAACCGCACCCGTCGAAATTAGTCAACAGCTTGCTGATAACCTGAAATGGATTGAGCAAGCAGGTGAAAACAAATTGGTGGTTGGATCACAGGCTCGTATCCTTTACGCAGACAGTGAAGCCAGAATTAAAATAGCCCGGGCATTCAACAATGCAATCAGAGAGGGTCATATCAGTGGGCCGGTTGTTCTTGGACGTGACCACCATGATGTAAGTGGTACAGACAGCCCGTACAGAGAAACTTCCAATATATATGACGGATCGCAATTCACCGCCGACATGGCCATACAAAATGTTATCGGAGACAGCTTCAGGGGAGCCACCTGGGTTTCTATACACAATGGAGGTGGTGTTGGTTGGGGTGAGGTAATCAATGGGGGCTTTGGAATGGTGCTTGATGGTTCGCCCGAGGCTGACAGGCGCCTTGAATCTATGTTGTTCTGGGATGTAAATAATGGCATTGCCCGCAGAAGCTGGGCCAGAAACAAAGAGGCCATATATGCCGTTCAAAGGGCTATGAATGCAGAGCCCAGGCTCAGGGTCACACTGCCAAATATTCCGGATGAAAAACTGCTTGATAAGCTTTTTTCATCGTGAGGTGTTTGATTTGGCATGCGTGAGAGCAAAAATGATCATTCGGGAACCATTTCTATAAAATCTGCCTCCTGATCAATGAGCTGTTTTTCTATTTCGCTTTCCATCATACTCAGGCGATTCAGCACCATTTCATGAATGAGGTCCATCTCATTTCTGTCAAGCAGATAACATGACAGGGCTTGCTCAAAATCAAAAGGATCTACACCGTGGGCGGCAAACATTCCGCCGTAATAATACATGGCTGAGTCTCTAACCCGGCGTTCTATATGTTGGTATTCAACAAGAAAGGCCTCGAGCAGGTAGATGTCGGTCAACATGTCTGCCATAATCTCTCTTGGAAGTATTTTATCACAGTCATCCTTTCCCGGTGCCCGGAAAAAGTTGCATGAGACCAGAAATGATGATGCCAGGATAAAGCAAAAGATGTTTTTTTTGTTGGCAATCATGGCGGTTATTTTGGTTGTATCTCACCTGAAAAAAGCAAACATCAGCGGCTAAACTGCAGTGCCTCTCCCAAGTTTTCTTCATTAAAACGACCGTTGTCGTATACCAGATGTCCATTTACAAAAGTAAATGCGATACTGGCGTTAAGTGTCTTTCCTTCAAGTGGTGACCATTGACATTTATAGAGCAAATGATCTCTTTCAACGCGGAATTTTTTACCCATATCTATCACCACCAGGTCGGCGGCGTAGCCCTCTCTGATGAAGCCCCTGTTTTTGACACCAAAACAAATGGCCGGGTTATGGCACATCAGCTCTACGATTTTTTCAACCGGGATGTTTTGGCGATGGGCCAGTGTGAGCATGAGTGGCAATGCATGTTGCACCATGGGCCCCCCGCTGGGACTTTGCAGGTAGTTGTTGTTTTTTTCTTCAAGTGTGTGGGGAGCATGATCTGTTGCTATCACGTCAAGATATCCTTCTTCTATGCCTCGAATAAGGGCTGTACGGTCTGAGTCAAATTTTACTGCCGGATTCCACTTGATCAGCGATCCCTTGTGAAAATAATCGTCCATAGAAAACCAAAGATGATGCACGCATACCTCGGCAGTGATTTGTTTTTTATCAAGGGGAATATCATTTCGAAGCAGCCTGAGTTCATTCAGAGTGCTCAGGTGCAAAAGATGAAGCCGTGTTCCAAATCTCTCTGCCAGAGAAACTGCCAGACGCGATGAGCGCTCGCATGCTTCATGACTGCGGATGATGGGATGCATATGCACCGGGATATTTTCACCATAGGTTTCCATGGCCTTTGACAGGTTTGATTTGATGGTATCCTCATCTTCACAATGGACTGCCACAGGCAACTTCATGTCTCTGAATATCCCTGAAAGAGTTTCAGGGTTGTCAACAAGCATATTTCCGGTTGAAGACCCCATAAACACCTTGACACCGCAAACATGATTTATATCTGTTGCCTTTAACTCATCCAGGTTGTCATTGGTGGCACCAATATAGAATGAGTAGTTGGCCAGACTTTTCTCCTGACCAAGTGCGAATTTTTCTTCAAGAAGTTTTTGACTGGTGGTTTGGGGTCTGGTGTTGGGCATTTCCATAAAGCTGGTAATTCCACCGGCTATGGCTGCCCTTGATTCTGTATATATTTCTGCTTTATGGGTAAGTCCGGGCTCACGAAAATGTACCTGGTCATCGATAACACCGGGGATGAGCAGAAGACCTTCCATATCTCTGGTTTCTACATCTTCTCTGGTAAAGGATCCATTGTGTCCTCCCTCAAAAATTTTACTGATCAGGCCTTTTTCGACATAAAGGTCTCCCTTAAAACTTCTTCCATCACTTACAATGGTAGCGTTTTTCAGAAAAAAATTCTTGTGTTGCATATAGGTTTTGATTTTTCACCTTCAGGCGAATAAGCAGCAGATTAGTCTGCTTTCACCCTGAATTTTTTTGGTCTTACCAGACTTTGCCAGCGAAGCTGTATTACTCCCAGCACAGCCTCTTTGAAAATACGTGTGCTCATTTTTGACTCCCCTTCAGTTCGGTCGGTGAATACTATGGACACCTCGGTGATCTTGAATCCCATTTTCCAGGCTTTAAATTTCATTTCGATCTGAAATGCGTATCCCGTAAACCTGATCTCATCCAACTGAATGGCTTCGAGTACTTTTCTATGATAACATTTGTATCCGGCAGTTGTGTCCTGGACTGGCATTCCGGTAACCATTCTGACATAAATAGAGGCAAAGTACGACATTAACACCCTGCCCATGGGCCAATTAACTACATTTACCCCGTCAATATAACGTGATCCGATGGCCAGATCATGGCCCTTATTTTTACATGCATCATATAGTCTTTCCAGGTCGTTTGGATCGTGAGACAAGTCGGCATCCATCTCAAAAATATATTCATAATGCCTGTCAAGCCCCCATTTGAACCCGTGAATATAGGCAGTTCCAAGACCCTGCTTTCCGGGGCGCGACTCGAGGAAAAGTTTGTCAGAGAAAACACTGATGAGGTCTTCTACCTTTTCAGCAGTCCCATCAGGTGAATTATCGTCAACCACCAGGATATGAAATACTTTAGACAAAGAAAAGATCCGGCGGATAACTTTTTCAATATTGCCCCTCTCGTTATAGGTAGGTATGATAACCAAACTGTCAGCCAAAGTCATTTGCACAATAAAAATGATAATTAATTGAATAAAATTCGGTTATCCAGCGTATTCACCAAAGATCAAAAGTAAGCTTTTTGTGAAAATAATCTGTATAAAAACAGGAATGGTTATTTTTGCACCTATGGAGAAGGGTGTAATATATTTAGACAATGCCGCCAGCACACCTATGGATGAAACAGTTGTTGACTCTATGGTGCAATGTATGCGGACCATTTATGGGAATCCTTCATCGCTTCATAATCACGGACGGAAGGCCCGGGTACTGATAGAGCATGCACGCCGGAGTATTGCCGGATGCCTGGGAGTAAGCTCTGCTGAGATTTTTTTTACCTCCGGTGGAACAGAGGCCGGGAATGCTGTTTTGTGGGGATGCTGTAAAGATTTGGGATTTAAAAATTTCATTACCAGCACCACTGAGCATCCGGCTATTCTGGGCACGCTGGATGCCCTGGTCAGGCATATGGGTGCCAGGGTGCACTTTGTAAAGGTTGACAGTCTTGGCAATATTGACTTCGAACACCTTGACACACTTTTATTGCAGTATCCCAGATCAGTGGTGAGTTTGATGCATGCCAACAACGAAACAGGCAAACTGCTACCAGTAAAGCATGTGGCAGGCATTTGCAAAAGGTATGATGCTGTATTTCTTTCAGACACAGTTCAGACCATTGGAAAATTCAGACTTGACCTGAGACAGCTCGGCCTTGATTTTGCCATGGCCAGTGCCCATAAGTTTCATGGCCCCAAAGGTGTGGGATTTATGTTTATAAAGTCTGGTCATTTGCTTCAGTCATTTTTATCAGGTGGTGCCCAGGAAAGGAACATGAGGGCTGGCACTGAAAATGTATGTGGTATAGTTGGTATGGCCCGTGCCCTTGATGTGGCTATGCAGCGGCTGGATGAAGACTGTGTGTATATCAGGGGGCTAAAGGATGAATTTGTCAGGCTTTTGAGCGATCGCATTCCCCAGATTGTTTTCAATGGAGATATCAATGCGGGTAGTCTGCACACCATCGTTAATTTTTCACTTCCACAGTGGAAAGACCCGGATATGTTACTTCCCGGACTGGATATTGAGGGTATATGTGTTTCAGCCGGCAGTGCCTGTTCTTCAGGCAGCCATAAGGGTTCGCATGTGTTGGAAGCTATGGGTGTTGACCCTTCAGTTTCTTCACTGAGGGTATCATTCAGCAGATATAATACGATCGAAGAGATACACCGCTTTGTCGAAGTACTTTCAAATCTGACTTGCCGTACATCTGATATTTAGTCGACGGTAAACATCAGATAGTCAGCATTATATGCATCATTCTACATATTGAATGAAATGTTATTCTTCTGGCATCGAATGTTTTTCTGCTAAATGTTTATTTTTGAGGATTGATGTTCGTAAATTGCAACAGTTACCACTTCCTTGCTTATGTTTTTTCTTTCAGAGAATACTAAACCACATTAAGTTATGGCCAGCAGCAAACTCCGCAAAACACCGAGGATCCCGAGAAAAAAACGAAAAGCTGTAAGGTACCGCAAAGTCGGTTTTAAACTGACCGAGGGACAAAAGCAGGCACTTGACAGGTATTGCAAAACGCAAAACCTTACTCCCGTTCGTTTTATTAAATCTCTGATAAATAGTCATGTGTCCAGGCACAGGAATGATCCCCCTCCGTCATATGCCACCGAAAACCAGCTTGATCTTTTCAGCTCAGGAGAGGTGGTGAACATTGATTAGCCGGTGAAATCAACAATGGTAATTCCAGCCCCTCCACGGTCAGGATGCTCATCACTGTAAGATTTTACCCTTGGCTGGCCCCTTAGAAAATCGCGGAGTGCAGCCCGCAATATCCCGTCACCCTTGCCGTGAATGATCCTGATTTGTGAAACTCCAAGCAAGTATGCATCATCCAGATGTGTTTGTATTTTACGCAGTGCTTCGTCAACCCTGGTTGACCTCAGGTCAATTTCAGGCCTGAAAGATGCAGCTTTTTCATTGATGTCAAAGAGCATTTTTGACCCTGCCTTTTGCGAACTATCCGTTTGAGTGCTGCCCTTTTTCAGTTTTTCCAATTCGCTGATGTCTGCTTTTAGTCTGAAGCTCCCAAAAATAACCTCAGCCTTTCTGCCACTGATCAGTGCAACTTCACCAGCTGTCTCCTGGCCTTTGATTCTGACAACATCACCTGGCTGGATGGGGCTTGTATCAATTTCGACATCCTTAACCCTTGTCTTTTTATTTTTTTTCTTTCCCTTGGTTTGGGGTTCAGGTATGTCCGACAGTTTTGTTTTTGTATCATGGATGAATGAGTCCAGTTCTTTTCTGGCTATTTTTGTCTTGTCCTTATCTGCCTGTGATTCGCGGATATCCCTGATGGTTTTTTCAATGATCTTGTTGGTGCCTTCAAGAATGCCCCTGGCTTCATTTCTGGCCTGATGCAGGATTTCATTTTTCCGGCATTCTACTTCTGCGCGCAAGGCCTCATATTTATCTATCATTTCTGAAAGAAACTCATCGGCTTTTCTGAGTTGCAGTTCTTTGTCTTCGAGTTCATGTTTTTTGAGTTCAAGGTCCTGAAGCTGAAGGTCAAAATCAAGATCCTGATTACCTGACAACTCAGCAGCCCGCTCAAGCAATTTGTCAGGAAGTCCGATTGACCTGGCTATCTCAAAGGCAAAACTGCTTCCCGGAATACCGGTCTTTAGTTTGAATAATGGCCTCATATTCCTGCTGTCAAATAACATGGAGCCATTTACGATACCGGGATATTTCCCTGCCATGAGTTTCAGGTTGGCATAATGGGTGGTTACCACTCCCAGCGAGCCCCTAAGGTGCAATTGTTCAAGAATAGCCTCGGCAATGGCTCCGCCTATTCTTGGTTCGGTGCCTGAACCAAACTCGTCGATCAGAAACAGGGTTTTTTTGTCAGCATGTCTTAAAAAAACATCCATGTTTACCAAATGTGAACTGTAGGTGCTGAGGTCATTCTCAAGCGATTGCTCGTCACCGATATCAATGAATAAATGATTAAATATTCCTGATTCAGAATAATTCTCCATGGGGACAAGCAACCCGCATTGCAGCATATACTGAATCAGACCGCAGGTTTTCAGACATACTGATTTACCTCCGGCATTGGGTCCGGAAATGACAAGAATTCGGTTTTTTTCATCAAGACGAACACTCAGTGGTTCGACGTGCTTTCCCTGGGGTTTGTATGCAAGGTAAAGCAAGGGGTGGTGTGCTTTGATCCATTCAACATGAGCCCTGTCACTGATTGTTGGATGTTGTGCATTCATTTCAATGGCAAGTCTGGCTTTGGCCCTGATCAGATCGACCTCACCCAGCATATCGTATGCATTTTTCAATGGGGGTATCCTGGGGCGGAGGTAATCTGCAACTGCCTTCAGAATGCGAATAATCTCCTGCCTTTCTGCTGCCCGGAGATCTCTGACCTGATTATTGATTCCAAATACCTCTTCAGGTTCAAGGTATACGGTCTGTCCCGTGGCCGAATGGTCATGAATGAATCCCCTGATGCGTCGCTTGTGGGTTGCGCTGACAGGAATCACAAGCCTGCCATTGCGTATGCTCAGCTCAACATCTTGTTGAATCCATCCTTGTTCCTTGCCTTCTCTGAGAATGGCTGAAAGCCTGCTGGATGATTTGGATTCGAGGCTTTTGATTTTTTTACGGATATCTGACAGAAGCTGTGAAGCATGATCTTTTACTTCAGCTTTTTCATCTATTACCTGATTGATAAAGCCGGGCAGATCTCTGTCTACATCCATATTTGTAACCAGGCCTGCAAGCCAGGGATATGCAAGCGTGTTGTCATCCTTCTGTGCAGATAAGAAATCAACAATGTCCAATATGGTCTCATATGAAAGCCTGATGTCCAGAAGATCTTCTGCTTCTGCAAAGGTGTCTTTCAATTGCAGATGTGTGAAAATGTCTTCAGGGTCAAAGTAATTTGCCCCCGGAAAGTGTTTCCCGCTCAATATGATATGGCGGAACTCTTCTGTTTGGCCCAGTAACAAACTGATCTGGCCCATATCGGTTTTAAAACCAATCTGATCAACTTTTCGCTTGCCCATTTCACTAAAGCAACCTTCAGTAAGCATCCGCCGAAGCTGATCAAATCCGGTCTTTTCTTCAAAATTGGCAGGGTAGCATGTGTCCATCAATAGCAATTGTTTCTGATACAAAAGTAATAAAGCCTGGTTGTCAGATGACAAACAGGCTTTATTTGTGTGCCGTGCATGGTAAATAACTTGGTGGTGCAAGTCCACTATGGGGGTTCATAATCGCCAACCATTAGCTACGGGCAAGGGTGTCCATCGCGAGGTGGAATCTGAAGGAAGCCTACGGCA
>SKRM01000029.1 GCA_007118495.1 Bacteroidales bacterium
AAAGACATGTAAAAATACGGCCAACAGCAAAAGCACTGACATGTCAGTAATCATGTCGAAAAACAGCATCTCTGCTGCTGAGTGATCATGGTCAGGTTTGCATGGTGTATGACTGCTTTGCCCGTTTGAAGCAATAGGGTGCGCATGCCGTATGCCCTGGCCGTTCAGCCCCTGATGATAATGCCAGTTACTGACGTTATTGTGAAACATCAGCAGAACCGGCAGTATAGAGACCTGTTTAGCAACCTACTGGATGTTTCGTTGCTTTCCCCTTTTGATAAGTCGCTCTAAAAGTGATTTATTCCTTTGATACATTTCGGTGGTTTTTTCTTTGTCCAACTCAAAATGTATCTTTAGCCATGATCCCTCTTTTGTGTTTTCTGGAAGAATCTCCATGGGAATATGAACTTCAAACTGTTTGCCTTCGAAGTGTATTACGGCCAGGTTTTCTGTAATGCGGTCAACAACGGCTTGCATAGTTTTTATTTTTGGGTGGTGATGGTATACTCTGTGCCGTCGGTAGTTATGACAATATGTCCGTGTACGTCAGTACGGTATATTTCAGTACCGACGGCATGAAGATTCTGCATTGCTTGTGCGTGGGGATGTCCATACGGATTATCCTGACCGCATTTGATAATACTGATCTCTGGTTGTATGGCCTCAAGAAATGGCATGGTTGAACTGGTGCGGCTGCCATGGTGTCCAACTTTTAGTATATGACTTGGCAGTTTTTCGGGGTACTGAAGCATTCCCTGTTCGGCCTCACGTTCGGCATCGCCTGTTAACAAGACACTTATGCTACCCAAGGTTACCCTTGCGACAATGGAAGCATTATTCAAATGACTGCCTGGGTTTGCCGGATGTAAAATCTCAAAGTAGGCATTTTCAGAAAGGTGTCTTTCCATACCTCGCCGCCCTACGGTAAAGGGGATGTTGTTGGCATCTATGGCAGTAAGATAATCGTGAAAGGTTACTGTTGTGTGGGTAACCCCGGGGTCAAGAACCTCTCCAACAGTAAAGCGGTTGAAAATGGCAATCAATCCTCCTATGTGGTCAGCGTGGGGATGTGTTCCTATTACATAATCAATTTTATCAATGCCAAGATCATTCAGATACTGCTCTACGCCACTGTTTCTCCATCCACCATCAACAAGCAGAATTTTGTCGGGAGTGATTACCAGTATGGCGTCTCCCTGCCCCACATCAATAAAGTGGATCTCATACTCATCTTTATCAGGCGATGGTACAATGATGATATTCTCATCACGCTCGCAAGAAAAAAGCAGAGCAATGGACAGAAAAAATAGAGGTAGAATAAGACGGTTAAAACCGAAGATGTTTTTTAGACGAATCATACAACAAAGATAAGGGTTTGGTTAAAACAACAAAGCTAAAGGGCTTCTATGACCTTGTGCATTATTTGCTCTACCTCATTTGCAATTCCTTCTAATGCCTGATTCTCCACTACGCTCATGGCCTCGCGGGGATTCATTGCAGCCACTTCAACTGTTCCGTTGTCGTGCTGCTGCACCACTACATTGCAAGGCAGTAATACACCTATTTTGTCTTCATTTACTAAAGCCTTGTGCGCAAAATGCGGATTGCAGGCACCAAGTATTTTGTACTTTCGGAAATCAACACCTATTTTTTCGCTAAAAGTTTGCTGCACATCAATGGTGGTAAGTATCCCGAAGCCGTACTTTTTTAACTCTTCAGTAACCTTGTCGATAACTGAATCAAAATCTTGTTGTGGCAGGTTTGTGCTGATATAATAATCCATAAGCTGACAATTTTTATGTTCAATTTACCTATTAAAGGGAAAATGAAGGGCAATTGTTCAGCCTAATCAGTGACCTTTTCGTTCAATGAACGAAAACCCTTGCCCAGAATTTCACTTGCTTCAATAACAGTGACAAATGCATTAGGGTCAATTTGATTGATATAATCTTGCAACAATGCCACTTCTCTGCGGGTTACGTTCACAAAGATGACCTTTTTGTCTTCTTGGCGGTACATACCTTTACCCTCAAGAAAAGTTCCTCCCCGATTCAGGTCTTTGAGTATCATGTCGGCAATCTCCTGATATTTTTCTGAGATAATAAAAAGGGTTTTTTCGTATGAAAAGCCTTGCAGGAACACATCAATCACTTTACCTGTAATGAAAATTACGATAAGTGAATATAATGGGATAGTCCAGTCACCAAATGACACAAGCCCCAGAAGCACAATAAGGGCATCGATGATCATCAGGCTTTGCCCCAATGGCGTGCGGGTATACTTGGTGAGTATCATGGCAATGATGCTACTACCGCCTGAGGTGGCTCTTGCCTTGAAGATCATCCCCAGACCAAGCCCAATGAATACACCACCGAATATACTTGACAGCAACGGATCACCCTCAACAAGTGGTGCATCACCGTACAGCATAATGAGACCATCTATAAACCCAGATGCCAAAATAAAGCCTACAACGGTTTTTACGCCAAAACGCGGACCCAATATCCTGATGCCAATGATTGCCAGTGGGATATTAAGTGCAAGACCCGTCAAACCCACAGGGATGCCAACCAAATGGTACAGAATAATACCGATTCCGTAAACCCCGCCGGGAACTATTTTATATGGGCTGATAAATAAGACATAGCCAGCGGCCATAATAAATGCTCCAATGGTAATCAGTGTATAGGAAGCAAACCATTTGCGGGAGAAAATTTTTTCTTTGCTAACAAAAGTCATTTCTGAAAAATTAAATTAACTTCGTGAGGATTTTGAGGGGGCAAAGATAATTGGTTTTTACGAATGGAAATACAGCATAACAAAAAGGTTTCCAGGGCCCTGATTTCAGTTTACGATAAAGAACCCGTACGGCCGCTCATAGAGACCCTGCATCAAGGTGGGGTTGAACTTATTTCAACCGGTGGAACTTTATCCTTTATTCGTGAAATGGGTTTGGAAGCGGTTGCAGTGGAAGAACTTACCGGATATCCATCAATTTTGGGCGGACGCGTTAAAACGCTTCATCCGTCTATATTTGGAGGTATACTTGGAAGACCCTCCACTGAATCTGACGTACTGGAAATGCAAAGGCATGAGATAGACCCCATCGATATGGTGGTGGTTGATCTTTATCCCTTTGAAAAGACTTTGGCCTCAGGTGCCAGTCATGATGAAATGATTGAAAAAATAGATGTTGGTGGTATTTCGCTGATCCGTGCGGCTGCCAAGAATCATGCTGAGGTACTTGTTGTTCCTTCAGCTGAATATTATGGGGAGGTGATCAATTTGCTCAATGCGAGCAGTTATTCAACCAGCCTTTCTGTGCGTAGACGGATGGCAGCTGCAGCCATTGAAGTATCTTCACATTATGACACTATTATTTTTAATTACCTGAATGACGGTGAGGTAAATGTTTTTAAGGAAAGTATCGGTTCAGCCAGGACACTTAGATATGGAGAAAACCCCCATCAGCAAGGTTGTTATTACGGCAAGCTGGATGAAATGTTTGAACAGCTCAACGGCAAACCACTCTCATACAATAACCTGCTTGATATTGATGCAGCTGTTGCATTGATTGCCGAATTCAGTGAGCCCACCTTTGCCATTATCAAACATACCAATCCATGTGGTGTGGCCTCAAGAGAATCTCTCGAAGAAGCATGGCATGATGCCCTGTCAGGTGATCCGGTCTCGGCATATGGTGGTATTCTTATTGCCAACCGTGAAATTACAACAGAGCTGGCTTCATCCATACACAAGCTTTTCTTTGAGGTATTAATTGCCCCCGGGTTTGAGCATGAGGCGCTGGAATTGCTCTCAGAGCGAAAAAACAGGATTATCCTGCGAAAAAAACCGTTTATTTTACCTGACTACAGATTCAGATCTGTTTTAAATGGCGTTTTATGGCAGACACAAGACCATAAATCAGCCATGCCCGAACTCTGGAAATCTGTAACAGATGCAAAGCCTGACATGGATCAGGAAAAAGACCTTGTATTTGCCAATACCATTGTCAAGCATCTAAAGTCGAATGCCATTGCTATTGTGAAAGATAGCATGCTTATAGGAACAGGTATGGGGCAGACGTCAAGGGTTGATGCATTAAATCACGCCATGGCAAAAGCAAAAACGCATGGGCACGACCTGCGTGGTTCTGTTATGGCATCTGATGCCTTTTTTCCATTTGCTGACAGTGTTGAACTGGCACATGGTGCAGGCATTTCGGCTATAATACAACCAGGGGGGTCAGTCAGAGATCAGGATTCAATAGATTATTGCAACACACATGGTATGGCCATGGTTATGACAGGTAACCGGCATTTTAAACACTGAATAAATTTATACAATCAATAATGGGCTTATTTTCATTTTTAACCAAAGAGATTGCCATTGATCTGGGTACAGCCAACTCAATTATCATTCATAACGACAAGATAGTGGTTGAAGAACCCTCTATTGTAGCCATTAACCGCACTACTGGTGAAATGATCGCCGTTGGAAAGCAGGCCATGATGATGCATGGTAAGACACATGAGAATATTAAAACACTACGGCCACTGCGTGATGGAGTTATTGCTGATTTTCAGGCTGCTGAAATGATGATCAGGGCCATGATCAAAATGACCGAGACCAAGAAGCCACTTTTCCCCCCATCGTTGAAAATGGTTATTTGTATTCCCTCTGGTATAACTGAAGTTGAAGAAAGGGCTGTCAGAGACAGTTGTGAGCAGGCCGGAGCCAAAGAGGTAAGGTTGATACATGAGCCCATGGCTGCAGCCATAGGTATTGGTATTGATGTTCTTGAACCTGTGGGCAACATGGTTATTGATGTTGGAGGTGGCACAACTGAAATTGCCGTTATCGCATTGGGAGGCATTGTTTGCAATAAATCAATTCGCATTGCAGGTGATGATTTCAATACGGACATAATGGAATTTTTACGCAAACAGCATAACATCCTTATTGGGGAACGAACCGCTGAAAAGATAAAGATTGAAGTTGGGTCGGCCCTGGCTGAACTGGATAATCCTCCGCCCGATCTGGCTGTACATGGACGAGATATGATGACAGGAATCCCTAAAGAAATAAATATTTCATATTCTGAGGTAGCCCATTGCCTGGATAAATCTATTACCAAAATTGAGGCTGCGGTTATGAATGCACTGGAAATGACCCCCCCGGAGCTTGCAGCTGATATTTACAGAACTGGCATTTATATGGCTGGTGGTGGATCACTCTTAAGAGGGCTCGATAAGCGGATAGCCATGAAGACAAGATTATCAGTTCATGTGGCCGAAGATCCGCTCAGGGCTGTGGCAAGGGGTACGGGAATTGCCCTGAAGAACTTTGACAAGTTCCCATTCCTTATTAAATAGGCCGTTTAAAATATGGCCTGCCGGAGTGGTGGTTTGTTGTAAAGGAACTTCGCTATATGCGCAACTTATTCAGATTTATAATCAGGTACCACTTTTTTCTCCTGTTTCTGTTGCTGGAAACAGTGGCCTTGTTACTGACAGTCAATCACCAGCAGTATCAGCAGACGTTTTTTATCCACTCAGCAAATGCAGTTTCAGGAAGGATGCTCGGTGTATACAATGCGGTTAATTCTTACTTTGAACTTCAGCGCATAAATGAAGAACTGCTGATTGAAAATACTATGCTAAGGAATCAGCACAGGGATAATTTTCTTGTTACCGACCGTCAGATATTGTTTGCAGGTGACAGCATATTTAACAGGGGGTATACCTATCAGCATGCCAGGGTGATCAACAACTCAGTCAACAGACGAAACAACTACCTTACCATCAATAAGGGCAGCGTGCATGGCATCAGACCAGATATGGGGGTGATTACCAATCAGGGAGTGGTCGGCATTGTAAAAGACGTTTCAGCACAATTTAGTTCGGTCATGTCACTATTACACAGTGATGTAATGATAAGTGTCAGAATCAAAAAAAACAACCACATCGGAAGCCTTAGGTGGGAAGGAAACGATTACCGCAGAGCCCACATGACCTATATCCCGTCACATGTTGAATTGGCTGTAGGAGACACCATTGTCACGAGTGGGTTTTCAACCGTGTTTCCTGAGAATATTTTTATTGGAACCATACAATCGTGGCAGATCAGAAGGGGTGAGGTGTTTTATACGGCAGAGTTAGACCTTGCCCTTGATTTTAATAAACTTGCTCATGTATATGTTGTAAACCACCTGTTTAAAGAAGAGCAAGATGACCTTGAATCAGGGCAGGAAGCCCCATAGTAATAAAGAAGATGCAAAAAAATGTGTTTAAATACAGCCTGTTATTTTTGTTGCTGCTGGTCTTGCAGATAGTCTTGCTGAATAATATCAGAATCAGTGGTTATGCCTACCCCCAGATTTATATCCTGTTCATTCTGATTCTTCCGGTAGGAATTGCTCCCTGGTTGCTTCTGGTATCAGCTTTTGCACTTGGTCTGGTCATGGATATGTTTTCAAACTCATTGGCCATCCACACTGCAGCAAGTGTTTTTATGGCCTTTTGCCGGCCCGGGGTAATAAAAATGGTTGCAGGCAAAGTGTTCTCAGATGATACATACCGACCGGGATTCCAGTCTTTTGGCGGTTATTCACTATTTACATATGTTGTATTTCTTGTATTATTACACCACCTTACATTGTTTTTTCTTGAAGTTTTCCGTTTTACAGAGGTACTGCATACCCTATCACGGGCTTTACTGAGCGCATCACTTTCTGTTATATTTATTATGATAGGCCTGGCCTTGCTTGACCGACCAGATACCAGGTCAAAGTAATGCAGGTTAAAAAATCTTAAATACTCCAAAACAACAGGCATAGTAATTACCTTTGGCAATCAAAAAATTAAGTTGAAGAAGCTTATGTTGCAAAGGTTTCTGCCCTTATTGCTTTTCTTGTTGACACATGGTTGTAGTCCTGCTGACAGGGCCACACAGGATACATATTTTTCACTTCATGGGTCATTTGAAAATGCCAGTGAAATTATGCTAACGATCTATGAATTGACCACCAGCGAGTTGATTCCGGTTGACAGTATTATGACCGACAATAAGGGACAATTTAGCTACACAGCTGAGATTGCTGAACCCGGGTTTTTTATCATTAGCGCAAACCAGGCCAACCGACTTACACTGGTTGTTGAGCCCGGTGAAGTGATCAATGTTTCGGGAAATGTCGAAAGGTTGCCCGCAGAACATTCCATAGATGGGTCACCCGGTTCAGTGCTTTTATCAAGCCTGAACACCCGATTATTGAAGAATTATCAAAAAGTGGATTCGCTCGCTGAAATATTTCAGGCCAGCCAGCATAAGGATAATTTTCCTGAAATTAAAAATGGGCTGGATGAAGCCTATGCAGATATTTTTTCTGATCAACAGGAATATGTCAAAAATTTTATTCGTGAGAATCCCAAATCTCTTGCCTCCATTATAGCTTCGTATCAATTTTTTGGCAATCAGCTTTTGCTCAGTGAGCAGGAGCATTTTGAATATTTCGAATCATTGGCTTCATCTTTGTCAGAAGTGTATCCTGAGAATAAACATGTAATTGATCTGAACCGCAGGATAAACCGACACAAAAGAGAACTGCACCAGCGCAGGCAAAATGAGAAGAACCTTGCCATTGGGGCTGCTGCTCCCGAAATTGTGCTTCCTGATCCTGATGGAAATATGGTGGCGCTTTCATCTCTGCGGGGCAGTTATGTTCTTATTGATTTCTGGGCGGCCTGGTGTGCTCCTTGCAGAGAAGCAAATGCGCGGCTCAGAGAAATCTATTCCAAATACCATGATTATGGTTTTGATATTTACGCCATTTCACTTGACAGAACAAGAGAGCAGTGGATACAAGGCATACGTGAAGATAGCATTACCTGGCCCCAGGTAAGTGACCTCAGATTTTGGAGCTCGCCGGTTGTGAATCTATACAATATTTCAGGGATCCCCTATGCCTTGCTGATTGATCCGGAAGGAAAGATTATCAAAAAAGGAACCACTCCAGATCAACTTGAGCAGTTCCTTGCAGACAGATTTGGTTTCTGATTGTTTTCTTACCAGAGTTTTTCAACTTCATAAGCATCTTCCACAACAGAGTCATAGTGGTCAGCGGGAAGATCCCAGCTTAATTTTTGGGCCTTTTCATTCAGTACCGCAAGACGTCTGTTTTGGGCATCGAATATCATGGTTCCCTTATAATGGTTAAGCCGGGGAAAATAAATTTGGATGCTAATGGTTGGCTCAAGGGGAGAAGTGTTTTGCAATTTGTGAATCACGTTGTAGGGCTCGTAAATGATTTCACCAGGATTAAAGGTCTTGGTTGGATGCAAGAATACTTTTTTCTTTCTTGGTGCATATCCGTAAAGCGTTTCAGCCACAATCCCCTTGAGAGGGATCACAAAACCCCAGAAATTATTATGCTGATGAATGGGTAAAAGAAACTGGGGTGGCCATGTCATGATAAAAACATGCATGGGCGAATCTATAATCTCAATGCGGTTGTATTGGCCCAGGTCATAGCCTTTGACATACTCTTTATAGGATACTTTTTTGAAATCAACCGTAGTCAGAATGTTTCTGACGGCATTGGGTTCAATAGTGGTTCCTTCCAATTTCTGCAGTGCTTGTAAAAGGTTCTTCATCATTCAATTGGTTTATAGGTACGGGTGTAAAAATGTAACAGGATCTGTATATGTCATGCGCCCAAAAAGGAGCATAAATATACTACAATCTGTTAAATATATGCCAGCTTAATTCATAATTTAAGTTGACATAAAAAAAATCGTTTAAATTTGTCAACATGTCAATTGATATAGAAAAAGGGCGCAGAATATACTTTGTTTCAGACAGTCACCTGGGTGTGCCTGACTATTCAAAGAGTCGGGTAAGAGAAAAACACCTCATACGATGGTTAGACCAGGTTAAGCATGATGCGGCTGCCATTTTTCTGTTGGGCGATATTTTTGACTTCTGGTTTGAATACAGCAGAGCTGTTCCAAAAGGATTTGTGAGAATTCAGGGGAAAATTGCAGAGATAACCGATGCCGGCATCCCCGTGCATTATTTTACAGGAAACCACGACATGTGGGTGTTTGATTACTTCAGCAAGGAGTTGGGAGTTGTGATGCACCGTGAACCAATTGAGATGGAAATATCAGGGAGCTCTTTCTTTATCGGCCATGGAGACGGTCTTGGTGACGGTGATAAAGGGTACAAAATACTCAAGGCTTTTTTTTCGTGTTATCTATGCCAGCGTCTGTTTGCATTTTTGCATCCGTCTGTGGGTTTACGTTTGGCAACCTTCTTGTCAAAACGAAGCCGGGCCGCCAATGAGAAAAATGACGAAGTGTATAAGGGATCTGATAAGGAATGGCTTGAAGGATACTGCCGCGATCAGCTCAGAAAAAAGAAAACTGACTTTTTTGTATTTGGACATCGTCACCTGCCGCTTGATGTCGAAATTGGACCAGGCAGCAGGTATTTGAATACAGGTGATTGGGTTAAACACTTTTCATATGCTGAGTTTGACGGCCAAAGCCTGGCTCTCAGATATTTTGATACCAAACACCCAGGTGCCCTATAGTGAAGGTATCTTAACAGTAAAGGCAGTGCCCTTACCTTCTTCTGAAGTGAAATCTACCTGACCCTTCAAATAGCGTTCTGTAAGCAGTTTAATACTATATGTGCCCCAGCCCCTTCCCTGGCCTTTGGTTGAAAATGCCTTTTGAAACATTCTAAGTTGATTGGTGCGTGGAATAACTTCAGGATTCTTGACAATGAACTCTGCCTGTCCATTGTTTCTGATAAGTCTGGCAGTGACTTCAACCGGGCCTTCTTTGCTTCCTGCTTCAAGTGCATTTTTCAAAAGGTTTATCAGTACCCGGCGCAACAGGCTTCGCTCAGTAACAATAGTGCCTTCTGATGCATAAACAAAAATCTTTTTAAAACTGAAAGATTTGATTCGTTGCAGCGATTCAACAACTTCATTGGTTAAACCCTTCAGTTCAACTTTTCCATATCTGGGTGTAAGGGTTGATGATTCAACATGTCTGATCATTCTGTATGACTGAACTTCATCAACAAGGTCATCTGAAACTTCCTGGAGCATTTTTGTGATTTGCTCTTTGCTAAGCTGGTCAAAAACATTACTGAGTCCATTTAAAATGGCCGCTGTATTCATAATGTCATGCAAAAAGACATTTTCAAGCAGTTGTTTCTGCTTGGTGTCACTGATGTCTTCGAGGGTGCAGAATATAAATGATTCATCTTCAAAATCAAATGGCCTGGTAATGACACTCAGAGAGAGTGAGGAACCATTGTCCAGACTAATATGACATTCGTTATGACCCGTTTCTCCTTTTTCACTCACTGTAATGGCTGCATTAAAACCACATACCTTACAAAATTCTGAAGAGCCACACCCCAGTTCACCCCTTGATGCATTTATGCAGCCTATGCAGTCGCCAGGTCTGACTCCAATGGAGTGACCATACACCATTTGCTCATGCGGGACAGGATTTTTATTCAGGTAAACTATTTGTCGGTGTTTATTCAGGATCATAATGATATTTGAAGCATCTCTCAGAAGCTCTGGGAATACATTACTCCTGAGGATTTTTTCTGACTGTATCCTTATTTTTTCGGGGCTGCTTTTAACTGTTGGAACAAACATACCTGTTGTATTTATCTGGCTAAAATACAAAAATCTTAAAAAGCTTTTATCCCCATGGTTATGGTTTTATTATATTTGCGCATTGATTTGTCTGAAAAACCCCGTAATATGTTTACAGATCAGGACTTATTGATGCTTGAAAATAAAGGCCTAAGCCCGGATGATATCCGCAACCAGATTGCGTTTTTTGAGTCGGGCTTTCCACTGCTCAAATTAGACAGACCGGCAACATCAGGTGATGGGATAATGTGTCTTGACAAAAAGACAGTGCATGAGCTATCAAAATATTATGATGAGGAATCAGATGAACTGAGGCTCGTTAAGTTTGTGCCCGCCAGTGGAGCTGCTACACGCATGTTTAAAGATGTATTTCTTTGGCGCGACTTATTGATGTCTGGGATAGACATAAAAACCCTCATTGTGTCTAAGCCTGAAGCTGCAAAGTTTTTTGAACGGTTAAGAGATTTTGCATTCTGGGATGAGTTGGTGCTTGCCATGGATAAGGACGACCTGGACGCAGCTTATTTGCTTGAAAACAAAAACTACCTCCCCCTGATAGATTATTTGCTTTTTGATGCCGGCCTTGAATATGCATATCTGCCCAAGGCGCTTATTACCTTTCACCGTTATGGTTCAATAACAAGAACCTCACTTGAGGAACATCTTGTTGAAGGAGCTTGTTTTGCCAGAGACAAAACTGGTCAGGTGAACCTGCACTTTACTTTATCACCTGAACATATAGGACGCTTCAAGAGCAAGATAGAACAGGTAAGAGAAAACTATGAGAAAAAATACATGGCCAGGTATCAGTTGGAATATTCTGTTCAGAAACCTTCAACAGATACCATCGCCGTTGACATTGAGAACAAGCCCATTCGCCAGTCAGATGGCACAATGTTGTTTCGCCCCGGAGGTCATGGAGCCTTAATTGAAAACCTAAATGAGCTGGAATACGACTTGATATTTATTAAAAATATTGATAATGTAGTTCCGGATAGGTTAAAAAATGATACCATTCTTTATAAGAAGGCCCTTGCAGGGATGCTTCTGCGTATGCAAAAAGAAATTTTTGGCTGGATGCATAAACTTGAAAGCGGCATACTGGTTGATGAAGAGTACCGCCAGGCCGTTAGTTTTGCCATTAAGGGATTGAATTTAGACGCTGAATTATTCCCACGCGATGCATCGTTGGGATGCAGTGTTCTTAAAAGCATGTTCAATCGCCCATTACGGGTGTGCGGAATGGTTAAGAATGAAGGAGAACCCGGAGGAGGTCCGTTCTGGGTAAGAGATACAGGTACAGGCAAATGCTCACTGCAGATTGTGGAGATGTCACAGATAGATCTTGATAATAAAGATCAGGCTGCTATTGTAAGCAATGCCACCCACTTTAACCCGGTTGACCTGGTTTGCGGCACCTTCGATTATAAGGGAGAAAAGTTTGACCTGCATGATTTTATCGACCCCAACACCGGGTTTATAAGTGAAAAGTCACAAGGTGGCCAACTAATCAAGGCGTTCGAAAGACCTGGTCTTTGGAACGGAGCTATGGCCGGGTGGAACACAGTTTTTATTGAAGTACCCCTGATCACTTTTAATCCGGTTAAAACCATCAATGACCTGTTAAGGGAACAACATCAGTGATCAGATAATTCCTGCCTGATGAACTGTTCAATATGCTCAGCCGGAAGTTTTTTTGCAACAATCTTTTTCTCACTGTCAAGAATGAAAATGGTCGGGATTGAATAGATGTCATATGTTTCTCTGAATCCTGATTTGTTTTCAGGATCGTTAACATGCACCCAACTTTCAGGATAGGTAACCAGGCTGTTTTGCCATTTAACAGGACTCGTTTCGGTATTGATTGCCAGGAACCTGACGCCGTATGGCCTGAGTGCTTCGTAGGCCTCTATCAGTTTTGGGGCGGCCTGCCGGCAGAATGCGCATTCTGAATCCCAGAAATACATAACCAGAAAGTCGGCTTCAATGTCATGTACTCTGACAGCATTTGCTTGTTGGTCATACAGAACCAGATCAGGAGCTATATTCCCGATGAGTAAGGGTTTTAGGGCTTCAGCACGTTGTCTGAGCCTGTTTTTTCCTTCAGGATCAACCCAGTCAACCTTATCGGTGAGGTAATAGTTTTCGATCATATGGACAAACACCTTATCCATTCCCATTACCTGTGAAGCTTCTGCGAAATTTGTAATATACCAAAGCGTATACTGAAACATATCCTTATTAGCCAATGACCTTTCAAGCAGCCTGTCTGCCTCAAGAATGATACTGTCTGGGTGTTGCATCATTACATTGTTGAAAAAAACCCGCAGACGGCTGTGGTATACTGGTGATCGCAGTATGCGTCCATCCTCAAAATCAATATTGTCAAAATACCTGGATTTATATATTTGATACATGGTTTCTCTGTCATGGCTTCCATCGGCATGTTGTGGTGGGTCTGGCAGCTCAGGATCTCTTTGAGCGCGAAGTATTTGTGCGAGCAATCCATTTCCTGAAGCTGCAATGATTTCATCTTGCCTTTGTCTTACAACCATATCAAGTTGTTGTAATTCTTTTTCAAGGCCAACTCTTTTTTCGGGTGGGGTTTGCTGCACATTTAGTTGCTGTTGTATCTGGTTGCGTTTCTGGCTTTTCTCTCTGATAAAATTCAGGTAGCCATAAAACGCCACATTTTCGGGTGACCCCTCAAAAACAGCGGTTGATACAAAATCAGTGGGATCTCCCGACACTGTAAAATGAGCACTCTGGTCGATAAGAATTTCAAAATTTCGCTCATCAGCCAGTACAATGAGGTATACACCTGGTTTTAATGCCTCTTTGCCTTCAAAAACGGCCATGCCTTGTTGGTTTACATAGGCTGTATCAAGCAAATACTGGCGGTTGCCCAGATGGTAGGCCAAATAAGATTCACCCCCACTTATGCCTTTTAAATGCACTGTAATCTGATAGTCTGCATTGGCATTGACAGTTGCGCCAGATAAAAATGCAACGAAAAATGTAAAAATAAACAGGTATTTATTATGCTGGTTTTTC
The DNA here is from genome assembly GCA_007118495.1 of Bacteroidales bacterium. Taxonomy (GTDB): domain Bacteria; phylum Bacteroidota; class Bacteroidia; order Bacteroidales; family UBA7960; genus PUPG01. The sequence goes on from SKRM01000029.1 coordinate 13,736, forward strand.
ATGTATAATTTTGTTTAAAATAACCCATCTGATTCATCCTTTAAAAGGTCAGGATCAATGTGTTCTATGTAAAGTAATTGATGTATGGCTGCAAGGGCGTTAAGCAGTGACGGTCCCCAATGCCACGTAAAATAATCTTTGCATTGGGCAATGGCATTTTGCCTGGCGACTTCGGTATTTTTTTGGTATAACATGATAAAATCTTTCAAGTCCTGATAAATGTCAGCCATGTTATCTGCCAGACTTGCCTGGACTGAGTCAAAGTTGTGATCATGGGTGTAGTAGGTGTCATGTGAACCGAATTTCACCCGCAATGTCTTAAATACGTACTCCCATTGCTCCTCTGTAACAAATCGTTCATTTACAGATGGGTCATCAATCTCAATGAGTGGAAGCAAGGTCGCCTTAAGGTAGAGCAGGGGAGCGATTTTTTGAAAATATGACTTGATGTCAAGGGTATCATAACTTTCAGCCTTTTCGAAAAACAGGCAGTACTCATTGGCTACGGTGACCATTTCAAGTACAGCTTGTGAAAGGGTTGGGCTTTCGGAGAAATCTTTCATTATTCGGTAATTTATTGAGTGGGAGAAACTCCCGTTTGTAAGAACGTCTGAATAAGGCAAAGGTTGTTTTTTTTTATGAAAATCAAAAAGTTTTTTTGTAGTTTTGCCAAGCCATTAGCCCAGGTGGTGAAATTGGTAGACACGCTACTTTGAGGGGGTAGTGGCCGCAAGGCCGTGCAAGTTCGATTCTTGTCCTGGGCACTAAAAACCAAACGTTCTTTACTTGTGATACGCCCGGATGGCGAAATTGGTAGACGCGCTAGTTTCAGGGACTAGTGACCGCAAGGTCGTGAAGGTTCGAGTCCTTTTCCGGGCACCACACAGTAGAAGCTGTCTGTTCACAGACAGCTTTTTTTTTTACAATCTGATGAATTCTCCCGTTTTTTCAGATTTTTTACCTAATATAGCGGCCAATTATTAACTTTATTTCTAGAAATCCCCATGCAATTTAAGCGCTATTACGTATTATTTGTATTGGCATTGTTCATTACGACTGCCAATGGTGTGGCACAACCTGCACCTGTTTCTGAAGCCAACTATCGCTTGGCCGAACGTTTTTCTCCCACTAAGCTTGACCGAATGGTTTTCAGCACCAGTGTTAATCCGAACTGGCTTAAAACTGGTGACAGGTTTTGGTATTCTTACAAGACGACCAATGGTACATCTTATTACATTGTAGATCTGAACAGGCAGTCAAAGGAGTACTTGTTTGACAACCATGAAATGGCCCGTCAACTGACACTGATCACAAAAGACCCTTATGACTACCAAAATCTTCCTGTAATACGACCAAGGTTTGTGAGGGATGATCAGTTCTTCCGGTTCCAGGTTACCAGTATGCAGATTCTGCCTGTTGAAGACAAGAAAAAAAATGACAAAGATGACGATCTGAAAGAAGAGGAGCAAGAAGAGCAGGAAGAAGAGCAGGAAGAAGAAAAAGAAAATGATGCGAAACCAAAGGCCACCCGTGAGCAACGCAAAGTGTTTCACCTTGAATACAATATAGCCACAGGTGAGCTTTATGAAATTGAAGAAGAAGAAAAGCCTGAACCAAAAAACTGGGCAAATGTGTCTCCTGACAGCACCTATGTGGTGTTTGCCCGTGATTACAACCTTTTCTGGATGGACAAGGAGAATTACCTTAAGGCGATTGAAAATGAAGAAGACACAACCATAGTTGAACATCAGTTGACCTTTGATGGCGAGCAGTACTATGCTTTTGGCGGTGGTTACACCCCGGGCATGAATGATGATAGAAAAAAGATTAAAGAAGAAATGGAAAAGCGTCGTGGTGCCAATATTACCTGGTCGCCCGACTCACGCAGATTTACTGTTACCCGCAATGATACCCGTGAAATCAAATTCTTGTGGGTGATCAACTCACTGTCAAACCCCAGGCCTGAAATTGAAACCTACAAGTATCAGATGCCCGGTGAAGAGCATCCGGCCGAATCGGAGCTGTGGGTGTTTGATATGGAAACCCAAAGCGGCGACACTATACCCATTGTCGCCTTTAAAAACCAGACGATTTCTGTACCGCGGATGCAACGCACAAACAAGGAGAATCTGGAAGACCACCGTCCACCTATTTGGCTCTCACCATCTTCAGATGAGCTTTATTTTACCCGGATAAGCCGTGACCTGAAGCGTTATGATGTATGCCGTGTTGACCTGAATACTAAAGAAGTAACGGTATTGATTGAAGAGAGAATGAATACCTATGTTGACACCCGCGCCCCTGAACTGATTAATGGTGGTCAGGAAATTATCCACTGGTCTGAGCGTGATGGCTGGGCACATTTTTACCTTTATGACAGGAATGGAAACATGATACGTCAGATTACCACGGGTCCCTGGCATGCCGATCGCATTGAGAGCATTGATGAGAGAAACAGGGTTATGTACTTTACAGCCCAGGGCAGGGAACAGGGTGAAAATCCATATTACACCCACCTGTATCGTATTAACCTTGATGGCTCTGGCATCAGGCTATTGAATGCAGGCAACTATGACCACCGTTCAACCATGAGTGATTCTCACAGGTTTTTTGTAAACAACTTCTCAAGGGTTGACACAACACCCCGTTCTGAAATTCGCAATGCCCGGGGTGAGGTGGTAATGCACCTGGAAACAGCAGACCTGTCGAACCTTCTCAATGCAGGATACCAGTTTCCAGAGCCTTATACGGTTAAAGCTGCTGACGGAGTCACTGATCTTTACGGGGTAATGTATAAACCTTTTGATTTTGATCCCAATAAAAAATATCCCCTGATCATGTACGTTTATCCGGGGCCTCAAACAGAAGCTGTCAACACCATGTTTTCACGTAGTATGGATCGTACAGATCGTCTGGCACAACTTGGTTTTATCGTTGTCACACTTGGTAACAGGGGTGGACATCCAGACAGGTCGAAGTGGTACCACAACTATGGATATGGTGACTTGCGCGATTATGGACTTGCTGATAAAAAATATGGCGCTGAGCAGCTGGCTGACAGGTACGATTTTGTTGATATTGATAAAGTTGGCATCTTCGGTCATTCAGGAGGTGGCTTCATGTCTACGGCCGCATTGCTGCAATACCCCGATTTTTTCAAAGTAGCTGTATCAAGTGCCGGAAACCATGAAAACAATATTTATAATCGGTGGTGGAGCGAAAAACACCACGGAGTAAAAGAAATCATTAACAATGAAGGAGAAGTTAAGTTCATATACGATATTGAGACCAATTCATCCCTGGCCAAAAATTTAAAGGGTAAGCTGCTACTGACCACCGGCGATATGGACAATAACGTGCATCCTGCTGGTACCTTCAGAATGGCCAATGCGCTGATCGATGCGAAAAAGCGGTTTGATATGTTCATTATGACAGGTCAGCGACATGGATACGGATCACATTCTGAATATAATTTCTGGCTCACGGCTGATTATTTTGCCAAGCACCTTATTGGTGATTATTCAATTTCAACTGATATCTTTGAAATGAGAAGGGAGCATAAAATGACTCCCAGCAACAAACGTTCTCAGTAGAAAAACCAAAACACATTGCCATGAATAATCCGAACACAGAAATACTTAACCGGGCACGCAAGTGGCTGGATGAAAGCTTCGATAAGGACACACGGGAGTGCGTACAAGCCATGATTGATGAAAACACCAATGAATTGGCCGATGCTTTTTACAAGGACCTTGAATTCGGAACAGGTGGCTTACGTGGTATCATGGGGGTGGGTACCAACCGTATGAACAAATATACGGTTGGTATGGCCACCCAGGGTCTGGCCAATTACCTCAGGCAATCATTTACTGGAAAAGATATCCGGGTGGTTATTGCCCATGACTGCAGGCACAATAGTTCGTACTTTTCTGAGGTAACTGCTGAGGTATTATCCGCCAACGGCATTTACGTTTATTTATTTGATGAACTTCGCCCAGTTCCTTTGCTGTCATTTGCAATAAGGGAACTGGGATGTCATGCAGGCATTGTTATCACCGCATCTCATAATCCAAAAGAATACAATGGCTACAAGGTATACTGGGATGATGGAGGTCAATTGGTTCCGCCCCATGATAACGGGGTGACAGGTGAAGTTAAAAAAATAGATTCAGTTGCCAGTATCCGCTTTGGACGGGTAGTTGACCGGATTACTATTCTGGATGAATCATTTGACCGCAAGTACATTGAGAAGTTAAGGTCATTATCGCTTTACCAGGCTGATTCAGCTGAGGGACATGATCTGAAGATCGTGTTTTCGCCTATTCATGGAGCAACAGTGAAACTGCTTCCCATGGCGCTCAGGGCATTTGGGTTTAACAATCTGTATAATATTCCTGAGCAGGATATTCCCGACGGGAACTTTCCCACAGTGGCATCGCCGAATCCTGAAGAACCTGCAGCTTTTGAAATGGCTCTGAAAAAAGCTGAAGAAGTGCATGCTGACCTGGTTATGGCAACTGACCCTGATGGAGACAGGCTGGGAGCAGCTATCCGGGATAGCTCAGGAGCATTTATGTTACTTAATGGCAATCAGACTGCTGCCTTGCTGACCTGGTATGTGATACACATGATGAAGGAGCAGGGCCGGCTTAAAGGGAATGAATACATTGTTAAAACCATTGTTACAAGTGACCTGCTGGCTGA
>SKRM01000010.1 GCA_007118495.1 Bacteroidales bacterium
CAAGAGGCTCAAAACCAGTTTGGATTCCTGCTGAAGGCCTTTCAATATGGGGCGCCACCCCATGGAGGCATCGCATTTGGTTTTGATCGTTGGTGCGCACTTTTCGGTGGGTCAGAGTCTATCCGTGATTACATCGCTTTTCCGAAAAACAATGCCGGGAAAGATGTAATGATCGACACCCCCTCACCCATCGCCCTTGAACAACTCACAGAGCTTCACCTGAAAGTAAGCAAAGAATAAAAAAGCCTTAGGCACAGACTTGACAAAATGTTCAGCGTAAACAAGCTTTCCGTAAGATTCACAGGTGAGTTCCTGTTCGACGACGTTTCATTTATCATCAACCGGCGAGACAGGATTGGGCTTGTCGGGAAGAATGGTGCAGGCAAAACCACCCTCATGAAAATTATGGTGGGACGCATGCATCCGGAGCAAGGGAATATAGCAATTCCGGCCGGTTCAAGAGTCGGCTACCTTCCTCAGGAAATGCAGTTAAACAGTCAACAAACCGTGCTGTCAGAAACCCTGACGGCCTTTGCCGAAGTGCGTGAACTGGAAACAATCATCAGGCAGCTGACAACTGAAATTTCAAGACGAACTGACTATAATTCAGAAGACTACCAGGAACTCACCCAGAAGCTGTCTGATTCCAATGAAAGGTATGACTTGCTTGAAGGCGCTACCCAAGAGGCAAGAGCTGAAAAAGTGCTGATGGGATTAGGATTTGACAGGAACGACCTCGAACGCAGATTGAATGAATTTAGTGGTGGCTGGCAAATGCGCGTTGAACTGGCAAAGTTGTTGCTACAGAATCCTGAGTTGTTATTGCTTGACGAGCCGACCAACCATCTGGATATTGAATCGATTCAATGGCTGGAAACTTTTCTGATTGATTATCCGGGGGCCATTATGCTTGTATCACATGACAGGGCTTTCCTTGATAACATCACCAACCGCACCATTGAGATAAGCCTGGGCAAGATTTTTGATTACAAGGCATGCTATTCAGACTATGAAATGCTTCGCCAGGAAAGACTTGAACAAGAAAAAGCTGCCTTTTCAAACCAGCAAAGAGAAATTGCACAGATTGAGCGTTTTATCACAAGATTCAGGGCAAAAGCCACCAAAGCCAGGCAGGTTCAATCACGTGTCAAGTTATTGGAGAAAATGGAAAAAATTGAGGTTGAAGCCCTTGATACAAGTGCAGTACATTTTCGCTTTCCTGAACCTCCACCTTCGGGTAAAATTAGCCTTGAAGCCAGCGACATCAGCAAATCATACGGCAACAAACAAGTGTTGGATGGTGTGAGTTTTATCATCCCAAGGGGTGAACGCATCGCATTTGTGGGCCGCAACGGTGAGGGGAAAACCACACTGGCAAGAATAATTACAGGAGAGCTCTCCCATGAAGGCATTTTGAAACCGGGTCATCAGGTAAAAATTGGCTATTTTGCACAAAACCAATCAGAGTATCTTGATCCTGAAAAAACTGTATTTGAAACCCTTGACGATGCGGCAAGGGGAGATGTCAGGAAGCGGATCAGGAACATTCTGGGGGGCTTCCTTTTCGGCGAAGATGACGTGGATAAAAAAGTTAAAGTACTGTCAGGGGGTGAAAAATCAAGGCTGGCCATTGCCAGGCTTCTGCTTGAACCCGTAAACCTGTTGGTTCTTGATGAACCAACCAATCACCTTGACATGAGGACCAAAGACATTCTAAAAAGCGCCTTGCTGCAGTACAAGGGAAGCATCGTTCTGGTGTCACATGACAGGGATTTTTTGCAAGGACTCACAGAAAAGGTTTTTGAGTTCCGAAACAGGTCTGTCAGAGAGTTCCCCGGCGATATCTATGATTTCATTTCATCGCGTCAGATCAGTTCGCTCACTGAACTTGAATCAGCAGGGCACTCAAATGTAAAACTCCGTAAAGACACCATCTCCAAAAGCAAATTATCATACCAGAGAAAAAAGGAACATGAAAGGGAATTGCGAAAACTGCAAAAACAAATTGAAATTCTTGAGTCTGATATAGAGACCCTTGAAAAAAAATCGGCAGCTATTGAGGCCACCATGGCCACTCCCCCTCTAAACAATGAAAATGTAAAAACCGGTGATATATTTACCGAATATCAGGATACCAAATCAAAATTGGAAAAATTGGTTTCAGACTGGGAAAAGTTGCAAACGGAACTCGAAAAACTCCTTTAACCATTGTATCAGGTAAATTGCCTGGCATAATACATGGGATCAAGACTTTCACCAGTTGCCCTGCGGATCATATCAGCCCAATGCAAGCTTGAACCGGCTGAAAACACTTCATTTCTGAAAAACAGGCCAATATCAGTACGGTTTGCATAAGACGCCTCCGCCTTCTTGCCTGTATTTTCAGCAAGCTTTTCAAGGCTATCATAAAACTGCGATGCAAGCAACTCACCCAGCAAATAATTGTGGTAATAACATGGTGCCGTTGCTATATGAATTTTGGATGCCCAATAGGCTGACCTCATCGTATCAGGCGGTTGAAGTTTCTGATATCTGTTTACCAGCTTCCACCAAAGTTGATTCAGATCCTGACCGGGGTTGGCGTATAGAGATTTCTCAAACCTGTACATAACCTGCGCCCAACGCGAAAACACAAGTTGCTCCCTTTGCGTAACCTCCTGGTTGCGTTGTGCAAGATCGACAGCCACTGAGGCATTTAACAAACCCACCTCATGCATCCATTGAGGATTTGAGGCAAGACGACCAAAGAACATGGCCACCGCCTCGGTTGTGAAAATGTGGGCGGGTTCTCTGAGGATAAAAGGCAACTGTGCATCATAATATTTCTCATACACTGCATGTCCGAACTCATGCAGCATGGTATTCATCCATTTTCGGTTTGGTTTTACATTGCACAACACCCTTACATCACCATACCTGTCAACGTGCAGGCAAAAAGCGTGCTGGTTCTTTCCAGGCTTTTCAAACAAGTCACTTTTCGAAAGCAAATCATCGATGGGCAGACCAATTCCCTGAAAATACTCCCTGGTCAGGGCAACAAGATCAGCATCCTGATACCACTGATCAAGATCAACACCCCTGACTTTTGGTGCCTCCTGAAAAAACCTGTCCTGATAATGCCATGGTTTCAACTTGTCTTCTTCAATTTCCAGTCTGGAGGCAAGCTGATGATCCACGCCCTTTTTGACCGTTTTAAAGCCATTCGCAGTAAGCTTGTCAAGTTGGTCAAACAATCGATCAATCTCATACGGATCTTGTTCGCTGAGAGTCAAGCTCATTGTATGATAGTTGGAATAACCTAAAAAAACAGCAGCCTGATTTCTTAATGCCACAAGCTTTCTGACATCCTCTTCAACCAGATTTCCAACCTTCTTTGAAGCTTCCCAAAATGTATATAATTGATCACTATCTGTTGAACTCTCCAATAAATCCTCTACCTGGTTGTCGGTAAATTGTTCGTCACCTACTTCAGTACGAAAAAGAGAAAATTTATTGGCCACCCCGGTCTCTAGTTGTATAATCTCTTGCTGCAGCTTGTCGGGTATCTGATGGGCCTTATAGATATTGTAAAGTATCTTTGCCTGCCTTTCCATCAGGGGATCAGTAAATCTGACTCTCTGGGTGACTTTCTCAAGAAAAGCAAAATCGTCGTGATTACTTAATATCCCTGCGTGTTCTATTTCAAGCCTGGCGTATTCATCATAATAGACCGTTTCACCCGTTACGGCTGCCTGGTAATAGGCTATATGCTTTCTTTTTTCAAGATCTGCAATCCTGGCTTGGTAGTCTTGTATAAAGTCACTAAACTTATCCTTCATTTTGGCTTTGAATTTTTAACTTCTGCAAACAATAGCATGTTGAAAAAGAAGATAAAAAAGGTAAACCCAGCCTGGGTATCCAATGTGTCTTCATGTATCATGGATATAAAAAGTATGATTAAAAAAGCGATTAAAATCCGGTTATTCCATGCCTTCTGTCTTATGACCGGCAGTATCATGGCTAAGATAACCCATAATCCACCTATGAGGCCAAACTTGACCATAAATGACAGATACTGATTGTGCGGTTTCATCCATCGCTCAAACTCAAGAGGTGAATCTATGGCCTCCAAACCGAAGGCAGATGCCTTTCTGAGGTCACCGGTTCCCCAGCCAATCAATGGCTTAAACTTAACGGCAGTATAAGCGGCTCTCCAAAACTCAAGCCTTTGGGTCAGCGAGTGGCCTGCCGGATTTCTTTCCTGATCATACACATGCAGCTCCCACATAGTCTGGTGTAACCTGACAACAAACCAGGGCCACTCCCTGTATAACACATTGGTTATCCCCTGCTCAACCGCAAGGATATCTTTTTGATCCAATGCATACAGCCCCTTTGCGTCTTTTCGCAATCCTTTGGATGTCAGATACCGGTATAACACAAGTCGCAATTCATCGCCTGATGTTGTTTGCCCCTCAAAATCCAGCCTGCTGACCCTGGGCCAGGCTTTTTTCAATTCATCCTCAGCAATATATATGTAGACCAGGTGTCCATTTTCCCTGTGGGTGGCCTGTTTGTCATGCAGGTATCTGGTACCTCCCGCTGTAAAGGTTTCTAACCGGTCAAGCTCAGTTTCATGTTGCCATGTAATATTTCGCCACAAGAACAGGGTAAGCAAAAAAGTAATTGCAAAAAAAACAACCAAGAGGGTATAAGCTGCAGCCCTCCATAATGGACGTAGTCTGTAGACATCAGCAAGAACCATTGCCAGGGCAACAGCACCCAATGCAATCAGACCGGTTAATGAGTGCAGGATATATAAATAGATAATATGCCATCCTGACACAAGATATAATATACGAAGTGATTCCCGCCGGGCAAACCATATGAGCAGACAAACCGACATGGCCACCATAAGACCCATGCGGATATGTGATATAAACGGTGATAACTCTCTGGGGTCGTTATAATTACCGGCAAGCCAGATGTAAATACTGATAAGCGAAACGACGGTTATTGAAGCAGAGAAAGCAAGCAATACCGCGAGCCACCTTTGTCGCGGCAATGGATTTGATGACACAACCACAAGTGTAAGCATCAAAATGGGCAGGCGACTTCGCAATGTAGAAAACCCATCAGAAAAATCGGTTGAATACAACATCCCCAGTAGATAAACCAGGTAAATTGACAGAAATATGGGGACGCCCTTGTGTTGTCGGATCCTCTCCCACTTCATCCTGAAATGACCTTCAATCAGCCAGTTAATCACCAGGATAAACTGGGATAAACTCATAAAAAAAACCGAAACAGGCAAGGAAATGGCAAGCAGCGTCAGACCAGCCACATATATCCACTCGTGAAGATTTGCCTTGCCATAACGGACCATAAACCCAAATATGTTATTCTTTCAAAGCCAGGATACTCCTGTACATCTGCTCATCAGACAACACCTGCAGGGCGTGCCTGATATCAGGATCATCAGATAAAGACGAAATGATTCTGCCTCTCTGCGAATGGTATCTGGCAACGATTTCCTCGCGCAAAAATCTTTCAATCTCGTTTCTGAAAGTATACAGATCCTGCTCCTTTTCTTTGCGGAAGTTTTCTGCCAACTGATCAAATTCAGGTTTAATGGCTTCATAATATGACTCGGATCTTGAAACCCTTCTCAGCTCATTCAAAAGGCGCTCGCTTTCGGTTATATAGTTAAAGTCTCTTTCGGCTACAAAATGAACAAAGTCTTCATAGATCTGATCTGTCAGTCTGAATTCATCCGGTGACGGTATTTGTTCATGTTGGCGTGAATACCTGGTGGCAAAGTCAAAGATCATGTAATCGCGGATCAATGCCCTGGTGACCATGCCAAAATCTGAAATGTCCACAACAATATCAGGATCAATTCCACCACCGTCGTATACTGTTCGTCCTCCACGGGTTGTATGTGCAACCTTGAGCGAATCGGGTATCATGGCCACGCTTCCGTCTTCACGGCGCTGGGCATAATTAATGGCCTGGAGGCTCCTCCCGCTGGGGATATAATACTGTGCAACAGTTACTTTCAGCTGTGTGTTGTAACTTAGAGGAACCACGTTCTGCACCAGACCTTTGCCAAATGACCGCTGCCCCACTATAACGCCCCTGTCATAATCCTGGATTGCTCCTGCCACAATTTCTGAGGCTGATGCTGTACCCGGATCAATGAGAATTACCAAGGGTATCTCAGTATCCATTGGTTCGTTCAGGGTGCGATGTGTTGTACTTCTGTCTTCAATTCTTCCCCTGGTATTGACGATCAATTGTCCTTTGTCAAGAAAGAGATTGGCAATATTCACAGCTTCATGCATCAGTCCACCTCCATTGCCACGCAGATCGAGAATCAGGTTCTGCACCTGGTATTCGCTGCTCAACTGCTTGAAAGCCTCCCTTACTTCTCTTCCGGCATGCTGGGTAAAGCCAGTCAGTCTGATATAGGCTGTATGCTCATTGAGCATTCCTGAATAGGGAATGTTATCAATTTTCACAACCTCTCTCGTCAGGGATTTCATCAGGGGTGAATCTTCACCATATCTTTCAATCAGCAAGGTGAGTGTGGTACCGGGTTGCCCCATAAGCAAATTGCGAACCTGATCTTCATGGCGACCCTTAACAGATTGACCATTGATCTCGAGAATAATGTCTCCAGGTAAAAGGCCTGCCTTTTGGGCCGGAAATCCGGGATGGGGTTCGGCGATCATAACATATTCTCCCCTCCGTTGAATTGCAGCGCCAATTCCCCCATACTGGCCAGTTGTCATAAATCGGACATCTTCAATTTCTGATTCAGGAATAAAAGTAGTATAAGGGTCAAGGGTATTGAGCATACCGTCAATACCAGATTTCATCATTTCTGAGGCATTAACGTCTTCAACGTAGTTAACCACCAGTTCACGAAATAATGTGGTGAAAATATCCAGGTTACGGGTGATCTCAAAATTACGGCTACCATAGCTGCTCAAAACAATCATAGCTGGCAACAACAATATGATAAGCGCACCGGCAGCAATAATCCTTTTTGCTTTTTTCTTCATTGAATACATATACTTCTCATTATTTTTAAATACTGGTCAAATTCTTCTAAGGCACCGGGTCATAACCACTCCCTCCCCAGGGATGGCATGAAGATATCCTTTTTAATGTCAGCCATCCGCCCTTAAACGGACCATGCTTTTTAACTGCATCAATCCCGTATTGGGAGCATGTGGGCGAATACCTGCATGAAGGTGGCAAATATGGGGATATGGCTCCCTGGTAAAACCTGATCACACCTATCAAGAGCCAGCCCAGGAATCTGTACACAAACTTAAGCAGGGTCTTCATGATTATTTGTCATCTGCCTCATTTACATCTGATTGGCTAATTCTTCTTTAAGTCTGAACAGGCATGCAATCATTTCTTTTTCAAGTTGGGCATGTGGCAATATGGTTTGTGCCGTATAAATAAATGCCAATATACAGATGTACTTCTTCTCTTCAAGAAACGTGTAAATAATGCTTTTGTTTTTCCTGTAAACCTCTTTGACCACTCTTTTAGCTGCGTTGCGACCAACTGCCCCGGGATGTTGCTTTTTCGAGGCTGAAATCAGGCATTTAACAGGGTAAGAAAAAGAGCTACCGCCAGGCATTCTTTGTTGTTCCGGGAACAAGTTGCCAAGGTCTTTTCGGGGTATACACAAATAGATCACCCTGAACGGATAGTGATAAAAACCACTTCCCTTACTGAAAAGCAATTTACGTAATCTGAAATTTCCCAGTCGTTCGCTCTTTCTGAATGTGTACATCCGGTAAAGGTCTTTTTGATGGGAACATGGAAATTGTTACCGCCCTGGCTTACTTTTTGCCTTGTTTATCAAGGAACTCCTGAATGGCCATAACCATAGAAGGCGCTGCTGGTGTAGGCGCCGGGATTTGCACTTTCAATCCAGCTTTTTCAGCAGCCTTTTGGGTTGCCTTTCCAAAGGTTGCAATTATGGTGTCACCCTGGACGAAATCCGGAAAATTCAGATTAAGTGACTGTATCCCGAAGGGACTGAAGAAAACAAGCATCTGATATTTTTCAATGGAAATGCCAGACAAGTCTTCAGAAACAGATCTGTAAATTGGCGCCGCTGTAAACTGAATTTTTTGTTGCCTTAAGAACTGGGGAATCTCTTTCTTATGGTTCTCGGCACAAGGAAACAGAAACTTTTCATCCTTATGCTTTTTGATCACATCAAATAATTCGGTAAAATGATTCTTTCCAAAAAATATTTTCCGTTTTCTGAACTGTACATACTTCTGGAGATAGAGTGCTACTGCCTCGGAGGTACAGAAATACTTCATCTGTTCAGATACCTGCACTCTTAGTTCTTCGCATAGCGAGAAGAAGTGATCAATTCCGTGCTTGGATGTAAAAATAATGGCTGAATATTCTGGAATCTGAATGCGTGTTTTCCTGAATTCTTTGGCTCCTACACTTTCAACCTTGATGAATTTTCTGAAACATAAGTCGACGTTATATTGCCTGATCAGGTCAGTAAAGGGTGATTTATCGTTTTCAGGCGGTGGTTGCGATATTAGTATATGTTTAACTTTCAAGGGTTTACCTCCTCAGGTTTAGTGATTAAACAAATATATTGAAGCCGCTTTCCCAATTAAAACCAATGGAGCCAATTCAACGGCACAAAGGTACAAAATTAAGTAATATATCGAAAAGCCAGATGCACGATATCCAAGGATTGCGCCGCGAAGCAGCTTGTAAACAGCTATAGTCACAACCATGACCCAGGCTGCAGACAATCCGGACAAACCCGGATTAAATGCATTATAAAAAACAAGTGGAAGAATGCATATACCCATAAATTGATTCAGCAAGAAAATGTTTTTAAGGTATAACGCTGTGGCCTTTGGGGTTGAGAAAACCCATGCCAGATGTTTGAGGGCCAAATACTTAAAGGCATAAAAAAATGAAAAAAAAGCCAGAATCCCAGCATAAAGCACCTGAGAAGAATACGAAGCAAGCGCTTCAGCCTGACCTGTAAAATCAAGGGTTTGATTCACCAAAAGAGAAAACACAGCCAAATAGGAAGCAGTAAGCAAATAGGTGGGAGTCTCGCTGAAAAAGGTTCCGTCTTTATCTATTTGTAAAAAATAGCGGAGGCCCGAAACAGCACGGAACATCAGCCTGAACCGAACCGGGAAAAAAAACCGGGCCAGGGCTATCATTAACAGTATCGCCACAAACACCCAAAGCATCCACTGGTTCAGCGCCAAAGGGTTTTCGCCAAAGTATTCGATGCCTCCCCGGGGAACAAGGTAGTGCCGGCTCCCGAAAAAAGCCTGGCTATTGGTTACGGCATGAAACTGGTTCAACGTATCCGCGTGCTGTTCAAATCCTGACAGTATATCTACCAAGCTGTTTGTGTTTTTGCAAAGATAAGAGACAATTTTCATTTAGTGAAAATCAAACCAAAGATGCTAAAACTCCCCAAACAGCTGTTAAGCCATTAACAAAAACAGACCAACTCCCTGTCTTAAATAACAAAAAAATAACAGAAATCGTTTTGCTGACAATCAAATATATCCTAATTTTGTTGGCCATTGAATTTCAACTATATCCACTATCTAAAATCACCATAATTCACATGCAGTTACTTGATTCAATCAAACAAAAAGCTAAAGAGCAGAAAAAAACAATTGTGCTTCCTGAAGGGACAGAAGAACGTACCCTGAAAGCAGCAGATATTATTCTCAGAGAGGGTATCGCCGACCTTATCTTAATGGGAAACAAAGACACCATCCGTGAGCATGCGACCCAACACGGACTCTCACATATAGACCAGGCAACCCTGATTGACCCGGTTACCTTTGAAGAGAAAGATTTTTATGCCAATATGCTTTATGAGATCAGAAAACACAAGGGGCTGACACTTGAACAGGCCGAAAAGTTGGTTGAAGACCCCCTTTACCTTGCCACACTACTGATCAAAAACGGGGCTGCCGACGGAGAGGTTGCCGGTGCCATGAATGCCACAGGCGACGTATTACGCCCTGCATTCCAGGTAGTTAAAACAATGCCAGGCATAAGCGTTGTATCAGGGGCATTTATTATGATCATGCAAGATGCAAAATGGGGCGAAAATGGTATGTTGGTATTTGCAGATTGTGCTGTTCATCCAGATCCGAATGCCGGTGAACTGGCTGAAATTGCTGTCATGACTGCCCGTACAACCCGCGCTATATTGGGTGTGGAGCCAAAGGTTGCCATGTTGAGTTTTTCGACCAAAGGCAGCGCCAACCACCCCATGTGTGACAAGGTGATTGAGGCCACCAGGTTGGCCAGAGAGATAGATCCCAACTTGCTTATTGATGGCGAAATGCAGGCGGACGCAGCCATTGTAGAATCAATTGGAAAGAGCAAGGCACCTGACAGCCCCATTGCCGGCAAGGCCAATGTGCTGGTGTTTCCAAGCCTCGAAGTAGGTAATATCGCATACAAACTGGTGCAACGGCTTGCCGGAGCAGAAGCCGTTGGCCCTGTACTACAGGGAATGGCTGCCCCCATAAATGACTTATCCAGGGGGTGTTCAGTAGACGACATTGTTAATCTGGTTGCCATCACCGTTAACCAGGCTGCCGGTAAATAATTTACAAATAATTCCCAATCATAACATCAACTTCAATTCAAAAATTCATTCAAACAAATGAAAATCTTAGTTCTTAACTGCGGAAGTTCTTCCATCAAGTATCAATTGATCAATATGGCCAATAATGCAGAATTGCTGGCCAAAGGCCTTCTTGAAAGAGTGGGTCTGAAAGACAGTGAGCTCAAGCATCAGCCAAAAGGCAAGGAGCCATACATGCTTATTATGGACGTGAAAAATCACGAAACAGGCATAGACCTGATCCTTAAAGCATTATTGGATTCAAATCATGGTGTCATTGAAAGTGTCAATGACATTATTGCCGTAGGACACAGGGTAGCTCATGGTGGAGAGAATTTTAGCGCCAGTGCACTGATTACTGACGAGGTCAAAAAAAACATCGAGGATGTTATTGATCTTGCACCTCTGCATAATCCTGCCAACCTGAAGGGTATCGTTTCAATGGAAAAACTTCTTCCAACCGTTCCGCAGGTCGCAGTTTTTGATACGGCATTTCACCAAACCATACCACAGCATGCCTACATGTACGCGCTACCTTACGATTTGTATGAAAAGGACAAAATCAGGCGCTATGGCTTCCATGGCACAAGCCATAAATATGTATTTGAAAAAGCCTGTGATGCCTTGTTTATGCGCAAAGACCATGTAAAGGCGATTACCTGCCATTTGGGTAATGGAGCTTCGGTAACTGCCATAAAGAATGGAAAGTCGGTAGACACATCTATGGGGCTAACGCCGGTTGAGGGTCTGATCATGGGTACGCGAACCGGTGACCTTGATCTTGGAGCTTTACTATATGTCATGAATAAAAAAGGCCTCAGCGTTGACGACGCAAACAACCTGATCAATAAAAAGAGTGGAATGCTGGGTATCAGTGGCATATCATACGACATGCGCGACATCGAAAATGCAGCATGGAATAATGGCGACAAGCGCGCCCAGCTTGCATTGGATATGTATGTTTACAGGATTAAGAAGTATATCGGATCTTATGCAGCAGCCATGGGTGGTATTGACCTGCTTATCTTTACCGGGGGCGTTGGCGAAAATGGTCCCGAAACAAGGGAGGCTATTTGCAAGGACTTTGATTTTCTGGGCATCAACTTTGATCAGGAAAAGAATACCGGCCTGCGCGGAAAGCTTGAAATGATCTCAAAGCATGATTCAAAGGTGAAAGTTATGGTCGTCCCAACCAACGAAGAATTGGTCATTGCACACGACACCCTGAAAATTGTATCAGCACGCGACAATAATGAGGATATTTAGTTTTTGTTCATCTTTTAGCAGAGAGGCCGGGTCAATGCATGACGCCGGCCTCTTTTTTTTATATGACAATATGCATTATACCTGCGGATATTTTTTCATCAGGTCAAAAGGTTTCATGAGCAGATCAACGTATTGAGCCCGCTGGTAAGCGTAAGGATCTTTGGCATTTGCTTTAGACAGTTTGCCTTTAAAATCATGTATTGATTCATACCCTGACTCATCCATCCAATGCTCAATATCTTTAAGCATCTTACTGATATGGGGCACCTTATGCTTATATATTGCACTCACAACCTGAACAGCATCTGCACCTGCCAGAATCAGTTTCACCATGTCCTCACCTGAGTAGACACCCCTGTTTGCACAAATACTGCCCTTGACTTGTCCAAATAACAAGCCGGCAAACCTCAAAGGCAATCTGTAGTCTGAAGGGGCACTCAAGTTAAATGGAAAGTCAAAATCCTGGGTCTGCACATTAAGGTCAGGCTGAAATAATTTATTAAAAAGAACATACCCTGAGGCACCAAGTTCATCCATTTTGCTGATCAAATGCAAAGTGTTTGAGTAAAAAGGACTAAGCTTTACGCTCACTGGTATTTTTACTTTAGCAGTAACTTCTTTGATGATGTCCATCTGCTCATTTTCAACATCAGTGGCCGATCTGCTATAATCGCCCGGGCTGGCGTAAAAATTCAATTCCAGGGCATCCACCCCCGTTTTTTCCATTTCAACCGCATAAGACGACCAGGTTTCGGGATGCACACAATTAAGGCTCCCTATAACCGGAATTTCAAGAGACCTCTTAAGGTTAGCGAGTTTATCCAGGTGTTCTTCTGGTCCGGCATGCTTAAGATTAGGGAATAAATTAATCATTTCTGCGTGGCGTTCTGCATACTCGCTAAGCTCTTCTTCCATCTGAAGGCTTTCAAGGTTGATTTGTTCCTCAAATAATGATTTGAAAACAATGGCTCCTGCCCCGGCATCCTCCATTTTTTTTGCCGTATCAGTTTCAAGTGTAAGGTTACATGCTCCCACAATGAATGGGTTCTTCAGTTGCAACCCCAGATAATTTGTTGTCAGATTTGCCATAGTACGCCTCCCTTTTAATTGGTTGTTTGTTGGATAAATTTAGTGATATATTCAGTTTCTTGCAATCAGGCCATGGAAATTACAAAGCTTTTAACCAAAAACCCATACGGAGAAACCCTTTTGTTATATAAAGCACACAAGCTGCTTAATTGTTTGATCATTTCAAAATTTTTGTTGTTTCCCTTTGAATTTTGTACTTTTATCCTTTGCTACACATTGATATTCAATATTTTAATTTAGACAAAATAAAAAAACAATGATAAAGCAAAATCGGCGAAGGTTTATTAAAACAATGACTGCGTTGCCCGCAGCAGTCGCCATTAAGGGTTTTTTTTCACTAAACTGGCTATCAAGCCCACTGTCAGCAAACAACCCACATATCATGCCTGCAGCTAACAACAAGTATACTCCGGGTTACCTTGAACTGCACCGAAATGGTGAACTCAAGATCCGTGGAGAGATTCTTCATGAAAAAATGCGCAGTTGTACCTTATGTCCACGCAATTGCGAAACAGACCGCCTGAGCGGACAAAGAGGCGACTGTAAAGCAAACGCTGATCTTGAAATTTCATCATTCAGCCCCCACTTCGGCGAAGAAAGAGAACTGGTAGGCAGAAACGGATCAGGTACCATTTTCTTTACCAACTGCTCTCTTCTGTGTGTTTTTTGCATTAACTATGAAATCAGCCACCTTGGCGAAGGCAGAAGACAAAGCGTTCGCAGATTGGCTGATATGATGCTCTTTCTCCAAAGGCAAGGTTGTCATAATATCAATGTAGTTACCCCAAGCCATTATCTGCCCCATATAATACTGGCTCTTGACAGGGCCGCATCACAAGGCCTGACACTGCCGCTGGTTTACAATACCTGCGGCTGGGAGAAACCCGATATCCTTGATTTTCTTGATGGTGTGGTCGACATTTACCTGGCTGATTATAAATACGCCAATACCACTGCGGCCAATACCTATTCATCTGGGGCAGCATGTTACCCTGAAACCACACAGCAAGCTTTGCTTAAAATGCATAAGCAGGTGGGGGTAGCAAAACCAGACCCTTCAACGGGACTTATCAACAAAGGACTTATGATCAGGCATCTGGTAATGCCAGAAAACGTGGTTCGAAGTGACCTGGTCATGCGCTGGATCGCTTCGAATCTTCCTGCAGATACTTATGTAAATATCATGTCACAATATACCCCTATGTATAAGGCATTTGACTATCCGGAAATATCCAGGTCAATAACCAGATCTGAATACAATAATGTGGTAAGCATTGCAAGACAGGCCGGACTGACTAATCTTAGGTTACAAATGAGGTGACCATGCATGGGCGCATATCTTCCTTACATTTAGGGACTTAAACAGGAACAGGAGGTGTCAAGGGCAAACACCTCCTGTAATTCCTACCACCAAAACAAAAACAACATTAACCAGTAAACAAAACCATTTAAAACTTCAGAAAGCTGAAATCGTTCTAAATAGTGGTTCAATTTAAGAATTTTCCACAACAATTCCAAAAATCAAGAAAGATTTTACTGCAAAAAAACTTGCGATTTTATTTCAAGACCAACTACCTTCTGTTGAAGCCTGAGGGGAAAGGTCCATGGTTAAAGAGACCAGGTGCGGTTAAACCATGAAATGGTGTATAGGGTGAGACCACATGAGGGTAAAGACCCGAGCCGGTAGTCATCTGAATCTCAGCACCAAAACTAAAACGGTCATTGAAACTGTAGCCAAACCCAAGCATCATACCCTGTGACTGGAATGAAACAAGCTGGGGGTTCATCGTACCAGCCTGAAAATGGTTCCGCTCAACCCAACTTCCGCCAGTGAGTTGAAGTCGATCATTTAGCTGATATGTTCCTACTGCAAAAACCGCATATCGGTTCATGGCATTCCTGGACGAATGATACGGGGCACCATCAGCTTCAGACAAACTTCGCGCAGAGAACAGTGACATATTCCCTGGCATATGTGTAGTCGACAGCATAGATCCGGCTACCAGATGAAACCGTTCTCCAATTGTCCAGCCAAAAGCCGGGGTCAGACCGTAAGTGTATAATCCGCTCCCATGCCCCATGGTTGTAAAACTACTACCCATCTGCAATGAAAAGCCGGGAAAAAGAGGCATTGCCTTTTCCTGGGTTCCTTCACCCGCCAATGGCAAACCCCGTATATTTTGCGCAACCAGGGTAGCTGGCAGCAAAACAAACAGAAACAGCAATATACGTGCAGTTAATCTCATAAGCCATTCGGTTTAACCATTACCAAAGTTACATGAAATTTTTTAGTATTTAGTTGCATAAAGACGTATGCCAAAAAATACACACTAAAATCAAATGCTGCAAACATTTGTATTCAAACAATCCAGTGAGTATATTTACAGAAACATACCAAAAGTATCATGGGGAAATCAAAGAAATATACATACGGTCTGGTGCTAAGCGGAGGCGGTACCAGGGGGTTCGCCCATCTGGGAGCCATAAAAGCCCTGGAAGAAGAGGGTATTACACCTGATATCATTTCAGGTGTGAGTGCAGGAAGTATCGTAGGTGCATTATACGCTGATCAGCAAGATGCAGAAGAAGCCCTGAAAGCCCTGATTAGTAAAAACCTGATGGGCTTTCTCAAATTGATGATCCCAACAGACGGTTTACTAAAAATGACCGGGTTTGAAAAAACACTACGCAAAACACTATCAGCCAGAACTTTTGAAGATCTGAAAATTCCATTAATCATCCATGCCGTAAATATCAACACCACCGAATACACCCGATTTGACAAAGGCGACCTGATCCAGGCCATCAAGGCCTCTTCATCCATACCCATTGTGTTTCCCCCTGTTGAAATAGATGGTCAGCAGTACCTTGACGGAGGGCTTTTGAACAATTTCCCTGTTGAGCCAATCAAAGACAGTTGTGAAACCATTATCGGAATCAATGTAAATCCCCTGGGCCCTGAAAACAATGTCAAAGGCCTGAAAAAAATAGCCATCAGGTCGTTTCACCTGACCATGAGAAACCATGCCGAATCAAGAAAATACATGTGCGATATTTATATAGAGCCAGAAGAGTTACAACATTTCGGCATCCTTGATATGTCTTCGGCCAGAGAAATATTTGAAATGGGCTACAAGAAAACAAAGGAGGTACTAAAAAAACGCCAGAATTAACCATGGCACCCCCATCAGCTTTCAATATCCCAGGTAGCCTGCGAACTTTTTGATATCTTTGCAGACATCAAACCATACTGTTATGACTGCCTCAAGCTTGCAGATATTCAATTCTCTTACGCGTCGCAGGGAGGCTTTTAAACCCATTAATCCTCCATTTACAGGCTTATATGTTTGCGGGCCCACAGTGTATGGAGATGCACACCTGGGACATGCCCGGCCTGCCGTAACATTTGACCTGGTTTTCAGATACCTGAAGCACCTTGGCTATAAGGTGAGGTACGTGAGAAATATTACTGATGTCGGACATTTGGAAAATGACGCAGACCAGGGAGAGGACAAAGTGGCCAAAAAAGCCCGCCTTGAACAGCTCGAACCCATGGAAGTGGTACAATACTATACCGACCGTTACCATGAAGACATGGATCGCCTGCATGTTTTGAAGCCCAGCATTGAACCCCGGGCATCAGGTCATATCATTGAGCAGATCGAAATGGCCAAACTCATTCTTGAGACTGGCATGGCATATGTGGTTAATGGAAGTGTATATTTTGACGTAGCCGCATACAATAAAAGATTCAATTACGGGAAACTAAGCGGGCGCAAAATTGAAGACATGCTGACCAACTCAAGGGAGCTTGAAGGCCAGGAAGAAAAACGACACCCTGCCGATTTTGCCCTGTGGAAAAAAGCGTCACCAGAACACATCATGCGCTGGCCTTCTCCCTGGAGTGAAGGGTTCCCTGGTTGGCACCTGGAATGTTCTGCCATGAGTGCAAAATACCTGGGTGAGGTTTTTGACATCCATGGCGGAGGAATGGACTTACTTTTTCCCCATCATGAATGCGAAATAGCCCAGTCAAACGCAGCTTATGGTAAAGACGCTGCCAGGTATTGGATGCACAACAATATGATCACAGTCGATGGTCAGAAAATGGGCAAATCGCTTGGGAATTTCATTACCTTGAGGGAGTTTTTCAGTGGGTCGCATCCCAAGCTCGACAAAGCCTACGACCCAATGACCATCAGGTTTTTCATCCTTCAGGCCCACTACCGAAGCACCCTTGACTTTAGCAATGAGGCCCTGCAGGGAGCTGAAAAAGGCCTAAAGAGATTGCTTCAGGCCATGGAAACATTGCATGCATTAAAACCGGCCAAGGCATCAAGTGTTGACCTGAGCCAATTGGCCGACAATTGCCACCGTGCCCTTCAGGATGACTTCAACAGCCCGGTGGCTATTGCCCATCTGTTCGAAGCCAGCCGTGTAATCAACGCAGTTCATGATAAAAATGCTTCTTTGTCATCAAGTGATCTGGATACGCTCAAACACACATTCATGCTGTTTATGGAGGACATCCTCGGGCTGACAGGTCCGTCCAGGCCACTTGAATCTGTAAAGGAAGAAGTGATTGATGGCCTAATGAACCTAGTCCTGGATATCAGACAAAGAGCAAGGGAGCAAAAAGACTGGAACACATCAGATCAGTTGCGCGACGCATTGCAAAAAATCAATATCAGTGTGAAAGACGGTAAAGAAGGTGCCCGATGGGAATGGACTGAATAAACAATATGGCAA
The DNA here is from genome assembly GCA_007118495.1 of Bacteroidales bacterium. Taxonomy (GTDB): domain Bacteria; phylum Bacteroidota; class Bacteroidia; order Bacteroidales; family UBA7960; genus PUPG01. The sequence continues at coordinate 17,762 of SKRM01000010.1, forward strand.
CTTCCATTGGCAAATCTGCACAAGGTTGACGTTACCGGATAATTTAGTACCTTTAATCCTGATTGTTTCGAATGCCGATCTATGAGACCGCCTTCTTCACCATCTTCATCAGATTTATTTTTAAAATACCTGCTCGATGGCAACAAGGCGGATGCGTCAGGCTTTATCCATAAGCTGACAAGTGAAAGCATCCCCATACAATCCATTTACGAGAACATCATGAAGCCGGCCCTTTACAAAGTTGGTGAGCTTTGGGCAGTGAACAAAATCACTGTGGCCGAAGAACATACGGCAACCGCAATTACCGAAGGCATCATGAACGAACTTTACCCCTTTATAGCAAATAGCAATACAGG
>SKRM01000030.1 GCA_007118495.1 Bacteroidales bacterium
AAGCCCCTTTAGTTTTTCAGGTGTTTGTTCATCCAGTTAACCAGCAGATTGACCATGCCATAGTGAAAATTGTCAGCCTGGTAGCGGCTGTTATTGCGAACGGATATGGCATGTTCAAGATCGTTCACGTAAATGAACCCGTGATCAACATTGGGCACAGTTTTAAAGGTGGCTTTATCTGGATTGTAGTGGTTCACAATATCTGCAATTAGTTGTGGTTCGTAGGGGTTCATTGCCACAAACTCTCCTTCTCCATGAAGAGCCAGCACGTACGCCTCCACCTCACTCCAGGCCCTGAAGAGTCTGGTGTCTTGTAATTCTTGCCAAAAGGTGTAATGCCTTCCGTGCATAAAGCCTCCGTCTGTATAACCAAAATGCCTCCTCATGTAGTCAGCCATGTCAGGATCCTGAAGTAATTGTTCAGGCGTTTCCTTCTCAATCATGAACCGGTAAAAGAACCTCACGGAGCGTTCGTGGTTGTCTTCATTGACAAGGTAATCCTGTCCCAGCATAAGGCGCTGCTTTCTGGTGATTTCGATATGGTATTCAAACCAGGGTCTGGCTACCGTGCCAAATACCATGATGCCCCGTGGAGAAAATTCCATGTCGAGCAAAGGTGCCTGCACTCCACCCATTGAATGGCCAAAAATAAACACGTTTTCAAGGTCTATGAAGTCATGTTTTGCCAGAGCATTGTATGAGGCTGAAAATAAATCTACTTCATCAAAGAAGCCGATATCGCTGCAATTGCGACTGCTTCTTGAGTCGCCAATCCCTGCTTTTTCTGTTTTAATGACCACATAGCCGCGTTCGCTGATGCCTTCAAGTAATTTTTTGTAAGCATGATGGTCTCCCAGGTTATCCATGCTTGCACAGTTCCCTCCCTGTATGAAGAAAAAAACCGGGTGCTTGCCGGGGCTATGAGGAGCATGGATAATAGTTCTTGCGTAACCATCCTCAAATGGCACCTGGTCGTATATTACCCGGGCATGTGGTGATGTTTCTCCTGGAAAACCGGTTACTACACCTTGCTTAGTTATGGACTCTCCCTGGCGGCTGATTTCAAGGACGATTTTGTCACCTTCACTTTTTCTGGCAATGTCGGTGATAAAGGCATTGACGCCGATTACTTCCGTTCCGTCTATTTTCAAAATGATGTCATGCGGCTTCAGACCAATGGCATATGCAGTACTTTCTTCAACCACCTGTACTACCCTGATCCCGGTGGTTTTGTCAAGATTGTGCAGAGTGGCCACTGAGTCACAAACCTGGAGTAGGTGAACTCCCAGGTAGGCCCTTCTTGGCAGGGTGTCAGAAAATGCTGTGGTGGTCAGCAGGATAAAAACAATGGCTGTTATGGCTCGTTTCATGTGTTGGTAATTTGTGCTTAAGTTTTTCTGATAACAGAGCGAAAAGCCACAATACACATGCCATCAGGCACAGTTTGCCTGAAAATAGGTGTTTCTACTTAAATTGATTTAAATACTCCGCCTGGTTTATGTGTTTTCCGGATAAAAAGGGATCAGCAAACAGTTTGATTCAAGCAGTTGTACCACTGCGCTGGCTGTGCTTCCCAGAACCATATCTGAAAAATAGCCTTTGCCATGGGTGCCCAATATGATCAGCGATGCCTTTGCTTGTTTGGCCTCTCTGATAATTTCCGGAACCACGGCTCCTTCGGCTAAAACACAAAATACGGGGGCATTGGTTTTGTTTCTCAGAGATGAAGTACATTCATTTAACCTGGCTGTATCGATCCGGTTAAACTTGTCAATGGTTGCCTGGTCATGGTGCTTCATGACAACCTTATCCTGAACATGCATCAGGCTCAGAGCATCAAGCCTGGCTGCCAGTGCTTCTTCGGCATATTTGAATACTTCACCTGAGTGCCTTGAAAAATCGGTGAGCAGGATTGCGTGGGAGCAGATTTTTTCTGATTCCAGACTACACCTGGGTTCGCCATTATCATCTTTCCCCAGGCTTTTTATACGAACCATCAGCACAGGATTCCGACTTTGCTGGATTACACGCATGGTAGTGCCGCCAATGAGGTTTCTTTTCAGAAATCCATGGCCTTTACTACCCAGAATAATGATAGCATCCGGGTGCTGTCCGGCATAATCAACGATCTCTTGTGAAGGCAAGCCTTCTTTGAAAACAAAATCTGCACTAAGTCCGACTTCAGTAATCCGTTTTTGCATATTCAGCATTCGGGCTTCAATATGCACTTGCATAGAGTAACCGCTGTATTCCATATAGCTGAAACTGATGGCCGGAACGTGAAACAGTGTGATATGTTCTATACCCAACTTTTTAAACTCCTCCAGGCAATCCATTAAAAGATCAGAGGCCTTTGACAGGTCAGTGGCCAGGATGGCTCGTTTGCTCATAGATACCTTTACATTGGTTGATAATTTGCTTCCATACAATTTAGTGATTTTTTTACTTCAAGACAAGAAAAAAAGCCTCCGTGCATTATTTCTCGCACGGAGGTCGTTCATTATCAGATCACTAAATTCAGCGGTGCAGATTATTCCATTAGTTCATACCTGTTCTCCATCCCTTTTAATACAGCGGGAAGTCCTTCTTTCATCCATCTGGGTGCCGGGGCATCCTTCAGGTAGTAATCAAAGAACTGGTACATTCTGATGGAAAGATCCATCATATTGGGCCTTCTGGTCAGGTTGTGGGCCTCATCATTGTAGTTGAGCATCCAGACGGGCTTGTCGAGCCTCCTGAGTGCCATAAAATATTCAATGCCCTGGTACCACGGAACAGCGCCATCAGCATCATTGTGCATCATAAGTAAGGGTGTGTTTACCTTGTTGGCAAAAAATATGGGAGAATTTTCAATGTATTTGAGGGTTTCATTCCATATGGTTCCGCCAATCCTGCTTTGGGTTTGCTCATATTGGTAAATTCTACTCATTCCTGTTGCCCATCGAATACCTCCGTACGCACTGATCATATTACTTACAGGGGCTCCGGCCATGGCGGCCTTGAAAAGATCTGTTTTGGTGATCAGCCATGCGATCTGATATCCGGCCCAGCTCTGGCCCTGGATTCCAATCCGGTGCCTGTCAATAAAATCAAACTGGTTCAGCATGGCCTTGGTGCCGCTGACTATGGCATCATATGCACTTTGTCCCGGGTAGCCAATGGTATAAGGGATGTCTGTCATAAAAACAATGTACCCGTTGCTGACGCAATATGATCTGTTTATTGTTGATCTGCTGGGTGCTGGCACCTGATGCATATGCAGTGCATCTGATGAGCGTTCGTAAAAATGTACAATCATCGGATATTGCTTGCCGGGCTCCATGTTGTCAGGCAGGTATAGCAGGCCCTGGAGGCTGTCATTGGCAAAAGATACCCATTCAACAAGTTCTACGCTTCCCCATCTGTAGTCATTTTGCTGCGGATTTGCAACAGAAATGCGGCGGGCCTGGTTAAATGACAGGTTGCTGACCCAAAGGTCGGGAAACATCTGAAAAGTACTCTTCTGCCATAGCAGGACATCAGCATTTTTTGCCTTGATGGGGGTGAAATACCTGACATCATCCATGACAATAAGGTTGGGGTTTTGCGGACGGTTCAATCGAAGAGAGTAAAAGCCACTTGTTTTGTTGTACAGGTGAAAAGCCGAAAGCATAAGCTGTTCCCTTTGCCCTATGTGAGACTGTTCAGGATCCAGGTCTACCAGCCTGAACCTGATATTATTATTTCTGCCGAATCCATTGGTGATCATTACGGGGGCTTCGCTGCCACGCAGATCGGTGAGCCAAATGTCATATCGGTCATATATCAGAACATATCGGTCGCCTTCAACCCAACCGGCAATTCCATATGGGTCGGGTTCACTGGGTGCATCATGCAATTCATCATGTACCGGGTAGGGGATGCCCTGCGTCAGGCTTACATGTTGCCTGGAAGATACTGACATGGCATACCATTGATGGTTGGCCTGGTTGTAATACAACAAATATTCACCCCCTGGAGACAAACGGGGATCGCCCGTAGTTGAACGGTGTACTGAACCACGGTGTTTTTCAAGAATTAACTCTCTCTGTCCGGTGTTTACGTCAACAAGATAAACATCACGATAGTCTCCTGACTCAAAAGAGTTTGGTATCAGATATGGGATGAATGATTCGCCCAATGCCTGTTTTTCTTTGCCATGCGGCGGCATGACGAATTCTGGCATGGACGAATCGGCAAGCTGAACAAATTTGTTGCTGTTGATGTGCATTACAGCTGTGTAAGTGCGTTTTAACTCTTGCTCTTTTTGGACCAGCTGCATAGGTTGAATCAGGGGATCTTTGTAGTGCCAGATGTCAAGGCGGTGCTTCTCATAATCCATCAGTGTATCTTGCGGAGCAGCCGGTTGAATGGGGGCAGTGCCAAAAAAGATTTTGCTCCCGTCTTTGCTGAATACCGGAGTGGCATTTGAACTGACGTTCCACTTTTCGGGCATTCCCTGTGTTTCAAAGGTTACCAGAGGAGTGGCCGTTTCCATGCTTTCATTCCAAAAGTAGAGATTTGCAGGCTGATCATCGGAGCCTGTATAAAGAAAAGCAAGTTGTGTTTCTTTTTCATCAAGACTAATGCCAGAAATATTGCCATGGCCGCTAAAAATCACTGTTGACTGCCCGCTGGCAGTAGAAAACATGATCAGGTTGTTTTGATCTGTTGAATCATCTCTTTGACTGAAAACAAAATACCTGTCGCTTTGCCCGGCAGTATACGTTTCTACGTTGGCAAAACGATGTTCTGTGGCCTGGTTGGGGTGTAATATCACCAATGTATTATTTAACTCTTGATTGTCAGGGTCTTCATTTTTTTGAAACAATATCCACCCTGATCCTTCGTCAGGCAGGTTAAATGTCCTCACATTGTTAAACAGATACGAACGATTATCGTTGAGCATTTTGATGGCCAGACTTGAAGCTGGCATTTCGTGTCGACGTTTCCCCTCTGCCCTTGCCTGCCTAACGGCACTTGCCTCAGGCTGAATCATATAAGCCACGTATTGGGTGGCAGGTGAAAAAGCTGCCCGGGTTCCCCTTGGCATGGAATCTGTCTGGTAGGTACGAAGGTTCACAAGGTAAAGCCAACCGTCTCCAAGCTGGGGGTTAATTTCATAGCTTGCCCATTGTCCATCTGCCGAAAGCATAGGACGTGAAATATTTTTCCAGCCGTCGTACACTGAATGGTCAAGAGGCTTACTTTGTTGTGCCAATAAAGGCAGTGAAAAAACGAACAAACCCAATAGGGTTAACATTTGACTGAATCTTTGCATTTTTTGTTGAATTGGTTAAACGATGGGGTGATGTGCTGTTGTCATGGTTTTTTTAAAAGTTCCGGAAGTAACTCGTCTCTTACCCATAAAAAGTCTGGTTCAAATGTAAGGGCTTTTTTCAGGATGGCAATGGCTGACTGCGTATCTCCGGTTTCTCTGTAGGCATTTGAGACTGAAACCAGGGTGCCAAGGTACAACCAACGTTGGTTATATGGCATGTTGGCTTCCATCATTTCAATGGCTTTTAGGTAAAATTCCAGGGCTTTTGATTTTGATCCCCCGAATACTGCAGGTGCATAATAGAGCAGGTTCCCTTTCTCAATATAGCCTCTTGCGTAGTGTGGATCCTGCTCAATGCCTCTGTTTATCAGCCCATAGCTGGGCGGGCCAAGTTGTATACTGCGTATGGGTCTGAGTCCGATGTGAAAGGCATTGAATGCAGCCTTAAACAAGCTACTCTGGGCTTCGAATCCGGGAACCTCTTCAAGCTTCTCAAGATAGCTTTCTGCTTTTCTGAGCAGAACTGAGGCTTTCTGTTTTTGGTCTGTCCCCAGATAATATCCTATCAGACCATATTGTGCCAGCAATATGTCATACAAAAGGTCCGGGTCAGGCCGGTTCACATATTGGAACTCCATGGTTTGCAATGTGCTCTCCCATAATCCCATATGGTTGTCAACGTAAGCCCTGTAGATCATGTCATTGAATCTTGAGTAAGTTTGGGCAGAAACATCTTTGCTGCAATAAAGCATGGTGATGACCAAAAACGGAAGGATAATCTGAACTAGATGTCTATTGACCGGCCTTTCCATGTATTTGTTCTTTTTTTACGGTTAATAACAGCCTGAAGCACCACCCTGAGAAACACCAGTTGCTGAATTGGAGTGGTGATTAGTTGAAAGATAACGGGCTGCCGGCTGCAAATGGCTACCAGAGTCCTTAGCAGAAGAATCCCTGCGATGTATATTGGTGCCCAGGTGGGGGGCAATCCGATGTAAACAGCAACGATTCCAAAGGTTGTAAACAGGGCAAAAGTAAGACTTATCAGGCTGGAGTTTCCAAAAAAGGCCAGCACATTCTTTGAGAAGCCATGCATGGCTTCATGCAATGAACCATACATTCTGCAAAACACATACTGCCCACCCAGCAGGGTTTGCATGCGATGTTGTCTTGTCTTTAAAAAGCGTGCAATGGCAATATCCTCAACGGCCTGTTTGCGAAAACGCTGATGTGGTTGCAGAGATTGGTATATACCTGCCCTGAAGAACATAAACTGACCGTTTGCTGCACTCATAGAGGCAAAAGATGAAAGCCTTGTCATGATGAGCGGCAGCAGGCTTAGTAATACCCAATTCATAAGGGGGACGCTGATCTTCTCACCCCATGATAACATAATCTGGCTTGGGAAAATGGACAGCATATCCAGGTCATGTTTTTTTGCATGGGAAAGTGCATGGCTGATGGCACCGCTACTTAAACGAACATCTGCGTCAAGAAAGAGAAAAAATACACCATTGGCTTTTTGGGCTAACTGATAACATGCATGGTTCTTTCCCAGCCATCCCGGTGGGAGTCCTGTGCCTTTAAACAGCCTGACATTACCATTTGATTCAATCATTTCCTCAACGATTTCAGAAGTATGGTCATCAGATGCATCGTCGTATACCATGATCTCAAGCATAGGGTGGTCTTGTGCAAGCAGGTCGTGCAAAAGCCAGCTGATGTTCTTTTCTTCATTTCGGGCCGGAATCATCACAGATACCAACTCACCCGAAGGTTGAACAGGACCTTCCAACCACTGCCTTGAAAGCAGATTGACAAAGGCAATCAGAATGCGAACTCCGAGAAAGACCACAACAATCCACCCCAGGATAGTCCAAATCACTAACAATGTGCCTGTTTGAAGGATGTCTGCCTGGGTAAGGGTTTGTGCAAGTGTCGTCATGCTTTGGTTTGGCTTTTATGCCTGATTGGCCTTGCTGTTCTGACAAGCTACGCATGAAGAAAAAAAAGCATTGTAGCGCTGCTCAATTTTTTGTGCAATTTCTGCTGGTGTTGCCAATTCTAAAAATGGATCAAGTGGCTCCTTGCTTAAATAGACATTCAATACCGGACGGCGATGCGCAAAATAGTCGGTGAGACAGGCCATAAATATCAGCTGCATGCTATTGGGTGCCTGCTGTACTAATTTGACCCATCCTTTTTCAAATGAAAGTGGTCGGGTATGTATAGACTGAAACCGTCCCTGTGGAAAAAGTAAGAGCAAGTGTCGTGGGTTTTTCAGAATACTTGCCGCATAATTTAGCGATTCAAGCGCAGACCGGCTATTTTTTCTGATTGAAAATGCGCCGAGTTTGCGAAGAACAATATTGGCCCTCAGCTGTTCTTCGAGCATCATTACAAATAGCTTTCTACCCAGCTTTTTTTTGTTGGTATACCTTGCAATAAAGCCGTCCCACCAACTGAAATGATTTGAAAGCAAAAGAATGGAGCCACCCTGGTCATCGATGTCACCATGTATGCGTATCTGACGAAAGGCCAGGTGCAGCCATACCCTCATCAGACAATCGAAAAACAGCACATAAAAGCGGTTGTGTTTGGCCCTGATCATGTCAGAATATCCTTGTCGATATATTAAGCAATAAAAAGAAGAAAAACTGTACGCCAAACAGCCACCCCGCTACCCTGTTATACGTCTTGATTTTGGCCAGGTGCATGGCCCCCAGAAATATCAAAGAAATAATAAACCACGCCTGGTAATTTTGCATGGGGACAACACCTTCGGCCCAGTTCCACATATCAAGCCTCATGGCAACAGGCTCCATAACTACATCGTAAACAACCATAAGCAGTGCTGCAAGCAGGGCTTTTAAAGGCCAAAACAACCTGGCTGGTTCCAATATTGAAAATGCACAGTAAGCCAGCATCATCCAGTTAAGTCCGATAATGAGCGGGGTGTTGAATGCCTGGATACCCAGCGTATCTCCATAAGAATAGCTGCCAAAAACATGTCCTGTGAGAACACCAAGTACCTCTACAAGGTAGCCTGTAATGGCTATGAATAGCAAAATCACCCCATCAACAGCCCTCCATTTTTTATGGAATAAAAAAAGAATGGCGGTACTCAATAAAATGGACAGTGGCATCAGGCTGATAAAGGTATCACGGGTTCCAGGCATGGTAAGACCTAATAGCCCCACCAGATAATAGATGATAAAAAAGTATCCGGCCCAATTGCTTCCTTTTCTTGTGCTGAAATAACTCATGGCTTTAATGTTTTATGGGATCAGGCTGAATGGCTTCATCAACAATTCTGGCTGAAGCCAGACATAAGGGGATTCCTCCTCCGGGATGGACACTCCCTCCTGTAAAGTAAAGATTTTTTATTGATTTTTTAAAGTTGGGGTGGCGATTAAAGGCTGAAAAGCTGCTGTTTGAGCTTAGTCCGTAAAGCGACCCCCTGAAAGAGGCTGTCTCTGCCTCAATGCTGCGGGGATCGGCCATTGATTCTGTCACAATGTGAGATGCAATATCAACACCGGTGATGCGATGAATTTTTTTGAGGATATTGAACCTTGCGGCAGCTATGAGCGAGTTCCAATCCTGGCCGATGTTTTCGGGGGCATTGATCATGACATACCAGTTCTCAAAGCCCGGTGGAGCATCTTCGGGTATCTGTTTGCAGCTGATAAAGATATATACGGTGGGATCATCGCTGATGGATTTCTTTTCAAACAAATGGTCAAATTCAGCTTTGTAGTTTTTTGAGAAGAAAATATTGTGCAGTGAAAGCTTGTCAAAAACCCTGTCTATACCCCAGTAAAAAATAAGTGCCGAAGATGATCTTTCTCTACTGAGTTGCTTCTTTGGGACACTCTGCCCAGGCAACAACCCACCATACAATTTGATTATGTCAACATTGCTTATCACTATATCGGGGGTCATGGTTGTTTTAGATGTTTCAACCCTGACTACCCGACCTCCCTTGGTGTGGATAGCCTTGACAGGTGTCTCGAAATGGAACCTGACCCCCAGATCAAGGCTTAGCCTGTATAAGGCATCCACAATATGATACATGCCTTTTTCAGGAAAAAAAGCTCCGATATTGTGTTCAAGGTGTGGAATAATATTCAGGGTGGCAGGTGTTTTATAAGGGCTTGAACCATTATAGGTGGCATACCGGTCAAAAAGCTGGATCACCTTGTGATCTGAAAACCAACGGGAGTTCTTGCGATGCATGGTAGTAAATGCATCCAGTTCATGCAGTCTGAAAAGCGATTTTCTGAAAGCAGGTTTCAGGTAGTTGGCAGGTTTGTGAAAAGAACTGAATAAAAACACTTCATGGGTAATATCGTAAAGCCGCTGGCTTTTTTTGAGAAAAGCCAACACTTGCTCCGCCTTTACGCTGGTATTGGCTGCAATTTCGGACGCAAATTTTTCAGGATCTTTCCAGGCAGTTATATGGGTTCCGTCTTCCCAAAAATACTTACAACTTGAGTCTAATGGACTATAGCGGAAGTACGAATCAGGCTTCTTTCCAGCCAGCTGAAACAATTCATCTACCAATTGGGGCATGGTAAATAGTGATGGACCTGTGTCGAATCGGAATCCACTGCTTTGACGCTGGGATATTTTCCCCCCGGGTAAGGCTGACTGCTCAAAAACATCCACAGCATAGCCCTTAACCGCCAACCTGATGGCAGAAGCCAGTCCACCTATTCCTGTGCCAATGATAAGTGCAGATTGTTGCATAAATTTTCAATATGGTTAAACAAAAATACTTCAGAATACATTTATGCATTATACTATATGAAAACAATCAACAGCATATTCAGTTCATTTTGCAATATATTCATTAAATTCACTCACAAAAGGTAATTATGGATGAAAAAGTAGTTGTTGTCGGGACAGGCCTTGGTGGTCTGACTACGGCCCTTCGACTGGCCCGCAGGGGCTACCAGGTTGAGATGGTTGAGAAATATCATCAACCCGGAGGGCGGTTGAATCAGCTTAAAAAAGACGGATTCACCTTTGATCTTGGTCCTACATTTTTCAGTATGACCTATGAGTTTGATGAATTCGTAAAGGACACAGGCCTTGAAGCAATGCCATTTGCATTCAGAGAACTGGACATTCTCTACACCGTCCATTTCAGAGATACGGGTAAAAGATTCAGGATATATCGTGACCTTGATCTGCTTGCACAGGAATTTGAAACAGTTGAGCCCCATTTTAAGGAAAAAATGGAAAAGTTTCTTGGTAGCGCCGGTACATTTTTTCATGATACAGAATATCTTGTCCTCAAAAGGAACTATGATTCAATTTTTGATTATTTACTGACCCTTTTAAGGGTGCCATTGAAGCATTCGCCCAAATTATTCCGTTCGGTCTGGACCGAGATGGAACGCCATTTTGAATCGCGTGAAGTAAAGGAAATATTTTCACTGGTAGCTTTTTTTCTGGGAGCCACCCCATTTGACACACCGGCCATTTATACCATTCTGTCTTATACGGAACTGGTGCATGACGGATATCATAATGTTCAGGGTGGTATGTACAGAATTGTTGAAGGACTCAAGAAAGAGCTTGACAAAGCTGGCGTGACCATGCATTTTGATACGGAGATTGTCGGGTACAAGGCTGATAACAATAAACTGATGTCGCTTACCGATCAGCATGGAAAAGACTGGAAAGCCGACCTGTTTGTTGTAAATGCAGATGCGGCCTGGTTCAGGCACCAGATCTTTCAAAGAAAGAAATTCAGTGAAGGGCGAATGGATAAATTAAAATGGACGTTGGCCCCATTTACCATGTATCTCGGACTGAACACCAAACTTCCTGACACACCCTTGCATAATTATTTTCTTGGTAACAATTTTAAGGAGTATTCTGGCAAGATTTTTAAAAATGCCATCAAACTTGATCAACCTTACTACTATGTAAATGTGGTTTCAAAATCTGATCCTGAAAGTGCTCCTGAAGGCTGTGAAAGTGTATTTGTGCTTTGTCCTGTGCCAGATTTGCGCTACAAACCAGATTGGTCAGATCGTGATGAGATTGCCGGAAATATCTTGCGAGATCTTTCGGAACGTATTGGAATAGACCTTGAAAAACACCTGATCTCCAAAACTGTGATGACACCCCTTGAATGGCGTGATGCATTTAATCTTTATAAGGGGAGCGGCCTCGGACTTGGGCATGATCTGGATCAGATTGGCGGATTCAGGCCAAAAAACTTTGATGAAGTATATGGTAATGTATTTTATGCGGGTGCATCAACTGTACCCGGAACCGGCCTTCCTATGGCGGTTATCAGCTCTAAACTGGTTGTAGAACGTATTATAAAAGCTTATGGATCTTTACACACGTAATGCATTGCACTGTGCAGAGGTAACCACCAGAAACTATAGTACATCTTTTTCGATGGGAGTCAGAACTCTTGACAAAAAGTACCGTCCAGCTATTTATGCCATTTATGGTTTTGTGCGTTTTGCCGACGAAATTGTGGACACTTTTCATGACAAGGATAAGGACACCCTGCTTGCTGAATTCAGACAACAAACCTATCATGCCATACAATTGGGTGTGAGTACCAATCCAATATTGCACGGCTTTCAGTGGGCAGTGAACACCTACGGTATTGACATGGAACTGATAGATTCCTTTCTTCACAGCATGGAGATGGACTTGAACAAAAAAACATTCAGTCTTGAGGAATATCAAAAATATATATATGGTTCAGCTGAGGTGGTAGGATTGATGTGCCTGCGTGTATTTTATGCAGACAGGGAGGAGAAATATAGTCAATTGTTACCTGCTGCCCGCAAGCTGGGTGAGGCCTTTCAAAAAGTTAACTTTCTCCGCGATATGCAAGCAGATATCATTGACCGCGGCCGGGTATATTTTCCAGAGGTCAGATACGAGCACTTTTCTCATGAAGAAAAACGTAAAATCGAAAAAGAAATCTGGGCCGATTTTCAGGATGCATTTCCAGGTGTTAAATCACTTGACAAGCAAGTGAGGCTGGGTGTTTACCTGGCCTATCGCTATTACCTCGAATTATTGAAAAGGATTCACCAGGCGGGGCCTGAGCAATTAATGGAGAAGCGGTTCAGAATATCGAATGCACAAAAACTAATACTGCTCGTTAAGGGATATTTGCGCAACAAACTTGATTGGATGTAAAATCGTATTTTTGCCACATGTCAGATAAGATGCTGCATGTGGAAATTGACCCATCTGCCGGGTTTTGTTTCGGAGTGGCTGCCGCCGTAAAGATGGCTGAAAATGCTCTCGATAAAGGACTGGTTATACATTGTCTGGGTGAGCTGCTGCATAATGAAGCTGAGAGCAATCGCCTGAAGCAAAAGGGAATGCTGGTTATTGGATCTGAAGATATGACCCACCTCAGGGGTCAGGCTGTTTTATTCCGGGCCCATGGAGAACCGCCTGAAAGTTTCATCATGGCCAGAAATACTGGAGTTGAACTACTGGATGCGACCTGCCCTGTGGTAAGAAAGTTGCAAAACAAGGTCAGAGAAGATTATAGACGAGGAGCATTCATCATTATACTGGGTAAGCCTGATCATCCGGAAGTTGTGGGAATAAATGGAAATATAGGCAACAAGGCTCTGGTGGTTCAATCATACAAAGATTTAATTGCCCATGAACTGCCTGATGAGGTGGTAGTGTATAGTCAGACCACCATGGATGAGAAAATACTGGATGAACTTGTTGATTTTCTCAAATCGCTTAACAGGAAAGTACAAGTTAACAACACCATTTGCCGGCAGGTATCGCAGAGAATTCCATTGCTTGAGGGTTTTGCCGCAGCCCATGATGTGATACTCTTTGTTGGCGGGAGTAACTCCTCAAACTCCCGGCAGTTATTTGAGGTATGTCAGCGCATAAATAAACGTACATACTTTATCTCATCTGTTTCAGGCATTCAGAAAAACTGGATCAGGAGTGGTGACAGTATTGGAATTACCGGTGGAACTTCAACCCCGGGGTGGTTGATGGAAAAGGTGAAGACCGCATTGCTAACATAGTCACGACAATATGATTTTGCAAAAGACACATGAATATTATATGGGAGAGGCCCTGAAAGAAGCCCACAAGGCTTTTGCGGCAGAAGAAGTACCTGTTGGGGCAGTGGTAGTTTGTGAAGATCGTATCATTGCAAGGGCTCATAACCTGTGTGAAAGACTTCATGATGTTACGGCTCATGCTGAAATGCAAGCCATTACCTCTGCTGCAAACCATCTTGGAGGGAAATACTTAAATCAATGCACACTATATGTTACCCTTGAACCATGTGTGATGTGTGCCGGTGCCTTGAACTGGGCCCAACTTGGAAGCCTTGTATATGGTGCAACCGATGAAAAGCGGGGCTATACAAACGTTCGCCTGAACTTGCTTCATCCTAAAACCAACGTGATTTCAGGTGTTGATGCAATAAGGTCATCTGATTTGCTGAAGCGCTTTTTCCAATTAAGGCGATAAACAAATGCATGTGACTAAAGGGTGTTGCTTTACTTCATCATCTTTTGCAGTTCTTCAAAAGGAGGTATGTTTCTGTGTGCCCATTTCCCTTTTATTTCTCCACCCTTTAGAAGTACCAATCCGGGATTTGACCTGATCATGGTTTTTAACTCTATTTCATCTGACAAATAAAAAGGGTAAGGCGTTTGATGTTGGTGCCTGAAAGTTTCAATGGCCTCATATGATGAGCCTGTCAGGACAATGAATGTATGCCCTGCTGCTTCAGCTTCCAGTGCCAACGGTGTAATACGTTTACTGAATGCCCGTGATCTTGTACTATACAGATCATAAGCTGCTACAATGAATACATAGCCCGGCTCAGAAATAAAAAAATCGGTCAGATCATCTCCAAATTCATTTTCGATGTAAAATGAGGCAATGGGTGCTTCCTGGTATGCCTGGACTACTTCTCTGCGTTGGTCTCTGAATGTCCATGATTCAACCCATTCAGGATCATCCCATGGATAGTCGTTTGCAGGATATTCTCTGATCTCGCCTGTTTCTACATGTTCGAATATGAGGTAAACATCTGAAATTTCAGCCTGGGGTAAAACCTGTTCGGATATTTTGTTGCCGACTTTCCAGGGTCTGAAATCAATGATGGGCAGATTTCTCAGACAGAATATTGACAACAAGACAACACCGAGTGTAATAAGTGATAAAAAGATCGTACTGGTTTTTTCTGAAATATACGATTTGAATCTATTGCGCTTGAAATACAGGAATAAGGCAGCCAGCAGTATGACAACATTCTTGTAAAAGGTTTCCCAGTTGCTGATTATGATGGCATCGCCAAAACATCCACAGTCAGGAACCGGAT
The DNA here is from genome assembly GCA_007118495.1 of Bacteroidales bacterium. Classification (GTDB taxonomy): domain Bacteria; phylum Bacteroidota; class Bacteroidia; order Bacteroidales; family UBA7960; genus PUPG01. Next base: position 14,664 of record SKRM01000030.1, read on the forward strand.
CTGTCAGGGCAATGTAAAGGGTAAGGGGCGTAAAAAACAGCATAAAAAACAGGCCTCCGAGTAATGAAAGGCGCCATTTAAGCCCCAGCAGAACACCTGCCCCTACGACAAATTCAAGGGTGCTTAACAAAACGGCCAGTGGAAGCGCAATGGGGAAAAGTGATTCAATGTTAAAGGCCAGAAAGTAGTCCTGGAATTTATAGGCTGAACCCAGGGGGTCTATGGCTTTTACAAAGCCTGAAAAGACGAACACACCTCCCAGCAATATGCGGGAAATCCACATCAGTATTTTCATTGATCAGATTTAATCGCGGGAGACAATTTCGCCCACAATGCGGTAAACAACGGTAGGTCTTTCCGCATGATTGTAATTAACGGTAACAGTTCGGCTGATGCGCTGGGGGCGGGGAACAAGCCTGAACTCGATGTCAATGACTCCTTCTTCACCCGGCATGATGGGCTCTCTGGGCCATGCCCTTACCTGGGTGCCACAACAGGCACGAACATTGCTAATAATTAAAGGCTCATTACCTGTGTTTTTGAACTTAATCCCAAACTTTGTTTCGGGCATTTCATCAACATAGACCCTGCCATAGTCGTGGCGTGGGTTTTCAAAAGTTAGTTCAGGTCCTTTTTTATCATCAGCATGCAGGCTGAATGCAAAGACCAAAAATAAAACCAAAACAGATATTAACCTGTGCTTCATTTGTTTTTCATTTTAATGTTTTACCCACATGAACCGAATACTTTGCAGCCAGGTGAAGTCAAACCTGCCACGCAGATGCCCCACTTAAGTGGCATAATCATCAATACATGGCCTGTTATAACTTCAGAGTTATATTTCAGCTGTATTGTTAATACGCAAATATATGAAATTTAGTACATCGACAAGCACCCTGAACATCGGGGATAAAAAAACCACCTGATGCTTCCAAGTGGTTTATGTAGATATGGCAACGAAATAATAACCTTAGTGGCAACGGTTTAGACAGTCAATCATTTGACTTAATGCCTCATGTTTTAGAAAATAGAAAGTGTTTTTTCCACTGCGACGCGAGTCTAGCACTCCTTTTGTTTTAAGAATATTCAAATGATGGGAAGCAGAGGCTTGTTCAATTTTCAGCGCTTCGTAGATTTCTGTCACATTCATTTGTTCTTTTCTTTCCAAGAGGCCTATGATCGCAATCCGCATAGGATGGGCCATTGCCCTGAGCTTACTAGCCGCTTCTTCCAATCTCTTTGGATCTAGCTTGGGATTTGTCATAATGCTTGGGTTTTTCGTTTGTTTGAACCTCTTTAAATACAAATGTAAGAAATATATAAATATATTATCGACTGATTTAGATTTTTAAATTAAATAATTAACATATGTTTAAAGGTGAATTTATTTGTGTCCACATGATTTGGCTGCAAAAAACTCCCGGTTCATTAGTGCTATAAAATCAACAGAAATACCTTTGGGGCAATCAAATTCACAACCATATGTATTGGAGCAGAAACCGAATCCCTCAGCATCCATCTGTTTGACCATTTTATCTACCCTTTCTTTTGCTTCTACACGCCCTTGTGGGAGTAGTGCATATTGTGCAATTTTTGCGGCTGCATACAGCATGGCTGATGAGTTTTTGCAAGCTGCCACACAGGCTCCGCAACCAATGCATGCGGCGGCATCAAATGCCTTATCTGCCAGTAGCTTGCTGATTGGAGAGCTATTAGATTCAGGGGCACATCCGGTGTTAACGCTAATGAACCCACCGGCATGCATGATTCTTTCAAATGAACTGCGGTCAACAACCAGGTCTTTGATTACCGGAAAAGCCCTTGACCTCCAGGGTTCGATGACAATGGTTTCGCCATCTTTGAATTCACGCATATGAAGCTCACATGTGGTTGTATTGCGCTGCGGGCCGTGGGGCCTGCCATTGATATACAGACCGCATGAGCCGCAAATGCCTTCACGGCAATCGTGCTCAAAGGTTATCGGTTCCTCTCCCTTTTCAATGAGCTGCATATTAAGGTAATCAAGCATTTCAAGAAAAGACATTTCAGGTGAGACATCTTGTAGGGGGTATGTTTTAAAACCGCCTTTTGCCCTGGCGTTTTGCTGCCGCCATATTTTAAGTGTAAAGTTCATTTTTCTATTAATTGATAAAGGTTGGGTTTATTTATAACTCCGTTCCTTCAATTCAACATATTCAAATTTCAGGGGCTCTTTATGTAATGTGGGTTTTTCTTTTTTCCCCTTGTACTCCCAGGCTGCCACATAGGCGAAGTTTGCATCATCCCTTTTGGCTTCGCCTGTTTCTGTCTGATGTTCTTCACGGAAATGGGCTCCACATGATTCTTCACGCTGAAGTGCATCTTCACACATAAGGCGTCCAACTTCAAAGAAATCTGCTACTTTGAGTGCTTTTTCCAATTCCTGGTTGTAGTCTCTGTCACTTCCGGGGATGCAGATGTTGCCCCAGAACTCCTCTTCCAGCTCATCGAGCAGTTTCATGCCTTTTTTCAGGCCTTCAGCATCCCGGCGCATCCCACAATGATCCCAAAGTATTTTCCCCAGTCGTTTGTGGAATGATGAGGCAGTTTGTTTGCCCCTGACGGCCATTAATCGCCGAATCCTGTCTTCTACTTCTTGTTCAGCTTCATCAAATGATGTATGTTCGGTGGGTATGGCCCCTGTTCTGATATCATCTGCCAGATAGTCGCTTATGGTGTTGGGCAGTATGAAGTATCCATCACCTGAGCACTGCATCAGCGAACTTGCTCCAAGTCTGTTGGCACCGTGGTCAGAGAAATTGCTTTCACCGATGGCATAGAGGCCGGGTATGGTGGTCATCAGATTGTAATCAACCCAAAGCCCTCCCATGGTATAATGACCTGCAGGGTAAATCCGCATGGGTTGTGTGTAAGGGTTGATACCTGTTATTTTTTCATACATTTCAAACAGGTTGCCATATTTATCCTCAATTGCTTTCTTTCCTTGTTTTTCAATAGCATCTTTAAAGTCAAGATAAACTGAAAGACCAGTGTCGCCTACGCCGTAACCTGCATCGCAGCGTTCTTTGGCCGCTCTGGATGCCACATCACGGGGCACCAGGTTGCCGAAAGCAGGATATCTCCGTTCAAGGTAATAGTCTCTTTCTGCTTCAGGTATTTCACCTGGATGGCGTTTATCTCCCTTTTCATTCGGTACCCAAACCCTGCCGTCATTTCGCAGTGATTCTGACATTAGGGTGAGTTTGCACTGATAGTCATTAAGTACCGGAATGCTGGTGGGATGAATTTGAATAAAACTTGGGTTGGCAAAAAGTGCTCCTTTTTTGTGGGCACTCCAGGCTGCTGACGCATTGCTGCCAAGACCAAGTGTGCTGAGATAAAAGACTGTCCCATAACCACCAGTGGCCAAAACGACAGCGTGGGCTGAGTGCCTTTCAAGTTCTCCCGTAAGAAGGTTTCTGGTAATGATGCCCCTGGCTTTGCCATCAACGATTACCACATCAAGCATATCTCTTCGTGGAAACAGTTTTACCGTTCCTTTGGCTATTTGGCGGTTAAGCGATGAATAGGTGCCAAGCAGACATTGTTGTCCGGTTTGCCCCTTGGCATAAAAGGTTCTTGAAACCTGAACGCCCCCGAACGACCTTGTGTCCAGAGATCCTCCATAGTCTCTTGCAAAAGGCACACCCATAGCGGTAAAATGATCTATTACCTGGTTGCTTACCTCTGCTGCGCGATATACATTGGCTTCACGGGCCCTGTAGTCACCACCTTTAACCATATCATGGAACAACCTGTATATAGAGTCATTGTCATTCTTGTAGTTTTTTGCAGCATTAATCCCTCCCTGAGCAGCCACAGAATGTGCACGGCGGGGTGAATCCTGAAAACAGAAAACCTTTACCTTATAGCCAAGCTCACCAAGAGAACTGGCTGCCCCGGCTCCTGCCAGACCCGTACCTACAACAATCACTTCTATTTTTTTCTTGTTGGCAGGGTTAACAAGCCGTAGTCCGGCTTTATACTGACTCCATTTGTCGGCCAACGGCCCCTGGGGAATTTTTGCATCAAGTTTTTGCATTGCACCTATAATTAATTATTGTAAATCATGCTTGGTAGAAAAAAAGGAAGTAGACAGGAATAATGGCGAAACCAACACTTATTGCGATGGCATAGATGGTACCAATAACCTTGATCGCCGGTGTATATTTTGGGTGGTTAATTCCAAGTGATTGGAAGGATGACTGAAAAGCATGTTTCAGGTGGAAGCCCAGGAATATGAATGATACAAAATAAATGGCCGAATACCAAGGGTTTCTGAACAATACTACTGCCATGGAAAAAAAGTCATGCTTGCTGTCTGCGTATTCTGGTGTGGCGACCCATCCCAGCTTGATAAAGTAGAAATTGATCAGGTGTATGACCAGAAAAATAAATATGATAACCCCGGTATGAAACATGAACCTTGAAAAAGCCGATGTTTCAGTCTGGATTGATTTGTGGTAGCCTACGGGCCTTGCCCTGTAGTTGTACAATTGCAGCAATACTCCGATGATAATATGGATGAGAAATGCGGCAAACAGAATGTATTCAGCGATTTTAATGCCGGGGTTGGCTGTCAGGAACGCTACGGCACGCTGAAAAGATTCACCTCCGTCTCCGGCCAGCATCAGCAGGTTGGTAGCCAGGTGAAATATCAGGAAAAGCATCAGAAACATACCCGCAAGGGCCATGACGTACTTTTGGCTGAGTGATGAGAGATTTAAAAAAGGCTTCTTCATGGGCTCAACTTAAACTGTTTGCGAATGGAAATATAGACATAGGATTCAAACAAATGTATGTTATACGGTTGTATTTTCCAAAGTTGTCTATTTATTTGAAATCTTTATAAATAATTATGTTCATGGAAAAAACACCTGCATATGTCGAGAAAATGGTTGCTCAATCTAAGTTTTGGCTCAGGTAAGGCCAGATCTGATCGTAATGTTGTATTTTTGAAGTGAAGTATACCCATCGAACATGGCACAAGAAATAATAAACCCATAAATAGTAAAAATATGTTTGATCAGAAAACTTACAGTAACCGCCGCACCAGGCTCATTGAGCAGCTTGGCGAAGGATTGGTACTGATACTTGGAAACGTTGATGTACCCATGAACTACCGGAGTAATACTTACCGTTTCAGGCAGGATAGCAATTTTTTATATTTTTTCGGGCTTGATCAGCAGGGGCTTGCAGGTCTGATTGATGTGGAGAGTGGAGAGGAAATTTTATTCGGCAACGATGTTACCCTCGATGATATTATCTGGATGGGGCCACAACCCCTGATGTCTGAAAGGGCGTCAATGGTCGGAGTTGGCCGGAGTGAACCATTTGACCGCCTGGCAGACAAGCTGTCTGCAGCAAAGGCAAAAGGCCGGAAAATCCACTTTCTGCCCCCATATCGTGCTGAGAATAAGCTCCTGCTCGATCAACTACTTGGGATAAACCCCTCAAAACAACAGGAAAATGCGTCAGTTGAATTGATCAAAGCAGTGATCAGCCTGAGATCTGTGAAAGAACAGCAGGAAATTGATGAAATTGAAAGGGCTGCAGAGGTTGCTTTCCTGATGCATACAACCGCCATGAAAATGGCCCGACCTGGAGCGTTGGAGCATGATATTGCTGGTGTTGTTGAAGGCATCGCAATTGCTGGTGGGGGTATGTTATCGTTTCCGTTGATCCTCTCGGTGAGGGGAGAAACCCTGCATAACCACTCCCATGACAATAAGCTTGAAAAAGGGCAGCTGCTGTTGGTCGATGGTGGTGCTGAGACGGCCATGCATTATGCCACTGACCACACACGCACTTTTCCCGTTGGAGGAAAGTTTACACAACGGCAAAAAGAAATGTATGAAATAGTACTCAATGCCCAGATTCGTGCAATAAATGAAATAAAGCCAGGAGTAGCATTCAGAGATATACATTTGCTGGCGGCCAGGACTATTGCCCAGGGGCTAAAAACAATTGGCCTGATGAAAGGGGATATCGACAGCGCCGTTGACCAGGGAGCTCACGCACTTTTTATGCCCCATGGGCTTGGTCATATGATGGGCCTGGATGTACATGATATGGAAGACCTGGGTGAAGATTATGTCGGGTATGATGAAGAAATAAAAAGATCAAGCTTGTTTGGAACAGGTTTTTTGAGGTTGGGGCGCAGGTTACAGCAAGGTTTTGTGCTAACGGTTGAACCTGGTATATACTTTATTCCTGCCCTGGTAGAAAAATGGGAGCAAGAAAAAAAGTTTACTGGGTTTATTGACTATGATAAAGTCAAGAGTTATCTTGGCTTTGGTGGAATTCGAATTGAAGATGACGTGCTTGTCACAGAAAATAGTTTCAGGGTCCTTGGTCGCCCCATACCCAAAACAGTTGAGGACATTGAGTCAATGATACACTAGGTATGGCATAAAAAAACCCCGGAGCAATCAATTACTCCGGGGCCACCAATCAACTAACCAAAACAACAACATGAATTTTATTGGGTGCCCGCAGTTTTACGGGCATTCAAGCCGTTTCTAATTATAACTCAAATCTCGGGATTTTGTTTTTGAATAAAATAAAAAAAAACATAAAATATGTTAACCAGCCAGATGGTAGAAATAAAAAAACCGCCCGGACTGTGATTAAACCCCAAAACACCGAATGATTGCCCGGGCGGTGAAAAACAAAACAGACTGGTTAATGAAAAAGTCAGACCAAACCCAATGTATTTAGGCATTTTTCAATTCTTTCCCAGCTTCGCTCAATATCCTGGTCAAGACCAACTGAGAACCTGATAAGCCCCTCAGATAAACCCATATCCTTCTGAACATCCTCAGGCACCTCGCTTGAAGTGCTTTTTCCTGAATTACTGAACAGGGTCTTGAAGTACCCAAGGCTTACTGCCAGATAGCCGATCCCTTCTTGCTGCATCTTTTCCATCAGCTCAGACGCTTTTTCACTTGTGGTAAGATCAATGGCGATCATACCCCCAAAGCCAAAATCAGGGTGCATGAGTTGTTTCATCAATTCATGTTGTGGGTGGGATGTGAGCCCTGGGTAAATGGTGCGTAAACCGGCTTGCTCAAATTTGCGGGCAAGGTACAAGGCATTTTGGCTATGTTGTTTCATCCGGATATGCAAGGTGTGAAGGTTCTTGTGAATGCTTGACGAACGCATGGGGTCAAGCACAGGGCCAAGCAACATGGCCGAACCTGTATTCACATCGGCAAGTGCATTAATGAATGCAGCATCGGCACAAATAGCTCCTGCCACGCAGTCATTCTTGCCGTTTACAAATTTTGTAAGACTATAAACCACAATGTGTGCCCCCATTTCAGCTGGTGCAATGACCATGGGCGTAAAGGTATTATCGACAACCAGTTTAATGTTGTGTTTATTTGCAATATCAGCGAGTACCGGAAGGTCAGAAATCTGCAATAGCGGATTGGTCATTGACTCGGTATAGATCATTCTGGTTTCAGGCCTGATGGCATTCTCAACCTCAGCAGGTTTGGTTATGTCAACAAAGCTGACTTCAATACCAAACTTCTTCAGGTAATTGGCCATGAATGCAAACGTACCGCCATAGGTGGTAATGCTTGAAACGATATGATCACCGGTATTGCAAAGCTGTAAGATTACAGACGTAATGGCTCCCATACCCGAAGCTGTGACCCATGCACTTTCCGTTCCTTCCATTGCGGCCAGGGCATCGGCCAGATATTTATTTGATGGATTCCAGTGACGGGAATAGAGAAAACAACCTTCTTGTTCACCGTGAAAGGTATCTACCATGGTTTTTGCTTCCATAAATGTATAGGTGGCAGAATCAGTGATGGATGGATTAACATCACCGAATTCACCAAATTGCAGCAAATCCTGGATTTTTGATGCGGGATCGGTTTTCATGATATGGCCTTTTAATGGGTGTAGGATGTGTCTGTTTTAACAAGGCAAAAATATTAATTTTTTCCGAATGCGGTCCTTATTGAAAGAGAATATTTTTAATATTCCAGATTGAGTTACAAAATGTAAGTAAAATGCGTTATTTTTGTAAAATATTTAGAAAAACAATCATTTTATGGAAAAAGGCTTTCAGATTGACAGTATAGACAGGCAGATTCTGGATATCCTGTCCAGGAACGCCCGGATGCCTTATCTTGAAGTAGCCAGGATGGTCGGTATCAGTGGTGCTGCCGTGCACCAGCGGGTGCAGAAAATGCATGATGCAGGGGTGATCAACGGGTCACATTTTTATTTGAATCCCAAAGGACTTGGATATACAACCTGCGCATTTATTGGCATTCAGGTAAGTCTGACATCAACCATGACCCACGAAAAGGTGTATTCAAAAATCAGTGAAATTCCTGAGATTGTTGAATGTCATCACATAAGCGGAAAGTACTCGTTATTTGTGAAGATATTTACCAAATGCAATGAACACCTCAAGAAGATCATTGTTGAGCAGATCCAGACCATTCCTGGTGTAAATGCTACAGAAACCTATATCTCACTTGAAAAAGGATTTCAGCGCCAGCTGCCTGTAAAAGAAGGAAATGTTCTGCATTACGATTAGGGTCTTTTGTACATTGTTAAGCAAACAGCCAAATGTAAACATATCCGACACCCAATTCTATCAAAAAACCATCTAACCCATAAACCAACAAACCTCAAAACCATACAAACTATGTTTACCGGAATTATTGAAACAACCGGAAAGGTTGTAAAGATTGAGAAAGACAGGGGGAACATTCATTTTACCATCGAAGTACCCATTGCCAGCGAACTGAAGATTGATCAGAGTATTGCACACGATGGTGTATGTCTTACCACGGTGCATGTAGACAAGGAAAAAAACCAGTATACACTCACGGCCATACAAGAAACCCTTGATAAGACAAATATGCGCACCTGGGAGGTTGGCTATGAAGTAAACCTCGAAAGATGTATGCGGGCAGATGATCGCCTTGATGGCCACATTGTGCAGGGACATGTTGACCAGACTGCTGTTTGCACCAGGGTTGAAGAACTCGATGGCAGCTGGAAGTTTTACTTTGAATACGACCCGGGTCCGAAAAATATTACTGTTGATAAAGGCTCCATTTCTGTTAACGGCGTAAGTCTTACCGTGGTTGATTCAGAACCCAATATGTTCTCTGTGGCGATTATACCTTACACCTATGATGTGACCAATTTCAGAAACTTTAAACCGGGTTCTGTTGTGAACCTCGAATTTGATGTGATTGGTAAATATGTAGCCCGCTTGCTTGAACTGCATTTCAAAGCACAGAAATAAAAAAAACCGGGGTCATCGCCCCGGTTTTTTTGCTTAACGCATCAGACCCCGCTGTCTGAGCAGAGGTTCTATAACGGGTTCTCTGCCTCTGAAATTAATATACATTTGCATGGCATCTTCGGTGCCACCCCTTTCCAGGATGTTTTTACGGAATGACTGTGCTGTTTCACGGTGGAACAAGTCACCGGTTTCTCTGAATGCTTCGTAGGCATCTGCGTCAAGCAGACCAGACCACAGATAGCTGTAATATCCTGCAGCATAACCACCTGAAAAAATATGGTTAAAGTGGGTGCTGGCATGTCGAAAATGAATTTCGGGAATCATGCCTGTATTGTTGATTGTTCTTTCTTCTATGATATTTGAAACCTGATCAAGCATATCTTCACCAAAGGGTTCTGTAATGGTATGGTACTCCATGTCCAGATAGGTAGAACCCAGAAATTCTACGGTGGCAAATCCCTGATTAAAGTGCGAGCTGGCTACAATGCGGTTCATGAGTGACTCGGGCATGGGTTCTCCTGTTTCATAATGCAGGGCAAAAGTCCTCATAACTGCAGGTTCGTTGGCCCAGTTTTCCATGACTTGTGAAGGAAGTTCGACAAAATCTCTTGGAACAGAGGTTCCGGAAAGGCTCGGATAATGAACATTTGAAAGTAATCCATGCAGCGCATGTCCGAACTCATGGAAGAAGGTGGTCATCTCATCATAAGTAAGCAGAGCAGGTCTGGTAGATGTGGGAGGTGAAAAATTGCAGACAATAGTAATAACGGGATGCACGAACATGCCACTTTGATCAACATGCTGATTGCGGTAACTGCTCATCCATGCTCCACCTCTTTTGCTGTCGCGCGGATGAAAATCCATATAAAGTATACCTATATGAGACCCATCGGCCTCAAGGGCCTCAAACACCTGCACATCCTGGTGGTACTTTGGTACGTCATTACGTTCAACAAAAGTTACACCCCATAGTTTTTCAACAATATCAAATATACCGTCTCTTACAGTGTTCAATTCAAAATACTGGCGTACCTCCTGCTCATCCAGATCATATTTCTGGCGACGAACCCTTTCAGCATAAAACCTCCAATCCCATTGTTCCAGGGTGAAATCATGGCCGTCAGAATAAATCATCGCCTGCAGTTCTTTGGCTTCTTCTTTTGACAGGGCTATTGCAGGTTCCCAAACCTGATTTACAAAATTCATTACAGTCTGAATATCTCCTGCCATTGTTTCTTCCAGGCTAAATTGTGCATGGTTTTCATACCCCAGCATATTGGCCCTTTCCAATCGCAGGTTGGCTATGCGAGCCAGAATTTCACGGTTGTTGAACTCATTGTCATTATTGCCACGGTTGATAAATGCCTGCTGCATTTTTTTGCGTAACTCTCTGTTCTCTGCATTGTAGAGAAAGGGCATGACGCTTGGGTTGTGGAGGGTGAAGACCCACTTGCCATCATGTCCTTCTTGTGCGGCACGCTCTGCAGCCGCTTCAATTGATGACTCAGGCAATCCGGCCAGATCCGATTCATTTTCGACCACCATGGTAAAAGTGTTTGTTTCACCCAATACGTGCTGCCCGAACTGCAATGTCAGGGTTGAAAGCTGGGAGTTTATTTCCCTTAACCGGTCTTGTTTTTCGGGGGGCAGGTTAGCTCCGCTACGCACAAAGCCTTTGTAGGTTTCTTCAAGCAGTTTCTCCTGTTCGGCATTTAGCCCCAGCATGTCGCGCATTTCATACACAGCCTTTACCCTGTTAAACAGGTCTATATCCAGGTTGATATTATCCCAGTGATTGGAGAGGGTCGGAGCCATTTTCTGAGCAACTTCCTGTAGCTCTTGATTTGTCAGGGCCGAGTTAAAGTTGTAGAAAACCCTGAGCACATTTCCAAGCATATGACCTGAGTAGTCAAGGGCTGCAATGGTATTGGCAAAGCTTGGTGGCTCCGTATTGCTGATAATGGATTGGATCTCGTCTTCCTGGATATTGATGGCCTCAAGTATAGCCGGTTCAAAATGTCCAGTTCGTATTTCATCAAAAGGCGGGACGCCAAATGGTGTGTTAAATTCACTGAAAAAAGGGTTCTCTCTTTCAGGAGAAGCACATGCAACCAGGAAAAGCACTGGTATCAAAAACAAAATCCATAATCGCTTCATGTTGTTATCGTTTTTATGTTGTTAATACTTGTTTTTAAGTTATCCAACCCGCTAAAATACGAATTTATATGATATGTTACAAGCCTTGATATGCCATGTGTCACAAATTGTTTTCTCATGCATGCCCTGGTAGGGGGATGTTTTGATGTAAACGAAGGCAAAAGGATTTATGCTGAATATTTTGTAAGTTTAGTGACTAATTCAGAATGTTTTGAAACGTATGCGCAGTCTGTTATGCTTTTTGATGTTGCTTTGGTTTTTGCCAGGTCATGCGCAGCAGGCCTGGCTTGAAGGAAAGGTAATTGACAGCCGTAGTATGGAACCGCTTCCCGGGGCTACTATACGGGTGGGAGACAAAAGCATTGTAAGTACAAGCCACGATGGATTATTTTTGGTGTCTGTCCCTGTGGGCAGTCTTGTACTTACATTCCAGTATGTTGGTTACAATACTTTACGTAAAGAGCTTTTGGTGGCCGAGGGAGACAGACTAATTCTGGAAATTCTCATGGATCCTGCGGTCACAGAAATGGATCAGGTGGTGGTGAGTGCTTCAAGGGTAGCCCAGCGGATTGCTGAATCAATGGTTTCGCTTGGTGTTATAAGCCTTGATCAAATGCATGAAACCAACCAGACTGACCCACGCAGGATTTTGAACCGAATGGCAGGTGTTGAAGTGATGGATGGCCAGGTTTCTGTCAGAGGTGGCAGCGGTTTTAGCTATGGAGCAGGTAGCAGGGTATTGGTGATGGTTGATGGGTTACCTGCCCTGACACCAGATGCCGGAAGTGTCAGATGGCAAGCACTTCCGTTGGAAAATATGTCACAGATTGAAATTATCAAGGGTGCATCTTCCGTTTTATACGGATCTTCTGCCCTGAATGGGGTTGTTAATTTCAGAAGTGCTCCTGCCACCCCTGAAGGTAACACCAGTTTTTATGCAGAGTCGACGGTGTTTGATACACCCCGCAACCGTGAATGGAAATGGTGGGACAAATCTCCCATGGCATATCGTGCATCTTTTTCACACCAAAAAAAATACGGACAAACTTCCTTGTCGATAGGTGGTTTTGGCATGCTGGATAATGGTTACCGGAAACTGAATGATGAAATGTTATTCAGGGCCAACGCCAGGCTGGCTCGAAATCACTCCCGTATTCAGGGGCTGGAGTATGGGTTGGCTTTATACGGGGGAACTACCCTGAAACATGACTTTCTTTTATGGGAGAATGCCTGGGACGGAGCGCTTCGGCAAAATCCTGAAACCGCTGACAGACTCAGGGGAAGGTTTTTTTATACGGATACTTTTATTGGGTATAAATCAACAGCAGCAACAGTCCATACATGGCGAAACCGCTTGCAGATGTCTGACAATACCTTCGCCAATGATGATAAAAACAACTCTAAAACACGTGCGGTTTATTCAGAGTATCATGTAGTTATGCCACTGAGTTACCGGGTAGATCTGAATGCAGGATTCTCAACTGACTTCAGAGAAATCAGGTCTCCTTTTTACGGAGACCATACGGGAGTGAATATGGCCGTTTTCACTCAGGCAGAATGGGCTTTTTCACAGTCTCTCAGCCTGGTTGCTGGTGTCAGGACAGAGTTCAATGCACTGGACGGTGAGCATGAAAAGTTGATCCCATTATTTCGGACAGGCCTTTTATACAAACTTGATGACAAAACTTTTATCAGGTCGTCATTCGGACAGGGATACAGGTATCCGTCGGTAGCAGAAAAATTTGCTGCAACAACCGTTGGTGCCGTGCGCATCATACCAAATCCTGCAATTCTCCCTGAATCGGGATGGAATGCTGAAGTTGGTATAAAAAGGGGGTTCTGGAGTGAAAAAATAGATGGGTTGGCCGACCTGGCCGTTTTTTACGGCCAGAACAAAGATATGATTGAATTTGTTTTTGGGGTTTACCGTAATCCCCTGACCGGACAATTTGAGACCGGGTTCAGGGCAACAAATATTGAATTTTCAAGGGTTTATGGTATTGAGCTGGATGTGCGGGCCAATTTTCGCACCAGAAGGTTTGGGCATGCCGTAACAGGAGGCTATGTCATGATGCATCCTGTTGAACTTGATCCATTTAGTGGGAAAGAAACAGGTGAATACCTGAAGTTCAGGCGTAAAAACGCTGTATCTGTTTCCTGGCGGATAAGTCTTGACAGGTTTGTGCTGCAGCTTGACTCCTGGTACAGGTCAAGGATTCTGGCCATTGACGAAGTGTTCCTGCATCCGGCCACCAGAGAGCAGGTGCTGCCAGGTTTTTTCAATTACTGGACAGAGCATAACAAGGGATATATTTTAATGAACATAAGTATGGGATATGGGCTTAATGCATGGCTGAACGTCTCCCTGTCGGCAAACAACCTTACAAATACCGAGTATATGGGGCGCCCCGGTGATATTCAACCTCACAGGCATTTAAGTGTCAGGTTGACGGCAGATATGTGATTTTGATTTGTGGTCGTGAACAGTTGCTCTCAGGGTCAGGTGGTTTATTTTGGTGAAAGCTGAAGATGATACCCTACACCTTTGATGGTTATGATTTGGATACCGGGATCACCTGAAAAGTACTCCCTGATTCTTGTAATGTAAACGTCAAGGTTTCTGGAGTTTTGGAATGAGTCATCGCCCCAGATATCAAGCAGGATGTTCTTTCTGAGGACAGGATTATTGGTCCCATTTGACAGCAAAGTGATCAGTCTTGTTTCACGTTGAGATAATTTCCTGATTCCGTCAGGACCGTGCAACTCGTAACGTCCCGGGAAAAACCCATATTTTCCCAGTTCTACCTTGTCCTGAATGGGTTTGTCCGATACTTTCATGCCTGAGATGATGTGCAGCAGGTTGTGGATCCTGACGATCAATTCTTCCATGCTGAATGGTTTGCGGAGATAATCGTTTCCTCCAGATTCAAAACCCTCGAGAATATCTGCTGTTTGTGTTTTGGCTGTAAGGAAAATGATGGGGATGCCGGGATCTTTCTTGCGGATATCCCTGGCCAGCGAAAAGCCGTCTTTTCTTGGCAGCATAACATCAAGGATACAAATCCGGGGGTTGACACGGTTGTAGAGTACCAGTGCCTGTTCACCATCTTTTGCAAGATGAACCGTAAATCCTCTTGATTCAAGACTTTCCTGGACAATGCGTGCCAGAAAAGGTTCGTCTTCGACATAAAGTATATCCATGTTATCCATGCCTGGGAAGGATGATTTTAAAGCAGCTGCCCTCACCGGGTTTGCTTACTAGCTGTATTCTGCCTCCATGGGCTTTGACCACTCCCTTCACATAGTACAGACCCAGTCCATACCCTTTCACATCGTGCACATTTCCTGAAGGAATCCTGTAAAACTTTTCAAATATTTTATCCTTGTGGGCATCCGGAATCCCAGGTCCCTTGTCACAAACACTTACGGTAAACAGTTCTTCATTATAAGTCAATGATAGCCTGATTGTTTTTCCTGCACTGCCATACTTCAGCGCATTGTCAACCAGGTTGTAAATCATTTGGGTCAGATGGGTTTCGTGTCCTTGTGTAAAAACCTTTCCATCTGACTCAAAAACCAGGGTGACCCCCTTGTTTTCGGCCAGTATCCTGAATGACGCAATGACATTGCCAGCCAGCTGGTTCATATCTACAGGATTTTTGTAAAGGCGGATTTCTTCAGAATAATCCACAACTGAGGTCTGTAGTATTTTGTCAGCAATAAGCCCCAGTCTGTTCAGTTCTTTTCCGGCCATGTCAAGGTATTCGTGTGTTTGCTCCCTGTTGTCGAGTACGTCAAAATGTTTCAAAGCCTCAATAACGGCTTCAACGGTGGCGACAGGTGTTTTAAGTTCGTGGGTGATGTTGCCTATCAGGTCGTTTTTTTGCTCAATGAGCCTTTGCTGCGATCGGAGATTTTTAGCCACCAGAACAAACGATACGACAATCATCAGGGTGATGAAAACTGAAAATCCGAACTGGGGCAGCAGTGATATGAGAAGTTTGGTTTGTACTCCCTCAAAGTCAGCTGCATATGATTTTGCTCCCATTGGAACGAATGAAGTCGCAAACGGTAAGCTGTCTGTGTTGTTTTCTGTCTCTCTGAATGAACCGGGCCAGTCAGCTTCGCTGGTAAGTATCCTCAGGTTCACATCCCGTCCGATGTTTTTGAGTTCCTTGCCAAAATACACAGCCAGATCATCAGGATCAATAAGGGTGTATGGGTTCATGGCTATGACAAAGCTTGAATCCTTATCATTGCCTGATTCGGGGGTAGAATATCCCGTCCTGTTAATGCGCACCGAATGCCTGAGAGGGATGGAATCACCCTGGCCTGTAGATGAAAAGGTAATGGAAAACGGTTCCCTTTCACCCTGTGAACCGTAGCCATCTGCAATTTGCCTGAAAAACCCCGAGAATATTGAATCTGACAAATGAAACATGGTGCTTCTGAATGCCAGGTTGGTTTCGCGCCTGAATGAGTCGGAAGCAGAACGGTATTCAGCCCTCAACCAGAAAGCCTGGAGCAGGATCAGCATCAAGGTGCTGATGGTCATCAGTATAATGAATCCCCTGAAAGTTTTTTTTGTCATCATCCAAAGGTATGTGTTTGAATCATTCCGGCGAAACCCATTAACCATTTATTAACCTTGTTTATGCATTTGTTAACCTCCGCATATTGCAAACTGCTTTAGTTTTGCGTGTGAAAAAAAACAGTTATGACAAAATTCAGATTATTCATTTTCCTTGCTGCAATTATGTTTCTGGTCATAGAAACAAATGCCCAGTTGCAGGGTGTGATAGAATATGGGTACACCATAGATATGCATCGGAACATTCCAGCTGAAAGAGAGGACTTTCGCGCCATGATCCCACGTTACCACGAACAAAAGTTTAGCCTTGTTTTTAGTGATAAAGAGAGCTTGTTCAAAGTGATTGAAGATGCAGATGCAGCCATGAATATGGGGCGTGGCGGGATGCGTATGACGATGCGGATGCCCACCTCGGTTACCTATGTTGACCGGGTTAAAAAAGAAGTATTGGTCCAACAAGATTTGCTGGGCAAAAACTATCTGATTTCAGAGCCTCTTTTGATTGGGCCATGGCGTGTGGGCAATGAAACCATGGAGATAGCCGGGTATATGTGTTTGATGGCCTGGAAGGTTGATTCCATCACCAACCAGGAAATTACGGCCTGGTTTACCCCTGAGATTGGTCCATTTTTAGGTCCCGACAGATATGTAAGCCTTCCGGGAACAGTTCTGGCACTGGATATCAATAATGGCGAGCGGGTATGGGTTGCCCGGGAAATTGACCTGCAAGAGCGTGTCGCAGCAGAGATTAATGCGCCCTCGAGAGGGGAACGGATAAGCCGGACAGAGTTCAATAAATTGATGCGTGAGCAAACAGAAAGAATGCGGTCGAGAGGCATGGCCTTCCCTTTTTAATTAACCAAACAAATGCAAAATAATATGCGGAAATCGTTTGTCTTCATCATATGTTTCATGGCAGGCCTGTCGGTGGCTGCCCAGTCATTTTCCTTAAAAGGCCAATTGGTTGATGCCGAGGGTGCCAGGCTTCCAAATGCAACGACTTTATTGCTGCACGCAGCTGATTCAACCATGGCTGGTTATGCATTAAGTGACAGGGACGGACTTTTTGCGATCAATAATATTGCCAGGGGAGGATATATCTTGCGGGTGTCATATGTTGGTTATGCTTTAAAACTTCTCCCCATCGACCCTCCTGCCGGCCCAATACTTGATCTGGGTAAGATTGTTATGGAAGATGAGCAGAAAATACTGGGAGAGGTCACCATTCAGGGGGAGCGGATTTCCATGTTTATCAGAGGGGATACCATTGAGTATGACGCCCTCGCTTTTGGAGCCAGGCCTAATGAAGTGGTTGAAGACCTGCTCAAGCGTATGCCTGGTATTGAAATTGATTCTGACGGAACAATCAGGGCTCAGGGCGAACAGGTAAGACGGGTGCTGGTTGACGGCAGGGAGTTTTTTGGCAGAGATCCCCAAATGGCCACCCAAAACCTTCCGGCTGATGCCATTTCAAGGGTACATGTGTTTGATGAAAGGTCTGAACAATCGAGATTTACAGGAATTGATGATGGCGAAAGAGAGCGCACCATGAATCTGGAGCTCAAAGAAGACCGACGTCAGGGTATGTTTGGAAATTCAAGCCTTGGCTACGGCCCGGACAGCCGTTTTCAGGGAAGGTCAAACATTAACCATTTTAATTCGCAGGGCCAATTTTCAGTGTTGGCCATGGGTAACAACTTAAACCAGCAGGGTTTTTCCATTGCTGAATATATGAACTTCAGTGGCGGTGTTCAAAGTATCGTTGGTGGAGGAGGTGCCATTCAAATGAATATGGGTGGCGGAGGCTTGCCGATTAATGCAGACGGGAGGCCAGGAAGCAATGGAATTATGACCTCGTGGGCCGGTGGCTTTAATATGAGCAGAAAACTGGGTGAAGGGTCTGATCTTACAGGCAGTTATTTTTACAATCAACTTGACCACCAGATTGAGCAGCAACTGGAGAGAGAAAATTATATGCCCGGAGGCAGCTATGACTTTTCCCAGTTCAGTACCCAGGATAATGCAAATTACAACCACCGTCTGAACCTCAGACTCGAACATACAATAAGTGAGAGCAGCAGTGTCTTGCTCACATTCAACGGCAGCCTGAATAATTCAAACAGTCTAAGGTTCAATGACAGCCAGACCTATAATTTTACGGGGGGGTTGCAAAATAGCAGTGAACAGTTTAATGAAAGCGACCGGCAAAGTCTGAATATGCAATCGAGCTTATTGTGGCGCCAGCGTTTATCCCGTCCGGGCAGAACCTTGACCGCACGGCTAAATGTATCGGCCGATGAAAGCAACCAGTTTCGCAATATGGAAGCCCTGAACAGGTTCTATCGGGAGCAGCTTATTGAAGAAAGGATTTTGCAGGACAATTTGCAAGACAACATAAGCAGAAGCATAGGAACCAATTTGACTTATACAGAGCCTTTGGGCAACAAGCGCTTTCTTGAATTGAATTACAGGCTGACAGTCAACCGCAATGAAGTGAACCAGGAAGTCTTTGACCTGGTTGACGGACAACCAGTGGTCAATGACCTGTTGACCAATATTTACAATAATGACCAGCTTTATCACAGAGGAGGCTTGAATGTGCTCGTTAACAGGGATGTGTATAATTTTACCATGGGTGTGTACCTTCAGACCACATCTCTCAAGGGACAGCTTGTTAGCCTTGATGATGTGGCAATAAGTGGTCAGTTTACAAGTATACTGCCATTGGTGCGCTTCAATTACGACTTTAATAGTTTTCGCAGATTGTCTATGAATTTTGAGACCAACGTGCAGGAGCCCAGAATACAGCAATTACAGCCCCTGGTTGACAACAGAGACCCACTGAACATATACGTCGGGAATCCTGATCTTGAGCCGTCATACAGAAACAGGCTCACCGTGCGCTTCAACTCTTTTAATCCCTTATCTAATTTTGGTTTTTTCATGTTTGCATCGGCCGATTATGTGCTTGATGCCATTACCAATTCGGTGTTTATGGACGAAAACCTGATCAGGACTATTATGCCGGTTAACACTAAAAACAATTTAAACCTCATGGGGAATGCCAACATGAACTTCAGGATATCGCCCATACACACCAGAATCATGCTTGGTGCCACCATTACCAGAATGCAGAGCACAAATATATTAAACGATGCTACTCAGCGTATTACAAACAATATGCTTAGCGGTAACCTCAGATACAACTTCAGCCCTGGCGATCAGTTTGAGGCCTCATTATCGGCTATGCTGAATCGACAGCTTACTGCCTATGAATTCAGCACCCTTGAGCAAGCATACCTCAACCAGACCTATTCAGCAGAGTTAAACTGGCGGTTTCTTGAACACTATCGACTGGGTGGAGGTTTTCGATATCAACTTTATGAAGGCCGCACTTCAGATTTTGACAGGAAAATTCCCATGCTTGATTTCAGTTTCTCCAGAAGATTTCTTAAAAACAATAGCGGTGAACTCAGTCTGACCGGGTATAACCTGATGAATCGCAACCTGGGTGTAAGTCAGAGGGTAGATACAAACTTTTTGGAGCAACAGGTCACAAATTCACTGGGGAGGTATTTTTTGCTGAGCTTTACCTATTCACTAAATCAAAACCTGAACCTTTTTGGCGGCCAGGGGCGGGGTGGTGGTATGCGGATTATGCATGCAAACTGATACTTAAAAGAAATAGTTTTTGAAAAAAAGAGAACTTCTGTCTGGCAGAAGTTCTCTTTTTTTATTGTTGACCGACCAGGATTCGAACCTGGACAGACAGCTCCAAAAACTGTAGTGCTACCGTTACACCATCGGTCAATTCCGTTTTAGGTCGGCAAAGATAGTTAAAAACTTTTTTCTACCAAGTAAATCTATGTTAAAAATCGCCACGTATCGCCCATTTTTTTTATCTTCGCTGCCAGTTAAGACCCTTATTAATCGCGTTTACTGGCCTATGGTCAGCCGCTTCATGATCAACACAAAGCACAAGACAATGGAGGAACGTTTATTCAACAAGACCAATATCATTATCGGATGGGTCCTTTTCGCCTTTGCCACCATCATCTTTTTACTGAGCATCGAGCCTACGGTCAGCTTCTGGGATGCCGGTGAACGCATAGCTGTATCATATAAATTGCAGATCGGGCACCCCCCTGGTGCTCCGCTTTATCAAATGTTGGCAAGGGTATTTTCCCTGTTTTCTTTTGGTGAGGTTTCAAGGGTGGCTTTATGCATCAATGCCATGTCGGCGGTTGCCGGTGGCCTGGCAGTAATGTTCCTTTTCTGGACAATCAATATTTTGTCACGTAAGTTGTTGGGTGACAAAGAACTTACCCTCTCAAGAGCCATGGTTGTTTTTGGAAGCGGGTTGGTAGGCGCACTTACCCTCACTTTTAGTGATTCTTTCTGGTTTACCGCTGTTGAGGCCGAAGTGTATGTTACCTCAGTGTTTCTGACGGCATTTGTTTTTTGGGCCATCCTGAAATGGGAAGCCAGGGCACATGAACCCGATGCCAACAAATGGCTGGTTCTGATATTCTACATCATCGGACTTTCTATTGGTGTTCACCTTTTGAACCTGCTGGCCATTCCTGCCATCGTATTCGTGTATTATTTCAAAAAGTACAATACCACCACACGGGGTGTGCTTATAACAAGTGTTGTTGCAATTGCATTATTGTATTTCATCCAGTCAATACTAATTCCAGGCTTACTGAATCTCGACTGGCAGTTTGAACGATTTTTTGTCAACTCCCTGGGTTTGCCCTTCCATAGCGGGACCATAGCCTTTTTTGTTGTACTTACCGCCGGGATTATATACGGATTATATATTACGCAAAAACGTAAAAAGGTAGTCTGGAACACCATTCTGCTGGCATTTACTTTTATTGTAATAGGGTATTCTTCATTCTTTATGCTGGTAATCAGGTCGAATGCCCATGTCCCCATAAATGAAAATGCACCCAAGGATGCACTGGCCATGAAGGCATACCTGGGCAGGGAGCAATATGGGGCCTGGCCTTTGCTGTATGGCCAATATTATAATGCCCCTGTCATTGAGATGGAAGATGGTTCTCCCGTATGGGGAAAAAACCGTGAGACTGGCCGCTATGAGATCATTAATCCACGTACCGGACTTGAACCTGTTTTTGATCCGCAGTTTACCACTGTGTTTCCGAGAATGTACTCCAGCAGGTCTCTGCATGTACAGGGATATGAAAATTGGGGAAATATAAGTGGCCGGCCTGTGCGAACCAGAATGCCCGACGGGTCGTTTGAAACAATTAATAAACCGACATTCGGTGAAAATCTGAGATTCTTTTTTGCACACCAGGTTGGACATATGTACGTGAGGTATCTGATGTGGAACTTCAGTGGAAGGCAAAATGATATTCAGGGCCATGGAAGCCCCTTAGAGGGTAACTGGATTACAGGGATACGCTTTATTGACGAGTTGAGACTGGGCCCCCAAAGTGATCTGCCTGAAAGCATGACGTCAAACCGTGCCTATAACCGTTATTATATGCTGCCATTTCTTTTGGGTGTCATTGGATTTCTCTACCAGTTGAAAAGGCGACCGGGTGATGCCCTGGTTTTGGGCTTGCTCTTTTTTATGACAGGTTTGGCCATCATAATCTATCTGAACCAGACACCTTACCAGCCGCGGGAAAGAGATTATTCCTATATTGGTTCCTTTTATGCTTTTTCCATATGGGTTGGGCTTGGCGTTATGGCTTTGGCAGACTCTCTGTTCAGAAAGATGAAAGGCAAGACACCAGAGCAAATGGAAAAAACTGCCAGGCTGTCGGCCGGATTGGTTGCTCTTGTTTGCCTGCTGCTTGTTCCAGTGCACATGGCCAGAGAAAACTGGGACGACCATGACAGATCGGGTCGTTATGGCACAAGGGATGTCGCCATTAATTACCTTGAATCATGCGCCCCCAATGCCATTATATTTACCAATGGCGACAATGACACTTTCCCTCTTTGGTATGCCCAGGAGGTAGAAGGAATCAGGACAGATATCAAAGTGGTAAATATGAGCTTGCTCAACACAGATTGGTATATTGACAATATGATGCGCCGTAAGACGTACGATGCAGAGCCGCTGAAGTTTAGCTTTGATCCCATACAATACCGCGATGGAACGCGTGATTATGTTTTCATAGACAGACGCCTGGAAGGATATCATGATCTTAGACGACTGATGGAATTTGTTGGAGATGACAGAACCCAGACACGTATTCGCACCAGGCGGGGGCTTGAAGATTTTATCCCTACCAACAGATTCAGGCTGCCGGTTGATTCGGCCAAAGTTGTTGCCAATGGAACTGTGGCTCCTGAGGATGCCCACCTGATCGTAGATGCCGTTGAATGGACCTATCCTGGTCAGGGTCTTGGGAAAAACCATCTGATGGCTCTCGACTTTATTGCACAAAACAACTGGGAGCGCCCCGTATATTTCGCCATCACTACGGGGAGTGAAACATATATGGGACTTGAACCATACTTTCAGCTTGAAGGAATGGCTTATCGGTTGGTTCCTATCAGGACAGATAGTGAACAAGGTGACCCCGCCCGGATCAATACCCGTATTCTGTACGACAACCTCATGAACAAGTTTCAATGGGGTAATATGACCGACCCCAGCGTATATCTCAATGAAGATCACCGCAGGCTCACTGTAAGTTTTCGGAATGTATTTCAGCGGCTGGCTGAAGCCCTGCTTGAGGAAAATAAGCCTGATTCAGCTGTAGCCGTTCTTGACCGGGCCCTGGAGATTATGCCCGAATACAATGTACCCTATAACTACTTCAATTTACTCATGGCTGAGCATTACCTGGCAGCCGGTGAAATCAATAAAGCCTCGGGAATCATTGACCGCATGGTTGATATCCATGGAGAAAACCTGACGTATTATTTTCGGTTTACAGGAGCAAAGGCCAACATGATTGAAAGCAAAAAACAAGAAAGCTTGTTTATGATGCAAAGAATGGCTCACATAGCCGATATATTCGATCTTGAAGAAACGGCCGAACGTGCCGCTGATTACTTTGAAACGTATTATCAATTGTGGATCAGTGGATACTGACAACCGAAACTGCTTTCAGCCTTTGGGGTTTCTCTATATGTTGCTAATGTGCTAAAAAACAGTTATTTTTTTTTATGGTAAAATAATTTTGCTTACATTTGCACTGCAAAATTGATTTTGCCGGGAGAGAAAGGGGGCAGACAGTCCCCTTCTTTATTGGGACTATATCATATGATTGATAAACAGCAGGTAATAGAATTGGTTGATGATTATCTGGGCAACGGACCGCTCTTTCTTGTTTCTGTGAGGGTGAGTACGCAGAACCGGATTCTTATCCTGGTTGACGGCGACCAGGGTGTCAATATATCTGATTGTGTTAAACTGAGTCGCCACATAGAGTCCAGTCTGGATCGGGAACAAGAAGATTTTGAACTGCAAGTCTCATCAGTTGGTGTCGGACAACCGCTTCAGCTGGCACGTCAGTATAGGAATAATGAGGGCAGAAGGCTCGAGGTTACGAATACACAGGGTGAAAAGCTTAGTGGAAAGCTTATTGAAGTATCAGATGAAGGAATAGGGCTTGAAAGAGACAAGCCCCAAAAGGGTAAAAAAAGAAAAAAAGAAATTGAAACCGATGCTGAGGCAAGGGTTTTTGTGCCCTTCAGTCAAATAGCTGAAGCCAAGGTTCAGGTCTCATTCAAATAGTTGCAGGGCTTGGAGAAATAGCCTGCTTGTAATAAACTTACATTAATTGCATACAGACAATGGAAACTATTAATTTGGTTGAGTCGTTTTCGGAATTCAAGGAATTCAAGAACATTGACCGCTCTACCATGATGTTGATCCTTGAGGATGTTTTTGGTACCATGCTTGAGAAAAAATATGGATCAGCAGATAATTTTGATATCATTGTAAACATTGACAAGGGAGACCTTGAGGTGTGGCGCAACCGTGTTATTGTTGAAGATGCTGAGGTCACAGATGAAAACTCACAGATCGCCTATTCAGATGCCATAAAGATTGAGCCAGACTTTGAGATAGGAGAGGAAGTGTCTGAGCCGGTCAGAATGAGTGATTTTGGAAGGAGAGAGATTCTTGCCATCAGGCAGAATCTTGCATCCAAAATTCTGGAGCTTGAAAAAGACAGTGTGTATAAAAAATACCAGGCATGTATAGGTGACCTGGTAACTGCTGAAGTTTATCAGGTTTGGAAAAAAGAGATACTTGCCCTTGATGATGAAGATATCGAACTCATCTTGCCAAAATCTGAACAAATCCCTTCGGATTTTTACCGTAAGGGTGATACAGTCCGTGCGGTAGTGTCAAGGGTAGAAATCAAAAACAACAATCCCCTGATCATTATTAGCCGTACTTCACCAACATTCCTTGCAAGGTTGTTTGAGCAGGAAGTGCCTGAAGTTTATGATGGATTGATCACCATTAAAAAAATTGTCAGGGTGCCAGGCGAAAGAGCAAAGGTAGCCGTTGAGTCATACGATGACCGTATTGATCCGGTTGGTGCCTGTGTAGGGATGAAAGGATCACGCATACACGGAATTGTCAGAGAATTGCGCAACGAGAATATCGATGTGATCAATTATACCACTAACCCAACACTGTATATTTCGAGGGCATTAAGCCCTGCAAAGATCAGCTCAATTCAGATCGACGAAGAAAACAAGCGGGCTGAAGTGTTCCTCAAACCCGACCAGGTTTCACTGGCCATAGGGAAAGGAGGTTTCAACATTAAGCTGGCAGGCAGCCTGACCGGATACGAAATAGACGTTTACCGTGAAACGGATGTGGATGGTGAAGATGTTGACCTTGTTGAATTTGGCGATGAAATTGAAAGCTGGATTATTGATGAACTCAAGAAAGTTGGCTGTGATACGGCAAAAAGCGTACTGAATCTGACCGTAGCAGATCTTGTAAACAGAACTGATCTGGAACAAGAAACAGTTGAGGAGGTTATGCGCATACTAAGGGCAGAGTTTGAATAAAACACAATAAATTTATACCGGTTTAACCGGCTCTATCAAAGATTGATAACCGAAAGCTTTATATGACTGAAGGGACCAAAACTCGAAGATTAAGCAAAGTTGCCAGGGAGTTTAATATTGGATTGACAACTATCGTTGACTTTTTAAAGAAAAAAGGCATCCAGGTTGAGAACAATCCAAATGCTAAAATATCTCCTGAAGCTTATGAGCTTTTATTTCAGGAGTTTCAAAGTGAAAAAAACCTGAAAGAGGCTACCCGTAAGGCAGGCCTGAACATTCTCAAGAGAGAGGCCATTTCCATTGACAAAGACAAACAGGAAGCGGAATCAGTAAAAGACGATGCTGACGACAAGGAAAAAGAGCTCTTTATTACTGATATGAAAGCTGCCGTAGAACCTAAAAAAGCTGAATCGGAAGAGAAGGTTGTCGATAAAGTTGAAGACAAGGTTGAAGACAAGGTTGAAGACAAAGTTGAAGACAAGGTTGAAGACAAAGTTGAAGACAAAGTTGAAGACAAAGTTGAAGACAAGGTTGAAGACAAAGTTGAAGATAAAACTGTAGAGAAAGCTGAACCTAAGGCTAAGGATGAGAAAGAGGAAGGGCTGAAAACTGAGGCCAGGGCCCAGGATAAAGCTGGGGATGAACCTGTTGCTGAGCCCAAAGAGGCTGAAAAACAGGAATCGGCCAAAGAAGAAGAAAAGGCAGAAGACAAGCCTAAGAATGGCCTGGGATTGCGCATCGTTGGTAAAATGGAACTTGAGGACAAAAAGAAGGGCAAAAAGTCAAAAGCCAAAAAAGAAACTGAAAAGACAGCCGCTGAAGAAAAGAAGGAGGCCGTCGAAGAAGATAAGCCAGTGGAACAAAAGGAAGAAAAGCCTGCTGAGCATCCTGAGCCTCCTGCCATAGAAAAAGAAGAAAAAGAGGATAAAAAAGATGAAGAGGCAAAAGAAATAAGCCCGCATCACAAAACACAATTCAAGAAACTGGAAGGTCCTACCATTCTCGGTAAGATGGATTTGCCCGCACCCAAGGAACCATCCAAAAAGCCCGTGGCCTCATCCAGTGATCCGAACAAATCAAAAAAGAGAAAGCGCAAGCGCATTAAAAAAGAAAAGGGGCCTGAGGTACCACCCGACACCCAGGGAAAAGTTGCTGAAAGGCCCGATTCTGCAAGACATAAAAGACCTGTAAAAAAAGAGACAGTCCGGCCCGAAGTTACCGAAGAGGAGATTTCACGCCAGATCAGAGAAACCCTTGCTAACCTGAGTGGTACAGGCAAATCAAAAGCTGCAAAGCACCGCCGGATGAAGCGAGACATTGTTCAGCAACAGAAAGAAAAAGAAAGGGAACAGGCAGCATCAGAACAAAAGACCCTCGAGGTAACAGAATTTATTTCAGCAGCCGAGTTGGCCAATATGATGAATGTATCGGTTAACGAAATAATCTCTACCTGTATGTCACTGGGCTTGTTTGTTTCAATAAACCAACGCCTTGACGCTGAAACTATTACCATCGTGGCAGATGAGTTTGGTTTTGATGTTAAGTTTGTGAGTGCAGATTCTCAGGACTCCATCGAAGAAGAAGAAGATGATCCGGCCCAGCTTGCTGAACGGGCCCCCATTGTTACCGTCATGGGACACGTAGACCACGGAAAAACCTCACTGCTTGACCAGATCAGGCATTCAAACATCATTGCCGGTGAGGCTGGTGGAATTACCCAGCATATTGGTGCTTACGCTGTTGAACTTGAAGGCGAAAGATCCATAACCTTTTTGGATACACCCGGACACGAAGCATTTACTGCCATGCGTGCCAGGGGAGCAAAGGTGACGGATGTGGCCATTATCGTAGTTGCTGCCGATGACTCTGTGATGCCCCAAACGGTTGAGGCCATAAATCATGCCCAGGCTGCGGGTGTCCCCATTGTTATTGCCATTAATAAGATTGACAAGGAAAATGCGGCACCTGAAAAGGTAAAGGAAGAGCTGGCACAATTGAATATTCTGGTTGAAGACTGGGGTGGTAAATTTCAAAGCCAGGAAATATCTGCCAAGGCTGGAACCAATATTGACGCACTGCTTGAAAAGGTGTTGCTTGAATCTGAATTGCTTGAGCTAAAGGCCAATGCATCAAAAAAAGCTTCCGGAACAGTTATTGAATCTGCCCTGGACAAGGGAAGAGGCTATATTGCTACCATATTGGTTCAGAATGGTACGCTCAGAATCGGAGATATTGTAGTGGCAGGAATTACCCATGGTCGTGTAAAGGCCATGTTCAATGAAAGAGGGCACAGGGTTACAGAGGCAGGTCCTTCTACTCCTGTATTGATTCTCGGATTGGACGGGGCACCCCAGGCTGGTGATACATTCAATGTCATGCAGTCAGAGAGTGAAGCGAAGAATATAACCAACAAGCGACACCAACTTTTCAGAGAACAAGGCTTAAGAACCCAGAAGCATATTACCCTTGATGAAATTGGTCGCCGGATTGCCATTGGCGACTTCAAAGAGTTGAACATCATTGTTAAGGGTGATGTAGACGGATCGGTTGAAGCTTTAAGTGATTCTTTATTGAAGCTTTCCACCGACGAAATCCAGGTGAATATAATCCACAAAGCCGTAGGTGCTGTTACCGAAGGTGACGTGCTTCTGGCTTCTGCATCCAATGCCATTATCATCGGATTCCAGGTCAGGCCATCTGTGGCTGCGAGAAAACTCGCAGAGCAGGAGCAGATTGACATCAGGCTCTATAGTGTTATTTACAATGCCATAAGTGAGATAAAATCGGCCATCGAAGGTATGTTGTCACCTGAAATTGAAGAACGGATTTTGGCCAACCTTGAAGTAAGAGATGTGTTTAAAATCACCAAGGTGGGTACTGTGGCAGGTTGTATGGTGCTCGATGGAAAGATACACAGAAATTCAAGTATCAGGCTTATTCGTGATGGAATCGTGGTTTATACAGGCCATCTTGGGTCACTAAAGCGCTTCAAGGATGATGTCAAAGAGGTTTCGTCAGGCTATGAATGTGGTCTGAACATAGATCGGTTTAACGATATAAAGGTTGGAGATATCATTGAAGCTTTTGAGACAATTGAGATTGCACGTAAACTTGATTAACATAAATGATCAATATTGCCTTTGATTACAAGCAGGCACTTGCCTTTGTGGGTGAGACAGAGATAAGTTTGTTTGAGAAAGAGACAGCGCTTCACCGCAAAAATATTTACAACCGCACCGGTGCAGGGCACGACTATCTTGGCTGGGTTGACCTGCCCGGGCAAGTCAGTGAAGAACTGATTCAATCTATTGAGACAACTGCAGCCAGACTGAGGGCCATCGCCGATGTGGTTGTGGTTGTCGGGATCGGCGGATCATATCTTGGTTCCAGGGCAATTATTGAGGCATTGTCTGAACCCTTTCCTGCACATAATGCTAAGGCTGCCCAAATTGTGTTTGCCGGACACCATCTGGATGAAGACTATCTCCATGATTTACTTGCCTGGCTTGATGATAAGCGGTATGCCGTGATTGTAATTTCAAAGTCGGGAACCACCACCGAACCTGCCATTGCATTTCGTTTGTTAAAGGCACACCTTGAATTAAAAACAGGCGTCAGTGAGGCTGCATCACGAATTATTGCCATTACCGACGCATCAAAGGGAGCATTGAAGCAGCTTGCCGACAGTCAGTCTTATACTACCTATGAAATTCCCGACGATGTGGGAGGGCGCTATTCGGTGCTGACAGCGGTTGGTCTGCTTCCCATTGCTGTGGCCGGCTTCGATATCAGAAAGCTTTTAAGCGGAGCCCTTTCCATGGCTGAATTTCTTCGCAATGAGGATAAACTAAGCCGGCATCCTGCAGCTTTGTACGCTGTTTTGCGAAACATCCTTTACAGAAAGGGTAGAAATACCGAAATATTGACATCCTATAAGCCGTCACTTTATTATTTAGCCGAATGGTGGAAACAACTCTTTGGTGAGAGTGAGGGGAAAGAAGGTAAAGGAATATTCCCTGCAAGTGTAAGCTTTACAACTGACCTGCACTCAATGGGGCAATACATTCAAGAGGGGCACAGAAATATATTCGAAACTGTACTTTGGGTTGAAAAAGACAAAAGGCAACTAAATATTCCTGAAGATAGCTCTGACCTCGATGGTTTAAACTATCTGTCCGGAGAGCGGATAGGTTTTGTGAATAAGATGGCCATGCGTGGAACCATGATGGCTCATCTTGAAGGAGGAGTTCCCAATATGGCCATAAACTTGCCTGAAATAAATGAGCAGAACCTGGGAGAGTTGATTTACTTTTTTGAAATGGCATGTGCAATCAGCGGTTATATTCTCGGGGTCAATCCATTTGACCAGCCAGGTGTTGAAGCATATAAAAAGAAAATGTTCGGATTATTGGGCAAACCGGGCTATTGATTAAAGCATTCTCTGCACAAAGGTTCATATGCTTCAGTTTCTCCCAACAAAACAAGTTTTTCGCCAGGTACTATGCGGTGACTGTATTGCGCCAGACTGCCGCATCTGACACAAATGGCGTGGACCTTGGTAATGTATTCAGCCATAGCCAGCAAAGCAGGCATGGGGCCGAAAGGCTTTCCTTTAAAGTCCATATCAAGCCCTGCTACTATAACCCTGATACCCTGATTGGCCAGTTGGCCGCATACCTCAGGAAGCCCATCATCAAAAAATTGTGCCTCGTCAATGCCGACTACATCCACAGCGTTTGCCATTAAAAGAATATTGCCAGATGCAGGTACGGGGGTAGACATAATCTCGTTGGCGTCATGCGATACCACTTTTTCTTCGTCATACCTGGTGTCGACGCCAGGCTTGAATATTTCAACCGACAACCTGGCAATGCGGGCACGTTTGAGTCTGCGAATGAGTTCTTCAGTTTTTCCGGAAAACATACTTCCACATATGACTTCAATCCAGCCTCTTCGTCGTGAGCGGTCAAGCTCGTTTTCCAGAAACATAAGACATTTTTTTCGTTAATCTTGTTACCTTTACACGGAAATTACCAGGGACTTTGTCCCACAAAAATAAACAATAACTTTACATCGTTTCCCATTCCGGTGTGAGAATCACATTCAAAATTCTTTGTTGTAGATATGAACCAGGAAGAATTGAAAGAAAGCATCAGCCGTTTGCTTGAAAATATTACCAGTCATGCACAAATGATGGATGAGAAAAACGGCGACCTTACCCTTGATATTGATATGGTTAAGGAGGACTTGAGAGAGCTTTACCGGCTCTTTGATAAGTTCCTGATTTTGAATCGCGAATCACAGGAGGCCACTCCTGACCCTATGCCACAACAAGAAAATGAAATTGATTCGGTAGCTGAAGATTCTCAAAAAGAGGTTCCCAAAAAAGAAGACCCACCCCCTGCACCATTGACTGAAAAACCTGTCGAAAAACCTGTCGAAAAACCTGTCGAAAAACCTGTCGAAAAACCTGTCGAAAAACCTGTCGAAAAAGAAAAATCTTCTACATCAGCAACGCCTACAGGTAAAACCGTCATTGATTTGCTGTCATCATATGAAAACCAAACCATTGCCGACAGGTACATTTCGCAAGATGATAACAGCCTGCACAACCGAATTTCTTCAAACAAAGAAGACAGAAGCATTGGTGCGCGTATGCAGCAGCATCCCATCAATAGTCTCAAGGATGTTATTGGGGTAAATGAAAAATTCTTGTTCATCAATGAATTGTTTCAGGGAAACATCCAGGCGTATAATGAATCCATTGCCCGATTAAATGAAATGGAAACCCTCAGAACAGCGTTTGATTACCTGAATGAACTGGGTGCTGCATTCGATTGGGATGCCAAAAGATCGGCCACGACCATTGAAAAGTTTGCCAATTACGTGCAGAGACGGCATATGAATCAATAAAAGGGATTTGCCCATGGCAGGAAAATTTTTTCTGGTGCCCACTCCTGTAGGGAATCTCGAAGACCTTACATTCAGAGCGTTGCGTATTCTCCGCGAGGTTGATTTTGTCCTTACTGAAGA
This sequence comes from Bacteroidales bacterium, assembly GCA_007118495.1. Taxonomy (GTDB): domain Bacteria; phylum Bacteroidota; class Bacteroidia; order Bacteroidales; family UBA7960; genus PUPG01. Next base: position 45,791 of record SKRM01000030.1, read on the forward strand.
CACCCGAATTACCACCCGTCTGCTGCAGCATTATAGCATAACAGCCAGGATGATTCCTTTTCATCAACACAACGAACACAAATCACTTTTATCGGTAATTGAAAAATTACAGGCCGGACAAAATCTGGCCATGGTTTCAGATGCTGGTACGCCTGGTATTTCAGATCCGGGGTTTCTGATTGTGAGGGAGTGTGTAAAAATGGGTGTTGATGTTGAATGCTTACCCGGACCCACAGCATTTGTGCCAGCACTGGTTGCAAGTGGAATTCCCTGTGACCGTTTTCTGTTTGAGGGCTTTTTGCCCGTAAAGAAGGGCCGGAAGTCACGTATTGAATCACTGGCAGGGGAGACCCGAACCATGGTGTTTTATGAGTCACCTCACAGGCTGGTGAAAACCTTGACTGACCTTGCCCTCGTTTTTGGAGGTGATCGTCAGGCTTGTGTGTCAAGAGAGATTAGCAAAATCTATGAAGAGCATGCCAGGGGAAGCCTCGATGATTTGTGTGCTGACTTTTCTGGCAGAGCAACCGTAAAGGGTGAGATCACCCTGGTTGTTTCAGGTCTAATCGTCTAGCTTAAGTACCGCCATAAATGCCTGCTGAGGTATTTCAACATTACCCACCTGCCGCATGCGTTTTTTCCCTTTTTTCTGCTTTTCCAGCAGTTTGCGCTTTCTTGAAATGTCGCCTCCGTAACATTTGGCTGTTACATCTTTTCGCAGTGCTTTAACTGTTTCTCTTGCAATGATCTTGGCTCCTATGCCTGCCTGAATGGCGATATCAAACTGTTGCCGGGGAATGAGTTGTCTGAGTTTTGCGCAGATTCTTTTGCCAAAATCAAACGAATTGTTGCGATGGATCAGTGCCGATAATGCGTCCACATGCTCTCCGTTCAAAAGTATATCCAGTTTAATCAGGTCAGAAGGCTTATAACCTATTGGATGGTAGTCAAAGGATGCATAGCCTCTGGATATGGTTTTTAATCTGTCATAAAAGTCAAAAACAATCTCTGCCAGCGGCATTTCGAAAGTCATTTCAACCCTGTCGGTGGTAAGGTAAACCTGATTTTTCACCACCCCCCTTTTGTCGAGGCAGAGCGACATCACTGGTCCCACATATTCAGACTTGGTAATGATCTGTGCAGATATATAGGGCTCTTCAATGCTTTCAAGTTCGTTTGGCCCTGGCATATCTGAAGGGTTGTTTACAATTTTCTTGTCACCCCTTTTTGTGTGGGCTATGTAAGACACGTTTGGAACCGTATTGATTACCGTCATGTCGAACTCCCGTTCCAATCTCTCCTGAATAATCTCCATATGGAGCATCCCCAAAAAACCGCAACGAAAACCAAAACCAAGAGCTCCCGATGATTCTGGTTCAAATGTCAGCGATGCATCGTTGAGTTGCAACTTCTCCATGGCCGATCTTAATTCTTCAAAGTCGTCTGTGTCAACAGGGTAAATTCCTGCAAAAACCATGGGTTTCACATTTTCAAAACCTTTGATGGCATTGGTGGTTGGTCTGCTTACCTGGGTAATGGTATCTCCCACTTTTACTTCTCTGGCATCTTTGATCCCAGAAATAATGTAACCCACATCTCCGGCAGAAACCTCCTTTCTTGGGTGCTGGGATATTTTTAGCACACCGACCTCGTCGGCATGGTAATGTTTTTTGGTGTTCATGAATTTAACATGCTCACCTTCAGCTAATTTTCCGTGATACACCCTGAAATAGGCGATGACGCCACGAAAGGGGTTGTACATAGAATCGAATATCAGGGCCTGAAGGGGAGCTTCAGGGTCTCCAGTTGGCGGAGGAATCCGCTCAACGATAGCTTTAAGTATTTGTTCCACCCCTGCACCTGTCTTTCCGCTTGCCGGAATAATTTCATCCGGGTCGCAGCCAATCAGGTCAGTAATTTGATCAGCAACTTCTTCGGGCATGGCCCCGGGTAAATCCATTTTATTCAGCACCGGAATGATCACCAGATCATGCTCCAGGGCCAGGTATAAATTGGAAATTGTCTGGGCTTCAATCCCCTGAGATGCATCTACAATTAAAAGTGCCCCCTCGCAGGCTGCGATACTTCTGGAAACTTCATAGCTGAAATCAACATGTCCGGGTGTATCGATCAAATTAAGAATGTATTTCTCGCCCTCATGGATGTAGTCCATCTGAATGGCATGGCTTTTTATGGTAATACCACGTTCTCTTTCCAGATCCATGCTGTCAAGGATCTGATCCTTGAAGTCCCGCTCGGTTATGGTGTTGGTCATTTGCAGCAGGCGATCAGCCAAAGTGCTCTTTCCGTGATCAATATGCGCAATAATGCAGAAGTTTCTGATGTGTTTCATAGCATGCAAAAGTACAACGAAAATGCGTAATATGAACAATTTATTTAAGCCTTTCGCCTGTGGCCGAATTAGAAATAAACATGACGCGTTATGTCTGTTTTTTCTTAATTTTACCGCTTCGGTTGAATTATCTTAAAGTGAATTATTCAGCCTTCGAATTGTGCTTGCGCACAAAATAATCGTGCCTTTTTGACGTATAGCTTAACATATGACCCAAAAGAAGCTGTTATCGTTTATTTTTTCATTATTGTTACTTTATCCTGTTCTTGTTGCAGCAGAACCAGATAAGCTAAATGAAAATGATGAGGTCTGTGACCATTTCCAGGTTAGGATCATAGCTCCTGATGATTCTTTCAGGATTTGCCCGTCCGATGCCGGTATGCTGACTTTTTCAGCAGAGGCAGGTTATGGAGATGATGCCGGTATTGCATTTGATCCCTTACAATTTACCTACCATTGGAGCTTTAGCGGGGTGCAGTACGATGGGATGGAGGTCAGTCACTATTTTGAAGGCCCTGGTGCCTATCCTGTCACACTGACCGTTACCGATCCTGTAAATGATTGCATGCTGCAAATTACCAAAGTGTTGCAGATAGCTACCACCCCTACATTCAGCGGAACCATGATTTCTGTTGACACGGCTTGTGCTGGTGATGCCTTTACTTTGTTTGGTGTGGGTAACCCCACTGTCTGGACCGGGTTTCCCACAGGTGTTGAAGCAACCGTTTTTATTCCGGACGGTGATGGAACCTATTATGAATCAAGCCTCGAATTTGATGTTTTTGGACAAGGTGTTGAGATTCTGTCGGCACAGGACATTGACAGAATATGTGTAAATCTGGAACATACCGATCAATCACAATTGCGCTTTGAGCTGGAGTCTCCAACGGGTGAGATACTGTTGTTAAAAGCCACTGGTGGCCCAACTGCCAATCTTGGAGAACCTGTTGTTTGGGATGACAATATTCCCGGCCGCGGGTATGCGTATTGTTTTACTCCTTCGCCTCAGTATGGCCTGATGGCCGTTACCACGCCACAGTTTCATGAATATACCGATCGGGCCGGAAACTACTATTTTAACGCTGCCTATATGCCGTCAGGCAGTTATACCCCTCAAGAAAACCTTGATAAGCTGGCAGGAAGCCCGCTGAATGGAAAGTGGACCATGAGGGTTACAGATACAACACCCTCTGAGACCGGGCATGTTTTTGGCTGGAGTTTGTTTTTTGATGAGGGTTTTTACCCCGACTCACTCATATTTTATCCTGAAATTGTTGATAGCAGGTGGTTTTTCAATGGAACACCCATTGATGGAAATCCAGCCAGCTCAGCAGTTCAGCAAAGTGGTGACCATCAGTTTCGGTTCCAGATCACCGATAATTTTGGGTGTACGTACGACACTCTGCTTACTGTGACAATTCTACCACTGCCCGAAACTGAAATAATATCCGATCTTGAAATACCTGTTTGTGAGGGAGATTCAACTTTTTTACAAGTTATCCCGGTGAACAGCAGCGGTTTTGATTGGGTTTATCAGTGGCAAACCGGCAACCAGGATATACCTGGCCGTACGTATGACACCCTGATGGTTAAAACTCCGGCCACCTATACTGTAATGATAACGGATACTGTTTCGGGATGTATCGGCTTTGCAGATTTTGACTTTACCGAACAAAATTGTGACCTGACTATCCCCAACGTTTTCACCCCCAATGGAGACGGGATTAATGACCTGTTTGAAATACTCAACCTTGAACACTATCCAAACGCACAAATGATCATTTACAACCGATGGGGGCAGAAGGTGTTTGAGCATCCTGATTACTATAACAACTGGTGGGATGGTGGCAATGCTCCTGATGGAGTTTATTTTTATGTGTTGAGATATGCTCGAATGGGACAAATCCGATATGCTGAAGGTACAGTTACCATAATTCGCTGACCGGCCAAAATACCATTCCTGCAATAAATTCTTATTTATTTTTTGTGTTTTCAGCGAATGCATTAATTTTGGTGCTTTTACTGAATAAAAATCAATCAAATAAACTAATCCAAAACCAACTTATGACAACAGAAAAAGACCTCAAGGATACCGGGCAGGAACCCAGCGGGGCCATGCAGCGAATCCTCAACAAAATTGAAGTAGTTGGAAACAAGCTGCCTCAGCCCGTAACCTTGTTTGCCATTTTAATCGGGATTGTCCTGGTTCTTTCATGGATATTTGGAAATCTTGGTCTTAGCGCCGAACACCCTTCACCCGAAGTTACTGAACCCATCAGGGCCGTAAACCTCTTGAACGCTGAAGGTATCCAAAAGATATTAACCTCTATGGTTGAGGTTTTTGCATCCTTTCCTCCCCTCGGACTCGTTCTGGTGGTTATGCTTGGTATCGGGGTGGCTGAGCGCAGCGGACTGATTGCTATCGCGCTCAGAGTCTTCGTTTCGAAGGTTCCCACCAAGCTGATTACTTTCTCTATTGTTATTGCGGGTATGGTTAGCTCAGTAGCAGCCGACGCAGGCTATGTTGTGCTTATCCCCCTGGGTGCTGCCATCTTTAAGGGAATGGGCAGGCATCCGCTTGCAGGATTGGCTGCAGCATTTGCCGGGGTATCAGGTGGTTTTGGAGCCAACTTTCTCCCCACAGGGCTTGATCCCATGATCGCTGCTTTTACCCAGTCAGCCGCCAGTATTATGGATGCAGGTTATACGGTAAACCCCTTGTCGAACTATTATCTGATGGCGGCTTCTGTCCCGTTGATCGGATTGGCCGGAACCTGGGTAACCGAGAAGATTATTGTTCCCAGACTGGGAGCATATGAAGGCGAAGATTCTGAAGTATACAGCAATACATTTACTTCTCAAGAGAAGAGGGGTCTGAAATGGGCCGGATTATCAGTCATCGTGATTCTTGGCCTTATTGCTGCGGCTATCATCCCGTCAAACGGTGTTTTGAGAGATGCAGCCGGCGGCCTGAATCCGTTCTACAATTCTATTGTTCCCCTGATGTTCATCCTCTTTTTTGTGTCGGGTCTGATATTCGGATTGGTGGCCAAAACAATCAAGGGTGATAAAGATGTTGCCAACATGACGGCCGAGTCAATGGGGACTATGGGCGGATATATTGTTTTAGCATTTGTGGCTGCTCACCTTGTGCAATTTTTCATTTGGTCAAATCTTGGCTCAATCATGGCCATTTCTGGCGCAGCCGCGCTTCAGAATATCGGGTTTACCGGAATTCCCCTGCTGATCGCATTTATTCTTGTGTCATCATTCATTAATCTGATTATAGGAAGTGCATCTGCCAAGTGGGCCATTCTGGCACCCATTTTTGTGCCCATGCTTATGCTTATGGGTTATTCACCAGAAACCACACAGGCTGCATACAGAATTGGAGACTCATACTCAAATATCCTTACTCCTTTGCTTCCATATTTCCCGCTGGTGATTGTATTCGCCCAAAAATATGTGAAGAACATCGGAATTGGAACCATTATCTCTGTAATGCTGCCTTATGCCATTGCATTTATGGTTGTGAGGATCCCCATGTTCGTTGCATGGCTTCTTCTTAATATTCCATTGGGAATTGAAGGACCGATCTACTATCCATAGTATCTGACAAACAGGATGCCAGATTGGTTTTAACCCGGTGGGTTGTCTGGCAACAACATATTGACCATAAAAGTGGCCGGCCCGGATGCGGAGTCGGCCGCTTTTGTTAAATTTGTGTATGGCAAATAAAGTTCAGGATCATTGGACCTGGCGGTATGAAATGGCGCAGGCCATTGCCCGGCAAATAGACATGGAACGATTTGGTGTGAAGGCCATTTACCTCATTGGCAGCGTCAAAACAGGCAATCCTGGTCCATGCTCTGACATTGACCTGCTGGCTCACTGCGATGATCACACTGAGAAACACCAATTGTTGCGTTCCTGGTGTGAAGGTTGGGGACTATGCCTTGCATATATCAACAATTGCAAAACAGGATATGACAGCAAGGGCAGCCTGATAGACCTGCATATAATCACCGATAATGATATTAAGCGTAAAACCAGTTTTGCAGTGATGCCTGATTCTTACAATAACAGTGCAAAATTGCTTCGTAAATCTTCATCCAATGAATGACCTGTATTTTTTTGTGTCCGACATCCACGGAAACGCAAGCCGTTACGAAAAACTCTTTGCACAGATTGAAAGAAAGCAGCCCAGGGCTGTGTTTCTTGGAGGTGACCTCTTACCTCCCGGTCTGGTTTACAAAGCAAACAGCAAAGCAGCTCCGGTTGACTTTGTAAATGGTTTTTTGGCTCCGGCTTTCTTAACCCTCAGAAAAAAAATGGCTGCAAATTTCCCAGAGGTTTTTCTTATTCTCGGAAACGATGATCCAAGAAGTGAAGAACAATCTTTTTTGTTTCATGAACAGGAAGGTCTTTGGAAGTATATGCATATGAAAAAGGCCTGTTTGGATGGGATGCATGTTTTTGGGTACTCTATGGTTCCCCCAACCCCATTTATGCTGAAAGATTGGGAAAGATATGATGTGTCAAGGTATGCAGATCCGGGGTGTATCCATCCAACCGAGGGTTTTCGGACAGTGCCTCCTGAAGATGATATTGAGTTTTCAACGATACGGGCCGACCTTGAGCAACTCTGTAATGGTCATGACCTGAGCGATTCCATATTTCTTTTTCACTCGCCTCCATACGGGTCAAAGCTTGACCGGGCCGGACTCGACGGCGTGAAGATTGATCATGTTCCGGTTGATGTGCATGTCGGCAGCATTGCCATTAAGGAGTTTATTGATAAGTGTCAGCCCCTGCTTACCTTGCATGGACATGTTCACGAGTCATCGAAGCTTACCGGGGCGTGGAAGCAGAAAACAAAACAGACTGTGTCTTATTCAGCGGCATATGACGGACCGGGCCTGGCCCTGGTGAGTTTTACGAGAAAATGTTTAATGAGTGCTGAAAGAATCATCATTTGAAAGTCATGGCCTCATATTTAATTACAGACACCTATGGATACAATGGATATTAAGAAAAGATATCACAATATTTGTAAACTGATATACCGGCGACGCCTGGCTGATGCTTTGGTTATGCTCAGACTTTATGTGCAGGATAGTGGCAGGGAGTATCTGATTAACGAGTTGGATAAACTGGGTGAAACCTATGAGCAATTACTCACCCATAAAATCAGGGGTATGGATGATCCTGAAAGGGATAAGATTTATCACTACCTGATGCGAAGCATGCTTGAAATGACTGACAGCTTGCACGAAACCCTGTCAAGGGATAAAAAAGGAGGAATGATTGCCCAATTAAAAAAACAACTGCCTGTGCTAAAGGCCGCAGGTCAGAATAAGTCAATGGGTATTCTCGAAAGTCTGACCTTTGATGATGCGTTGGCAGGTTTGCTAAGAGATGTCAATGTGGGCGATTCAGACCGCAAAACCAGCCGTGAGGATAGTCTGGGTAAGCTATTCCATATAATCTGGCTGTCTGATAATTATGGTGAGGAGGAGATCAACCTGCTGCAGTCGGTATTGAAGTCTGATAAACTTCCGTGGCATGATAAGTCTTTGGCTGTAAGTGCACTCACCCTTAGCTTGCTGAGGTATTTTGATGTAAACAAATTTATCTTGCTGTTTGATTTTGCGCAGGCAAGGGAGGAGTCTGTCTGGGAACGTGCCCTGACCGGTTTGTTTCTCAGTTTCATGAAATACAATGAACGCTACAGCCTCTATCCGGTTTTGGCAGAAAAGGCCAGGGCCCTACAGTCGATACAAGATATTGAATTACACACTGAGGCCATTATCATTCAGTTTACCAAATCTCGTGAAACCGAAAAGGTTAAAAAGAAGTGGGAGCAAGAGATTTTGCCCGCTATGTTGAAAATGCGGCCACGGATTGAAGAGAAACTTGACCTGAACAATATCTTTTTTGACAATCCTGACGAAGAGAAAAACCCCGACTGGGAAACCGTCTTTGAGGATGCACCTGACCTTCTGGATAAATTACAGGAACTGACTGAAATGCAAATGGACGGCATGGATGTTTTCATCAGTGCATTTTCACAGTTGAAGCACTTCCCATTTTTCCGGCAAATCAGCAACTGGTTTATTCCATTCTATGCCGAAAACCCATCTATTTCAAGTGCTGTTGATCCGGCCCCTGATGCACCGGATATGCAGCCCTTAATCGAAAAGCTTGAACACACCTTTTTTATGTGCAATTCTGACAAGTATTCTTTTTGTTTGAATCTTGAGCTCATCCCTCAGCAGCAGAAAACCATGATGATGAATATGCTGAGCATGGAAATGGAGAGCATGTCTGAAATTTCAAAGAGCGAAGAGCTTATCAATAGCCTTGCACGTTCCAGAAGTGTCTATACCCAGTATTTTCAAGACTTATATCGGTTTTTTAAACTACACCCACTGAAGGGTGAGTTTGACGATGTTTTTTTGTTTGAAGCTGACCTTGAAGAAAATGATTTTGTTAAGCAGCTAATTCCCGGTGGCCACATAAACAGAAATATTGCCGAGTTTTTCCTTGAACGGGGGTTTTATGAAGATGCCCTAAAGGTTTTCTTGACTATCATTGAAAAGGACAAAAGCAACATAGAACTTTTTGAAAAAATTGCTTTTTGCCATGAGAAAACAGGAAACTTCAATGAAGCCTTTGGTTTTTACCGAAAAGCCGACCTTATCGAATCGGGCAGGTTGTGGATCGTTAAAAAGCTGGCTTATTGCTGTAAATACCTCAACCGCTGGCCTGAAGCACTGAATTACTATCTGGAAGCAGAAAAGCTTGATGCTGAGGACATGAAAATACAGGCCAATATCGGGCAGTGTCTGATCCATCTGGAGAGATATGAGGAGGCGCTGGATTATTATTTTAAGGTTGAGGTTCTGGCACCTGAAAACCACCGCATAAGAAGACCCCTGGCATGGTGTTCATTCTTACTTGGCAAATTTGATACAGCCCAGGATTATCTGGAGAGGTTACTTGAGGCTGAACCCGGAAACAGGTATGATCTGATGAATACTGGCCATGTGTTGTGGTGCAGAAATCAACCCGCTGCAGCAGCCTCATCCTACATCCAGAGTGTCCTTTCATGGAAAAATCTGGCTGAATTCGAAACTTCTTTTAATGATGACAGAAAGCATTTGAATGCCCATGGTATCAAGCACGATGATATGAACATGATGCTTGATTTTGTCAAGATAGAGGTGAGGAAGAAAAAAAATATTTCCCAATAATTTTTATTTGACGCAGCGTTTCCTGCCTGATTATCGTCTTCTATTATGTAGTCGGTTGCGATTGCATCAATAAGAGTTCTTTGTTTATTGTGTGAATACAATTCCAATGATCGCTTCCCGGGGGTTATACCGGGTGTTTTTCTCCTTTTCCACATATTATCTTTTTTTTTAGGTTTTGTATTCGTTTCAGGGGATACGGAAGTGGCCGCAATTTGCTTCAGAGGCACCACCAAAGCCAGGAAGCTCAAAACAACATTAACCACGACAACTAACCGTGCGGCCATTTCCCTGAAACGCTTTATTTTGGCTTGTTTCCCTATAAATACATGCAAAAAACTCCCGTTTGAGCGACTTTCAGATACTGAGCTCAGGCGGGTCGTTTTTTTTCGGGGAAAGTTCTGGGGTAACGGATGTGGTTTTGACATTTCAGGAGAATTGCTATCTTTGTTTTGATACAAAGACCGGTCATGACAGACGCAATGAGAAAGATCATAAAGGGGTGCCTTCAGCATCAGAAAGCTGATCAGTACCGCCTTTATGCCCTGTTTTCAAAGAAGATGTATGGAATATGTCTTCGATATGCTGCAAGTAACGATGAAGCCCAGGATATCCTGCAAGAAGGCTTTGTTAAGGTATTTGCCAACTTACCTTCATTCAAGGGTAAGGGTAGCCTGGAGGGCTGGATAAAAAAAATATTTATACATACCGCCATTGAAAAATACAGGGAGCGCATTTATCATATCCCCATGGAGCATGTGAGGGAAGATGAGCTTTTTGTAAGCAGGAATCAGGGGTATGAGGCGCTGCATGCGAGGGATATTCTGGTGCTGGTTCAGAAACTTCCGGCCCAATACCGATTAGTTTTTAACCTGTATGCACTGGAAGGTTATTCACATAAGGAAATAGGTGAATCGCTCGGTATTTCCGAGTCAACATCCCGTTCAAACCTGGCAAGAGCCAGGCTTTTTCTAAAGGAAAAGCTGAACAAAGAATTGGATTTGATTACCCGGGCAATTTAATGTTGAAGAATGGAATATAATTACATAGACGGCAAAATCAGGGAAAGTCTGAACGACCTGGAGGTAAATCCACCGGTTGAGGCATGGCTATGTATCTCCGACACTTTAGATCGTCGCCCCAGAAGACGGGTGATGCCCGTTCTTCTGAAGATGGCTGCTGCCATTACTACACTGATGGTAGCTGTTTTTTCTCTGTGGTATCTTGTGCTTAACAGAGCCGGACAGGACGTTGGCATTGTACAGCAATCTGTATCTGAAGAATTTAACCCGCTAACTGCCAATGCTTTGTCAGCCTTGAATGTTGCCGAACCCTTCGCTTCTCCATTAATTATATCCCGTCCAGGCAGTGGCACTGATTTATCTGCTGTTAACAGCAGTTTATCGGTTCCCCTGATGGCAAGTCTTGATGGCCAGGCCGTGCCCGCTTATCCTGCGCTGATGGTTGTCAACGCAGCGGATCGTGCCCTGCCGGAATCGATTTACATGGATCGCAACGGGGTGATACTATTGGATGATGGCGGAAGCAGACTCATTGATTATTTGAGTTCGGCGCTTGACATATATCCGATGTCTGTGAGCCTGGGTGCCCATTTTTCTCCCCAATATAGTTTCCGAATGGTTTCAGCCAAAGGTGACTTTGGTATGGCAAATATTCCCTTTCACAGGTTAGAAGAACAATTTACGACCTTTAGTCTCGGAATGAGTGCTGCTTTTGAAATTGCACCACGCCTGACAATACAAACCGGGCTTAATTTCATGTCTATGGGGCAGCATGTCAGAGACATCATATCGTACTCCCATCCAGCCAGACTACCACTTTATAAAAACAGTATTACCGGGAGTAAAGCTGTTCAGCACCCACAATCTATCATTACATCACAGGGAAGTATCCGGCTCAATGATAACCATTACTATTTCACAGATATTCGCTCACATCGTGTGCTGACCAATAAACAAGCCACACAGGGAACAGATCCGATAAAGCTGAGCCGCTCTGGTGAAGGCCTTACCCAGGTTTTCCGCTTTATTGAACTGCCATTGGTTTTGAGGTATAACCTGATTGCCCAACACGGCATTGGTCTTCAGGTTAAGGGTGGTATGTCAGGGAATTATCTATTGCAGAATGATGTCTTTCTTGGGTCTGATATCACGCAAAATTCCATAGGCAAAACCTATGGTGTCAGAAAATTTAACTTTACTGCCATCGCAGGCTTTTCAATGAACGTTCCGATTACCGGAAGACTGACCTTGCATCTGGAGCCCACTGCGCAGATCTTTCTGAACCCTGTTGTCAGGCAAGAACTCATGATGGGCCGGACATATCCTTATAACTTCTCCCTGCAAACTGGTGTGTCTTACGGATTCTGAAAACCGTATTTTTCCTGTCTCAAAATATTTCCAAGCTTACATATTGCCAACTGGCATAAGGTATAAAACCCTATATTCTTCACCGAGCTGAAGGATGTCCTCTACTTCATCGTCGCGGTATGCACCTATCACCACAGTGCCCAGATCAAGTGATGCAGCTTGTAAATGCACGTTCTGCGATGCGTGGCCTACTTCATTGTAAATGTAGCGCACACCCCTTTCTCCATACCTTGCAGTGGTTCTTTCATAAATGGCTGCAAAAACCAGAACAACACCTGCATCGAGAATCATTGACTGGCTCAGGCAGGCTGTAAATAAGGGTTCAGACACATCTTCGGCCCTGATAAACGATAATTGGTGGTCGTGTGGGTGGTAATGGTAGATGCCCTTTTCGAGTTTTTCCACATGATTCACCACCACGAACATTTCAAGTGGAAAAGTTGCTCCGGCCGAAGGAGCAGTTCGGAACCCCCTTTCATTGGTGATCCCTTGTGCGGACCAAAGTAACTGAGACAGATCTCTTATGGAAATGGGTTTATTGGTGTATGACCTTACTGAACGGCGCAGAATCAATGTCTCTTCAAGGCTCATCTGTCCTTCTTTAACTGGTTCGGGAAGTGTAAAAATCTCTCCTGTCATAATGGGTAAATTATAAAGGGTTTCTTCCTGGGTGTTTGTTTTTTGATCTGGTGTCAGTCGGCCTGAACTTACTCTGAACAAGATAGCCAGTATACCCAGTAAGGCAAAAATGGCAAAAACAGTGATGTATTTTTTCATGTGTTATGGAGGGTTTGAAGGTTTGTGGGCTTGAAAGTTAGGCGGCTTCGCTGCGGTTGAAAGTTTAAAATTTGAAAGTTTGAAAGACACAAAAGGTAAATATATAATTTTTGGTGGTATATATTGCAGTGAAAGTGTTTAGAACCAGTAAAAATTAGCGTTCTTAAAGGTGTACATTTTGAAATAATTTACCTTTGCCAGCGAAGATCCACGAACTATCTTTTTTGTATTATGCATAAAATAACCTCCCACCCAATTATTCAGGTTAAAAAGAATGAAACCTGCACTTTTCAATACAACGGACAAGAAATACAAGGTGACAAAGGCTTTACCATCGCAGCTGCATTGCATCAGGCGGGATATCCTGTGCACAGTCACAGTGTGAAGAATCGCAACAGAAGTCTTGAATGTGGAATTGGGAAATGTGGCGCCTGTGAAATGTTGGTAGATGGAGAAGTAAAACGCATATGCATCACCCTGGTTGATGATATCCGTGCTGTATCTGAAATTCCAGCCAAATACGTAGCTGAACCATCTGTGTTTATCAAAAAGGATGGAATCAGGGTGTTCAGAACCAGTGTTGTTATTGTAGGTGCCGGGCCTGCCGGTCTGGCCACCAGAGAGCTGCTAAATACGCACGGTGTCAGTAATATTGTTGTTGACAGCAATGCTGAAATTGGCGGACAGTTTAACATGCAGACACATCAGTTTTTCTTTTTTGAAAAAGAAAAAAAATATGGTGGTATGAGGGGGTTTGAAATCTCCCAAACCCTTGCCGGGGACAACCATGATGGCATTTTTCTCGACAGCACCGTTTGGGATATTTTCGAGGGGAATCGGGTAGCGGCAAAAAATTTTAAAACGGGTGAAATATTTTATATAGATTGTGAGCATTTTGTGGTAGCTACAGGTGCAGTACCCTTTTTGCCTACCTTTCACAATGATGACCTTCCGGGAGTATACACTGCGGCGGTTATCCAGAAAATGATGAATACTGAGCTTACCCTGCTTGGTCAGAATGTGCTCACCGTTGGAGCCGGAAATATCGGATATCTTACAAGTTATCAGCTTACCCAGGCTGGCGCCAGGGTAAAGGCCATTATTGAAGCCATGCCCTCTGAGGGAGGATTCCCTGTTCAGGCTAATAGGGTAAGGCGATTGGGTATCCCCGTTTTGTTGTCGCATATGATACTCGAGGCATTGCCTAATAAAAAAGGTGATGGTATCTCCGGGGCAGTAATTGCCGAGGCAAAAAACTTTAAACCCATTCCCGGAACAGAAAAAGTAGTAAGGGATATCGATGCCATTAATATATGCACAGGTTTAATGCCCGATGATGCCTTGCTGGAGAAAGGCAGAGAGATGTTTGGTCGCAGATGTTACGGAGCAGGTGATGCCATCCGTATTGGAGAGGGAACAAGTGCTGTATTAAAAGGAAAGCAGGTTGCATATGAGATCCTTGAAAACATGCAGGGAAGCTTCAATTATGACGATTTTCTTCTGGTCTCAAAAGAATATATCGATTCACAACAGCATCCGGTAAAAGTGATCGACGAGCCGTTCTTACCCTCAGAAGAACGGATGGAGAAACCCTTTGTCATCATCGACTGTTTACACGGCTTTGCCTGTAACCCCTGTGCCTTTGCCTGCAGGTATGGTGCCATTACAAAATCATCGACAAGTACGGTGCCACATATCGATTTTGATAAATGTGTTGGGTGCATGGACTGTGTTTACCAATGTCCTGGTCTTGCCATATTTGGATATAATCTTAAAAAGAGAATTTTCTTTCTCCCCATTGAGTTTGATGTAGAAGAAGGAGAGGAGGTTTTTCTGGTGGACAATTCGGCCAAAATATTAGGGCAGGGAATAATCCATAAGGTGTTGAGAAAACCCAATCTGACGCATATCGCCAGGGTAAAGGCTGAGGATATGACCTATGAGCAGCAGCTTGCAGTAAGAGGTTTCGTTATAAAAAGAGAATTTCCTGAACCATTAAACCTGAAACCGCACAGTGAAGAGGTTGCCAGCGGTTATTTCATGTGTCACTGCGATGATGTTGGTTTTGAAGATGTATTGAAGATTGTAGGAGACCGGAAGTTTATTTCTGTAGAAGAGGTCAAGCACACCACCCATCTGGGGATGGGTCCCTGTCGCGGAAAACGATGTATTCAGCGATTAAAACAAAACCTCAGGCCTCTTGGCGTTCGACTTATCGGAGGGTCTACCCCCAGGGCGCCCATGTCTAACCAAATAACCATCGGAGAGCTTTACCCTGCACCGGCAAAAGACCGGGTTGTAACACATCTGAGCAAAAGTCGCAGGATTATTGAGACCAGGGTCCTGATTGCCGGAGGAGGGATTGGCGGAAGTTCATTGTTCCGCTTTTTGGCCGAAGCAGGTTATGATCCCGTAATGATTAACCATGGATTTGGCGGGTCGTGGAGAAATATTGCAGGCGGAAGGCCTGTTTTCAGCCTTCCTGAGCTGACAGACATAGCCAGGCACAACCTGGAGCTTTTCCATGAGCTGCAGCAGAAGGGCAATGTTGATTTCCGACTGATAAATTATATAACATTCGCCCATGATGAGAACATGTACAAGGCGTTGGAAGAATCTATGGCCTGGCAAAAAGCCAGAATGATAACCCCATCAGCGTTTAAGCAGGAGATCTCTCCATATTTTAATGAATCCAAAAACAAATACCTTGCTGCACTAAAAACCAGCGAATGCTGGCAGGCGACACCTGGTAAGGTTATTGAAGTGATCAGGCAACTGGGTCTGAACAGTGGTGGTAAGCTGATGGAGAACAGCAAGCTGATTGATGTGTCAAAGAACGGAGATATCTACAAGGCCGTAGTTTTGACCCATGAAGGAGAATATGTTGAATTCCATACTCCCTTATTCATCAATGCTCTTGGTGATCAGGGGGCCAGGTTTGCCACCATGCTTGGTGTTGAAACAGGTTTATATCCGGTAAGGCATCAGGCATTTATTACGCGCCGGCTTCCTATGCTTGGAGTTAACGGCAATCCCCTGGATATGCTTATTGATCGCCGCACCTACAAAGGGTTTACAGCAGTTTATGGGCAGCAACTGGGAGACACAGGGCAGATAATCGGTTGTGCCTCCCCAATGGTTGAACCCTATGAAACAGACAAAGATGTAAAGATCAACTCAAAAGAGTTTGCCGAGATCGTATCAGAAATTTTTGTAGATTGGATCCCCGAAATTTCGGCTGTTGGCTTCCAGGCTTTATGGGCCGGGTATTATATCGAACCCCGCATGATCATTGATGTTGATAAAGGACTCTTTCTGGGATTAAGGGGCCAGGGATTCATGCTTGGACAATACCTTGCAAAACTATATGTTGACAAGTTGTCAGGAAAGGATGTACCTGCATATTTTTCCAGATTGTCACTTGAAGGGGATGCCTTGTTAGAAAGAGCCTTTAAGTAGACATTTGCCGGACGCCCTGTACATCTTGCCTCTACCCAGCGTAATAAACTGGTAAAAGCTTTTTTTTTTCATACTTTCGTTTTATCTTTGCACCCTTCGAAAAAGCGCCGGGTCTTGAATAATTTAAAGGCATATAAAATAGGGTTCAAAGGGCTTTCCTTTGGTCATCATTCTTTTTTACTGAATGTTGACCGGTCACTTTTTGACACGTTTGAACAGTCTGAGATTCATGAAAGCGAAGTAAAGCTGTCGCTTGATATGGAAAAGGGAGAGAATATGCTTGTTCTTGATTTTGCGTTTAAAGGGTGGATCAACCTTGATTGTGACCGCTGTTTGGATGCCTACAGGCAAGAGGTTGATTTTTCGCGGCGGCTCTTTGTTAAGTTTGGAGAAGAATTTGCTGAACAGTCAGAAGAAGTAACAATTATTCCATATGGGGAATCTCATGTAGATATAGCCCAGTATGTGTATGAATTTCTTCACCTGGCATTACCCATTCGCAGGATACATCCTGATACGGCTGCACACCAGCCAGGATGCAATCCTGAGATGCTTGATAGATTTAAGGGCTTTATGGCAAGAACCAGTCAGGTGGATGGGTCTCATGACCCGGCCTGGGAAGCCTTGAAAAAACTCAATTTTGATTCAGAAGATTAATTTACAAGTTAATAGAACATCATTATGGCACATCCAAAAAGTAAAATTTCCAAAACGCGCAGGGATAAAAGGCGCACCCATTACAAAGCAG
The DNA here is from genome assembly GCA_007118495.1 of Bacteroidales bacterium. Taxonomy (GTDB): domain Bacteria; phylum Bacteroidota; class Bacteroidia; order Bacteroidales; family UBA7960; genus PUPG01. The sequence continues at coordinate 62,771 of SKRM01000030.1, forward strand.
TGGAACCTTCACTGACAACCTGTTCTAACTGTGGTGCAGCCAGACTCATGCACCGTGTATGCCCTGAGTGCGGTTTCTACCGCGGCAAAATGGCCATCGAAAAGAGTGCTGCTGTATAAATCCTTCAAGTTTTCCTGTTTTCTTACTGCGATGAATTGCTTGGGTAACTGATACCAGAAACTATTTCATACCCATTGACATTTCATGCGGCCGGTTTAACCAAAACGTGAATATATGAACATTGGTTTCGATGTGATGGGTGGTGATTTTGCGCCAAAGGCAACCATTGCAGGTGCAATCCTTGCCCAGAAAAGCATATCAGACAAAGACCGAATTGTATTGATTGGTAACGAGCAGGTCATATTGAAACAGCTGGAATCAGAAAATGCAGATTCCGACCTGTTTGACATTGTGCATGCTGATGAGGTTATTTCAATGGGGGAGTCTCCCACAAAGGCATTCGCGAAAAAACCTACATCCAGTATAGCAATAGGTTTTAAACTGCTAAAAACAGGCAAAATTCATGCTTTTTCAAGTGTGGGTAATACTGGGGCTATGCTGGTAGGCTCTGTTTATAGCGTAAATGCTGTGCAAGGGGTCATCAGACCAGCCACCACATCTATCATTCCAAAAGAAAACGGAGGTGTTGGTGTTCTCATTGATGTTGGGACCAATCCTGACAGTAAGCCAGATGTTATGTACCAGTTTGGGATACTCGGGTCAATCTACGCCAGGTATGTTCATGGTATCAGCAACCCAAAGGTGGGGCTTTTAAACATTGGAGAAGAAGAAGATAAGGGCAGTATCTTGTGCCAGTCTGCTTATCGTCTCATGAAGGATACGTCTGATTTCAACTTTGTCGGAAATATCGAAAGCCGTGATTTTTTCAAGGATAAGGTTGATGTAGTGGTGTGTGACGGCTTTACCGGGAACATTGTGCTTAAAAACATGGAAGCCATGTACCGCCTCATGATTAAACGTGGCCTTACAGATGAATTTTTTGCCCGTTTTAATTATGAAAATTATGGAGGAACACCCATTTTGGGCGTTAACTCAACTGTACTGATAGGCCATGGGATTTCTAACCATATGGCCATAAAAAACATGCTCCTGCATTCAAGAGATGTCTATTATGCAGGTATAACAGAACATATTCGGGAGGCCATGGAGCAATATACCCAGGGCCGTATTTTCTCTAACGGGGATGCTTCGTAGTAGTTTTCTAATTTTTTTTTTGTATGACACAGATTAAGGCAGCCATCACAGCCGTTCACGGCCACTTACCTGATTATATTCTTACCAACCAGGAGTTGGAAAAAATGGTTGACACCACCGACGAGTGGATATCGACCCGTACAGGCATCAAGGAGAGAAGGATACTGAAAGGCAATGGGCTTGCCACTTCAGATATGGGCGCTGAAGCGGTAAAGGGGTTGCTGAAAAAGCGGGGGATTGATCCGGCTGAAGTGGATATGCTGTTGTGTTCAACCGTGACACCTGATATGAAATTTCCTGCCACGGCCAATCTGATCAGTCACAAGACTGATATCAGAAATGCGTTTAGTTACGATATGAACGCCGCCTGTTCAGGATTTATCTACGCCTTGGTTACAGCTTCCAAGTACATAGAGTCAGGGCGGTACAAAAAAGTTGTTGTGATTGGGGCTGATAAAATGTCTTCAATTGTTGACTATACTGACCGTCAGACATGTGTCATATTCGGCGATGCCGCCTGTGCCGTGCTGCTTGAGCCTACTGAAGAAAACGGAATAATCGACCATGAATTTGAAACAGATGGAGCCGGATATGTGCATTTACATATGAAAGCCGGAGGTTCTCTCAAACCCCCAACTTACGAGACCATTGATGCGCGTCAGCATTATGTCTATCAGGAAGGCCAGGCTGTTTTTAAATTTGCTGTGACCAAAATGGCTGGTGTTTCTGTTGATTTGATGCAGCGAAATAACCTCCGGGCCGAAGACCTGGCATGGGTGGTACCTCATCAGGCCAATTTGCGTATTATTGAAGCAACCGGGAAAAGAATGGGTGTTCCTGCTGACAAAGTCATGGTCAACATCCAGAAATACGGAAACACCACCAATGCCACCATCCCTTTATGTTTGTGGGATTATGAGAATCAGTTAAAAAAGGGAGATAATATAATATTGACTGCTTTTGGCGGTGGTTTTACCTGGGGTGCTGTCTGGCTAAAGTGGGCATATTAACCCGCTATTCTCTGGCTTTTGAATCAATGATGATGGTAACCGGACCGTCATTGATCAGTGAAACCTTCATATAGGCTCCAAATTCTCCGGAGCAAACACGGCAACCGCTTTTTGATCCAAGTATGCTTATAAATTTTTCATAAAGGGGGATGGCCTTATCGGGGCCCGAAGCCTTTATATACGAAGGCCGGTTGCCTTTTTTTGTGCTGGCATGAAGTGTGAATTGGCTAATGACCATAATTTCGCCCTGAATATCCTGTACAGAAAGGTTCATCACACCCGCCTGGTCATTAAAGATGCGTAGCTTGGATATTTTTCCCGCCAGCCACTCTATGTCATTTTCATCATCAGCATCTTCAATGCCTAGCAAAATCAGTAACCCTTGATCGATTTTAGCATATTCTTTTCCGTGAATATGAACCCCTGCTTTTTCTGTTTTCTGTACAACTACCCGCATAAAATTTTGTTTTGTTATGATGCATCCTTATTTGCGCCTGTCCTCACCTATAAGCATGTTGAGATAATTGGCATACCTGCTCAAACTGATACTCCCTTTTTCTACCTCATGTTTCACCATGCATCCTGGTTCGTTAAAGTGGGTGCAGTTATCGTAGTGACATTGGTTGAAGTACTTTCTCATTTCAGGGAAATAGTGACATAATTCCCAAGCCTCAAAGTCAACCAGACCAAATTCCTTAATGCCAGGTGTATCAATGATGGCTCCTCCCAAACCCAGATGAAACATTTCTGCAAATGTGGTGGTATGCTTTCCTTTTTGATGGGCTTTTGAAACCTCCTGTACCTTCAGATTGAGTCTTGGCTCAATGGCATTTATCAGGGCAGACTTTCCAACACCTGAGTGTCCTGACAACAGAGAGACTTTGTCTTGCAATAATGTTGAAAACTGATCAAGATTTTGCCTTTCAGTTGCCGATACATGTATGCAAGGGTAACCCGCTTTCTCATATATGTTTGTCAGTTCAGACAGGGCCTCCTGCCATTCCGTCTTTTGCAACAGGTCAATCTTGTTAAATACAATGCAAGCCGGAATACTATAAGCTTCACAAGTTGCCAGGAACCTGTCAATAAAACCGGTGGATGTCTTTGGCAAGCGAATCGTTGCGATGATGACCGCCTGGTCAAGGTTGGCTGCTATAACGTGGGTTTGCCTTGACAGTTTGGTGGCTTTGCGAATAATATAATTCTTTCTGTCAAGTATGTCTTCAATAACCCATTGTTCGCTGCCACTGCTGCTTATCTGAACGTGATCACCAACGGCAACCGGATTGGTCGCCTTGGAGCCGCCGAGTTTGAGCTTTCCCCTTAGTCGACACTCAATGGTTTGACCTTGTGGGGTTAAAACCTTATACCAGCTGCCCGTCGACTTAGTAACCACTCCTTTCAATGTTTCTGTATTTTACCTGTTCATGATCAGTTGTCTGTAAAATTACTAATTTAGCGTCAATACACCGCTCAACATGACACTTAAGGTATCCAATGTAAGCAAACTTTACGGACTGCAAAAGGCCCTTGATGATATTTCATTCGAAGCAGCAAGTGGAGAGGTAGTTGCATTGCTGGGCCCTAACGGAGCCGGTAAGTCGACCATGATGCGCATTATTGCCTGCTATTTGACCCAAACAAGCGGACAGGTTACTGTTTGTGGTTTTGATGTTGCCAAAGAACCTGTTGAGGTAAAAAAACGGGTCGGATATTTGCCTGAAAACAACCCATTGTACCTTGATATGTATGTCAGGGAATACCTTTTCTTTATTGCAGGCTTATACCGCCTTGGTTCAAATACCCGAAAGAAAGTAGAGCAAATGATTGAGCTTACCGGTCTGGCAGACGAGACAGGTAAAACCATCGGAAAGCTTTCTAAAGGATACAGGCAACGGGTTGGACTCGCTCAGGCACTGATGCATGATCCTGAAGTGCTTATCCTCGACGAGCCTACCTCGGGTCTTGACCCGAATCAGTTGACAGAGATCAGGCGCATTATCAGAGAAACCGGCAAAGAAAAAACGGTGATTCTTTCAACCCATATTATGCAAGAAGTTGAGGCCATGTGTAACAGGGTTATGATCATAAGCAAGGGGAGAATCATGGCTGATGCACCCACCAGGGATATTCGCCTGATGAACAGGGCGAGCCGGATAATTCTGGCCGGATTTGATAAACCGGCAGACATTCAAGCTCTTAAATCTATTGGAGGCGTTTTGGATGTGGTGCCTGAAGGAAAAGAAGTGTATAGGATATTTGCACAATCTGAACGGGATATAAGACGTGACGTTTTTGAGTTTGCAGTCAGTCATGGGTTGGTATTGTTGTCAATGGAACAACAAGAAGGGTCGCTCGAAGACATTTTCAGGGAGATGACCATTTGAACGATTGGTGACAAATGCATATTTTACAATATTTCATTAACTTTGCCCGTCTTTTTGACAATTCATAAAACACTAATTTAATCAAGTTATCATCATGGGTTATTTGTTTACCTCTGAGTCTGTGTCCGAAGGACATCCCGACAAAATAGCTGACCAGATATCTGATGCCTTGCTGGATGAATTTCTCCGACAAGATCCCGAATCAAAGGTAGCGTGTGAAACAATGGTGACCACCGGATTGGTGGTATGTAGTGGTGAAGTGCGGACCAATGCCTGGGTAGACATACAACAGGTGGTCAGGCGGGTTTTATCAGACATTGGCTATACACGGTCAGAATATAAGTTTGAGGCCGAATCCTGTGGCGTAATCTCAACCATTCATGAGCAATCACCTGACATATTTCAAGGGGTTGTTCGCGGCAGGGAAGAAGATCAGGGAGCCGGTGACCAGGGTATGATGTTTGGCTATGCTTCGCGTGAAACAGATGAATTCATGCCACTGGCCATTGACATGTCGCATATTTTATTGCAAGAGTTGGCCGCCATCAGAAAAGAAGCCGTGCATATGCGGTATCTGAGGCCTGACAGCAAATCGCAGGTAACCATTGAGTATGATGAAAATAACCAGCCCGTCAGAATAGATACAGTGGTGTTGAGTACACAGCATGATGAATTTGTTTTGCCTGAAAACACATCGGCCGAAGCAAGAAAAAAAGCAGAAGATGCCATGCGGGAGCAAATAGAGTATGATGTGCAAAAACACCTGATCCCCAGAGTGATCAAGGTGCTACCCCAGCGCCTGGGGTCATTATTTGCCAATGGATACAAGCTTCTGATCAATCCCACCGGAAAATTTGTCATCGGAGGACCCCATGGTGATACCGGCCTTACTGGCAGGAAAATCATTGTCGACACTTACGGAGGTAAGGGTGCCCATGGTGGTGGTGCCTTTTCGGGAAAAGACTCAAGTAAGGTTGACCGTTCGGCCGCTTATGCTGCCCGGCACATTGCCAAGAATATGGTAGCTGCCGGCATTGCTGATGAAGTTTTGGTTCAGTTGGCTTACGCTATTGGGATGCCCGACCCGGTTGGTGTATATGTGAGTACCTTTGGAACGGCCCATGTGCCAATGACTGATGGGGATATTGCTGCCAAAATAGGCGAAATATGCAAACTCCGGCCCTACGATATTGTGAAAAAATTCGGTCTGAAAAATCCGATTTTCGAGCGTACTGCCAGCTATGGCCACTTTGGCCGAACGCCGGTAAAAGAAGAAGTTCAGGTTGCATACCATGATGATTCAACTGTCGAACGCTCAGTGAATGGCGAGATCTGCTATTTTAAAGAAGTAGAATTCTTTGCCTGGGAGAAGCTTGATTGTGTCGAAGAATTTAGAAAAGCCTTTAACCTTCAGACGTAGTAGCCCCCGCTTTTTATTTGCCTGAAAACTTTATCCGGAACTACATACCTCAGATCTTTGCCTTCTGCGAAAGCCTTTCTGATCATCGTAGATGAAATCTCGAAACGGGGAGCATGAATTTTTCTGACCTTGGGGTGGTCTAAAAATGGGGATGATGTCTTTTCACCCCTGGGGTAAACATATATGCTCACCTTTTCAAGAATATCCTGGTAGTCTTTCCATTTATCAAAATCGTTCAGGTTGTCTTCACCCATTAACAAGACAAAGTTTCTGTCCGGGAAATCTATTGCCAATTTACCCAGGGTATTGATTGTATATGAGGGGATAGGTAAATGCAGCTCAGTTTCACACAGTTTAAAAGCGGGATTGTCCTCAATGGCCAATTTGAGTAAATGTTTTCGCTTTTCCTGGTCCAGAATCTGTTCCTTATCCTTAAAGGGATTGAGTGGTGAAAGCACAAACCATACTTCTTTTATGTCGGTGAACTGCACAAAGTGGCTGGCAATGATAAGATGGGCTGTGTGAACCGGATTAAATGATCCGAACATAAGACCTGTCAGCTTGTGTTGATCCATGACCGAAAGCTTATTTGATGAGAAATGCACTGATTAGTTTTACTGTTTCACCAATGGCCTTTTCCAAATCATCGTTAATGATTACCAAATCAAATTGTTCAGCAAATGATAATTCATGGGCTGCTTTGCCAAGCCTGCGCTGGAGGCTGGCTTCTGTTTCTGTTTGGCGTTTCACCAATCGGTCCCTGAGTTCTTCAAGTGATGGAGGCTGAATGAATATAGCCAATGAATTTTGTGGAAACTGATTTTTAAGATTCAATCCACCCGCCACATCCACATCAAATACAACATGCTTTCCCGATTGCCATATTCTTTCAACCTCTTTGCGCAGGGTTCCATAATAACTGCCCGGATACACTTCTTCCCACTCAAGAAAGGCGTCTTGGTTGATCTTGTTTTTGAATTCTTCTGTTGAGAGGAAATAGTAATCTTTCCCGTGCTTTTCTCCTGGCCTCATCGGTCTGCTGCAAGCTGAAATGGAAAAGGTAAGTTGTGGCATTTGGCGCAATATTCCCCTGACAATACTTGTCTTGCCCGATCCTGAAGGTGCAGATACGATTATGAGTTTTCCGTGCATGCTATAAAATATTCATTAGTTGTTCTTTTATTTTTTCAAGGTCGTCTTTCATGCGGATCACAATGATTTGTATGTCTGCATCATTGGCTTTGCTACCTATTGTATTGATCTCCCTCCCGATTTCCTGTGCAATAAAGCCCAGCTTTTTTCCGGGAGGATCAGCATCATCCATGGTTTCGGCAAAATATGATAAATGCTTATCAAGCCTGACCATTTCTTCGGTAATGTCAAGTTTCTCCAGATAGTAGATCATTTCCTGTTCAAATCGATTCGTGTCGGGTGAAGAGGCTTCGCTGATTTCTTCCAACCCCCGAAGTATTTTATCCTTTATGGCCGCTGCTCTTTTACCCAAAAGGGGTCTGATCTGCTCCAGCAAGCCCGATAGCAATCCTATGCGTTGACTGATTTCATCTGCGAGGTGTGCGCCCTCTGACTGCCTGAACGCATCTGTTTCTTCCAATGCCACCTCCACCGACTTCATCAGGGTAGTCCAATCATCTTCACTGGGAACATGCTGGGGTAGCCTGAGCACATCAGGCAGGCGTAATATGTTGGCTATTAAATCATCAGGAACAGAACTGCCCATTTTGAGGGCAAAAGCCGATAACTCAATGTAATATGCCTCCATGAGCGGTTTGTTGAGTGTGGCCATGACGTTGCCTTCCTGGTTTTCAATATTGATGGTAAGTTCCACTTTTCCGCGGATTAGTGTCTGGGTTATCCTGGAGCGAAGAGATTGTTCTCTTTCCTTGAGGGCCGAGGGTATTTTGAGGTTGATATCAAGAGATTTGCTGTTGAGGGTTTTGACTTCAATGGTGGCATTTCCTGTGGATAGCTGGCATACAGCCTTTCCGTAGCCTGTCATAGATCTGATCATGGGTTTTTTTTTACAAATATAAGCATTGCCTGTCAGCACATATCACATCTCCGGTCATTTCGACCGGAAATCCTTATTTTTGAACCATGGTTTATGGCGTACTCAGTGTCGTGTGTTTTTGTTGTGTGATATTTTTAAGTCATACAACAGAACTTGCAGCCCAACGATTTGAAGGTGGACTCAATACAGGCGTCACTGCAACTGAGGTGTCGGGTGATAAGGCGGGTGGCCCTGACAAGTTGGGCTGGTATGCAGGGGCTTTTGTTAACTATCCCACTGGTTTGCATTCAAGATTGCAACTGGAGATCATGTATATCCAAAAGGGAAGCCGGGTATTTAAGGACCCTGTGGTTGAAAATCTGCGACATTTACAAGCCGGCGACCTTGCTGTGTTTGCCCGGCTGAGGGATATGCCGCCTGATAACGATTACAGAGATTACAGACTTCAGCTGCATTATTTGGAGGTACCGGTCTTGTTTCAGTTAGATCTTGTTTCAGTCATCAGCCTCCCATATGCTAATCGGTTGACAACTGAAATTGGTCTCTCGGCATCAAGAATAGTTGGACACTACGAAGAAGAAATGGGAAAAGATATTACTTCCATTACCGCTGAATTAAAACCCTTTCGCAAGGCAGAACTTAATGTGTTAATAGGTCTGTACTATCCCATTGGCGATTCCTTCTCCTTTCACCTGCGCTTTTCACAGGGGGTTACCCCTTTTCGTCCCCACCTGGGGGGTGCAAAAACCTGGTATAACAAAGGCCAATATAACACGGCCTGGTCTTTTGGTCTGTCCTGGTACTTATTGACAGATAATAGATTGTTAATTTCTCGTTGAAAACTTTTTAAAAAACCGGATTCCTTCAAAAGGAAAATCGTGTATTTTTAATTTAATAATCCAGGGCGGCATGCACATTAAATTTGTGTTAATTAAAGCCATGTTTGATCATTCGAATGGTCATTATTTTTTAAAATGGATTAAATTTGCGCGACAAAATTGCAACAACTAATTTTTATCCCAATTCATTTACCAAACCAAAAACACAATGAGAAACCTTAGTATCTTGATGAGTGCGCTGGCTGCATTTCTCCTGTTCACCGGGTCGAATGCAGTTTTTGCACAGGGGGTTACCACTTCTTCAATCGAGGGGATGGTAGTAACCTATGACAACCTGCCTCTTCCCAATGCGAACATTGTGGCAGTGCACCAGCCTTCGGGAACCCGTTACGGAACCATTTCCCGCAGCGACGGCCGGTTTAACCTGCCCAACCTTCGGACAGGAGGCCCTTATGAAATCACCGTAACACATGTCGGATTTGAAAACGATGTAATTGGTGATGTCATCCTTGCCCTGGGTGAGACCCGTAATCTGACCTTCTTTATGCTTGAAGTCGGTATGGCCCTTGAAGAAGTGGTCATTACCGGAAGATTTGACAGGGTATTTGATGCGGGTCGTACCGGTGCAACAACCAACATCGGCTCTGAGACCATCAACATGATGCCAACCATCTCACGCAACGTGAATGATTTTACCAGGCTGAACCCCCAGAGTAACGGAGCCAGCTTTGCCGGAAGAGATAACCGTTTCAACAATTACACCATTGATGGAAACGTTTACAATAACAACTTTGGTTTGGGTAGTGGTCAGTTTGCAGGCACCAATCCCATCAGTGTTGAGGCCATTGAAGAGATACAGGTGAATATTGCACCCTATGATGTGCGCTCTGGTGGTTTTACCGGTGCCAATGTGAATGCAATTACCAAAAGTGGTACCAACATGTTCCGTGCCTCATCCTATGCTTTTTACCGTGATGAGCGTTTTATCGGTGACCAGATAGGTGACGTTGAACTCAGTGTGGCTGAAGCTTTCACCAGAATAGTCGGAGCCAGTGTTGGTGGACCGATAATCCGGGACAGGTTATTCTTCTTTGTTTCTGTTGAGCAGGAGGAGGCATCAAACCCCGGTGACCAGCGTTTGGCAACCCGTCCGGGTCTGCCACCAGATGGACTTAACGTTACACGTGTTGAGGCTAACCGGCTGGATTTTGTCCGTGAACAGATGAAGTCTATTTATGGTTACGAAACCGGCCCTTACGAGAATTATGATTTTGGAAATGAGGGCCTGCGTCTGAACTTCAGGCTTGATTTCAATATCAATCCCAACCACAGACTGGCCGTACGCCTTAACCATTATGATGCTTTCAGAGACGTGACTATTAACGGAAACAGTGTCCGAAACGTCACACGTTATACCAATACCAACCGTTTTGGCAATGATGCACTCACTTTCCGTAACGCCAATTATTCAGTTGATAACACGGTTACATCATTTGTGGCTGAATTGAACTCAGTATTGGGCAACCGTTTTGCCAACAGTCTGAACATTGGCTACACCTCGCTTACCGATCCCAAGCGCGGAGTGCCCGGCGGGCAAGTGTTCCCCTTTATAGAAGTATTGGAATGGGATGGTGAAGCACCCCCAGCTGCCAGTCTTGGAACACCCAGGTATTATTTTGCTATGGGTAATGAATTGTTTACAGTAGGTAACCTGCTGGCCAATGATGTCTTCAACATCACCAATAACTTCTCCATGTTTTTTGGCCGCAATACCATAACTGCCGGATTCAACTTTGAGCATCAGTCATTTGAAAATGCATTTAACCCCAACGCCCACACCTTCTATCGCTTCAATTCATACCAGAATTTTCTGGATGTTGTGATTAACAGGCTGCCCGATGCACGTCCTGATGGCTTCGCCATGAGTTTCTCCTATGCGGGGCCAGATGATCTGCCCATGGATGAGACTGCTTTTGCCCAGGTTGGGTTCTATATCCAGAATAAGTACCAGGTAAATCCTGATCTGGTATTCACAGCTGGGTTGAGGGTTGATGTACCTTTCTTCCCCATTGACTTGCCCAGCAACCCAAGGCTTGATGCCATGGATGTTCGCTTCACCCACCCGCAAACAGGTGCCGTAATTAAGGCCGATGTGAGCACACTTCCCAGTGGCAAACCATTGTATTCTCCCAGGTTGGCGTTCAATTACGACGTTTTTGGTGACATGACCCTGCAACTTCGTGGTGGTACCGGGCTTTTCAGTGGTCGTATTCCCTTTGTGTGGATTTCAAACCAGGTCAGTGCCAATGGTGTAACACGTGGATTTGACGGATGGGATCGTTACAGACTTGTCGGTGGAGAATGGGTCGAGAATGTATGGGGACAGGGAGGTCGTCCGGCGTGGAATGGTTTCCAGGCTGATCCCAGCTATTATAAGCCAGACCCGTCTCAGCTTGAGGCACAATTATCCAGAGACATCAACCTGACTGATCTCGATTTCAGTTTTCCACAGGTATGGCGTACCAACCTGGCGGCCGACTATCGCTTGCCCAATGGCATAATTGCTACCCTTGAAGGAATCTATTCAAAAGACTATAACAGCCCATTGGCCATGAACATTAACCTGGCAAGCCCCGCAGGCTATTTCAGTGGTGCAGATCCAAGACCATACTTTACTTCATACACAAAGAATGCCTCTTTCAATGAAGTCATGTTATTGTCAAACACCAACCAGGGCCATTATGCTTCTATTACTGCCCAGCTGCAGAAAGATTTTGAAAACGGAATCTATGCAAGCATAGCCTATACACGTAGTGTAAGCCGCGATTATGGTTTGATCGGTGGTTCGCAGGCCGCTTCATTGTGGCCACAGGTTGTTGCACAGGACAGAAACAATCCTGAAATGGGCTACAGCCGGTTTGACCAGCCCAACCGAATCGTCAGCTACGTTTCATACAATACAAGTGAGATAACCAAGCGTTTCCCCACAACCATTTCAGTATTTTATTCAGGTGGAGAAGCCGGTCGGTTCAGCTATGTATATGCCGGTAACTTTGGAGACAGATCACAGCGTCTAATGTTTATTCCTGAGAAACCATCAGATGTGATGTTCCTTCCTGTAACAATTGCAGGCAGAGAGTACAGTGCTGCAGAACAGTGGACCATTCTGAATAACTATATTGAGAATGATGCATACCTGAGCAAAAATCGTGGTAAGGTGGCCGAACGCAATGGCGCCAAGCTTCCCTGGTTACATCGCTTCGATGTGCGGATAGCACAGGATATTTATGTAACCCGACTGCCAGAACGTCATAAAATCCAGATCACTTTTGACGTGTTGAATTTCGGAAACTTGCTTAACAGTGAATGGGGCGTTCAGGAAACACCGTGGCAGACTGCCCTGCTTACATACGCAGGTCGTGATGCGGCAAGCAATTTGCCCACCTACCGCCTGAACAGGGTAGCAGGCGGCCCAAGTGGTGAAGTGCCAACTGAAGTTTTCAGACCAATCACCAACCTTGGTCAGACCTGGAGCGCTCAGCTTGGAGTACGCTACAGTTTCTAATTCAGGTTACTACATAAAAAAGAAGGGTTGCACCAGGTGGGTGCAACCCTTCTTTTTTATACCCTGATGCCCTGGTTTCTGGGGTGTGGGTAATTTGGTCTGAAATTTTTACCTTTGGCTTTATTTATCAGGATTTATGTTGCCTTTGCGTTTTTTCTCAAGGCTGTCAGATTTCCGGTTTATTATAATAGTAAAAAAATTAGGTACAGATGAAGCACAGTGTTAAGACAATCTGGAAGGGTGATATGGTATTTGAGGCCGATGTAAATGGGCACAAATTAACAATGGATGCCCCGGATGAGGCAGGTGGTACCGACCAGGGGCCCAGACCCAAACCTCTTATGTTGGTGGCTCTTGCTGGTTGTACCGGTATGGATGTGGTGTCGGTGTTAAAAAAAATGCGTGTAGAAATTGATGGTTTCTCCATTTTGGTTGAAGGCGATTTGACAGAAGAGCCTCCCAAGCACTACCACAGGATGAAAGTAGTATATGAGTTTAGCGGCAAAGATTTGCCTATGGAAAAGTTGAAAAAGGCGGTTGATATGTCGAGAGAGAAGTATTGTGGGGTGTCTTATGTTTATCGTCAACTCATGGACGTCGACTACGATATTCGGATTGCCTGATCCCTTAACCAAGCCGTTGCCATTCGTTTAGGGATTGCTTCGCACCCCGCTCTCTCTTTAAGCGATCGGGGATTGCTTCGCACCCCGCTCTCTCTTTGTTCGATCGGGGATTGCTTCGCACCCCGCTCTCTCTTTGTTCGATCGGGGGATTGCTTCGCGATCCCTTTTGGGGGTGGTTCAATACAAGCAAATAAAAACATGCCGGCTGGTGCCGGCATTCTGTTTTTATAACCCCTCCCCGCATAAAAAGCAAGCTTTTTAGCGGGAATGGCTTATAAAAAAAGCCACTTGCGTGGCTGTTTTTATTTGCTTGTGTTGCGGAGAGAGAGGGATTCGAACCCCCGGGGGCTGTTACACCCCAACGGTTTTCAAGACCGCCGCAATCGACCACTCTGCCATCTCTCCGGTGCAAAAGTAACATTTTTTTTATTCGGTGCAACAAGAAATATGTTGAAAGCGGCATTGGTTTAAAAACCTTATTTTTGTTGTTGGGTTGGGGCAATGGTGCCAAGATCCGAAGGCATATACACCAATAAAAGAATAAGTGGATGGACTCTGATTGGGACAAAAACCGGGTGAATGATAAGCCCAGGGTTGCTGTAGTTATTTTAAACTGGAATGGCCGGCAGCTGCTTGAACGCTTTTTGCCATCTGTAATAAGCCATAGCGAGGGTTATGCAGAGATTATCATTGCGGATAACGGCTCAAAGGATGATTCTCTGAGGTTTCTTGCTGAAAACTATCCAGAATTAAGAATTATATCCATGCCTGAAAATCTTGGTTTTGCCGGAGGCTACAATGCGGCATTGGCAAAAGTAGAGGCCGATTATTATGTATTGCTCAACTCAGATATTGAAGTTACAGAGGGGTGGATTGAGCCCTGTATCGCATTAATGGAAAGTACACCCCAACTTGCTGCCTGCCAACCTAAGATCAGGTCGCTGAATCAACCTGATTTTTTTGAGTATGCGGGAGCATCCGGCGGTTTTATGGACCACTTGGGTTATCCTTTCTGCAGGGGAAGATTGTTTCAGACTCTTGAAATGGATACAGGGCAGTATGATGATAGCACAGATGTGTTTTGGGCAAGTGGTGCCGCCATGTTTATCAGGGCAGAAGCTTTCCGGAAGGCTGGTGGCTTTGACCACCGGTTTTTTGCCCATATGGAAGAAATAGATTTATGCTGGAGGTTGCATAATCTTGGGTACCGGGTCATGGTATGCCCCCAATCTCTTGTATATCATTTGGGAGGCGGGTCTTTGCCCAAATCTGATCCGGGAAAAACCAGGTTAAATTTTAGGAATAGCCTGATGATGCTGGCAAAGCATATGGATGGTATTAGGTTTTACCCTCGCTTGCTTGTCAGAATTGGCCTGGATGAACTGGCTGTTTTTACCTTTCTTATCAAGGGCCAATTCAGTGATGCCCGGGCTGTTTACCGCGCCCATTTCAGCTTTTTTATGCACCTGCCCCAACTTAGGATTGAAAGCAGAAAACTGTCTGCTCCTTTGCCACCCATAATATATAGAAAGAGTATTGTAGCCACTTATTTTTTGTGGGGAAAAAAGCGATTTTCTGAACTATCTCTGAGAGCTTCCAGCCCCAGAATATAGCTACCCAGTCCAAATCCGGAAACATTTCCAATGCAATGTGCTGAAATGTGCGAAATCTGCCTGAACGACTCCCTCCGGGCGATGTGGCTGATGTGAACTTCTATGACTGGTACATCAATGGCTTTAATGGTATCTCCGATGGCCACAGAGGTATGGGTGTAGGCGCCCGCATTTAGTACAATGCCATTATAAACACCTTCAGCTTGCTGGAGAACATTGATTATTTCTCCTTCGACATTGCTTTGAAAGTAAGTTAAATCCATATCCGGGAACCTGGCTCTGAGATCGGTCAAAAAGGTTTCGAAACTATCTGTGCCATATATTTCTGGCTCTCGTTTACCCAGTAAGTTCAGGTTAGGGCCATTCACAATCAGGATTTTCATGGTATGAAATTTCTGCAAGTTACTGACTTTTTAGAAATCCGTCACAACAATGCCAGCACTGAATAAGACAGGGTTGAAAAAATTAGGTATCTTTGTACGTACTTATCAATAAATAGGGGTGCCCTAAATGACGGGCTGAGATCACACCCAATGAACCTGATCCGGGTAATGCCGGCGGAGGGAGGGATCATAAACAAATAATGGCTTTTTACTCCTATTTGCCATTGATTGTTTAACTAAATTAAAAATTTTATTATGCGTAAAATTATTTTGCTGATGGCCGTTGGCCTAATGCTGCCAATGTTTGCATCTGCCCAGTATTCAATCAGCGGACGGATACTTGACTTGTCAGAAAATATTAGCCTGCCTGGCGCCCATGTGGTGATTAAGGGAAGTTTCCAGGGAGTTTTTTCTGACAGAGATGGTTTGTACAAGCTGGAAAATCTGGCTCCTGGAAAATATGTTGTAAGGGTCACATATCTGGGTTTCAAAGCCATTGATCAGGTAATTCAACTTGAAAATAACCTGATTCTGGATATTATGCTTGAACCCAATGCTACGATGACCGAAGAGGTTGTGGTTTCGGCTTTGCGTGCCTCTGGTCGCAATCCGGTAACCTATACTAACGTTGACAGAGAGCACCTTGAGTCACGCAATCTTGGACAGGACCTGCCCATGCTGCTGAATCAGACCCCCTCATTGATTGTCAGTTCTGATGCCGGAACAGGCATAGGTTATACCTGGATGAATATCAGGGGGAGTGACCAATCGAGGATCAATGTAACCATGAACGGCATCCCGGTTAACGATGCCGAATCACACGGTGTTTGGTGGGTAAACATGCCAGATATAGCTTCTTCTATTGATAACCTTCAGGTACAAAGAGGTGTGGGTCTCAGTACCCATGGTGCCGGAGCATTTGGCGCCACCATTAACCTGCAATCTACTTCACTGAGGGATGAAACCTATGCTGAAATCAATACTTCAGCAGGCTCCTTTAATACCATGAAAAACACGGTAAGTTTCGGAACTGGCTTAAAGGATAGTGGTTGGGCTTTTGACGGGCGATTGTCAAAGATCAACTCCGATGGTTTTATAGACAGGGCCTTTGCCGATCTGACATCATTTTATTTATCTGGAGGATACTATGGTGAAAGAAGTATGATCAAAGGGGTTGTTTTTTCAGGTAAGGAAACAACCTACCAGGCGTGGAACGGAGTCCCTTCAGATTCATTGAGCAACAACCGGACCTTTAATCCATCGGGGATGTTCATAAACCAGGAAGGTCAGGTTTCTTTTTATGACAATGAAACTGATAACTATCAGCAGGATCACTATCAACTGCATGTTTCTCATAGCTTTCATCCCGGCTTATATGGTAATATAGCTTTTCATTATACGTACGGACGGGGGTATTACGAGCAATACCGCCAGAATGAGCGGTTTAGCCGTTATGGTCTGCCTGGTGTTGTGATTGGTGATCAGGTTTTTGATCGCAGCGATCTGGTGAGGAGACGTTGGCTGGATAACCATTTTTATGGGACGACTTATTCACTGAACTACAATAATTTTGATGGTTTCGAACTGGTCTTTGGAGGTGGTTACAATGAATATGACGGAGATCATTTCGGAGAGATAATCTGGGCCAGACATGCCTTGAATACGGATATTGGACACAGATATTATGATAATAACGGTTTTAAAAAAGACCTGAATACCTTCGTTAAGGCGGCTTATGAACTCGGGCCCGGATTACAGATTTTTGCTGATGTACAGTTCAGGTATGTTTCCTATAGTTTTTTAGGTAACGCCTGGGTGCATGAAGAAGTGGTGCCATTACAGCAAAAGGCTCTGTTCAGGTTTTTTAACCCCAAAGCGGGTATTTCATACGAATTGAACCCAAGACAATCAATTTATCTGTTTGGGGGAATTGGAAACAGAGAGCCGGTTAGAAGAGATTTTACAGAATCATCGCCCGATAGCCGACCAAGACACGAGACCCTGAGAAACATTGAACTGGGCTACCGTCACCATGAAAACAGAGCCATGTTTGGATTTAATTTTTACTTGATGGATTATGTAGATCAATTGGTTTTAACAGGTGAGATCAATGATGTAGGTGGTTTCTCAAGGGTTAATATTGACAACAGCCAAAGATTTGGTTTCGAGATGGAGGGTAGCTTCAGGTTTGGAGATTTCATGCAATGGAATGGCAACTTTACCATAAGCAGGAGTAAAATTGACCTATTTGAAGAATATTCAGATAAGTATGATGCCAATTGGAACTGGATTGGAACAGATGTAAGAACTTATGAGAATACAGATATAGCATTTTCGCCACGTGTGGTAGCTGCCAGCGGTTTTCGGTTTACACCCCTCAAAATGCTGACTGTTTATTTTGAGAGCAAATATGTAGGGGAACAATTCATCGATAACACCATGAGCAAAGACAGAATGCTTGAATCTTATCTTGTCAACGACCTGAGGCTTGCCACCAACTGGTCTCCGGGTTTTTTAGGTGAAGTTGAATTTGTGGTGCAGATAAACAATATTTTCGATAGAAAATATGAGACCAATGCCTGGGTTTATAAGGGTGTTGTGGGCGATATGGGGTTGATCGCCATAGATGATGGTTATTTTCCCCAGGCAGGCAGACACTTGATGCTTGGTCTGAATTTGAGATTTTAGCCATTCAGTCAGCCTATTGAGCCACCAGCCGTAAAATTTAAAAAATATTTAAGGGGCGAATGTAAATAATTTTTACCTTTGGGTAATGGTATTTTACAGCCGCCCCTTTCTTAGCTGCATGGTATATAAATGCTGTTTCAGGGAG
Source organism: Bacteroidales bacterium (assembly GCA_007118495.1). Taxonomy (GTDB): domain Bacteria; phylum Bacteroidota; class Bacteroidia; order Bacteroidales; family UBA7960; genus PUPG01. The sequence goes on from SKRM01000030.1 coordinate 80,688, forward strand.
GTTGATCTTAAACAAGTTTTATAGTATGCAAAAAATTCTTCTTATTGACGATGACCCTGTGGTTCGTTCACTGGCGTCGGGTATCATGCGTAAAAAGGGATATGAAGTTATTGTTGCCAAAGATGGCCAGGAAGGCTTGTCCTTCATTGATAAACATGCCCCTGACCTGGTAATTACAGACTATCAGATGCCCGGAATGTCAGGGATAGAGGTGTTGGAAACCCTGAAAGTGCAGAAACCAGAGCTTCCCGTTGTGATTTTAACAGCCCATGGAGATGCATCACTGACCATTAAGTCGATGCAGTCAGGGGCATTTGATTTTATCGAAAAGCCAATTAATCCAAAAGAGTTGCTTGAAACCATAAAAAATGGCTTGGACACCGTTGAATCATTGCGCCGGAAAAGGGAAAGCATTACAGGGTCACCCCAAACAAAACCAGATGAAAACCTGATGGTTGGCAAATCTGCTGTTATGCGTGAACTGTTTAAAAGCATCGGCAGAATTTCACAGAATAATGTTAATGTTCTTATAACAGGTGAATCAGGCACGGGCAAGGAACGCCTCTCAAGACTTATACATCAGTCGGGCAAACATTTTGATCAGCCATTGGTGTATATCAATTGCAAGGCCATTGATGAGGAGCAACTGAAGGGTGTCAGTGCTGAAGATATGCGTCCAAATTATCAGGAGGGGCCAATAGCTTCAAAACTACAAACGGTTGGCAGTGGTACAGTCATATTGGATGAAGTCGGTATGCTCTCACCGGTTATGCAGGGGAGATTGCTTGACCTGATGAATTATTTTGGCTACGATATAGGTGAAGTCCATAAGCCTCAGCCCAGATTTATTTCCATTTCGACAAGGGATATTGGAAAAATGGTCGATCAGGGCTTGTTTATCAAAGAGCTTTATTTTAAACTGAAGGTCTTTTCAATGAATATTCCGCCTCTGCGGGAACGTAAAAGTGATATTCCTGAATTGGTTCATCATATTCTTCAGGATTTGAACCCCTTACTTGATAAGCATGTTGCAACCATTGAGGATGGAGTGATTTCGCTTCTGCAAAGCTACAATTGGCCAGGCAATGTAAGAGAGCTTAAAAATGTCCTTATGCAAGCTATGGTGTTTTCGCATGGAGAATTGCTAAAAAAACAACATATTTATATTGAGGGGCTTTCGGGACACGAATCCATGAATCAGCCTGCGGGGAAAAACAGGCTGGTGAGTCTTGCGGAGGTAGAGAAAGAACATATTTTACATGTCCTTGAACTAGTCGGGTGGAATAAGCAAGAAGCCTCATCTGTTCTGGGAATCACCCGTCCCACACTGAATGCAAAGATTGAGAAATATGGCCTGAAGCGATAGGGCCAGTCAAATGCTATATTTTACCAGCCTCTGTGGTTTTAGTTTCACAGAGGCTGTTTTTTTATGCCCACCCAAACATGTAAAATAAATATACATATATTATGGTGTGTATGTAATAAGGGGCGCAAAAACATATAAAAGACATTAAAAAAGTAAAAAAAATATATATAAAAAGAAAAAAAATTGCATAGTATAAAAAAGTTTTACTATATTTGTGTCAAAGATACAGTAAGCGTAAAACAATTTTATAATGAAAGCCTTGGTTCTTGCCGCCTTATTTCTCCTGGTACTCATCTTGGGTACGGCTATGGAGACTTATTCGCAGGCGAGATCTTCTGTCAGATATACCATTGTGATTACCGAAGATATGCTGGCCTCCAACTCCCAGACAAGCTCTTCAGAAAACTCTATAAGATCAGGTCACCAGGTAGTTGGTGGATTTGATGAGGCAGCCCGGGATGAATTCAAACCCTCTGTATTATCTGTCAGCGTTCACACAGATGACAGAAACCTACAAGACAGAGAAGCTCTCCTTTTTGGATCAGAGATTGATTATGCCTACTTTCCCGCCTTTTTGGATGTACTAAATAATCAATTGGGCACCGATGACGAACATTCCATTGAAAAAGATGAAACAATCAGGTCTTCTGAATCAGGAGGGTTCCGGGTTGTTGTTGAATACAACTAATCTTCATCTTGCCTGTGTAAGGCATAGCCCCGCCACTTTTCAATTACTTCGCGCATATCTTCTGCCACTGGAGAATCAAATTGCAACATTTCACCGCTTATGGGGTGTTTAAATCCAAGGGTTTTGGCGTGCAGGGCATGCCGGGGCATGATTTTGAAGCAGTTGTTTACAAACTGCTTATATTTGGTAAAGGTAGTTCCCTTTAAAATGCTGTCTCCGCCATACGTTGCATCATTGAACAAAGGCTTTCCAATATGTCTGAAATGGGCCCTGATCTGGTGTGTGCGACCTGTTTCAAGCTTGCATTCAACCAGGCTTACATACCTGAACCGCTCAATGACACGGTAGTGGGTAATGGCCAATTTTCCATACGACCCATCCGGAAAAACATCCATAATTTTTCTGTTTTTCAGGCTGCGGCCTATATGCCCGGTGATGGTCCCTTCATTTTCTTCAAAATCTCCCCACACAAGCGCATGATAAATCCGATCTATATCCCTGTCAAAAAACGACCGGGCTAAGCGGGTTTGTGCTGCCTCTGTTTTTGCAACCAGCAGCAGGCCTGAAGTGTTTTTGTCAATGCGGTGAACAAGCCCTGGTTTTACTTCTTCGTCATTTTGGTATGGCAGGTTGTCAAAATGGTATACCAGCGCGTTGACCAGGGTGCCCGTATAGTTTCCATAACCAGGGTGTACGACCATGCCAGCTTCTTTGTTGATGACCACAAGATGATCATCTTCAAACACTATATTCAACGGAATATTTTCTGGCAGTAGTTCAATCTCCCGCGGTGGATATGCCATGACAATGCTGATCTCATCGCCGGGTTTGACCTTGTAATTGGGTTTAACCGACTCACCATTGACAATAATATTTCCTGCACGCGCCGTTTGCTGGATCTTATTTCGGCTTATGCCTTCAATTTTGGCAAACACATATTTATCTATTCGCAGTAGCCCTTGCCCCTTATCTACGGTAAAACGGTGGTGTTCATAAAGATCTTGTTCTTCATGATCACTGTCGGGGTTCTCAGGTTGAATATGGTTTTCTCTTGGGAGTGTATGCATGGGTTATCTGGCTATAACAAGTCGCTGCAGTGGGTATGAGGTATGTTGGCTGTCATGAACCCTGACAACGTAAACTCCTGCTGGCCATCCTGATATGTCTATTTCGGTTGAAGGGCCGCCAGCATAAACCGTGACTCCCCTCATGTCAAAAATATGAATTCTGGCATCGTCCGACAGCCGGCCTTCTGGAGTATTTATAAATATCCGGCTTCCGTTGGCTGGATTTGGATAAATGATCAATTCTTTTTCCCGCTGTACTTTGTCTTCAGAAAAAGTGCTGATATCTTGTTTCATGATTGCCCTTAGCATAAGGGCTCCTTCAGCAACTGAAGTTTTCCAACCATCTCCACTATTAATGAATAACTGGGGTGAAGTATGCATGCTCATGTCCTGACCGATGCCAATGGCGTTAGCCCTGCTTCTGATGTCTCCCGATTGTTGAATCCCCACATAGAATGGTCCGTTGACAAAAACTGCTTCATCCAGCTCGTAACTTGAGAAGGCATCTCTGTCTTCTTCAAATCTCGTATAATGGGGAATTTCAGACCGGTATAAAATCGTCTCAGGTTCAAGGCTGCTGTATACTACCAGATGAAATGCAATTTCGTCTTGTCCTTCAATTGTGGGTAGAAAGTATAGCTGGACAGCCACCAGTTCATCAGGTTTTTCTGATATGAAACTGTGTGCGCGAACCGGATCCCACCCCTTGAGTAAATTGATTCTTTCGGCGGTTCCGTCATCGTAGGCGAAATAATCAGAGAAAATCTGCGAGTATATGATGGTATCATTTCTTGTGAATCTGTCTCCTGTGGCGCCTTCACTGATGGCGTGCACAATGTTGAAGGTTCTTTCATCTGCGGGAACCAAAGGAAGGGGATTCTGGATTACAATCGGATTGGCATGGGGTGAGTAATTCTGATATCCTTCTTCTGAAAACGGGGTGATCACCCATGATCCGCCCGAATAGGTCCTCAGCACCCTGTCTTCTTCATCCTTGATTAAGTATCTGTATGTGTAGTTGTATGAACGGTTATCAAGGTTCGTGATTCGCAACCGGAATCTTTCCCGTAATTGTGCCTGGGGATTGCTCAGATAATGCATCCAGGGCATGGATGTATAGCGTTTAAGCAGGGGTTCGGCCGAAGAGGCGAATGCGATGTCATAATATGTGGTGTTCACCTTCGAACGTCCCTTATCCAGATAGACGTAGTCAATATTCCACACACTGCGCATGCCGGATAAATTAGAAATGGGTGATGGCGAATGTGGATAAGAAACATAATTGACAAATCTGAACCTGAAGTCGCTATGGAAATAGGCAGGATCTTCGATGGCAATAATCACCCGCCTGAAGTAGGGGAAAGTGTCCTTGCTGAACGAGCTTAAACTTTCACCCTCGGCGTGCCAGACGCTTCTCCAGTGCGGTGGGATTTCTTGCTGTAGCTCTGCATCAAAATAGCCCGGATGATAAAATTCCAGAACAAGAGAATCTTGTCTGGCCGGACTACCAGCCTTACCCTGGGGCTGGTAATAAAAGCTTATCATAACCGAGTCGGCCGGTGTAAGTGCACGCATATCACCAATCAGCAAAGAGTCAAGCCGAATGGGACGTGAGCTTAGTTTATCTGCAGAATACGGGGTGTTATCGGCACGAATATGGTCATAGAATTGTCCATGCATGTCAAGGGCATCAAAAGTGGCTACGCCCGTGGTTTTGGGATGCACTCCAAAACTTTGGTTTATAAACACGTAATTGTCAGCCCACATTAAAGGATCAGGATAGGGGCCGGGGTGTGAAAAATCATCCCAGAAAGGCAATTGAAGATACCCGGGTACATCTTTAAGCAGCCCGGAAAAATTGTTCTCCACCTGGTTTGATTTAGCCGGGTTGGTATGCAGAGGAAGTAATATTTCCTGGCCCAGGGCCATTGGAGTCCATTGAAGAGCAAGGATGCATATGGCGGCGCGCAAAAAATATCCCACGTAAAACCTGCTAATTATCATGATCGTCTGATTCTGCCGGATGATACCAAACATGGATGACCTGATCTTTTGGAACGATTTTGCCCTCCTGGTAGTCGGGCTCTTGCCTGTAAACCACCGCATTGAACTGCGTAGTACCTTCTTCAAATGTCTCTACGCCAAGTTCGAGTCCGGCTTCTTCCAGCACCATTCGGACTTCCTCAGGTGTAAGGCCTGTAAGCAATGGAACTGGAACCGAAAGCAGTTGTTCCAGATATTCTTCATAATCAAACAAGTCAGCCGACCGGTAAAACAGATCTACAGCGCTGCCTGCCTGTAAGTACCTTGGCTGGTCAAGGGGATCAGGTTTTTGCATATACACCCTGATGTTCACATCAGCTTCGTCCATATATACTTCGTCTCCCACATTCAGAGAAGACAAATTGAGGGTGCGTATGGCCTCATCCCTTGGCATACCAATGACCATGGGTACGGTGACGATATGGTCTCCGAGACCTTCACCCAATACCAGGTCAATGGCTGTGCCCTTTTCAACCGCAGTGCCTGGTTCAATAGCCCCCTCATTGAATTTTTGTTCAAGAACGGCGTTTCGTGCTATATCAGGACGGTATTCCAGACGTCCTACTTCAAGTCCATGTGTTTCGAGTAAAGCGATAGCCTGACGTCTGGAAAGATCGATAAGGTTGGGCATGGGAGTCATTTCGGGTAAAACAGCCACCATGGTTAGATAAATGGTTCGGTTTTTCTTGACTTCTGTTCCAGGTGCAGGATCCTGCCAGGCGATGCTTCCCTTGACCCTGTCGCTGTCAAAGATTGAATCATTGATGACGTAACGAAGGTCATTTTCTGACAGTATTCGCTCGACATCGTCTAACATAAGGCCTTCAAGAACTGGTACCGTGATGCTTTGTCCATGCATTGTATAGAGGTCAAGCAACTTTAGTGCGCCCCAGATAATGGCCACTGAAATTGCCGATGCGATGATAAGCTGACGAAGAAAATGCTTGCTTTTCAGAAACTCCCAAACACCCATAACGATCGTGGAATCAATATCAAACTGCCAACAAAAATAATATAAATATGCGACACCCTACCGACCATTTATCCTGCGTCGCCCGGATGCACTAAACTGTAACGTAAAATATGGAATTTTATGTTTTGAAGCAGACCAAAAATCATGTACTTTTACCTGCAGGATAAAGGTATGAACATATGAAAAGGAAGAATATTGCATTGATTGCAGGTGGTGATTCAGGCGAATTTGAAATCTCAATCAAAAGCGCAAAAATGATCAGTGAAAACATTGATCCGGAACTATTTAATGTGTTCACCATTCTTATTTGCAAAAACAAATGGGTGTTTCTCTCTGAGTCAGGTGTGGAACAGCCTGTAGACAAAAATGATTTTTCCATCATGCTTTCAGATAAAAGGGTGGTTTTTGACTGTGCTTTTATTACCATCCATGGCACCCCGGGTGAGGATGGGAAATTGCAAGGTTATTTTGACCTGCTCGGAATCCCCTACACAACTTCAGGACTGCTGGCCTCGGCCCTCACATTTAATAAGCACTATTGTAATCTGGTGGTTAGTCGCCTGGGAGTTCCGGTCGCACCTTCAATCAGGCTTACAGAAACGTCAGGACAAACAGTGGGTGATATATTGAAACATGTAAGTCTGCCGGTTTTTGTTAAACCCAATAGGGGCGGATCAAGTCTGGGAACAAGTTTTGTAAGAGATTTGACTGTTCTGGAGCCAGCCATAAGCCTTGCCTTTGAGCACGATGATGAAGTGCTTGTTGAAGAATACCTTAAAGGTGTGGAGTTAACCTGTGGCGTGTTCAGGCAGACAGGTCGTGTTAAGGTACTTCCGGTAACAGAAATTATCAGCAAAACTGATGCTGATTTTTTTGATTTCAAGGCAAAATATACTCCGGGGGCTGCAGATGAGATCACCCCTGCCCGCATCCCTGAATCACTCACTGAAGAAGTTAAGAAACTTACCGCCAGGCTATATGATCAGCTTGACATGTCAGGGCTGGCCCGTTTTGATTTCATCTATAGCCAAGATATCTTATATTTTCTTGAGGTGAATGTAACCCCGGGCATGTCAGAAACCAGCATTGTCCCCCAGCAAGCAGCCATTGAAGGAATCAGCAGCACCCAACTTTTCACCATCCTGATTAACGAGGCCCTGTCACGTTGAGAATTTGTGCTTTAAAAAGGCGGTTAGTTTTGTGACAGCAGCCTGGCGGTGGCTAATGGTATTCTTTAGCGCTGCATCCATCTGTGCAAAAGTGAGATCGTATCCATCGGGTATAAAAATAGGATCATATCCAAAACCAGCTTCTCCGCAGGCATGTTGGCCAATGTGGCCGTTTGCCCTGCCTTCAAACAGAAATTCTCCGTCTTTGTCGATGTAGGCAATAACAGTTCTGAATCTGGCCCTACGATCAGAAATATTACGCATCTGATGCAATAATTTCTGCATATTGGCCTCGCTGTTCTTGTCAGGCCCGGCATATCTGGCTGATAATACTCCAGGCTCTCCATGAAGTGCTTTTACTTCAAGCCCTGTATCGTCTGCAAAACAAGGGAAGTTACATTTTTCGTACACGTAGCGTGCTTTGGCCAGGGCATTTTCTTCAAGAGTCTGGTAGGGCTCAGGAATGTCTTCATTTATATGCAGAGATTCAAGTCCGGATAAATGAAAATCAGGGCCGAGGATGACCCTGATTTCTTCTATTTTGTAGGGATTGTTGCTGGCAAATACAAGACTGGTCATATGCAGATTACTTCAGCTCAACAAGGGGATGGTTTTTTGCAACCATATCTCCTTCTTTGATGTTGAGTTTTTTAACGACCCCGTCTGCAGGAGCAACAATCACATTTTTCATTTTCATGGCCTCCAGGATGCAAAGTTCATCGCCCTCTTTCACTTCCTGTCCCTTACGCACAAAAACCTTTTGAATGTTCCCTGGCATAAAAGATACTATCACATTCGGATTGATAGGCTTATATGGCTTTCGTGATGTATGCATTTTATTGGGGAGCGTCTGATAGGTGACATCATCCACCATAAGTGAGATCAGATTCTTGGATTTCCCTTTTTTCTTCTTCATCTACAGAATTTTTTTATTGAAAACCTCCAGGCTATTAAAATGGGGGGATCCCATGCTTTTTGTATGGGCCCTGTTCAGATTTTTCAGCAGAAATCTCAAGGGCATGTAACAAGAATTTCCTTGTTTCACCCGGTTCAATCACTGCATCGATATAGCCATGGGCTGCAGCCACATAAGGGTTGGCAAATTTTTTCTTGTATTCATCCACTTTCTTTTGCCGGGTTTCTTCCGGATTGGGTGAGTTCATAATCTCAGAACGGAAAATGATGTTGGCTGCACCTTCAGGACCCATGACCGCGATTTCGGCTGTTGGCCAGGCAAACACAAAGTCAGCTTTTAGGTGACGCGAACACATGGCAATATACCCACCGCCATAAGCTTTCCGTAAAATCACGGTTACTTTTGGCACAGTGGCTTCGCTATACGAATACAAGATCTTGGCTCCGTGCCTGATCACCCCTGCATGTTCCTGGTCAATGCCCGGCAGGTAACCTGGCAGGTCAACCAGGGTTACGAGTGGAATGTTAAATGCGTCACAATATCTGATAAAACGGGCGGCTTTATCAGAGGAGTCGACATCAAGTACCCCCGCCAGCACCAAGGGCTGGTTGGCTACGAACCCTACCGTTTGTCCATTCATGCGGCCAAAGCCGATAACCATATTGGCCGCAAACAATTCCTGAACTTCAAAAAAGTCACTGTCGTCACTGATAGACCTGATTACGTCACGCACATCATAGGGTTCGCGCGGATCGGTTGGAATTATATTGTCAATTTTGTATTGCCTGGTTTTTGGAGCCTTTTTTGGGAAGGCAACGGCTTTATGCTTGTTACTCCAGGGTATATACGATACCAGCTTTTTGATCTTTTGGAAGCACTCAGTTTCGCTTTCTGAGAAAAAATGGGCGTTGCCTGTGATCTCGCTGTGAACCCTTGCTCCACCCAGAGCTTCCATGCTGATCTCTTCACCCAGCACCGACCTGATTACTTCAGGGCCGGTAATGAACATTTTTGAAATCTTATCAACCACAAAGACAAAATCAGTCAGGGCCGGCGAATACACTGCGCCTCCTGCGCATGGCCCAAGGATAACCGAAATCTGTGGAATGACGCCCGAAGCCTGGGTATTGCGGTAAAATATCTCGCCATAACCAGCCAGCGAATTGACCCCTTCCTGGATTCTTGCACCTCCTGAATCATTGATGCCAATAATGGGAATTTTCAGGTTCATGGCATGGTCCATGATCTTTCCAATTTTCCTGGCATGCATCAACCCCAGTGAACCTCCTGCGACAGTGAAATCCTGTGCATAAATACAAACGGGATAACCATGAATGGTCCCCGTACCTGTAATTACACCATCACCCGGAAGGTGTTTTTTATCCATGTCGAAATCTTTGGCTGCATGCTCCACAAACAGGTCATACTCGTGGAATGAATTGGGATCTAGCAGTGAAATGATCCGTTCCCTGGCAGTCATCTTGCCCATGGCAACTTGTTTTTCAATAGCCTTGGCGCCTCCTCCCTGCAGGGCATTCTGCATCCTTTTCTTTAGATCAAGTGTCTTTTGCTTGATGGACATATTTTTTTAGGTTTAGTTTTTTATTTGCCTGCCGAACAGGCCGATAAAATGAAAACTTCCGATGGCAATACGGATTTGGCACCGAAAGAACTTCCAAAGTAATGAAAAAAAAACCAAAGATAAGGTCTTTTGATGGTCAATTTTATAACCCACCTATTAGCCAAAAAGGGTTATGTGCTCTAAAACAGGTGTTTTAATCAGCCTGACCCATGTTGATTATTTAGGAATGGCCCACCAGAGTAAAATTCTTTTGGGGTGAAACCCGAAAATTGTAACGGGGCTGACCACGAAAGGAGAATTGTCTTATGTATACAATATTATATGGTATGTAGTAAATTGGTCAAACCTTATTGCAGAGAGCCAAGAAAGGTAGCCAGAAGGATCATATCGTCGGTGTTGTCAAAGTCAATGTCATGTTGCCGCAAGAAGCTTCTTAGTTCAGAGCGATAATCATCAAACTCCCTGAGCAATGTCCTTCTGCTGTTGACCGCAATCGGAACACCTTTTTTCAGGATATGAAACTGTTCTTGCCGTCTAAGTGTAATCCGCAGTTCCTGATTGCCGGGGTTGTCCAGCGATATTGTGCGATCAAGCAATTCACCCTCAGCCACTCCGGAGAAGGATTGCACCGCCTCGATTGATGCCGTTCGGTCGGTGGTGCCGAATGCTCCAACTGCAACTACATCGGTTGAGATATCAATCATATGTCTGCGCAGCAGCCGACTGACAGGGTCGGCTGAGGCCATTTCAAAGTAGCCGTGACCTTTGATGTATTCAAAGACATGGTCTCCAATGCGGATTGAATCAAGCTGATCCAATCTGTCAATGGCTCTGTTACCTGTTCTGTCGGCATAATAGAACTGGTTGTATAGCAGGTTGTAATTCAGGGGGAGGGTCGTCTGATGGTCTTTGTAAAAAAGTTGCGACTCCACAAAATCGGGAAAAAGATTCTGGAGCTCATGTGAAGCCAGTTTTTCGATTTGCACCTTACTTTCGGTTGATCTGAAATTTTCGATCCTTGACTGGCTTGTTCCATTATGCGGAAGCAAGATCAGCAGGGCCAGAAGTGAAGAAAAAAACAAATTGTTCATGGTTGAATGGTTTTATTGTTGCTGGTTTTAAACTTAGACTGTTTAGGGCTTCTAAAGTTAAATATAGAAATGTTAAAAAACCTTAAGCTGAAATAAAAAAAAATAATGAGAATAATCACCAAGTACACGAAACTTGGTTGCACAAAACAATCAGTTGGTAGAATCAAAACTATTAAATGTCGAGCATGCGTGCGTATTAGGTGTATCGGGACTTCGGAATGCCCTTAACGTTTTTTATGTTTTGTTTGTTTTTTTTAGGGAAAGAACTTACTTTTGAAGGTGCTATTTAAGGGAAACAAGCATTTTTGAACTTTCTAATTTTTATTAACTAAAACAAAACAACATGAAAAAGTGTTTAGTGTTATTGAGTTGCTTGCTCTTTATGGGGACTACCCTGTTTGGGCAGCAAGTCGCTGTTACCGGAACGGTTACTGACGCTACCGACGGCACCAGCCTGCC
>SKRM01000015.1 GCA_007118495.1 Bacteroidales bacterium
TGTTTGGGCAGCAAATCTCGGTGACAGGTAGGGTCACGGCTGCCGATGATGGCACCAGCCTTCCTGGCGTAACAGTTCGTGTACAAGGCACCACGCAAGGTACAGTAACGGACTTTGACGGCCGTTACCAGCTGAGCGTTGCCGGTGATGCCGTGCTGGTATTTTCTTTTATCGGTATGAGATCGCACGAGGTAAATGTTCAGGGACGCAGTGTCATTGATGTGGCACTGGAAAGTGACATTACAGCCCTGGGTGAAGTTGTTGTAATCGGATATGGTACCGCCCGGGCGGTAGGTACTGTAGTGGGGTCCATTACAACAGTCAGTGCCGAAAAACTCGAATCAAGGCCTGTGGCCAATGTTTGGGATGGTATGCAGGGCCGTGTGGCTGGTCTGCAGGTTTACTCTTCAAGTGGTGAACCGAGTGCCACTCCATCCATGCGTTTACATGGCGTCGGATCGCTGGGTGCCAGTTCAACCCCATTGTATGTACTGGACGGTATTCCCATAGCCCCAGGTAATGTTCTGTCAGTTAACCCCAATGACATTGAAAGCGTTACTGTGCTTAAGGATGCCTCTGCCACATCTATTTATGGTTCAAGGGCAGCCAACGGAGTAATCTATATTACAACCAAAAGGGGGCACAGAGATACCAAAGCCATTATCAATGTCAATGCCCAGTATGGTACGTCAGCAATTGCCAATACAGACTTCTTTGAGAACTTCCTGAATACTGCAGAACTCACCGGATTCTGGCTGGATGTAGGATACCGTTCCCAGGCGCAGATTGATGCACTGTTGACGCAGTTTCCACATGATACGCAGTGGTACAAATATTATTACAAGGAGTCAGCTCCAACATACCAGGGTGATATTTCCATCCGTGGTGGAGGTGGCAGAACAACCTATTATGTGTCTGGTGCATATTTCTGGCAGGATGGTTTGGCAACACGTTCAAAATATGAGCGCTATTCCATCAGGGCCAACCTCAATTCGCATGCCAATGACTGGTTCAGTTTTGGAGCCAATATCGGTTTGGCAGATGACCTTCGTCAGACAAACCCTTATGGAACAAACAATACCAACAGGGGTCTTGCTATGTTGGCACCACCATTCTATTCTCCTTATGATGAGGATGGCAACCCATACAGGGGCATTATTCCAGGATGGAACAGGTTTGACCCATACTACCTGCAAGAAATGATTACCTCTGATGGCAATAATACCCAGGCCAATATCATGGGATTCATGCAGTTAAATCCGATAGAGGGCCTTACCGTCCGCTCTCAGGGTGGTTTTGACGCCTATGATTACAGGAATACCCAGATCCGTTTCCCATCTTATGTGGGTGCCTTGAACAACGGTTACCGGTATGAATATTTTTCACGTAACATTACCCGGACCATCACAAATACGGCAGAGTACAGGTTTAATATTGGGTTGCGCCATAACCTGAGTGCTCTTGCGGGTCAGGAGTATGTCGACAACAGGTCTGAGAATTTTGATGCTATTTCTTACGGTCAGACCGACGACCGCCTTGTATTGCTTGGTGCCGGTCCGGACAACAGGAATGTAACCCAGGCCATCTCAGAGTATGCCTATAACTCTTTCTTTGGACGTTTAGACTATAGCCTTGACGACAAGTATTATGTTGACTTCTCCATTCGTCAGGATGAGTCATCACGTTTTGGTCGTGATAACCGCGCAGCCACCTTTTATTCGGCAGGTGTGATGTGGGATATGAAAAAGGAATCGTTTATGCAGGGCTTGGACCTTATATCTTCTATGAATCTGAAAATCAGTATAGGTACTACCGGTAACTCAGCCATTGGCAACTATGCCCACCTGGCCACTGTAGGAACCACCCAGTATGACGAATCAACGGGCTGGTTAATTTCAGCACCGGGTAACCCCCTGCTGGCATGGGAAAAGCAAACCAAGGCCACCATCGGCCTGAGGTTTTCACTTAATCAGGACAGATACCGTTTCAATGTAGAAGTATATGACAGGGTCACCGATAATATGCTGATCGCTGTACCTATGCCTTACACCTCTGGTTTTGCCAGCGAGACCAGTAATGTGGGTTCTTTGAGAAACACAGGTATAGATGTTGAAGTTGATTTCGATCTGCTCAGGGGGCGTAATTACTATATAACACCTTTCCTGAACTTTAACTATAACCGTAACGAAGTGGTTGAACTCTTCCAGGGCCTCGATCAGTGGGTTATTCCAAATACAGGTGTTGCATGGGTAGTTGGTGAGCCTGTCAGGTTCTACTACCCTTACTATGCTGGTGTTGACCCTGAAGATGGTCGTCCTATGTGGTATGTGCCAGGTGCAGACCGGTCAGTAACAACCACCGATCAGGGAACCACCAAGGTGTTTGACACCAATGCGTTGCAACAGAATCTTGGCATTCCACGTTATGCGCCATTTGCAGGCGGATTTGGACTTAACGCAGGGTATAGCAATTTCCAGGTGAGAATGGACTTTGCTTTTGTGAACGATAAATACTTGTTCAACAATGACCGCTACTTCTATGAGAACCCCAACGTATTTCCAGGGTTTAACCAGGCTAAAACGATTTTGGATTACTGGAAACAACCAGGAGATGTAACTGAGTTCCCAAGATGGCAGAGTCAGTTTACCCAATTTGACTCCAGGCTTATTGAAGATGCTTCGTTTATGCGTCTGAAGAACCTGACAATTGAGTACAGATTGCCTCAGTCAATTGTTCAGCAAACTGGTTTCTTTACCAGGGCCAGGGTATTCGTTACCGGACGTAACCTCCTAACCTGGACAGGCTATCGTGGTCCAGACCCGGAGATTGACTCCAATATCAGCCTTGGCGCCAACCCCAATACAAAGCAGTGGACATTTGGGATTCAAATGACCTTCTAATCTATTCACAAGTAAAAGCAAATGATCATGAAAAAAATATTTCAATTTTTCCTGGCTGCTGTGGTCTTTGGTTTGGCCGCGGTGTCCTGTGATGTGGAGAGGCTTCCCTACAATGTGATAGAGCAGAGGGATGCTTTCCAATCAGTAAAAGATGCCACGACCATGAACAACGGGCTGTATGTCCAGCTCAGAAACAGGGTTCATGGTATCTATATGTTTAGCACTGATATCCAGGCTGACTTACTCAATGCATCACTTGATTTTGGTAATCGCAATGGTTTTCCCCACCGCTGGGAAGGTTTTATGGCCACTGACTACACCATCAGAGATGTGTGGGCCGGCTATTATAGTGCACTTGTAAACGTGAACAACATTATTGAGAACCAGCACCTGATCAAAGGCCAGAATGCGCAGGAAGAAGCACTTCTGCAGCGTTATCTCGGTGAGGCCCATCTGCTGAGGGCATATTATTATCATCGCCTGGCGTCAAGGTGGGGCAAGCCTTATAATCCTGGAAGTGCTGAAACTGACCTGGGTGTCCCGCTCATGCTGGAATTCAACATTACGTTACAGCCTCCAAGGAGTACAGTAGCAGTTACATACCGTCAGATTCTTGATGATATCGCACAGGCGAAAACCCTGCTGGCCAATACTCCCGGACAGCAAGGTGCAAGCCGGATTACTCTGGATGCAGTACTTGCCCTTGAGACCAGGGTTCACCTCTATATGCAGAATTGGAGTGCCCTGATCCCGGTTGCACAGCAACTCATCAACTCAGGTAAATATCCGTTGGTGACCACCGAAGCAGCCATGCGTGGCATGTGGCATAATGATTCTGGCGCTGAGATGATATTCCAGATGTACGCTAGCAGGCCCAGTGAGTTGGGAAGCTCCATGGTACCACTTCTTGGATTCAGACCTGCTGCCAACGACTACAACCCCGACTTTATTCCCCAGCAATGGGTTGTTGACTTGTTTGCTGAAAACGACATCCGTCGCAATGTTTACCTGGCTGAGTTGCCGGTGCATATCCAGGGTGTGAACTACAGCGGAATATACCTGATCAATAAGTTTCCCGGTAATCCGGCACTATGGGTAGGAAACACAAACTATCAGCACAAACCAAAGATATTCCGTATTGCAGAGGTTTATCTGAACCTGGCGGAGGCACAATACCATTCCAGTCCCGGTGCTGCTTTGGCAACGCTGAATACCCTCAGGGTAGCCCGTGGCCTTGCACCGCTAACCGGATTGTCTGGTGATGCCCTGTTGAATGCAATCAAGGAAGAACGCACCAGGGAACTGCTGGCAGAAGGATGGCGTCTTGATGACCTGATGCGTTGGGGCCAGGGTGTGCAACGCAGACCTCCACAAAACCCCAATCCGGTCAATACTGGTGTCCTTTACACTGAACTTTCCAAACCAGCTGGACATTACCAGTTTATATGGGGAATTCCTGACAGAGACCTAACGACTAATCCCAATCTGGTGCAGAACCCCGGTTGGTAAATTAGAAAGTTGATAAATGCGGAAAAGCTGCTCCCGAAAGGAAGCAGCTTTTTTTTGGTGTGCCGTGTATGGCAATCAATGTTCTACCAGGTACGGTTAAACAAGTCTGTAGCCAGTCTTTTTAGTTTTTCTTTCTGTTTTTCGGGTTGATTGATCTTTTGCAGGAAGTCGAAGGCTTTAGTGTAGAATGTTTGCATAAAGTCCTGTGCCAGCTGGCTGATTTCCAGTTGATCATAAATGCCTTTAACCAGCCGTATCTTTTCTTCTTCATTATCGATGCGGTTCATAAATGCATCCAGCAGTTGCTGTCGCTGGTGTTTGTCGGCCTTATCCAGTGCGTGAATGTATAACCAGGTTTTTTTGTTGGCTACGATATCCCCACCTGATTTCTTTCCCACCTTGCTTTCATCTCCAAAAACATCCAACCAGTCATCTCTGAGCTGAAAGGCCAGCCCGATATTTTCTCCAAACTGATACATGTATTCCTGTTCTTTTTGAGAAGCCCCTGCAATTATGGCTCCGGTTTTCAGGCAAGCAGCCGGAAGAACGGCTGTTTTGAGCCTGATCATCTGCATATACTGATCAGAAGAAACAGAATCGGTGGTCTCAAAATCCATATCATATTGCTGCCCTTCACAAACTTCTATGACCGTTTGGTTGAATAGCGACAGTACGGGGTGAAGGTGCTCATCAGCTACCTTGCTCATGTATTTGTAGGCAAGTGCAAACAAAACGTCGCCTGAGAGGATGGCTGTATTGGTGCTCCACCTGGCATGTACTGTTGGCTGGCCTCTTCGCATGGGTGCAGCATCCATGATGTCATCATGCATCAGGGTGAAGTTGTGAAAAAGCTCCAAACCCACAGCCGGTGCAATGGCATCATCTGTATTTCCTCCAAACATATCGCATGCCAGCAATGTCATCAATGGCCTGATGCGTTTCCCCCCAACTTGCAGGCTGTATTCAACCGGCGCATAAAGGTCCCTTGGTTCAATATCCAGAGGTATTTCACTTATGGTGTTTTCTATTTCATCAAGATATAATTCTGTTTTGTCTTTCATGGTTTCGACTTTTTACAAAATTTCAGGCCATAAACTAACCGGAGGCGTTATCTTTTGTCTTCTTTCAAAATGCGGATCAGGTATTCTCCGTAGCCGCTCTTCATTAGGGGTTGAGCAATTGATTCAAGTTGTGCGGCGTCAATGAAGCCCTTTCTAAACGCAATCTCTTCAATACATCCTATTTTTAGTCCCTGCCGCTGCTCGATGACTTCAACGAATTGTGCGGCCTGAATGAGCGACTCGAAGGTGCCTGTATCAAGCCATGCCGTACCCCTGCTTAGAATCCCTACCTTGAGTTTGCCTTTTTCCAGGTAATGGCGGTTAACATCAGTAATTTCATATTCGCCTCTGGCACTGGGACGTATATTTTTAGCTACTTCCACAACAGTATTGTCATAAAAATACAGACCAGGAACGGCATAGTTTGACCTGGGGTTTTCAGGTTTTTCTTCAATGCTTATGGCCCTCAACCTACTGTCAAACTCAACCACGCCATATCGGGAGGGGTTGGCAACATGGTAAGCGAACACAACGCCCCCATCCGGATCGTTATTGCCGGAGAGTGTATCCCAAAGGCCTGTACCATAGAATATATTATCCCCAAGTACCAGGGCTACTTTATCTTGTCCAATAAAATCTTCACCAATTACAAAAGCCTGTGCCAAACCGTTGGGAACTTCTTGAACGGCATATTCAAAACGGCAACCAATGCGGGTTCCATCGCCCAGTAGCTTCCTGAACTGGGGGATGTCTTCAGGGGTTGAAATGATCAGTATTTCACGAATACCTGCCATCATCAGTATGGATAGCGGGTAATAGATCATGGGTTTATCGTATACAGGCATAAGCTGTTTGCTCATGGCCATGGTAATGGGATAGAGACGGGTTCCTGATCCGCCGGCCAGTACAATTCCTTTCATAGGCTTGGGTTTGTCTGACCAAAAATAACAAAAAATAAGCTTAAGACTCAGATTAAGGTCAAGGTTAAGGGGGGGTAGGAGTTTTCGTTAAAATGAAGTACCTTTGCGGGTTCATTTTGAATCTATGGCTGAAGCTTTAAAAAACACATACACAGAGCATCTGGAGGTATATGGTGCCAGAGAGCATAATCTGAAAGATATTGATGTGCTGATCCCCCGCGGCAAACTGACTGTCATAACCGGTCTAAGCGGGAGTGGTAAATCATCTCTGGCTTTTGATACCATTTATGCAGAAGGACAACGGCGCTACATTGAAACTTTTTCTGCTTATGCAAGACAGTTTCTGGGTGCCCTTGAGCGACCGGATGTAGATAAGGTAACAGGCCTGAACCCGGTCATAAGTATTGAACAGAAAACCTCTGGCCGCAATCCCAGATCAACCGTTGGAACCATTACAGAGATTTATGATTTTCTGAGGTTGCTTTTTGCCCGCACGGGTGAAGCCTATTCATATGTTACCGGTGAGAAAATGGTCCGTTATCCTGAAGCGGGTATGCTTGACCTGATTCTTGAAAAGTTTTTGGGTAAGAAGATTCTGATGCTTGCTCCACTGGTTAAGGGACGAAAAGGCCATTACCGTGAATTATTTGAACAGGTCAGAAAACAGGGATTCCTGAGGGTCAGGGTAGATGGTGAGATCAGAGAAATAATCCCTGATATGAAACTTGACAGGTATAAAGTACATGATGTTGAAATACTTGTTGATCGTGTATTGGTAGATCAGAAACACAGAAAGCAGCTCACTTCTTCACTTCAGACATCTCTGAAGTACGGAAAAGGAATGGTTATGGTGGTAGATGAAGAAACCCGCAGCATCCACCATTTTAGTAAAAGTCTGATGTGCCCGGTTTCTGGTATTGCCTATAAGGATCCTGAGCCAAACACATTTTCATTTAACTCTCCCTATGGTGCTTGTCAACGCTGCAATGGTCTGGGAACCATCAGTGAGATGGATATTACGAAGATTATCCCCGATAATACACTTTCCATCAGACAAGGGGGGGTAGCACCATTGTCAAAGGCAAAAAATGCGTGGATTACCGGACAGCTTGAGGCCATAGGGCTAAAATACGGCTTTGATATGGATACCCCCATTTGTGAGTTTAGTGATGAAGCAATCAATACCGTGCTTTATGGATCTGATGAAATATTCAGGGTTAAACATGAAAGACTGGGTGTAACCAGCACCTATACACTTAATTTTGAAGGGATCGTTCACTTTATAAGAAATCAGTTTGATGAAAGCCCTTCAGGGTCATTAAGAAGGTGGGCGGGAAGTTTTATGCGGCAAAAAAATTGTCCTGAATGCCATGGGAAACGCCTGAGAAAAGAATCGTTGCATTTTTTACTTGATGGTCTCAACATAGGGGACTATGCAGAAATGGAACTTGCGCAGCTTCGTGAATGCCTGGCTGCCCTGCCTGAAAAACTTGATAAAAGAAGATCTCTTATTGCCGGAGAGATATTACGTGAGTTGAATCTTCGACTGGGGTTTTTATTGGATGTGGGTCTGGATTATCTTGCCCTGAATCGTCCATCCAAAAGCTTGTCAGGGGGCGAAAGCCAACGCATCAGGTTGGCCACCCAAATTGGATCTCAACTAACAGGTGTACTTTACATACTGGATGAGCCAAGTATTGGCCTTCACCAAAGAGATAACCAAAGGCTTATTGCGGCCCTGAAAGAGCTTAGGGATATTGGAAATTCAGTTATTGTGGTCGAGCATGACAGAGATATGATACTGGCTGCTGACCATGTTGTAGACATGGGTCCGGGAGCCGGAGCCAATGGTGGTCGGGTAGTTGCCTGGGGCACTCCCCTTGAATTGATGAAACACGGTTCACTCACAGCAGCCTATCTCAATGGCATGAAAGAAATTCCGCTTCCGTTGCAAAGAAGGCAGGGGAATGGGCAAAATCTGGTTTTAACTGGAGCAACAGGAAACAATCTACTTGGTGTAAGCCTGACGCTTCCGTTGGGTAAGTTAATTTGTATAACCGGAGTTTCGGGTAGCGGCAAATCTTCACTTATCAATGAAACACTCTACCCGGTGCTCAGCAGGCATTTTTACCGTTCAGAGACGGAGCCCCTGGCCTATGATAAATTAATCGGTATCGAGAATCTTGACAAAGTCATTGAGGTAGATCAGTCACCCATTGGTAGAACCCCCAGATCTAATCCTGCCACCTACACCAAATTGTTTGATGAGATCAGGAAGCTTTTTGCTGCGCTGCCTGAATCACAGGTAAGGGGGTATAAGCCTGGACGATTCTCATTCAATGTGAAGGGTGGGCGATGCGAAACCTGTCAGGGAGGGGGTGTTCGGATCATTGAAATGAATTTTTTGCCCGATGTATATGTGCAATGCGAAACATGTCAGGGGAAAAGGTATAACAGAGAAACACTGGAGGTCAGGTATAAAGGTAAAAACATAAATGATGTGCTTAATTTGAGTATCAGCCAGGCCATGGCGTTCTTCGAACACATCCCCTCTGTAATGATCAAGCTAAAAACCCTCCATGATGTCGGCCTGGGTTATATCACCCTGGGGCAAAGCAGTACCACTTTGTCAGGAGGTGAAGCCCAAAGGGTTAAACTGGCATCTGAGCTATCAAGAAGAGATACCGGAAGGACGCTCTATATTTTGGATGAACCCACAACCGGACTGCATTTTGAAGACGTAAGGGTGTTAATGGAAGTATTGCAAAAACTGGTTGACCGCGGAAACACGGTATTGGTCATAGAACATAACCTTGATGTGGTTAAGGTGGCTGACCATATCATTGATATGGGTCCGGAAGGCGGCCGTAGGGGCGGAAAAATAATAGCAGAAGGCACCCCTGAAGAACTGGCAGGCAAATCTGTCGGATTTACGGCTAAATACCTGAAAGAGAGCCTTGAGGGGAATGGAATCTTTTCAATAAGGCAGATGGAACTCTAGGTCAGCTAGTCTGATCCAGCGGTCATCGTAAAGGTCAAGTTGGTAAAACCCAAGCTTGTTGTCAAGCAGTACGGCAATTTTACCTGGCTCATAAGGGATAATGCCTTTGAAATTGTCCGGCAGCAGAAGTATAAATGGTTCATGATCAAGAAATTCCCATCCATCTTCAGGCCCAAGATAGTATATACCCAATTTATTATTCTGTACCACGGCCAAAGTCATATCACCAAGGGGGTAATAGCTGTCAATGCCTTTGGGAATTGTAAAGCTGGCGCTGGGATCAACCTGCCACTCACCATCGTAAAAGAAATAAAAATCAACCAGACCGTTTGACTCCAGACCCAACACACCCATTTCCCAGGGCATTTTCATGACAATGATACGGTCGTATCTGCGTGGCAGGGCGAAATCGGCCCAATCGAGCCTCGACCACTGGTTTGTTGCGTCAAGCCTGTAAAAGTGTAAAACACCCTTGTTCGCAACTCCGATTGTTCCTATACCTGCGGCAATTATGCCGGAGTTTGGTTGCGGAAGGTCAAACCTGGAGGCTTCATCCTGAAGCCAGGTTCTGACATCTTGAGGAAAATATATATTAATGGCAT
The DNA here is from genome assembly GCA_007118495.1 of Bacteroidales bacterium. Taxonomy (GTDB): domain Bacteria; phylum Bacteroidota; class Bacteroidia; order Bacteroidales; family UBA7960; genus PUPG01. Next base: position 9,994 of record SKRM01000015.1, read on the forward strand.
CCTCAGCTATCAGGCCGATGGTCCCCATTCCGGGTGCAATCATATGGGCAGACAGGGGGTTATGTGCTTGCTCAAGGTTGACGTTGTTGGTTTGCATTCGACTGCAAGCCGCAAGGCCAATGATAATCCCAAGCGACAGGATTAATGGACGTAAGTGTTCCATGATATGAGAAATTTTACAGAGTTACACCCTTAATCAACAGGTTTTCTACTTACAGGTAGCGTCATGCATCGTGCGCCACCTCCGCCTCTTGGCAATTCTGACCCTTCGATGGTTACCACATAGCGTTCTATGTCCTGAAGTTTGACTTTGCCTTTGATTACGTCTCCTGAACGAATGATCTCAAATCCGCTCTTTTCCAATGCTTTCAATGTGTGGACATTTCTGGCATATCCAATGATCTTGCCCGGACCAATGGCAAAAAAGTTTGCCCCACTATGCCACTGCTCCCTCTCCTGGAACCATTGATCATCGCCTCCACCGCATAATACCGGCTGCAAATCCATCCCCAACTTTCGCAAACCTTCAGGAAGATTCTTTACCTCACGGATATATTTAACTTCACCTCCTTCTGCATATATATGCACCGTCTGATACTTATTCATCTTCATGATGATTGGTTCATAGATCATGCATACATCTCTGTCAAGCAAAGTAAATACCATGTCCAGATGAATAAATGATTCAGGGGTCATTGGAAGTTCCTGTACCAATATATGCTGTTTTTCGTTTTTTGATTTCAGGTGTTCAATCAAAAAATCAATACCCTGTGGAGTTGATCTTGATCCGATGCCACATACCAGGATGTCTTCTCTCGCAACAAGTACATCGCCGCCTTCTATGGCTATGTTTGCATTCTTTTTTTTCTCCGCATTGGGGTTGATGGTTTTGGTGCTGAATGAAGGGTGGAAATCAAAAATGGCCTCCATAATGATGCTTTCACGCATCCTGACCGGAGACGCCATTGATCCCACCACTACGTGATCATAAACAGAAATGGCGGCATCTCTTGTAAAAAAGAAATTATGGAGTGGCTTCAAGGCAAAACGTTCCTTGTCCAAATAATTTGTCAGGGTGTTTTGCCTTACAGGAACCCCTTCAATGAGTGCCTTGGCCAGCATATCGCCGGGCATTTCAAGGAGGAAATCACAAATATCAAGTGCTCCTTCATGGGCACAGATCTTTGCGACAAGGCTCTGTTTAACCTTTTCATTGCGCAAAATACTTTTGAGTAAATCACCAACTTCAAAAGTTGTGGTGACCTTTTGCAGCACGCCCTTAAACTGGTTGTACTCTCTGCGCGCCACACAAAGGTTCAGGATATCGCTGTAGAGCGCCCTCTCAGCATTTTCAGGCGTCATATTCTCAACTTCCTGGCCTGGTGAGTGGATAATTACACCATTAAGGTCACCAATCTCAGAGAAAATATGTGTTGGGATCTTTGCCTCCATAATTTGTTGTTGCTTTTTGTTCCCTTTGGTTTTCAAGCAAAATTAGCAAATATTAAGTTCGGGCAGGTGTATAATTTGTCTAAATTTGCTATTTAACCAGATAGTTAAGATTATGCGGATATTATTATTGGGAAGTGGTGGCCGTGAACATGCTATTGCCTGGAAATTAGTTCAAAGCCAGAAATGTACAGGCTTGTTTATTGCTCCCGGAAATGCTGGCACTGCCCTATGCGGTAAGAATGTTCCTATTGATATTTCTGCCTGGGATGCATTGGCCGATTTTGTAATCAGAGAATCTGTTGACATGGTGGTTGCAGGGCCAGAGGAGCCCCTTGTCAGGGGGGTGGCTGATTATTTTGCCGGGCAGGAGGCATTAAAACATGTACTATTTGTGGGCCCTGGAGCTGCAGGTGCTAAGCTTGAAGGCAGCAAGGATTTTGCCAAGGCGTTTATGGCCAGAAATGAAATTCCAACGGCTGCTTACCGTTCTTTTACCCGTGAAACATTTGATGAGGCCGTGGCGTTTCTAAAGAGCCTTACTCCACCCTATGTGATTAAAGCTGATGGACTTGCTGCGGGTAAAGGAGTCATTATTATTGAAAGCCTCACTGAAGCCATAGAGGTGCTCAAAGAAATGCTGTATGACAAGAAGTTTGGAGATGCATCAAATACCGTGGTAATTGAAGAGTTTCTCGAAGGAGTCGAAATGTCAGTGTTTGTCCTCACCGACGGGAAAGGCTATTGTATGTTGCCAGCGGCCAAAGACTATAAACGCATTGGTGAAGGTGATACTGGTGCCAATACTGGTGGAATGGGAGCTGTGAGTCCTGTGCCTTTTGCATCAAGTGAGTTAATGGCGCGTATTGAGAAACAGGTAATTGTCCCCACCATTGAGGGGCTTATCAATGAAAATATTCCATATTGCGGGTTTATTTTCTTTGGACTAATGATAGTAGATGGTCAGCCTTACGTTATAGAATATAATGTCAGGCTTGGTGATCCTGAGGCAGAGGCGATCATTCCGAGAATAGACAGCGATTTGACAGCAATGCTTGAGGCAGCCTGCAAGGGTCAGATTTCAGATTGTATGCCGCAGATTTCATCCAGGCATGCTGCAACTGTAATTCTGGCAAGTGGAGGATACCCAAATGCATTTGATAAGGGGTTTGCAATTAAAAACCTTGAGCAGGTAAAAGACAGCCTGGTGTTTTATGCCGGAGTTGAGGAAAAAGATAATCATTTGTGTACAAGCGGAGGCAGGGTAATGGCCATAACAAGTCTGGCTGAAAACCTTGAGGATGCACTTACATTGTCATTGAACAATGCCCGGCAGATTGACTTTAAGGGTAAATATTTTCGCCGGGATATAGGAAAAGATCTTTTACACTAATCAGAAGCCTGCCAATATATGCTTGTAGGTCTTTTCAGAAAGTCTCATTGGTATACACCCGTTTTATTGGTGGTTGCAGGGAGTTTGCTTTGGATTGACTCCATCTGGCATCCTGACAGATTACCTTTACATGCTGATCTTAGCAGTGGCCCTTTGTATCACCTGATCCTTCCCCTTCTTGAACTAAGTCCATTGGTTTCACTTCTGGTGGCCTTCACCATACTTATCGTACAGGTTTTGTATATTAACCATATTGCCACACTCGGAGAATTTACCGACAGGTTCTCTGCCCTTGCGGCCTTGATTTACTTATTGATCATGAGTAGCACCACTACAATGATTGATGTCCATCCGGTTTTATTTGCCAACTTGTTTCTGATACTTGCCCTAAACAAGATATTTAAGGCCAATCAAGAACATTTGGTTATGGTTGAAGTTTTTGATGTGGGGTTTCTGACAGCCCTTGCCGGATTGTTTTACTTTCCGGCCATGGCCATTTTTCTGTTGCTCATAATGTCACTTTTTGTTTATTATCTGATAAGCATGAGGGCTATACTGGCCGCACTTTTTGGGGTTCTGACTCCTTTTGTTTTTCTTGGCATCTATTATTTTATGACAGATAAACTTGAATCGCAGATTGGTGCAGTTGCAATACATATCGAGCCCCTGAAGATACTTTATGGGTCGCCCAATATTTTTGAACAGGTTTTTATGCTGACAATTGGGATTATGGCCATGGTGGCTTTTTTGCGCCTGTTGTTGATTTTCATGCCCGATAAACCAATCAGAATGCGTAAAAGGATAATGGTGTTGTTTCTATTTTTTGTGATTTCATTGATATCTTACACAATAGCCACAGACTATATACATATTCACCATGGTATGGTGGCTATCCCACTCAGCATTTCACTTGCATCTTTTTTTGATGATATGGGCAGGAAAAAGCTATCTGAATCAGTATTTGGTATATTGGTGCTTGTGGTTCTTGTCAGCCGCTTCTCAGTATATTTTAATTTTTGACAAATGCTTACCTTTGCTTTTTCTTTCACTGAATAATCCGTTAAGATATGAAGTTTGGCGTGGTGGTTTTCCCGGGATCAAATTGTGACCATGATATGATATATGTTCTGAAAAAGAAATTGGGACAGGAGGTGGTTGCTCTTTGGCATAAGGATACGCATCTCCAGGATGTTGACTTTGTGGTTTTACCAGGAGGATTCTCATATGGTGATTATCTTAGGTCGGGAGCCATAGCACGGTTTTCACCTATTATGGAACAGGTCATTGCATTTGCCCAAAAAGGTGGTTATGTACTTGGTATCTGTAATGGGTTTCAGATTCTTTGTGAGGCGCATTTGTTGCCAGGTGCCCTGTTACACAATCCGAGCCATAGATTTATCTGCCAGAATGCATATATTACCAGTATTACAAATAATAGCCTTGTTACTGCAGCCACAACTCCGGGTAAAGTCTTAAAAATTCCAATAGCTCATGGTGAGGGGCGGTATTACGCAAGTGAAAAAACCCTTGATTTGCTCAGACAGAATGATCAGATATTGTTCAAATACTGTGATGCAAACGGAAACATCAGTCCAGAGTCAAACGCCAATGGCTCAGTTGAAAACATTGCTGGTATCTGCAACGAGAACCGGAATGTATTTGGCATGATGCCCCATCCGGAAAGAGCTGCAGATCAGGAGTTGGGTAATGTGGATGGGCAACTCATTTTTGAGGGCATACTGCAGGCTTTTTCTCAAACATGTACCAACCACTAAAAGCATATTTTAGCAATCATGAACCGGAGGCCGGTTGCGATGAAGCAGGGCGGGGTTGTCTGGCCGGTCCTGTTTTTGCCGCTGCTGTCGTTTTACCCAGGATGCCCCACCATGATTTATGCGAAGGGCTGAATGACTCCAAAAAACTATCCCATCGTGAAAGGCTGCGACTTAGAGATGTGATTTTAAAGCATGCACTGGCAGTGCATGTTGCAATGGTTGATAACCAAACCATAGACAGAATCAATATTTTGAATGCGAGTATAAAAGCGATGCACATGGCGCTTGGGAAACTTTCGCTCCGCCCGGCTTCAATACTTGTTGACGGGAACAGGTTTAAGGCCTATGGGGATATACCCCACCATTGTATTGTACGGGGAGATGCATCCTTTCTCTCAATTGCCGCAGCCTCTATTATGGCAAAAACCAGCCGGGACGAGTATATGGTTGCCATACATGCTGAACACCCGCATTATGGTTGGATGCAAAACAAGGGATACCCCACCAGACAGCACAGGCTGGCCATTTCTAACCATGGTCTGAGTCCTTATCATCGGCTTTCGTTCAGACAGGTATCACAGTTACGCCTGCCCATAGGAGAAGTATAGAAAAAAAAGAAAGATGACCGAGATTTTATCAAAACATATAAACCGCATTGCAGAAGATATTGGTATATCATATAAACAGGTTGCCCTGACCGCTGGTCTGCTTAAACAGGGTGCGACCATCCCTTTTATTGCCCGGTACCGCAAAGAATTAACCGGCTCGCTTGATGAGGTTCAAATAACTTCTGTGAGAGATTTGCTACATCGATTTGAAGAACTGGAGAAAAGGCGGCAAACCGTGCTTTCGTCTATTGAGGAGCAAGGAAAATTAACCCCTGAACTTGAACATGCTATTAGTCAAGTGTCAACTCTTTCTGAGCTTGAGGATCTTTACCTGCCTTTCAGGCCCAAAAGAAAAACCAGGGCCACCATTGCGATAGCCATGGGATTGGAACCCCTGGCCAGGAAAATTTTGACCCAGGGACACGACGACCCCCATAAACTGGCAGCAGGTTATATAAACATTGAGAATGATGTGCCAGGTGTAGAAGAGGCTCTTGCCGGAGCCCGAGATATTATAGCTGAGTGGATTAATGAAGACAGCAGGGCCAGGGGGCGGTTGCGCAGGTTAATGGAGCGTGAAGCCAGGATTATCAGTAAGCTTGCAAAAGGAAAAGAAGCCATGGCGACAAAATATGCCACCTATTTTGAGTGGTCAGAGTTGGCCGGGCGAGCTCCTTCTCATCGGATTCTTGCAATGTTGCGTGGAGAGAAGGAAGGTTTTCTGAAGGTTGGAATTGCTCCTGAGCCGGAATCAGCATATGCCATACTTGATCGTTTGTTTTACAAGGGAAACGGACCTTGCTCCGAACAGGTATATGTATCAATCAGGGATGCCTGGAAACGATTGATGCTGCCTTCACTTGAAACAGAGATCCGCAATGTCCTGAAGCAGTTGGCTGATAAGAAAGCTATTGCTGTATTTGCTGATAATTTACGGCAGTTATTGCTGTCGCCTCCCCTGGGTCAAAAGCGTGTTTTGGCCATTGATCCTGGTTTTAGAACAGGGTGCAAGCTAGTATGCCTCGACGAAGAAGGCAGGTTACTGCATAATGAGACCATTTTTCCCCATCCCCCGGCAAGTCAAAAAACCCAGGCCATGTCAAAAATACAGAACCTGGTCAGCGCCTACGAAATTGAAGCCATTGCCATAGGGAATGGCACAGCCGGAAGGGAAACTGAACAGCTTGTGAGGAAAATGCGCTTTGACAAAGATATCATGGCGGTTATGGTAAATGAAAGCGGTGCGTCGGTTTACTCAGCCTCTGATGCAGCCAGAGATGAGTTCCCTGACTATGATGTCACCGTCAGGGGTGCCATTAGTATAGGCCGCAGACTAACTGATCCACTGGCAGAGCTGGTCAAAATAGATCCAAAAGCGATAGGTGTGGGTCAGTATCAGCATGATGTTGACCAAAAAATGCTCAAACAATCACTTGATGATGTGGTTACAAGTTGTGTGAATGCCGTTGGGGTAGAACTAAATACTGCCAGTAAACAACTGTTGTCATATGTATCCGGAATAGGTCCTGCGCTGGCAGCAGCCATTGCAGACTACAGGCATCATCATGGGGCTTTTCGATCAAGAGAAGATTTAAAAAAAGTTCCCCGTCTGGGAGATAAAGTATTTGAACAGGCTGCCGGGTTTATTCGTGTTGGGCAATCGCCCAATCCGCTTGATCGTAGTGCAGTGCATCCTGAAAGTTATGGGGTTGTAGAAAGGATGGCCAATGATCTGGGCGCAACGATTGAACAGTTGATTGCTGATAAATCCCTAAGGGAACGTATTGATTTGCAGCAATATATTACAGATAAAACAGGGCTACCCACCCTGAAAGATATATTAACTGAGCTTTCCAAGCCTGGACGTGACCCCAGAAAAGGCTATGATATGTTTGAATTTGACAAAGGAGTCAATAGCATTGAAGACCTTGAAGAAGGGATGGTTTTACCTGGTATTGTGACCAACATAACTGCTTTTGGAGCTTTTGTTGATGTTGGAGTGCATCAGGATGGCCTGGTACATATCAGCCATCTGGCAGATCGTTTTGTAAAAGAACCTGCAGAGGTTGTCAGACTGAATCAAAAGGTAATGGTCCGGGTTCTTGCCGTTGACAGGGAGCGAAAACGTATTAACTTATCCATAAAAGAAGCCTGACTGTTTTTGCAGTCAGGCTATTCCTTTATTGATTTTTATTACCCTTACATAGCACTTCAACCAACTTGGTTTATGCCTCCGGCTGAACTGATGCCTGTAATGGGTTATCCCCAGGTCTATTTTTCTGCAAAATATTTATAAAAGTAGGGGATGGTTTCAAAACCCTTCAAAAACTGCGATAAGGGGTAGTTTTCATTGGGTGAGTGGATGGCATCTGATTCCAGGCCAAACCCCATGAGAATGGTTTTGGTTTCGAGAATTTGCTCAAACATAGAGATGATTGGGATACTGCCGCCACTTCTGTACGGAATTGGCTTAATCCCATAGGTTTGCTCGTAAGCCTTACTTGCGGCCTTGTAAGCGTGGGTGTCTGTAGGGCTTACATAGCCTTCACCCCCGTGCAGAAATTCTACCTCGACCTTTACCGATTTGGGAGCTATTGATAAGAAATGGTCTTTAAATAACTGTGTGATTTTTTCGGATTTTTGATGGGGAACCAGGCGCATGGAAATTTTTGCATGTGCTTCAGAAGGAAGTACGGTTTTGGCTCCTTTGTCAGTATAACCTCCCCAAATTCCATTGACATCAAGTGTTGGCCTGATACCTGTTCTTTCAAGTGTGGTATATCCTTTCTCACCGGCAAGCTCATGCACATCCAGTGCATTTTTGTAGGCTTCATCATCAAAGGGAGCACGCCCCATATCGGCTCTTTCTTCATCTGAAAGCTCCTCTACATCATCATAAAAGCCTTTTACTGTGATGTGTCCGTTTTCATCAATCAGGCTGCCAATCATTTCACATAAAACATTGATCGGGTTGGCAACGGCACCGCCAAACAATCCTGAATGCAGGTCACGATTGGGTCCGGTAACATGTACTTCGCAATATGATAGCCCGCGCAGCCCTGTGGTTATGGATGGGGTTTCTGCTCCCAGCATAGAGGTATCTGATACCAGAATAATATCACCTGATAACTTCTCCTTGTTTTCTTTTAAGAAATTCCCCAGGCTGGGTGAACCAATCTCTTCTTCTCCTTCAATCATGAATTTAACATTGCAAGGAAGCTGATTGGTATTGACAAGGTATTCGAATGCGGCAAAATGCATAAACATCTGCCCCTTATCGTCATCTGCTCCACGTGCATAGATTTTTCCGTCGCGGATTTCTGGCTCAAAGGGCGGTGTTTTCCAAAGTTCAAGTGGTTCAGCCGGTTGAACATCATAGTGCCCATAAATAATGACAGTAGGCAGAGACGGGTCAATGATTTTTTCGCCGTAAACCACAGGGTGTCCTTCCGTATCACATACTTCAGCCTGATCAGCGCCTTTTTTAACCAGGTACTCACTGATCCAGTTGGCTGCTTTATACATGTCATCCTTGTGCGCCTCTTTTGAACTGATAGAGGGTATCCGAATGAGCTCAAACAGGTCATTGAGGATGCGGTCTTTGTTGTCTTGGATATACGCTTTTAAGTCTTTCATTGAAATATATTGTTATGTATTAATAATTTCGGGAATGGCAAATATAGAAATTGCCGGAATGAAAACCAATGATCACCTAATTATCTGGTCCAAACCACTGATCAAGTTCACGACGTTCCTTTTTTGTGGGTCGACCACTTCTGTAAGGCCTGTTTCCTGACTGCGCCCTGATCTGATCCATTTTTTGGTATTCTTTTTCGGGTGTCAGATCTTCCATATAATTTGGCACAAGCTTGGCTCCCACACGGTTGTGCAAAACTGACAATACCCTGAAAATACGTTTCACCGGGCCTGTCTGAATGGTGATTTCCATCCCTTCTCTGATCTCCCTTGAAGGCTTCACGGCCTCGTTATTCACCTTAACCTTGCCTGATCTGCATGCCTGTGTGGCCATGCTTCTTGTTTTGAAAAGGCGCACAGCCCATAACCATTTGTCAATTCTGGGGGCATTTGTTCCTTCCATGGGTCATCTTATTTCTTTCTGCAATAGATTTTCATGGGTACCCCTGAAAAATTCCAGTTGGCACGGATTTGATTCTCAAGATACCGCATATAGGGTTCCTTGACATACTGGGGCAGATTACAGAAAAAGGCAAATGAGGGATAATGGGTGGGCAACTGTGTTATGTATTTGATCTTTATGTATTTACCCTTGGTGGCAGGTGGTGGATTTTTTTGTATAAGGGGTAACAGAACCTCATTTAATGTATGGGTTGCAATCCGCCTTTGCCTGTTGTGGTATACTTCAACAGCGGTTTCAATGGCTTTAAATATTCGTTGTTTGTTTAATACTGAGGTGAACAGAATGGGGATGTCTGATAAAGGGGCTAAACGCTCATGAATGTCACGGGTAAACTGTTTAACTGAGTGCTGATCCTTATCGCTGACAAGGTCCCACTTGTTTACCAATATCACCAGGCCTTTGTTATTTCTGGCCGCAAGGCTGAAAATATTCAAGTCTTGTGATTCAAAACCACCGGTGGCGTCAATCATCAGGAGACAAACATCAGCACGTTCAATAGAACTGACTGAACGCATTACTGAGTAAAACTCAATGTTTTCGGTTACCTTGCCTTTTTTACGTAATCCGGCTGTATCAACAAGGTAAAAGTCAAAACCAAATCGGTTGTACCTTGAGTAAATTGAGTCTCTGGTTGTGCCTGGTATCTCCGTGACAATGTTTCTCTCATTTCCCAGCAGCGCATTTATCAGAGAAGATTTACCCACGTTTGGTCTTCCGATGACAGCAAAACGTGGAATGTCTTCTTCAGTTTCCTCTTCCGGAAGTTTCTCCATGATTTTTACCACTTCATCAAGCAGGTCTCCGGTTCCACTGCCATTGATTGACGACACGGGAAACACCTGCTCAACACCCAACTCATAAAATAAAGCCGACTGGTTCATGAGCTGCCCGTTGTCAGCTTTATTGGCAACCAGAAAATAGGGTTTGCCGCTTCGGCGCAACAAATCAGCCACTTCTTCATCCATGGGTGTAATTCCTTCTTTTACGTCAACCAGAAAAAGAACCACATCTGACTCTTTAAGTGCAATTTCTACCTGGGCTTTTATGTGCTGTTCAAAAACATCGCCTGATCCGCTTACATATCCACCTGTATCAATAACAGAGAATTCCTTCCCATTCCAGTCAGACTTGCCATAATGCCGGTCACGGGTTACTCCGGCAGTCGGGTCAACAATGGCCATCCGCCTTTTGGTCAGACGATTGAAAAGGGTCGATTTGCCTACATTCGGGCGGCCTACCAATGCGAGGATATTGGGCATGGGGTGTTTATTGTTTAATGATTATTACTGGGTATAACCAAAACGGCGCAATTGGATATCATTTTCCCGCCAGTTCTTACTTACCTTTACATGCAACTCAAGAAACACTTTCTTTCCAAGAAATGCCTCTATACTTTGTCGGGCTTCTGTACCAACTTTCTTCAGGGCTTTCCCCTGATGCCCAATGATAATCCCTTTCTGGGTTTCACGGGCGACATGAATTACGCAACGAATACTGGTAAGGTTTTCTTCTTCTTTGAAAGAATCAACCACCACCTCAACGGAGTATGGAATTTCTTTCCGGTAATTCATAAGAATGCGTTCTCTGACCATTTCTGCTATAAAAAACCGGACAGGTTTGTCTGTGAGCTCATCCTTGGGATAAAAAGGAGGAGATTCAGGCAAGAGTTCAATGATTTTGTCAAACACAGCTTGTATATTGAACTGCTCCAAGGCTGAGATGGCCAGCACATACCAATGTGGGTAAGTCGCTTTCCATTTCTCACATGCAAGCACAACTTCTGCCTGTTTTGCAAGGTCTATCTTGTTAACAAGAAGCATGACCGGCACATTGCTTTTCTCAACCCGTCTGAGAATTTCCTCATGGGCAAATGGCTCGTTAATTTCAGTAAGTATGATAAACAAGTCGGCATCTTCCAGAGCTGATTTAACAAAATGCATCATTTGCTCCTGAAGCTTATAGTTTGGAGTCAGCACACCTGGGGTATCAGAAAAGACAACCTGGTAGTTTTCTTCGTTTGCAATGCCTAATATTCTATGCCTTGTTGTTTGTGCTTTGGGTGTGATTATGCTCAGCTTTTCGCCAAGCAGTGCATTCATCAGGGTTGATTTGCCCACATTGGGATTTCCTATGATATTTACAAAACCTGCTTTATGCATGTAGTATTGATTTAATAACCCGAGTTGCAGTGTATCTGAACTTTCATGCAAAGGTAGCCTTTTTCTGAAAATTCTTTTGGAGGCCTTTGTTGTTGTACCGAAATATAGTATATTTGCACCCTGATTAACATACTGCGGGGTGGAGCAGAGGTAGCTCGTCGGGCTCATAACCCGAAGGTCGCAAGTTCGAATCTTGCCCCCGCTACTAAAATAGCCTGCTTATCATCTGATAGGCAGGCTATTGTGTTTTTATACGTAAAAGTATGTAAACAAAATTCAAAACATTTATTTTTGCATGTGCCCGATTCTTACATTGCCAATACAAAACACAGTTTAATAGCCAAATACTTATGAAGACAAAGATGATCTCAGTTTTGATAGCCATGCTTGTGATGGTTTCGTGTCAAAAGGGTGAGCGACCGCCTTTGGAGCAGACCCGTGCGGCCATTTTGAAACACTTTGAATTGCCCGTTTATGCCGGAATGGTAGAGGTTCTGGATATGGAGTATGTTGATGGTCTTCATCAGGACTATCAGGAAAGCGAATTCTTCGATCTGGTCATGCGGGTGTCGATTCGGGTGCACGAAAGCTATAAGGTTTCACGGATATTTGCCCACGGTGCGTTTGATATTGACCACACCTGGCCAGATATTATGCGTGAACGCATTGAGAACGCTCCGGATGAGGAGGCCCGGCAGCGGATCATTGAGTTATATGAAAGCCGCACATTTACAGCCGGAGAGCATATGATTAATGTAGTTGTCACTATGGTAAGACCTGAAAACCAATGGATATTCCTGAGTCTTTTCATGGAACCTTTGGAAGAAATGGGCGATGTGTTGCCAAAACAAATGCAGGAAGACGATCCCTCATTGTAGTTAATGGATGTTAAAACCCTTGTTTTAAAACAACAGTCAGCTTATATTTGTATATATAGATAAACAACTAAATTGTACGATTATGCGTTCAGGAATGATTTCTTTGGTAAGCTTATTGTTCGTTGTATTCATATCCTTACCAACCTTCGGATCAGAAGAGAGTAAAAAGGAGGCGACACCAGGCGAGGCTGAATTTACTGTATTGGGTATGTGTGGTATGTGTAAGGATCGAATTGAACGTGCTGCTTATAGCGTGCGTGGTGTCAGGTTTGCCCAATGGGATCAGGAAGAGCAGCTTTTATCAGTCAGGTACCGCCCCAACAGAACCAATCAGGAAGAAATTGAGAGAGCTGTTGCCAAAGTCGGACACGACACAGAAAATTTTTTAACAGATGAGGAGACCTATAAAAACCTTCATCATTGTTGCGTGTACCCCCGTGACCCTGAAATGTTGAAAAACAACAAAGTGCACAACGAGCCTTAATAAATTGCTTATCTTTGTGGTGTGAAGCGTTTTGCAACTATTTCCATAGCCTTTGTGTTGGCTGCCCTGGTCCTGGTATCTTTTACCGGGTTAAGGCTGCTGATACACCATTGCTTTGCTTGTGAGACCACCGATGTGGTCTGGGCCGCTTTTGCACCTGAAAGTTGTGAAGAGTTGCATACCAGACATAAAGGGCAAGATCAATGCACATTAGTTGGTCATAACCTTGAATCAGATTCATGCTGTGGACTTGATGGTACAGATCATCTGCCTGACTGTCATAATTGCTGTGATACCGAACATCAATATGTCAAAACTGATCTCAGGGTAACCCAAGACAAGAACGATGTCAGAATACTACCCCATGAGTTGGATGTTAAGCTGACTGGAAAGATTGATTTTGAGTCTGCCGGGTTTTCAACTGAAAGTGGTAAGCTGCTTATTCCTTCCGAACCACCACCGGTTCAATGGGGGAGAGATTTTTTGATCTTTTCCCAGCAATTAAAATACTGCTAGTTACTTCTGTTTGAATTAATTCCAGCCTTGGTATTGCTTGGCTGATTGTTTCTATTGTTTAATTATTCAGACAGATTGATCATGCAAATTAAAAATATTATCACCAGCTTTTTTGTCCTTGTGTTGCTATCTGGTAACACTGTGTTTGCACAGCGTGTCCAGATTCATGGCAATGTTTACGAACGTGAGGCCCATGGAGACCATTACCATTATCATCCACTGGCCGGAGCCAATGTGGTATGGCTTGGTACCACAAGCGGTACAGCCACCAATGCCGATGGACATTTTCACCTTGCTGTAACTGTTGAATTGCCCCATGAGATTGTGGTTAGTTATATCGGTTATCAAAGCGATACAATCATGGTTCATACTCCTCAGGATGAACTGGAAATTGTTTTGCTTTCATCTCAGGATCTTGGCGAGGTGGTTGTTTCAGGCAGACGGCCGGGTGCACATGTGTCGTCTATGGATCCTATTTTGACCAATGTAATTACCACCAGTGAGCTGCAGCGTGCCGCTTGCTGTAATCTCTCAGAAGCCTTTGAAACCAATATTTCTGTCGACGTTTCATACAGTGATGCTGTTTCAGGGGCGCAGCAAATTCAAATGCTCGGATTGGCCGGAATTTACAGTCAGATTATGACAGAGAATATTCCATCCATAAGGGGGCTTGGGCAACCTTTTGGGTTGTCGTATATACCCGGACCATGGATGGAGTCAATCAGTATTTCAAAAGGAGCTGCCAGTGTGGTGAATGGCTATGAATCGCTGACAGGCCAGATCAATGTTGACCTGAAAAAACCCGAAGGCCCGGAACAGTTCCATTATAATGCTTTTGCCAGTGATGATGGCCGTATGGAGACCTCCCTTGTTGCAGCCATGGATCTGGGACATAATTGGTCTACCATGATCATGGCCCATGGTGAGATGTTTAATAACCAGGTTGATCATAATCACAATTCATTTCTCGATCATCCACTGGTTAAAAAATACAATGTGATCAATCGTTACCGCTATGACCGGCATGGGGTGATGGACTCTCAATTTGGGTTTAACCTTATGCAGGAAGAACGTGAAGGCGGACAAAAAGCCTTTTTTTCAAATGGTGCTGATTTTGGTTCAAATCAGTATTATGGTTTTGGTATTAATACAACCCGCTTTCAGGCATTTGCCCGAACAGGCTTTTATATGCCAGAAAAAGAAGATGCAAGCATAGGCACCCAAATTCAATACACCCACCAAAGCCATAATTCACATTATGGGTTGAGAACCTATGATGGAGAGCAGAATACTCTTTACCTTAACCTGTTGTTTACGGATATTATCCGAACACCCGATCACAGGTTTATTACAGGTGCCAGTTTTTTGCTTGATGATTACAGCGAACAGTTGGGAGATTCATTGTTTGAAAGAAGAGAAGCTGTACCAGGAGTGTTTTTTGAATACACCTACCATACACATGAGAAGTTTACTGCTATTCTGGCAGCCAGGGCAGACTACCATAATTTGTATGGTATGCTTCTGACCCCGAGATCACACTTGCATTTTAACATCAGTATGCAAACCACAATAAGGGCCTCAGCTGGTAAAGGGTATAGGGTTCCCAATCCCATCGCTGAAAACACTGGCCTTTTGGTTAGCAATCGTGCCATCAGGCTGATGGAAGAAATTAAACCTGAGGAGGCCTGGAATTATGGTGGAAGCATTACCCACCGGTTTAACCTCTTTGGCAGTGAAGCTTCAGTAGTGGGTGAGGTTTACCGCACTAATTTCATTAACCAGATGGTTGTTGATGTGGATACAGACCACAACCAGGTGTTATTTTACAATCTGGATGGGAAGTCTTTTGCTAACAACTACCAGTTGGAGTTAAACTTTGAGCCTGTCCGTTTACTTGAAATTACTGCTGCATACAGGCATTCAGATGTGCAGTTGACCATTGGAGATGAGCTCAGATCGAAACCATTTGTGAATAAATACAGGGGTATGGTTAGTGGATCATATGCCACACCACGCAATGACTGGCAGTTTGACCTTACTGCCCAGTTTAACGGGGTAAGCCGGCTGCCAGATATGCCTGAAGCTTTCAACCTGAGGTCTGAATCACCCTCTTACACCATTTTAAATGCCCAGGTAACCTATAGGTGGAGAAGTATGGATATTTATCTTGGTGGTGAAAACCTGACTGACTATATCCAGAAAGATCCCATTCTCAATCCCCACTCTCCATTTGATGAGGGTTTCGATGGAAGCATGATCTGGGGTCCGCTTTTGGGGCGGAAGTTTTATCTTGGTCTGAGGATCTCTATTGAACGTTAGAATATTTTATCCGAAGTGCGTTTTTTTTGGTTATGTTTTCCTGTATTAAGATGGCAGGGGCATATCCTTGCTGAAAATTCTTTACACCAATCATTGTATATATGACTGTGCCTATTGTATCAATAGGCGCAGCAATGATTTGCCACGGGCTTTCTTTACCCCTAAAGTGCTTGCTGAACTTACCATTAACTTTTATCGCAGAAATTATATCGAAGGGCTGTTTTTAAGTTCAGGTGTCGTCAGAAATCCTGATTATACAATGGAACAACTGATTGCCAGTATTGCCATGTTGCGAGGTGCTTATCGCTTTAACGGGTACATTCACATGAAGGCCATACCGGGTTGTGACATCAATATAACCGAAAGAAAGAACCTTCGCCAAATGAGAGCTTTCATGCCTAAAAGGTATTGGAAGTACTTGCCAGAGAAGAATGGCTCGATCAACTTCTGATATTGGACGTTCTCAAAAAAAATCACCAAATTTGCGGAAAAGAGTATCAACTGCCCAGACATGTCAACCCGGCAAGAAAATAAATACTGGCCACAACTGGAGCCTGTTATCAGGTCTTTACCAGATAAACCAGGTGTTTACCAGTATTTTGATGACAACGGAAGAGCCATTTACATTGGAAAAGCCAAAAGCCTGAAAAAACGGGTCATGTCTTATTTTGCAAAGGATACCCATGAGAGTGCCAGAATCAGGATGATGGTCAGGCGTATCGCCGAAATCAGACATATTGTCGTGGGGACTGAATTGGACGCACTTTTGCTGGAGAATAACCTCATCAAAAAATACCAGCCGCGTTACAATGTAATGTTAAAGGATGACAAGACCTTTCCGTGGATTTGCATTAAAAACGAGCCTTTCCCCAGAATATTTCCTACGCGCCAGGTGCTAAAGGATGGAAGCAAATATTTTGGTCCTTATGCTTCGGTAAAAATGATGAATGCCTTACTGGAACTGATCAGGCAACTTTTTCAGTATCGTACCTGCCGGCTTAATCTTACCCGTGAAAATATCGATGCAGGAAAATTCAGGGTATGTCTTCAATATCATATTGGCAACTGCAGGGGACCATGTGAGGGACTGCAGGATGAGGCCGACTATATGTTAACCATAGACCGCATAGAGCATATATTGAAAGGAAACCTGAATCTGGTGATGGCTGAGCTAAGAAAGATGATGAAGGAGTATGCTGATAAATATGCCTTTGAGCAGGCAGGAATGATTAAGGAAAAGCTCATGCTGCTTGAGAAATTTCAGAGCAAGTCAACTGTTGTGAATCCATCACTGACCGATGTGGAAGTTTTCTCCATTGTAAGTGATCAACGTTATGGCTTTGTTAACTACTTACGGGTGGTTAGCGGTGCTGTTGTACAATCACATACTGTTGAATTGAAGAAACAGCTTGATGAGTCTGATAGTCAGCTTCTTGATTTGACAATTCTGGACCTTAGGCAGAGGTTTGACAGCAAAGTCGATGAGGTGATTGTACCAATCAAACCTTCCTTTACCCTACCTGGTATCCGCTTTACTGTGCCCCGGCGGGGGGATAAAAAGCACTTGCTTGAATTATCTGAAAGGAATGCCAAATACTATCGGCTTGAAAAGCTGAAAAGACAAGAGCTGGTTGATCCGGATCGACATGCCAGAAGGCTGATGGAGCAAATACGCAAGGATATGCGGCTAGAAGTACTGCCTGAGCACATGGAGTGTTTTGATGTGAGCAATACCCAGGGTAATTATTCGGTAGCTGCACTGGTGGTGTTTCGCAAGACCCGCCCCAGCAAGAGAGAATACCGGCACTTTAATATTCAAAGTGTGAGTGGAGCAAATGATTTTGCCTCAATGGAGGAGGCAGTATACAGGCGCTACCGTAGGCTTAAAGATGAAGAACTGCCTTTACCTCAACTGGTAGTAGTTGATGGAGGTAAAGGTCAGCTGAGCTCTGCTTTGGCTGCACTTGAAAAACTTGGTTTACGCAAAAAGGTGCCCGTAGTGGGTATTGCCAAACGGCTTGAAGAGATCTATTTTCCGGGAGACAGTATTCCTTTGTATATTGACAAGAAATCTGAAACACTCAAAGTGATACAACATATGCGGGATGAGGCCCATCGGTTTGGGGTAAAACACCACAGAGGCAGACGTGAGAAAGGCAGCCTTCAATCTGGGTTGACCCTGATTAAAGGTATAGGCCCGGTAACAGTGCAGACACTGCTTAAAGAGTTTAAATCGGTGGCTGGCATCCATAAAGCCACAGAAGAAGAACTTATTCAGTCAGTAGGCTTGGCCAAGGCTAAGATTATTCGAAACCATTTTAAGAAGGATAAATGGATGAAATAAAGAAAAGATCCTGGCTTGAGCGTATCCTGATATGGCGGATGCGGCACATCAGTGAAAAGCAGCTCATGCTCATTTTGAGCGTTATAATTGGCATTCTGGCTGCCATTGCTGCTGTGGTGCTGAAAACATCGGTACACTACCTCGAGGGCTGGGTTCGCAGTGTTCCGGGGGCACATATAGGCAACTGGCTATTTCTTATATTTCCGGTTATTGGCATTCTACTCACCGTAATCTATATCCGCAAATTTGTCAAAGACGATATCAGCCACGGAGTATCCAAGATACTGTATGCCATATCAAGGAATAAGGGGGTCATGAAATTGCACAACACCTATTCTTCGATCATTGCCTGCACTTTTACCGGTGGCTTTGGCGGATCTGTTGGGATGGAGGCGCCCATCGTTTCTACCGGAGCAGCTATTGGCTCAAATGTTGCCCAGGCCGCCAGGTTGGGGTTCAGGCGCACAAACCTTCTCATTGGCTGTGGGGCTGCTGCAGCCATCGCTGCCATATTCAAAGCACCCATAGCAGGATTGATATTCTCTCTTGAAGTGCTCATGCTTGATCTGACCATGGCTTCAATTATCCCATTGTTGATTGCCACGGTGGTTGGAGCAATTTTTTCCACCATTTTTCTCGGTGAGGGTGTTGAGTTTTACTTTGCCCTGAAAGACCCTTTTAATTATGGCCATATCCCCTTATACATATTGTTGGGTGTGGTAACAGGTATGGTATCTCTTTATTTTTCGTGGATGAATTCAAGGGTCGAATCAAGTATTAAAAAAATAGACCACCCATACAAAAGGGTAATCTATGGTGGGAGCATTTTAGGAATACTTATTTTTCTTTTTCCACCACTGTTTGGCGAAGGTTATTACACTATGCGAAGTATGTTGTCAGGGCAGCCTGAACAACTACTTGAACAAAGCATATTTGGACATCTGGTTGATGACACTGGTCTTGTCTTTGTAGCCTTTATGGTCTTTGTCCTCTTTTTTAAAGCTATTGCCACCTCGCTCACCACCGGCTCAGGTGGAATTGGCGGTGTGTTTGCGCCCAGTTTGTTTATGGGAGGGATTACGGGTTTTATTTTTTCCAGGCTGGTAAACCTGTTTAGTGGATGGAAAATATCAGAATATAATTTCTCACTGGTTGGCATGGCCGGTTTGATAGCCGGGGTTATCCACGCACCCCTAACGGCCATATTCCTGATCGCAGAGATTACAGGCGGATACGAACTTTTTATTCCGTTGATTCTGGTCTCATCCATTTCATACCTTACCGTTGTGTATTTCCAGCCACATTCACTTTACACAAAAAAGCTGGCACAGAAAGGACACTTGATTACCCACCATAAAGACAAGACGGTTCTTACCCTGCTCAATGTGGAGAACGTGCTTGAAACGAGTTTTGATAAAGTCAGACCAGCTGATTCACTCGGTGACCTGGTGAAGGTCATAGCCAGGGCAAACAGGAATATTTTTCCCGTGACAGATCATGACAATAATTTTTTGGGGATTGTGCGGCTTGACGATGTGCGTGAAATCATGTTTGACCGGTCAAAATATGACAGCCTGAAAGTTCATCAAATGATGATTCAGCCCAGGGCAACAGTAAGTTTTGATGATAATATGGACACTGTTATGCAGAAGTTCAGAGATTCAGGTTTATGGAATATGGCTGTGATTGACAAAGGAAAATACAAAGGTTTTGTATCCCGATCGAATGTTTTTAATATATACCGTAAAATGTTGCAGGAAGTATCTGAAGATTAAAACCTACTAACCTTCAAACCTTCAAACCCACCAACCTTCAAACCTTTAACAACTTACAAACATGATGAAATCCTTTCTATGTAAAACAACTCTTCTGCTGGCCACTTTTTTGATGGCCGCGCAGACACCTGCAATTACGCAGGATGTGAAAAAGCTGGAACTTGAGCATTTCTTTGACATGATCAGCGTATCCGGACCACAGATTTCTCCTGATGGGAAAGAAATCATTTTTACCCGCGGATGGATTGACAAGGTCAATGACAGCAGGCGCAATGAACTATTTATCATGGATGCGGATGGAAATCGCAACCGTTTTTTTACCAGGGGTTCAAGCCCGGTATGGTCACCCGATGGAGCACGCGTGGCTTATCTGGCTTCTGGTGAACCCAGAGGTAGTCAGATCTATGTCAAATACAAAGATCTGGAAGGGACCACACAGATTACCAGGCTTGAGAAAGCACCTTCAAACATTACCTGGTCACCTGACGGACGCTATATCGCTTTTTCAATGCTGGTTCCCTACAGTGAGACATGGCCTGTGAAAATGCCGGCCAGGCCCGATGGAGCGCAGTGGACCCAGAGCCCAAGAATCATCACCAATCTGGTTTACCGGCGTGACCGCCAAGGGTTTATTGAAGAAGGGTACAGGCACATCTTTATTGTGCCGGCCGATGGCGGGGCACCCCGTCAAATCACCCATGGAAACTGGGATCATAATGGGATTGAGTGGACTCCTGACGGGAAAGAGATACTTTTTACCAGTTTAAGGGTTGAAGAAGCCGAATATGCTTACCGTGAGTCAGAGATATATGCAGTAAATATTGAAACTTCAGATATCCGGCAACTTACCAGCCGGTACGGTATTGACAGGTCTCCAGTTGTGTCACCTGATGGCCGCAAGGTTGCTTACATTGGCTATGACTGGACAGATGATACCTATATTGAAAACAAACTATACGTCATGAATATCGACGGCTCCAATCCTATAGAAATTGGCACCGGTCTTGATCGAACACCTTCAAACCTAGTCTGGGCCAGGGATAACTCCGGAGTATACTTTAATGCCGACTACAATGGAACCCGAAATCTTTATTTTGCTCCTTTGAGGGGTGACTACAGACAGGTTACAACCGGAAACCATATGTTGACGGTAACAGACATCAATTCAAATGGGATGGCTGTCGGGACTTTGACAGATTACCATAACCCGGCAGATCTTGTAGCATTCAGTACAAGCCGCCCACGTATTCAAAAGCTGACAGCTGTCAATGAAAGTCTGTTGAAAAACATCACATTGGGTGAGGTGGATGAATTATGGTATAAGTCAACGGATGATTTTGATGTTCATGGATGGGTGATCAAACCACCCGATTTTGATCCGACAAAAAAATATCCCTTGATTCTTGTCATTCACGGCGGGCCTCATGCCATGTACAATGTTGGCTTTAACTTCACCTGGCAGCATCATGCAGCAGAAGGGTATGTAGTTTTGTATACAAACCCCCGGGGCTCTTCAGGCTATGGCAGCGTTTTTGGAAATGCCATCAAGAATGCATATCCCGGAAAAGATTATGATGACCTTATGAACGGGGTGGATGAAGTTATCAACATGGGCTTTATTGACGAAAGCAATTTGTTTGTTTATGGTGGAAGTGGTGGGGGAGTTCTTACCTCATGGATTGTGGGACATACCCACCGGTTTGCAGCTGCATCGGTTAATTTTCCTGTTACCAACTGGCTCTCGTTTGTTGGGACAACCGACGGTGTGAGTTGGTACCGGAATTTCAAAGAATACCCCTGGGATGATCCCACTGAGCACCTTGAACGTTCACCACTAATGTATGTGGGTAATGTGACCACACCCACCTTGCTCATGTGTGGTGAAAATGATCTGCGTACACCCATTGCCCAAACGGAGGAATATTACCAGGCATTAAAAGTGCTCAAGGTACCCACGGCTATGATCCGTTTTCGTGACGAGTTTCACGGAACTGGCACCAATCCGTCAAACTACATTCGTACCCAGCTGTATTTGTATTACTGGTTTAATAAATTCAAGAACGAATTATAAGCCAGAATGTCGATATATGATAATGCCCGCTTTGGCGGGCATTATTTTTTACGGATGGTATATTCTGGATACAGGATAAAAATCGGCACTGGTTACCACATCTGACTGTGGTAACTGATCATAAAGAAATTGCAGTTGTGCAAGCGGATCGTTGGCAAAGTCGTGGTCAGAAGCCTTCATGTTTTCAAAAGTTTCTAAAAGTGCAGGGTTGTTCATCAGCATTTCGTAGGCCAGGTTTTCAAATGAATACAGAGAGAACCATTCTCCGTCTTCAAGTGTGGAATTGAAAAAGCCCCAACTGAAAAATGAAGCCGGTGCCAATGGTTCAAGCATGTGCACGATATAATTATTGCTATCTTGGTTCACATAGATTATCACGTCGCCCTGGTAAAACTGTCGTTTGACCATCCTGGTTCTGGTTGTTGCCTGACTAATAAGTTGTCTCCCCTGATTTGGTCTCTGTGAGGCCTGAAAGCTGTCAATAAAAATAATTTCCACTTCGATGATACTGTCTTGCTGTAGTCTGTTCATCTTAACCCCATTGAGCTCCATCCGATTGATTACATCATCCCATGCTTGTGGGATGATGTAGGCGGTGGGGGCTTCGACTTTCAGGCTGGGGAGATAATAATTGTAAAAGGCAACCGTGTCTTCCCAGGGTTTGTCGTGGTTGAATATGTTAATGGTTCGACCAGTAACCGGACTCAAACTTTCTTCCATTTCATACCCCCTGAAATAAAAAGGCTCATGCCGAGATCGGTCCAGCGACCAGTCAAGTACAAATTCACGGGTATGTTTTGTGTACTGTTTTGCGTCAGCTCTAAGCGTCCTGATTTGCTCATTATTTTCTGAAGAAAATTCTGTTAGCATACGGATGAAATCTATTGTTGACCTTACCCTGTCAGGAAATGGCTTGTAAACAAGGGTTTCGGTGATAAAAGGAAAAGTGTTGAATAGCGCTGCATACCCAGATGAAAAATACGGATGGTCGTTAAATCCGGTCAGCCCACTTCTCACATCGCCACGGCGGATGGTTTGCACATAAGGGCACATGCCCCAGGGTGTTTCGCTGTTCATCCGCTCATACATGGTGGCTACCATCTCCTTATGAAAGAACTCCCCCATGGCAGGTGGTAGTTTTTGATAAAGTGTTGGGATCAGGGTCATGGTAAACTGATGGTCAGCCCCGTTGGTTGTATGGGTGTCGATGAATATGTCAGGGTCAAGGTAATGGAATAGCGATGCAAATGACTTTGAGGCCCGGGAGTCTTGTTTGACAAAGTCTCTGTTCAGATCGATGTTGAGCGCGTTTCGCCTTGATCCTTTTACCTCAGGACCATCCTGGTTCATCCTGAAGTACGGACTTCGGTTCAGTGATCCATCTATATTGTAAACTGGAATAATGGCAAGTACAGTATTCTCAAGAACATTGGCTGCCCCATCACGATTATCCAATACATCTATGGCATATTGAATGCTGGCATCTATGCCCACAGGCTCACCTGCATGAATACCGTTCATGATCAGTATAATGGTTTTTCCTTTGGCTTTGATTGAAACAGGGTCAAAATCACTGTTCCCGGAGATCATAAAAAGATGCAGGGGCTTTCCTGTGTCGGAGATGCCCATCTCTATGAGGCTGGCTTCACTGTAATAGTCAGATAGCTTTTGGTATGCGTCAATGGTTTCGTAGTAGTCAAAGCTTTGGTTTTGATCATACCTGAGATTAATATCGGGGGGGGTAGCTGTTGAACAGCCAAAGAAAACAACAGCGCCAGACATAATAAGCGCCAAAGCAAAAAGGGTTTTCATAAAAAAGGCAGTTGGGTGGTTTTTGGCTGCAAAATAGAAAAAATAAATCAACCCTGCTACGCCTTATTACAAGAGTTCGTCTATGGCTTTTGCCAGCTTTCTGTCTTTTTCGGTAATCACATTTCCCGCATCATGGGTAGATAGCTTTATTTCCAATTTATTATAAACATTTGTCCACTCCGGGTGGTGGTTGTGTTTTTCAGCCAGGATGGCAACCCTGGTCATGAAAGCAAATGCTTCAGAGAAATCACCGAATTCAAAAGTTCTGACTAATTGATTGTTCTGTTCTTTCCACATATTTAGATCGTTTTAAAGTTAAGCGGTTTCGCCGCAGTTGAATGTTAATGGGTTTGAAGGTTTTAAGGTTAACAAGTTAAGAGGTTGGAAAGTTTGAAGGTTGGAAAGTTTGAAGGTTGGAAAGTTTGAAGGTTGGAAAGTTTGAAGGTTGGAAAGTTTGAAGGTTGGAAAGTTTGAAGGTTGGTGTTGAATCTGTGGTGGGTCTGATTGAATTTTCTAATTTTGGGCTTTGTTTTTGCCTTTATCTGATTTATTTTAAAACTGAAGACAATGGCCGGTAAAGCATTTGAAAAAGAGTACAGTGTACATATTTACGAAACCGGGATCGATGGGATGCTCAGGATCGATTCATTGATGCATTACTTTGAAGAACTTGCCTTGCTTCAGAGTGAGGCCGAAGGAGTGGGCCTTGAATACTACCGCAAACATGGGGTAATCTGGATGCTTCATGGTTTTGATATTCGGCTGAACCAACCACCGGCATTCAATGAGCGCATATTGGTACAGACACTTCCGAGCTCTGTCTACAGGTTTATGGGCTTTAGGAACTATCGTGTTCTTGACTCTGAAGGCTGCGAGTTGGTGACAGCCCAATCGTCATGGATCTTTCTGGATACCCATAGAAAAAGACCTCTACGTGTAGATGAAAACATGAAAAAAGCTTATGGACATGATGGCTCACCTGAGGAGAGGCTTCAAATTGATGCAATAGCTATCCCATACAGATCTGATTACTTAACCAGATTCCGTGTGTTGACTTCAGATATAGATATTAACCAACACGTAAACAATGTGGTTTATGTGAATTGGGCCATTGAATCGCTGCCAGCCTCTTTTCAGGAATCACACCGGATAGTCCGCCTTCAGGTGCAATGGCAAAAGGAAACCTTTGCAGGAAGTACAATTGAAGTCTCAACCCAAATTGATACTGAGTCAGACCATACACTTTGTCTGCATACCATTACTGGTATCGATCAACAGGTAAAGTGCAGGCTGGCCACGCACTGGCACCCAAGGGTGTGACATTCTTATTAAAAAGTATTCACCAAGACCAGTTTGCCCCGTACCCTTTGAGATTCCAGTAGCTGATGTGCAGCGCCTCCCTCATCCATGGGGTAAGTTTTTTCTACCACAGCCTTTACCTGACCTTTCTCAATTAAATCGGCTATTATGGCCAAGTCTCCACCTGATGGTTTGACGAGAATGTAGCTTGCTTTTTTGCTTCGCAAAAAGTTGGCTGGCATATGCCTGAAAAGGCCATTATTTGGAACGGTTGTGATGTACTGACCATTTTTATTCAAAATGCCCTTGCATTTTGGAAAAGAACTTTTCGCTACTGCATCAAATACAGTATCAAACCGCAAACCGGTTTTGGTAAAATCTTCGCGGGTATAGTCTATTACCCTATGGGCTCCCAGTTGCGCTGCAAATTCTACATTTTTACTGCTGGTAACAGCTGTTACCTCCAGGCCCATAGCACGGGCAATCTGAACTGCAAAACTGCCTACACCACCCGATGCCCCATTGATTAATACTTTTTTGCCCGCCTCAAGGCTATTTGTTTTTAAAAAAGCCTGGTAGGCTGTCAGTGCAGCCAGTGGGGTTGCAGCAGCCTCTTCATAGCTAATCATTTTTGGGATGCTGTATACATACTTTTCAGCAACCGCCACAAACTCTGCATAACCACCTCCCGTAAACGGAAGCATGGCAAAAACCCTGTCTCCAGGTTTGTGTTTTGAGCCTGAATCAGCTTGTTCGATTGTTCCTGCCACGTCAAATCCCAATATGCGCGGAAACTTTCTTCCGGTTATCCATTTCATCGACCCGTTTCTGATTTTATAATCAACCGGATTAACCCCTGCTGCATGTACCCGTATCAAGACTCCTCTGCGTTTTGAAGAGGGCATGGCGTAATCTGATACCTGTAGTCTTTCCGGACCTCCAAATTGATTGATCACCAAAGCTTTCATTGTTTTACCTTTCTTTTATATATAATTACAACAAATATAACTTCCTAAAGTTTTTAAGAGGATGCTTTTTCTGTTATTTGAGTGATACTGGTGAACTTTTATCAGGTAATGGGATTTATTATATAACACACTGTATTCAAATTCAATATCCGAATGCTTATTTCAAATGTAAAAAAGGGTGTATTGGCTGGTAAGCCTTTGGTTTGGTGGCAGCGTATGGTGTTTTATGCATTGGCTGTTTTGCTGCCATTTTCAATTGAGGTTAGCTTTGCTGCTGGTCATATGCTAATGTTGCCTTCTGAACTACTCGTTGGGATTGGCCTGGCCCTGCTAGTTTGGGATGTTCTGATTTTTCGGAAAGCCTGGAAAAGTTTTTTTAGCAAGGAATTGTTATGGGTGATTCCTTTGTTGTTGGCCTTTATGATTACAACTGCTTTTTCAGAAAACCTGGTAGTTTCTGTAAAATCTGCCTTGAAACAATCTGCGTACTTTCTTGTGTTTTATGTTTTAATGAGCAGGGTGTTGGCATCTTACCCCAAATTGTTTTACAGGCTTGTGGGTTTATACGCATTGGGTCTATTCATTGTATTTGTAATGGCAGTTTATCGTTTTGGAAATTATAATTGGAATATCCTTACGGTTAGGGGCTTATATGAGCCCTTTTACAATGATCACACCATATTTGGAGCCGCAGCTGCCCTGATTTCAGCATATTTTCTGGCTATGCGCGGCAGTCGCCACCGGGTGTTCGGTCTGGTATTTCTTGTTGCGGTTTTTTTCAGCACCAGCAGAGCGGCTATTTTGAGTATGGGGGTGTTTGTATTTTTCGTTTTTGCTGCCCGGTCAAGATTCAGAATGTATTTGTTTTTGGCTGCCACATTTATTTTTTTGATCGCTTCAGGAGTGTATGTCGGGAGCATAAGAGAAAAAATATCATCATCCGGTAGAGATTCTGCAGAGTTCGGCTGGCAATCAACGGGCAGAAGTTTTACCCCGGCCAGCGCTTTATCAGATGTTTCTGCCATGGAGAGAACAAACCGTTGGGTTGCAGCCTGGCGCATGTTCAAAGAAAGACCAGTAACCGGTTTTGGACCAGGCACTTATCAGTTTCAATATATTCCATATCAGGATCCGGCTTTTGTTAACCGGCTTACCGTACTTGATTCCGCTCATATTCCTGAGGGATCGGGTGGAACGGCGCACTCTGAATATCTTCTGATAGCGGCTGAAATGGGGGTGATTGGCTTAATTGCATTCTTGCTGATTACAGGACGATGGTTGTTATTATTTAAGCAGACGTTGCCCAGCACAACCCCAGGCAAATACATCATACTTGCAGTAGCATCACTATCAACCTATATGTTTCATGGGCTTTTCAATAACTTTCTTACAACCGATAAATTTGCCTTCTTGTTTTGGAGTTTTGGAGCGCTGATTATTGCCAGCAAACATTGGGGAAAAATGAACAATCAAGAAAAAAATCAAATAATATGACAGCGTTTTACGAAGAGGTTGAAAATTACTATGATAGTGATGCCCATGATTTTGACCGCCGATACTGGAACAATAAAACCTTACAGCTTATTCGTCAAGATTTTCGCGAACAGCTAAAACGCTTCCGGTTCACCCATATGCTTGAAATTGGCTATGGTACTGGTCTTGATATGATACATTTTGCAAAAACACATCCTGACGCTAACATAGCCGGTATAGATATAGCTGCAAATATGCAGCAAATAACTGAAGCAAAAATTCGTCAGGAAGGTTTGGAAAATGTGGTGGCCCTTAAAGGCGGGGTGGAAGATTTGCCAAAATTGTTTCCAGGACACAAATTTGACATGATCTATGTTTATTTTGGTGCATTGAATACGGTTGAAGACTTGTCGCTTGCTGCAAAAGTATTGATCCGTATGACCAAACCAGGGGGGATCATGATTTTGTCATTTGTCAACAAATACTATGTGGCCGGTATGCTTATTGAGCTTCTTAAGCTTAGACCAAAAGCTGCGTTTTCACGCCTGAGGAAAGTATGGGGCGGATACTCCCCGACAGTTTATCTGCCAAGTCGATGCTACAGCCCAAAAGAGATCAGGCATGCATTCGGTTCATGTAATATCCTGTTAAAAAAAGGGTATTGCATATTCCATCCTGCATGGTATTACCATGGGCTGAATAGCTTGTTGCGGCGCTTTAGCCGGTTGTTATGGAAGATTGATATGTTCATAAACAAAACACCCATGTGGTCACTGGGTGAATACACCCTCTTTGCTTTTCAACGACCTGACGACATCAGCCAATAAATCACTGATCTTCAAGTGTTTTATATTGGTTTTTTGATGAAGGTCCGGATAAAGGGTGCTCAGTGGAATGGAGGTAGTGAGGGCAGTAGCGGTAGTCTGCCCGTACATATTGACGATTTCAGGATATGGGATCAATTTGATTTTTTTCCCGGTTTGTAAGGCCAGCGCCTCACTGAACTCTTCTTGTGTAATGGGGTGACCCGAGAAAATATTCAGGTCGTGTCCAGGTTGTCCATACATGCCAAGTGTATTAATCATAGCTGCTCCATCGTCCAAATGAATTACCGACATGAGCTGCTGCCCTGTACCATAACATGGAACCCTTCCAGTGTTTTGGATAACGTCCCAGAAATACGTCTTAAACCAAGAGCCAGGGCCTGTAATCCAGCCTGGTCTGGCAAATCTCACATCCAGCACACCCTTTTCTCTGGCCTTTTTCCATGGAATCTCATTTGCAAAATAAGACTGTGCATAACTTGCGGGTTGCAGCTTACTTTTTTCGCTCGCAGCCCGGCCTTCTGATATCTGGCCATATACCAGTGATCCGGAAACATATATAACTACAGGTGGGGAGGGTAAGGAAGAAAAAATGCTTACCAGGCGGCTGTTGGCTATATGCCCTAAGTTAGAAGCAACGGTTCGGGTTAAGAAAGTGCTACCGGCTGGTCGGGCAAGATGAAAGACTAAATCTGGAGGGTATCTTTCAAACCAGACACGATCAATTGATAAAATATTTCCGGTGAATGTATTGAATGATTCAAATTCTCTGAAAGATTTGCGCTTGTGAAGCAACAACTGGATTAGGTTCTTTGGGTCGGCTGCAAGCTGCCCGATGATAGCTCTCCCGATAAATCCTGTCCCGCCAAGGATCCAAATATTCATTGGAGAATTTTCTATGATTGTTTTGCACATATCTTTTCTTCGGAGAATAAAGGTGTTTCAAAATGCTTTCTCAGTATTTGCTTTTTTCTCCTGAACTGTTTCAATATCTGAAACTGTCTTCTGTTAGGGAGGAATCTCAGTTCATGGGGTTTTATACTGAAAGCCTGGTCAAACGAATCTTTGTCCATGTGAGAGAATTTTCTCCGGATATATTTTTGCGAAATCCCTTGCAGGTAACGATCAAGCTTATCGAACATAGATCCTTTCATAAAATACTCAGAAATTCTTTTGACCAACGGGTAATTGTTACGCAGAGGGCCAGTAAATCCCGGCATATAAAACGGATAGAAGCACCTGACCCATTGGTTCTCACTGATCATTAATTCATATACTCCCATATCGTACATGGGAACAAGAAAAGCAAGTTCAGTGGCTGTGAAGCGATTTTGCTCCCTGATGTAAAGTGATTTTTCGTCAACAAAATAATTGATGCAGAAATTTCTGTGCGAGTTGAGTAAAAAGATTTTTTTAAAAAGTGTCAGCAAACTTCTGACAATCCATAATCTACCGGGTGAGGTAATGATAAAATAATCGATATCATCATTGTCAGTCATGAAACCTTTTGCAATGGATCCTGATAAAAACACGCCTCTGACAAAAGGGAAATAAGAGATAATCATAGAATAAAACCTGGCTTGCCTGAATCTCAGGTTTGCTTTTAAATTCCCATCAATACGGCGCTTAACAATAGAGGGGCAGGATCCCAAATACACATACTCTTTGTGTTGGCCTCCCAGTCTGTATTTTGCAAGTTTTTTTACTGTTATATCAATTGATGTTCGCTCAGATGAGCGAACATCTGTGTATAACAGCAATTCATCGAGGGTAAGGGGGTAAGAGAATACATCAAAGTACGCCAGGGTGTCCAGGATTTTTTCTGCTATATGTTTTTCGGATCTTGCCATGAGCTTGGATAAGTGATATTTTAACAATAAAGCATCATGATTTGTTTTTCATTTCTTCTTGATAATGAAGCAAAAAAATGCTAAATTCATGGGTAGGTGATCGTGCAGGTAATGTGATGGTAAAACTTC
The DNA here is from genome assembly GCA_007118495.1 of Bacteroidales bacterium. GTDB lineage: Bacteria > Bacteroidota > Bacteroidia > Bacteroidales > UBA7960 > PUPG01. The sequence goes on from SKRM01000015.1 coordinate 40,279, forward strand.
ATTGGTATTGTTTAAGGATTCTGTTGCAGATATCTTTCCTGATAATGGTTGGAACGGGTGTTATTTGCGCTCAGCCCCATACCCAGCAAGAAAGACTGATGCGCATTGCCGCATTAAGTGAATATCAATTTGAAGCAGAAAAGTTGTTGGCTCTTGAAAAGGCCAGGCAACTGGCAATCCCTTCGTTCCGATTACTGGCCGACGGTCGGGCAATGGAATTAATGCGCTTTCAAGATGGTATCCCGGTTTACTACATTACACATAATGCAGGAGGGGCAAGTCTTATCCGTGCAGATAAACTATATCCTGGTGGCGACTCCGGCTTAAACCTGACTGGTGCAGATGTTTTACTTGGTATGTGGGATTCGGGCAAGGTACGTGATACACATCAGGAATTTGGAGGAAGGGTGATCCAGGTAGATGGTGCATCAAGTCTGAGCAATCATGCTTCACATGTCGCAGGAACCCTCATAGCCGGTGGCGCTGTCGCCCAGGCAAGGGGTATGGCATATGAAGCCAGTTTGCATGCATACGATTGGAATAATGATGATGCCGAGATGGCTGCGGCTGCAGCTGATGGACTTAGAGTTTCGCAGCACTCTTATGGATTTATCACAGGCTGGCATTTTGATGATGGTGACTGGTATTGGTATGGAAACATCAACATCAGTGAGACTGAGGACTATTTTTTTGGGTTTTATGATTCGTCAGCAGAGGCTTGGGATGAAATTGCATATAACGCTCCCTATTATCTGATCGTTAAATCGGCAGGTAATCACAGAGGCGGTGGTCCGTCGGCCGGAACCCTTCATTACTACTGGGATGGAGTAGGATGGGCTACCAGCACTGCAACCAGAGATCTGAACGGAGGACCCGATGGTTATGATTCCATGTCAAGGACTGCAACAGGAAAAAATCTGCTTACGGTAGGTGCGGTGAATGCCAGTGGAAATATGACCAGTTTCAGCAGTTGGGGTCCTACAGATGATGGCAGAATCAAACCAGATATAGTGGCAAAGGGCGTATCGGTATATTCTTCAATGGCTACTGGCGATGATCAATATGGTTATTCCAGCGGCACTTCCATGTCGGGCCCCATGATCAGCGGGGCATCAGCATTGCTTTTGGAACACCAGCAAAACCTGCATCCGGATACAGTACTTTTGGCTTCTACCCTGAAGGCGTTAATCATTCATACTGCAAATGATGAATTGGGTGGGGCTCCAGGTCCAGACTACCGCTTTGGCTGGGGTTTGATGGATACAGAAAAAGTGGCCGGTGTAATGCGTCTGAATAAACTTGCAGACGGACTGCATATTATTGAAGGAAACTTGCAGGATGCAACACAAAATACAATTGAACTGACAGCAAGGGGTGGTGAGCCTCTCAGGGCAACACTCGTATGGACGGATCCTCCGGGAAATCCACCTGTGGCATCGTTAAATCCTCCAGACCTGATGCTGGTTAATGACCTGGATATGCGGATTAACCACTCAGGAGGCGCAACCTGGTATCCATACGTGCTTGACCCGGCCAACCCCTCGCTGGCTGCAAGTTCTGGAGATAACTTCAGGGATAATGTCGAAGTGATTCATATCGAAGAACCACTGGCGGGCGAAATCTATGAACTCATTATATCACATAAAGCTTCTCTTGAGGGAGGAAGCCAATCTTACTCACTGGTGGTTACCGGAAATATGGCTGAGGATGAAGGTCCCGTGGCGACAATTCCAACGGTAACCACTTCGGCCGTATCAGACATTGGTATCACAGAGGCGAAGGGAGGGGGGAATGTGGAATCGGATGGAGGCGCAGAGGTTACTCAGCGGGGTTTGGTGTGGTCAGCTGGGGTGACTCCTTACTATGAAAATCATGAAGGGATTGAAATACAGGGTTCGGGTGCCGGGCATTTTACGATCACGATGTCATCTCTGACATCGTCAACCACCTACCATGTACGCGCATTTGCAATAAACCAGGAGGGGACAGCCTATGGTCAGGAAGAGATATTTACAACCCTGGCTCAGACATATACGTTGAATCTTCAGGCTGAACCTTCCGGAGCCGGAGATCTATCCGGAGACGGCACATATGTCGCCGGCGACACCATTTCGATTGAAGCAAACCCAAAAACCGGATATATTTTCAGAGATTGGACAGGTGGTGCAGAATTTCTTTTTGAACCTGAAATGGCAACAAACGCCATTGTGATGCCTGACGATGACCTGACCATTCTGGCTCGCTTTGATGCTGTTCAATACCTGATTACGGCTACATCTGATGGTAGTGGTCATATTGAACCTGAAGGAGAAATTGCAATACCTGAAGGCGGGACGCAGACTTTTGTGATGACAGCTGAAACTGGACATTACCTGCATGATGTTGAAGTTGATGGTGTGGGTGTTGGAGAAGTGGCAAGTTATGTATTTGAA
>SKRM01000066.1 GCA_007118495.1 Bacteroidales bacterium
AGACCAGGCTGATTAAAGCCGCATCTTATCTATATATTTTGTTAATTTTTTGTTAACAGGCCTGCAGGGGCGTATTGTTTAGCCCTTAAAGGCCATTTATTTGTATATTTAAGGCCCCGTTTATTTCAGTATTGTACCTGGTTGACAGACAAGGTGCTAAAAGGAGTTTGACTCCTGCGAAAGCACGGTTTAATGATCCATTAGTGTATAATTATTAACCAAAACAACTTATTTATGAAAAAAATCTTTACCCTCACTGTTTTTTTCCTGTTTCTACTCTCAGGGCTTTCGGCCCAGGAAGATCATTTCCGCTGGGCAAGCTTCATGGGCGGCGAGTCAGCCGATTTCGGCGAAGGTGTCACCACTGATGACCAGGGCAATGCATACATTACCGGGTTTTTCAGGGGTCCATTTGAACTGTTTGGTACCACAATTGAGCCTGAAAGCATCCGCAATGCCATGTTCATGGCAAAGGTTTCTCCAGAGCAAGAACTGATCTGGGTTGTTACAGCCGAAGCTGATGGCACCACAGGCGCCAGCGGATTTAAACCCTATTACCACGAAGGATATGTTTACCTCTATGGTGACTTCAGGGGAGATGCCACATTTTTCTCGGCCGACATGTCAGAAACCACCATGTCTGCCACCAACCGCTCCAACTTTATTGCCAAATACACCGAAAATGGTATGCTTGAATGGGTAAGATCAGTATCAAGTTCACATAGCAGTGGTTTGACAACACTGGGCAGTGCGAACAACCTGGTTGTTGATGAAGAAGGGTCTGTGTACTTCACCACCCAATTCCGCACCGATGCAGATATTGCCGGCAACCTGGTAGAGCCAGATACCGGCGGAACCAATTTTTATGCAATGGTTGTCAAGTTTGATGCACTGGGTGCTTACCAATGGCATTGGAACACCACCCATCCTGGTGATGACAGAGGGCAGTCCATTAGCATTACACCTGATGGAAATGTTCTTTTTGCCATCCGTTTCAGTTCGGCCATCACAATTGGTGAAGACACCATTGAAAATGAAGATGGGGGAGTTGCATTGATTGAAGTAGAGCCCGATGGAGCCTATGTTGACCACAAGATTATTTATACCGGATCCAATCATAGTCTGGGCTTTTTGATATTTGATATTACTTTCGGGCCCGACAACAAAATCTATGTTGCAGCAAGCCACAGAACAGAAATCACCTGGCCTGATGAGAGCCTGACCGAACCCCTCAGCGATACCAGGAACGCCATGGTCATTGCTAAATTCAACACTGGCTGGGAGCTGGAAAAGCAAATGGTTATTGGTAATGAAGACGCCAATGACTATGTGCGTGCACTGCGTTTCGATTCAAAAGACAACTTCTATATCGCCGGCGATTTTTCTGGCACGCTCGACTTTGGCAACGATGTGGTTATTGAAAGCAATGCCGGCAGTCAGGATGGCTTTATTGCGTCATTTAACACTGATCTTGAAGCTATTTGGGCTTCTTCTTTCGGCGGAACCAACAGAGAAGATGTCTGGGGGTTGTCAGTTTCAAGCAACGACGACATTTATGTTGTGGGTCGTTATATGGGCGTTTTTGAGGGCCTTGACCAAACTGCCGAGTCATATGGTAGTTTTGACATTTTCCTCTTACGCTTCGCTGAACTGGATAGTGACGCAAGCCTGGCCTCCATCTATGTTGACGATGAGCCACTTGCCGAATTTGATCCCAACCTGCGCACTTACTTCTACCCCGTGTCAGCAACAAGTGACGTACCTGTTATTGCTGCCACAGCCAATAGTGAGCTGGCCACTGTGGAAATTGAGCAAGCAGAAAATGTCAGCGGAAGCCATGAAGAGCGCACCGCAGTCATTACAGTTACCGCCGAGAACCCTGACATAACAGCCACATACAAGGTCGTATTCCACCAACCCACTGAAGCACCCAGGCATGAGTATGACTGGATAGCAGGCATACATGGTGAAAATGCCAATTTTGGCGAAGGCATTGCTGTTGATGACGAAGGGAATACTTACGTGACCGGATTTTTCCGTGGCCCCATCAGCATTTTGGGCACTGAAATTGAGCCTGAAAGCACCAGGAACAACATGATTCTGGCAAAAATATCACCTGAAAAAGAGCTTGTCTGGGTGGTAACCGCCGAGGCCGATGGCACCACAGGTGCCAGTGGGTTTAAACCTGCTTACCACAATGGCCATGTCTATCTGTTTGGTGATTTCAGGGGCGATGCCACCTTCTTTTCAGCAGACCTGGCTGAAACCAGCCTGTCATCTGCCACCAGGGCCAACTTCGTGGCAAAATACACCGATGCAGGTATGCTTGAATGGGTACGCTCATTCAGCAGCTCACATGCAGGAGGTTTGGTAACCACAGGAAGTGCCAACAACCTGGTGGTTGATCAGGAAGGTTCTGTATACATAACAACCCAGTTCCGCCAAGACGTGGATATAGCCGGAACCCTCGTAGAACCGGGAACAGGTGGCACCAATATGTACGCCCTACTGGTTAAGCTTGACGCACTGGGTGCTTATCAGTGGCACTGGAACTCCAACCTGCCCGGTGATGACCGCGGTGAGGCCGTCATCACCAGCCCCGATGGGAATATCGTATTTGCTGTGCGCTACAACGAATCCCTGACGGTTAATGACATTACCACCGAAAGTGACGGAGGTGGTATCGCAATCATTGAGGTAACACCCGATGGAAACCATGTCAGAGACCAGCATTTCTCCACCGCCATCACCAACAGAGCCGCCATATTCGGTCTGGGGTATGATGAGGATAGAAGTCTGTATATAGGAGGACACTCGCGCACCCATATCCAGTGGGATGCACACAATATGTTTACCCCGGTCAATGAAGCACGTACCTCCGCCATTTTAATCAAGCTCAACCCCGACTGGGAATTGCAGTGGGCCAGGTATTTTGGAAATGAAGACAACGGTGATAACCTCAGGTCACTACAGGTAAGTGATAAAGGCTACATCTACGTTGCCGGTGATTTCACTGATTCCATCGTATTCGGCGAAGACCTGATCATCGAAAGCAATGATGGAAGCCAGGATGGCTTTATTGCCGCCTTCAGTCAGAACGGTGAAGCACTGTGGGCTGAGGCGTTTGGAGGTACTGCCAGAGAAGACATCTGGGGCATGGCCGTCTCATCTGACGACGAAATCTATATTATAGGCCGTTTTATGGGTGAATTTGCAGCCTATGATGACGTCCTCACTTCAGCCGGTAGCTTTGACGTTTTTATCATGCGCTACGGTGCTGCTGAGCCTCTGTTTGATGTAACCTTCAATGTAAACCTTGATCCGGCCATTGAGTTTGAGAACCTCAAAGGCTTTGATCCTGAGGCACATCACATTTTTATCACAGGTAGCCTGATCGGTTGGCAAGAGCCAGGTGATGACCCCGATAATCAGGTTATGACAAAAACCAGTGATGATCCAATGACCTACAGTAAAACATTCAAGCTTCCCGCCGGAGAATATGCTTATAAATATTTCTCCGACCTGATCGGTTCAGGCTGGGAAGGCGGAGAGTGGGTTGGAGGCACCGACAGAAGCCTGACCGTTTCTGCTGACACCATCGTTGAAGACATTTTTGCTTACCGCGACCATGAGGTATCAGCACCTGTGGTTGAAGAGATTGCGCTGAGCCTGTATCCCAATCCGGCCAACAGCACCTTTACCATTGAGACAGAGCAGGATATTTCAGAAGTACGCGTCGTAGACATGCTCGGCCAGGTTGTATATCGCGCCAGTAATGTTGGCAAACACCACAACATTGATGTTTACAACATGAAAAACGGCCTATATTTTGTTCAGGTTTCAACTGCTGCCGGCCTGCAAACAAAACGACTACAGGTAACCAGGTAACACATTTATCAACTTTCAAGAAGGGAAGGTGTTCGGCCTTCCCTTTTTTATTCAACTGATTTTCAATATGATTAAAGGATTAATTTCTCCCCGTATACTGGTATTGCTCACCAGTTTTCTTATCCTTACTGCCTTTAGCACAGCAAAGGATAGCGTTGACGAAAAAAAGACAGCCACTCAGGCAGACCGGGCAATTCAGCAGGTTCTGGATTCAACGCAACAGCAGATGCTCAGGCACCTGGCCACAAACCTGGGCGCACGGTGGGAGCGACATCATGAATTGATCACATCCATGGCCTACAAAAATGGTTCGCCCATTGAAGTCTATGACAGCCTGGTCTATGTTCGGCTGGTTGGGTTTGATCTTTTTGCGCACCCCATTTACTACGCCACCCAGAACCTCACAGCTGCCCACACCATCACCACAAGCCGCTTATGGACCGGCGGACTCAGCGACCTTAATCTTGACGGAGAAGGTATTACCCTCAACGTATGGGATGCAGGAAGGCTTCGCCATACCCACCGTGAGTTCCAGGACCGGACTATACAAAAAGACGATGCCCCGCATATCCATGCCCATGCTACACATGTTTCAGGCACCATGGTAGCAGCAGGCATCAATCCGGCAGCCAAAGGGATGGCCCCCAAGGCCACCCTGCATGTCTACGACTTTGTAAATGACGAAGAAGAGATGGCCATAGCAGCATCTGAAGGTGCCATCATCTCTAATCATTCATACGGCCGACCTACCGGCTGGCTCTTTCACGGAGGCCAATGGTGGTGGTACGGCGATACAAGGGTAAGCACCACCCAAGACTATATGTTTGGCTTTTACGGCGAAGAAACCCGCACCAGAGATGAGATTACCTATTACGCCCCATATTTTCTTCAGGTACACGCAGCCGGCAATGACCGTAACAACACAGGGCCTGCACCGGGCGCTGAACACAACGTCTTTGACCACGAATTGAATCAGTGGGTCAAATCAACGGCCATACGCCAGCCCGATGGCGGCGAACAAGGCTTTGATTGTATTTCGAGCCTTGTGCTTGGCAAGAACGTACTTACCATAGGGTCGGTGGGTGATCTGCCCGAATATACAGGTCCTGAAAGCGTTGTTTTAAGCGAATTCAGCAGTACCGGCCCCACCGACGACGGCCGCATTAAACCCGATGTAGTGGCCAACGGACAGGTGGTCATGTCAACCTGGGTAGACAATGATGCCAGCTATGCAGGTCTCACCGGCA
>SKRM01000005.1 GCA_007118495.1 Bacteroidales bacterium
AGACCAGGCTGATTAAAGCCGCATCTTATCTATATATTTTGTTAATTTTTTGTTAACAGGCCTGCAGGGGCGTATTGTTTAGCCCTTAAAGGCCATTTATTTGTATATTTAAGGCCCCGTTAATTTCAGTATTGTACCTGGTTGACAGACAAGGTGCTAAAAGGAGTTTGACTCCTGCGAAAGCACGGTTTAATGATCCATTAGTGTATAATTATTAACCAAAACAACACCTATGAAAAAAATCTTTACCCTCACTGTATTTTTACTATTCTTACTTCCCGGCCTTTCGGCCCAGGACGATCATTTCAGCTGGGCCAGCTTTATGGGCGGTGAATCGGCTGATTTTGGAGAAGGAGTCACTGTTGACTCAGAAGGAAATGCCTATATTACCGGTATATTTAGGGGGCCCTTTGAGCTGTTTGGTACCACCATTGAGCCGGAAAGCGTAGATAATGCCATGTTCCTGGCCAAAGTCTCACCTGATCAGGAGTTGATCTGGGTGGTGACCGCCGAAGCAGACGGAGTCAGAGTCAGTGGATTCAAACCCTTTTACCATGAAGGATATGTCTATCTCTATGGTGACTTCGGGGGAGATGCCACCTTTTTCTCAGCAGACATGTCAGAAACCACCATGTCAGCCGCCAACCGCTCCAACTTCATTGCCAAATACACTGAAAACGGCATGCTGGAGTGGGTCAGGGCCATTTCAAGCAGCCACACGAGCGGCTTAATTCCCATGGGAACCGCAGCAAATCTTGTGGTGGACGAGGAGGGCTCAGTTTACTACACTACACAATTTCGCACAGACGTGGACATTGCCGGCACCCTCATTGAACCTGAAACCGGAGGAACCAACTTTTATGCTCTGGTGGTGAAGTTCGACGCCCTGGGTGCTTACCAATGGCACTGGAACACAACCCATCCCGGAGATGACAGGGGGCAGGCCATCAGCATCAACCCCGAAGGAAATATCGTATTTGCCATCCGCTATAGTTCAGCCATCACCATCGGCGAAGAAACCATTGAAAACGAAGACGGGGGTGTAGCCCTCATTGAAGTAGAGGCAGATGGAACCTATGTGGGACACAAAAATATCACCACAGCATCAAACCATAGCCTGGGTGTGATGATCTTTGAGATTACTTATGGCCCGGATGGCAAAATATATGTGGCGGGCAGTCACCGCACAGAGCTTGTCTGGCCTGACGAAAACATCACAGAGCCCCTGAGCGAAACCCGGAATGCCATATTCCTGGCCAGGTTCAACAACCAGTGGGAGATGGAAAAACAAATAGTTGTAGGCAATGAAGATGCCAATGACTATGTTCGTGCACTCCGCTTTGATTCCGAAGGAAATTTTTACATCGCCGGTGATTTCAGCGGGACAATTGACTTCGGCAATAATGTGGTCATTGAAAGCAATAATGGCAGCCAGGATGGTTTTGTCGCTTCATTCAACACCGACCTGGAAGCTCGCTGGGCTACACCATTCGGTGGAACAAACCGTGAGGATGTTTGGGGGATGGCCGTTTCTGAACGTGATGACATCTACGTTGTCGGACGATACATGGGTGTTTTTGAAGGTTTTGAACATACAGCTGAGTCTTTCGGAAGCTTCGACATATTCCTTCTTCGATTCAAGGAGTTGGACGGAGACGCCACCCTGGCCTCTATCCTTTTGAATGACGAGCCACTGGAGGGATTTGATCCCAATCTGCGCACCTACTACTATCCTGTGTCAGCTTTCGGACAGATCCCTGTTGTCTCAGCCGAAGCCAATAGTGAGCTGGCCACTGTGGAAATTGAGCAAGCAGAAAATGTTACCGGAAGCCTGGAAGAGCGCACCGCAGTCATTACTGTTACCGCAGAAAATCCAACTATCATTACCGAGTATAAGGTTGTATTCCACCTCCCCACCGAAGCCCCCAGGCATGAGTATGACTGGTCAGTGGCCATACATGGTGAGAACGCCACCTTTGGGGAAGGCATTGCCGTTGATGACGAAGGAAACGCCTATGTAACCGGCTTTTTCCGTGGACCAGTCAACATCCTGGGCACGGAAATCGAGCCTGAAGGCACCAGAAACAATATGATCCTTGCCAAGATATCCCCCGAAAAGGAGCTTGAGTGGGTTGTGACAGCTGAAGCAGACGGTTCAACAGGATCCAGCGGCTTCAAGCCTGTTTACCATGACGGCCATGTTTACCTGTTCGGAGATTTCAGGGGAGATGCCACATTCTTCTCCGCTGACCTGTCAGAAACCAATATGTCGGCTGACAACAGGGCCAATTTCGTGGCCAAATACACAGATGCAGGTATGCTCGAGTGGGTCAGGTCATTCAGCAGTTCCCATGCCGGAGGTTTGGTAACAACCGGAAGTGCCAACAATATGATAGTAGATCAGGACGGATCCGTTTATGTAACCACGCAATTCCGTCAGGATGTGAATATTGCAGGTACCATGGTTGAACCCGGAACAGGAGGGACAAACTTCTATGCCCTGCTGGTTAAGCTTGACGCCCTGGGTGCCTACCAGTGGCACTGGAACTCTACCCTGCCAGGAGATGACCGCGGTGAAGCCATTACCATAGCCCCCGACGGAAATATCGTATTTGCAGTACGCTACAACGAGTCCCTGACGGTTAATGACATCACCACCGAGAGTGACGGAGGGGGTATCGCAATCATTGAGGTAACACCCGACGGAAACCACGTCAGAGACCAGCATTTCTCCACCGCCATCACCAACAGGACCGCCATATTTGGTCTGGGGCATGATGAGGATGGAAGTCTGTACATAGGAGGACACTCGCGCACCCATATCCAGTGGGATGAACACAATATGTTTACCCCGGTCAATGAAGCACGTACTTCCGCCATTTTAATCAAACTCAACCCTGATTGGGAGCTGCAATGGGCCAGGTATTTCGGCAATGAGGCAACCGCTGAAAACCTCAGGGCCCTCCAGGTCAGCGAGAATGGATACATCTACGTTGCCGGTGATTTCACTGACTCCATCGTATTCAGCGAGGAGCTGAGCATTGAAAGCAACGATGGAAGCCAGGACGGATTTATTGCCGCCTTCAGTCAGAACGGTGAAGCACTGTGGGCTGAGGCCTTTGGCGGTACTGCCAGGGAAGACATCTGGGGCGTGGCCGTATCACCCGGTGACGAAGTGTATGTAGTGGGACGCTTTATGGGCGAATTTGAAGCTTATGAAGACGTGCTCACCTCAGCGGGTAGCTTTGATGTTTTCGTGCTGCGTTACGGGGCAGGAGAACCCTGGTTTGATGTCACATTCAACGTTAACCTGGATCCAGCCATAGAGTTCGAGAACCTGAAAGACTTCGACCCTGAAGTACATCACATTTTCATTTCAGGCACAGTCAACGGTGAAGAAGAGCCTGGCACCAATCCGGAGCAACAGCTCCTGGCCAAATCTTCTGATGATCCGCTAACCTACAGCAGAACTTTCAGACTACCGGCAGGACAATATTCTTACAAATACTTCTCTGATCTGCTTGGAGATGGATGGGACGGAGGTGAATGGCAGGAAGGTGACGACAGAAGCCTGACAGTAACCACCGACACAATCGTTGAGGATATGTTTGCCTACCGTGACCAGGAAGTATCCGCTCCTGAAAGGGAAGAGGTTGCTATTAGCCTCTACCCCAACCCTGCACAGGGGGTGTTCAATATTTCCTCTGATGCAGAAATCAACGAAGTGCGTATTTTTGACATGCTTGGGCAGGTGGTTTACACCAACAGAAATGTTGGAACCAGCCACCAGATAGATATCCATGGATTGAAAAATGGTATCTATTTTGTTCAGGTCGCAACCCGGGAGGGTCTGCAAACAAAACGTCTGCAGATAACCCGATAATCCGCTTTATCAACTTTTAAAAGGGAAGGTGATTGGGCCTTCCCTTTTTTATTCAACTCACTTACAGATTATGATCAAACAATATCTTATCCCACGGGTGCTGGCAATACTGACCAGCTTTATCATCCTGACAGCATTTCATGCAACCGACACCACCGATAGTCACATCCCGGTAGCCAATCCGGACGAAACAGCCCTCCAGAAAGTAAGGGAAGCCACTAATCAGCAATTATTGAAGCGGCTGGCCATAGATCTGGGTGCACGCTGGGAACGGCATCATGAAATGATTTCATCCATGGCGCTAAAAACGGGCACCCCCCTGGAAGTTCAGGACAGCCTGGTGTACCTGAGGCTGGTAGGATTTGACCGGTTCTCACACCCCATTTACTATGCAACCATGAACCTGACTGCCGCCCATACCATCAACACAAGCCGGTTGTGGACAGGCGGACTCAGCGACCTGAACCTGGATGGAGAAGGTGTAACCCTGAATGTATGGGATGCAGGCAGACTCCGTCATACCCACAGGGAATTCCAGGGTCGTACCATTCAAAAGGATGATGCCCCCAGTATTCACGCCCATGCCACCCACGTATCAGGCACCATGGTAGCTGCAGGTATCAATCCTGCTGCAAAAGGTATGGCTCCAAAAGCCACCCTGCACGCCTACGACTTTATCAACGATGAAGAAGAAATGGCCATTGCAGCAGCAGACGGAGCCATCATTTCCAATCACTCCTACGGCAGACCAACCGGCTGGTTGTATCACGGAGGTCAGTGGTGGTGGTACGGTGACACCAGGGTAAGCACCACAGAAGATTATATGTTTGGTTTTTATGGAGAAGAAACCCGCACCCGGGATGAGATCACCTATTATGCCCCCTATTTCCTTCAGGTACATGCCGCAGGAAATGACCGCAACAATACCGGTCCAGCGGCGGGCGAAGAACACAATGTGTTTGACCATGAATTGAACCAGTGGGTCAAATCTACGGCTTTCCGTCAGCCAGATGGGGGCGATCAGGGATATGACTGCATTTCCAGTCTGGTGCTTGGTAAAAACGTACTGACAGTCGGATCTGTAGCTGATCTACCGGATTACACCGGCCCTGAAAGCGTTGTGCTGAGTGAATTCAGCAGTACCGGCCCCACCGACGACGGCCGCATTAAACCCGATGTAGTGGCCAACGGACAGGTGGTCATGTCAACCTGGGTAGACAATGATGCCAGCTATGCAGGTCTCACCGGCA
>SKRM01000001.1 GCA_007118495.1 Bacteroidales bacterium
CGAGGGCATAACTGCGAGGCCTGCAAGGCCGAGCCTAACTACCTTGGTGTAATACGGATAAACAAACCCGGCTGCTCAGTCAGCACATAAATATAACCATCCGGTCCCTGCCGGATATCTCTGAACCTGGCAAAACCTTCCAGTAGCTTCTCTGTGCTTAATACCTGGGTGCCAGAAAATGTTACCCTGTGTATGTGTTGTGCAACCAGTGCCCCCACCAGCATATCTCCCTGCCAACCGGGGTATTTGTCGCTCGACACGAATGAGAGTCCACAAGGTGCAATAGAAGGAGTCCAGTGAAGTATGGGGTCTTCCATTCCTGCCCGGGTGGTGTCAGTGGTAATGATGGAACCATCATAGTTGATCCCATGGGTAACTTCGGGCCAGCCATAATTCAGGCCAGGATGTATCAGGTTGATTTCGTCACCTCCCTGGGGGCCATGTTCATGGGTCCATAATTGCCCGGTTTCAGGGTGGAGTTGCATGCCTTGTATATTCCGGTGTCCATAAGACCAAATTTCGGGCAGAGCTCCTTCCTGGCCAACAAAGGGGTTGTCTGCTGGTACACTGCCGTCTTCATAAAGCCTGATCACGGTGCCGTTATGACTGCCAAGATCCTGGGCAGTGTGCATGCGGCCGCGGTCGCCAATGGTTGAAAACATATATCCGTTGCCGTCAAAAACAAGGCGGCTTCCAAAGTGATGTCCGGCCTCAGTGTGGGGCCTGGCATGGAAGATAGTTTCGGTTCCGGTCAGTTGGTTACCCTCTAGCCTCCCTCTTGAAATCGCAGTGCTGCCCCCATTTTCACCTCGCATGGCATGCACCAGATAGATTAATTGGTTGTTTTCAAAATCTGGATGTAAGACCACGTCTAACAAACCACCCTGGCCGTGCGCCCAAACAGGTGGCAAACCAGATATGCCCTCCTGATTCAGCTGGCCATTTTGCCAGACCCTCAACGTGCCGGGACGTTCGGCTATGAGAATACGGCCGTCAGGTAAAAATGCCAGGCCCCAGGGGTTCTGAAGGCCGGTTGCCAGGGTATCAACATAGAATTCAAGTTGTTCAGATATGATTGGTGGCTGATCTCTTTCAACCTGTCCGTTTCCTGAACAGGCAAGTAGCAGCAATGCGGGAAGTAAAAACAGTAGTTTTTTCATGATCTTATGTTTTTGGGGTTTATTAAAGATACACATTTAACGTGATATTGTTCATCGTATCGATCATGTTGGCAGAAGTGTTTATCTTTGTTTTTTGCTGACTCAGATAATGCTTTTCCAGTTGTCAATTAAATTTATGGCCCGACATTTCATCACTGCCTTGCTTGTTTTGCAGGTGTGTGTGCCAGTTATGGGGCAAATAAGCAAACCTGGCAGTCCGTTGGGTCACCAGGCTGCATGGCTTGAAACAGAGCTGGTTTTTGAGCGTATGCCCCAACCAGATGTACTTTCTCTGATGTCAGAAGATGAAGTAACAGACACTATTTACGATATCCCCTGGCGTTTTGGTGAGAACATCCCCGTTAACCTCAACCCCGATAACGCAGGTCGTTGGTCATATGCAACCGATGGCAGCAGGGTATGGCATTTGGGGATTGCCTCGCCGGGAGCCTATAGCCTGAATCTCACATTTGATATGTATCACCTGCCTCCAGGTGCTCAAATGTATGTTTATAATACAGATCGGTCATTTGTGCTGGGAGCTTTTACTGACTTTAACAACCAGGATGATGGCTATTTCGCCACCACCCTTGTTCCCGGCGATTCAATTGTGATTGAGTATATTGAGCCTCCTGATGTGGATTTTGGCGGCAACCTTAATCTGGCAACCGTTACCCATGCCTACCGTGACCCGGCAGGTTTTACAAAAGCGTTTGGGCAGTCTGGGTGGTGTAACCTCAATGTGGCTTGCGATGAAGCTTTGGGCTGGGAAGACCAGATAAGTTCGGTGGTTATGTTGTTGGTTGGCAGCAATGGCTTTTGCAGTGGTGTGATGATCAATAACACCAACAATGATGCCCGCCCCTTTCTGTTATCAGCCAATCATTGTTACCGAAATCCTTCAACTTTGGTGGTGTGGTTTAACTGGGAGAGTGAAACTTGCGGGAACCCCACCATATCACCACCTTACGACGCCATGAGTGGCGCAGTTAACCGGGCCAGGAATATACAGTCAGACTTTTGGTTGCTCGAATTAAATCATAGGGTACCTGATGATTATGGGCCCTATTTTTCTGGGTGGAACCGTACCCTGGCCGAAGTGCTCACGGATACCGTAGTGGGTATTCACCACCCCAGGGGGGACATCAAAAAATTCAGCTATGCAGAGGGAGGCGTGCAGGCTTCACGCTATTTGGGTGGAGCAGGTTCGGGAACTACCCACTGGCGGATTACCTGGGATGGTGGAACTACCACTGAACCAGCCTCATCGGGTTCGCCCATATTTGATGGACAGGGTCGTATAATCGGGCAACTGCACGGAGGGTATGCGGCTTGCGGAAATACCGAACCTGACTGGTATGGACGTTTTGGTATTTCATGGTCGGGGGGTGGTCAGCCTGATAACAGTCTGAGCCATTGGCTTGACCCTTTTGGTATGAATCCTGAAGACATTTCAGGTTTTGACCCCTTTTTGAAACAGCCTCAGGACATTCTGGCTATTGATGCTTACCAGGACGATGGGGGAGACGTCATTGTCACCTGGACCCCAAACGAACATAATGACATGGTGATGCTGGCCTGGAATACCGATGAAGATTTTGGCCAGGCAGCTGGTTTCTATAGTGTAGGCGATACCGTCATTGGTGGCGGACAAATTATCTATATGGGCTTTGATCAAGAGTTTCGATTGCAAGAAACAGATGATGGACTGACATATTATTTCAGGGCCTGGTCTGTACAACAAGGGCCCTATTATTCGCCTGGTCAACAAACTGAACTTACCGCCTCGTGTCCGTCTTTTTATGTGCTGCCTTTTGATGAGCCATTCACCGGTTATTCGCTGCCCGGATGCTGGACGCAATATTATGACAGCGGTGAGGTTAACTGGCAGCTTGTTGACAGCGACAATCATCCACTTGATTCAACTGTGAGCGGAAATTACAGTTTGGTTTTTAAACACATTGATGCTGCCGCGACTACTATTTTGGCCAGCCCATGGCTGTCGGGGGGTGATTTTGATTTGCTGAAACTCTCTTTTCATTATGCCAATCTCCACCATGAAGAAGGACAAGATGAACTCAGTTTGTTGTTTCGTCAGGCTGGTGAAGATGAATGGACAGTGATTAAACACTTTTCTGCGGACACCAGGTCATGGACATTGGTTGATCTGGAATGGCCGCTTTCTGAAAAAGGATCGTTTCAGTTTGCTTTTGAAGGGGAGGCTGGTGGCGGGAGTGGAGTTTTTGTTGATGCCGTTTTGGCTGAAGGTCTTTACGAAACAGAGTTTCATCCACCAACCAGGCTGCTAGTTGCCGAAAAAGGGATTGACCGCCTGACCCTTGTTTGGGAAAAACCTGAACCAGGCCTGCATGGTAATGACAAAGGGTATAATCCTGAACTTACAGCCTATATCGTTTACAGAGATGGCAAGCCTCTGGGCATGGTCAATGATCAGGATATGCTGCAATTTGAAGATAAGGGTTTGGCGGTGGGTGCGTACGAATATTATGTCACGGCAAAGTACATTCACCCCACCTGGGAGTCTGAGCCTTCAAACACAATCACTGCAGGTATTGAAGAAGTAGCTGGCCTCACCTTAAATGCCTCTGTTAGCGGACCGGGCAACATCTACCCTCAACCTGGCGAATATTTGTTTAACACCGGAGCTGAAGTGTATTTTTCAGCCACACCTGATCCATTTGCCGGTTTTGAAGCATGGATGGTGGCTGGTGAGGTTTACTCATCTCATCATGAAATCAATTTTAACATGTTGGTGTCAAAAGACCTTCAGGCTGTTTTTAATCAGGTGAACAGAAAGCTGGTTCTTGAATCTTCACCTCATGAGAGTGGAGTGCAAACCGGAGGAGGCGAATATGCCCATGGAAGCTGGGTGGATGTTGCTACATCCATACCTGAAAACTGGGACTTTTTGTATTGGTCTAAAGGAGAACAAATTATTTCGACCAGGCCGGTTTTCCGCTACCGGGTTGAGGACAATGATACCCTTAAAGCGGTTTTCAGTCCACCCTTGCAACAGATCTCAGCCCGGGCTGAGCCGGTATGGGCCGGTTATGTGCTGGGGGCCGGTTTTTTCCCCTACGGTACCGAAGCAAGGCTTGAGGCCGTTGAAGACAATGACCGCAACTATGTGTTTTCGCATTGGGAAGAGGGTGGGCTTGTGATACATGAGGATCCGGTATATGTTTTTTCAGTTTCCGGCCCCAGGTTTCTGACAGCAAAATTTGAAGAAAAGCTTTATGCCCTTGAGGTAAGGGTTTCACCAGAGGGTGCCGGGCTAACTACCCCTGAAAAAGGTATTCACCATTATCCCCTCAATGATAGGGTTGAGCTCATAGCCATACCTGCTTCCGGATGGACGATGAGTCACTGGGAGTTTGACGGAGAGATACGATATGGAAAATTCCTTGAAATAAATATACGCAAGGTGAACCCCCCGGTTACAGCCCACTTTGAGGTGATCACCTCAACCGAACCGGCGGAACCTTCGCCGGGTCGATTACAGCTTTATCCCAATCCGACCAGGGATCATCTGCATGTGGAGTGGATAGGGACGGGCCACACTGCAGAACTTCAATTACTTGATACAGGTGGTCAAATAATGCTTCAGGAGTCATTGCCTCCGCTGTCAGGGCTCAGACAATACGTCCTGGCCCTTGGATCATTCCCCCCTGGCGTGTATATATTGAGGCTCACAGATGGTAAGCAGATATACATGGCCAGGATTATTGTTTACTGACATTTATTCTGATCTGAGGCAGTTTACGGGATTCGTCCTTGCTGCCTGCCATGCATGGGATGAGATTGTTAATCCGGCAATGAGTACAGACACTATGCCGGCCCCTGCCAAATACCAGACTGACATGTCGATGCGGTATGGGTAATTACCAAGCCAGCGGTTCATAATAAACCACGCCACTGGCCAGGCCAGTATATTGGCCAGAACAACCCACTTTGTAATATCTCTGAACAATAATATGATAAGCTGAGACGTGGTGGCTCCCATGGCTTTTCTGATGCCCATTTCTTTTGTCCTGGTGGTAACCATAAATGCTGAAAGCCCCAAAAGGCCCAGCATGGCAATGATAATGGCCAGAACTGATCCTGCTCCAAGTATCTTGTTGTTGTTCTCTTCTTCAGCATAAAAACGGCCAAAGTGCGAAGCTAGATAATAAGGTGAGAAAGTGTAGTTTGGGTCAAAAGCATGGAATACATCCTGTGCATGTGAAAGTGCATCGGCCCTGCTTTCGGGGTTCAGACGCAATGTAATGCTGCTGAAAATATCAGAGTAGACCGTCAGTACAAGGGGGTCAATGCTGGTGGTCAGGGTTCTGTAGTGGAAGTCCTGAACTACACCTATGATCCTTCCCCTGCGATGCATCATCATGACCTCTTGTCCAACTGCCTGGTTAAGTCCAAGTGCACGAACGGCTGTTTCGTTGATCACAAAATTGTTTCTGTCATCGAACAGCTCAAAATCCCACCACCTGCCCTCTTTTAAGGTGAAACCGAATGCTTCAGGTGCCCCTTGTCCTATTCTGATTTCCCATATGGGGATGTCGCTGGCACCCGGTTCGTTGAGCCGCATACCCATGCCGCTTTCTCCTGTACCCGGCAGGGTCTGGGAGGTGCCCACCTGCTCAATGCCAGGGTGGGACATCAGTTCGGCCCGCAATGCCGGATAGGAAGATTTGATTGACTCAGAAACACCCAAAAGGCTGACTACATTGTCCTTGTCAAAGCCCAGGTCAGCATTTCTCATGTGATTTACTTGTAGCATAAATACGGTGATACTTATAATCAGGAAGCTTGAAATACCGAATTGTACCACTACCAAAACGACCCTTAATAAGGGGTTTCGTTTGCCGCCACGGGTCTTTCCCCGGAGTATCTCAACCGGCTGAAACCGTGAAAAAGCATATGCCGGATAGAGGCCGGCCAGGATGCCCACCACCAATCCTATCCACAGCCATCGAACAAATATGATCAGACTGTCTGTATGAGACATTTGGAGTTCACGCCCCAACAGAGATGCGAAGGGGGTGATTAAAACCTCAACAATGACAGCGGCCAGCAGTAAGGCGATAAATGAAAGCATGAGCGACTCTCCCAGAAACTGAAGGATAATATCGCGTCTGCTTGCTCCCGATACTTTTCTGATGGCTGCTTCTGTGGCGCGTTTGTCTGATCTGGCCGTTACCAGGTTGATGAAGTTGATCATAGCGATGACCAGGATAAAGAGGGCCAGGGCGATAAATGCTGCAACCAGCTCACGGTTCCCGGTGATGGCGTATTCATTGGATAACTTTTCTGCAAAATGGATTTTGCTTAGATCCTGGAGCTCAAGCTCTATGTCAAACTGGTTGTTTAGCAGATCATTTATGCGGTTACCAAGTAATGTCGCAATAGCCCGCTTGTCTTCTTCAGTTGGGTTATCATTAAACATCAGGTAAGTGAACTTGTCCAGGAACATACCACTTCTCCAACCACTATGCAAACCCTCCATGGACAATAAGCCGCTAAACTGCAAATGGGAATTATTTCTGTGGTGATCAAGGATGGCACCAATCCTTGTCGTAGTATATCTTTGACCATAGCTCCCTGTTTCCTGGTTTACAAATGTCTTGGCCACCTGTATGGTCTGGTTCAGGGCGTCTTCTTCTCCGAACAACCTGGTGGCCAGTTCCCGGCTGATGACAATACCAGAGGGATCTTCAAGGGTTTGCGTAACATCTCCCTGCCAGACGGGAAATTGAAAAAAGTCTTCAAATGAGGCGTCTGCATAAAGAAGGTCTATGTCTTCATAGATGCGGTCTCCTATCCTGATAGTGCTTTTTTCATTTTTCAGGTTTAGGTAATTTACCACGTTTGGTGATTGTTCCTGGGCAATGGATCCACAATCGGGGGTACCCCTGGGAAGTGATAAATCCATATCTCCCCTGAAATGGGCAATGACCCTGACTATCTGGTTGCTTTTTTCATGGAAGCGGTCAAATGACAATTCATGTGAAATATATATGTAGAGCAACATGGATGCTGCAAAACCCACGGCCAGACCAAATACATTGATCAGGCTGGTGTTTTTGTGGCGAACAATGTTTCGCCAGGCGGTTTTAAGGTAATTTATGAGCATGACAGCTTTTTTTTGATTAAAAGCAACATCCCTGCCAAATATATAAAAATCCAATAAATCAGCACATTAGGTGCTTCTTGCACTATCTGCCCTTACAGGTTTTATGTACGCTTATGGTACAGTATATTGTTTAATAATTAAACATTTAGTATGTTTGTTGAAACCCCTAAACCTTTGATCAGATGAATAAAAAGCGAGCTAACATCCTGGTGGTGGATGACAATCGCCATATTTTGTCCTCATTGCCCATGTTGCTTAAACATGATTTTGGACAAATCATAACTCTGGAACATCCTTCAGAAATGGTTAAGGTAATCAGCGAAGAATCTATTGATCTGGTTATGCTTGATATGAACTATGCGTCAGGGGCCCGGGACGGCCAGGAAGGGCTTTACTGGCTTAAGGAGCTGCGAAAGTTTGACCCGGACATCCTGGTGGTTCTTATGACTGCCTTCGGAGGCATTGACCTGGCTGTGGAGGGAATGAAAGAGGGAGCTGACGATTTTGTGTTGAAACCCTGGAATCCGGAAAAGCTTATTTCAAACCTGAAAAACCTGCTAAAGCTCAAACAATCAGAGCAAAAACTTGCCAGGTACAAGAGTTTTACCAGAGATGAGTTGAAACATCAAGCCGGGCGAGTGAGCATGTATACATTTTCTTCACCGCTTATGAATAAGGTTTATGATGCGGTTGCCAGGGTGGCTCCGACCGACGCAAGCATAATGATTACTGGTGAGAATGGTACAGGCAAGGAGGTAGTTGCAAGAGAAATACATCGTCAATCACCCAGGGGCGAGGAAATCTTTGTTGCAGCCGACCTGGGGTCTTTATCTGATTCGCTTTTTGAGAGTGAACTTTTCGGGCACAGAAAAGGCAGCTTTACGGGAGCACACGAAGATCGCCAGGGGCGGTTTGAGGTAGCCTCAGGGGGCAGCTTGTTTCTTGACGAAATCGGAAATGTGCCCTTGACCAATCAGCAAAAATTGCTGTCGGTTCTGGAATCAAGAAAGGTTATTCCTGTGGGAGCAACAAGGCCAATTGATGTTGATGTCAGACTGATTTCAGCCACCAATGCTGATCTGAATAAAATGGTCAGTGAAGGACAGTTTCGTGAGGATCTGCTTTATCGGCTTAACACCATTACCATTCATATACCGGCGCTCAGGGAGATGCCGGAAGATGTTGAGGGATTGTGTCAGTATTTTCTGGAGGTTTACAAGATCAAATATCAGAAACATTCTCTTGAGCTCTCAGGCAGGGCCCTTCAAAAACTAAAAAGGCATCACTGGCCTGGAAATATCAGAGAGTTGAAGCATACAATTGAAAGGGCTGTGATTATGGCTGCTTCTGATACAATATTGCCCCAGGAATTTCACCTCAGGCCCCTTGCCAAACCTGGAACAGACGACGAGTTAAACTTACAGCAACTTGAAAAAAAGGCTATTATGAAAGCGGTTGATGTATACCAGGGCAACCTGTCTCATGCCGCCCGGAAGCTTGGCATAACAAGGGCTACACTATATTCCAAAATGAAAAAATATGGTGTTTAACCGCTTTACCTTACTGGTTTTTATCAGGTTGCTTTTGCTTTTTGCTACCCTAACGTTACTGGCCTGGTCTTTTGTCAGGGGCGCGGGCATTTTTACCCTGGGTTGGCTTGTGGTATTAAGCCTTTTACAAGTATGGTGGTTATTCCGTTATTTAAGCCGCACAAATGATGAACTGGCTTCATTTCTGCTGGGTCTTCAGCACCAGGACACCATGCGTACATATTCAACAGGAAGACTGGAAAGGCAATTTGCCAATCTGCGTCATTCATTCAGGTATATTAACGAACAATTGCTTTCGGTAAGGGTTGAAAAGGAAAAACAATACCAATTGTATCAAGCCCTTATTGATCAGTCACCCACAGGGTTGTTAACCATCGACGGCAAAGGACATATCCCGTTTTGCAACAAGGCCGCTCTTGAATTGTTGGGAAAAGAAGAGTTTTCCCGTCTTGAACATTTACGTTCAGTATCAACGTCATTGCCCATATTCTTAAAAAAACTGAAGCCAGGCAGGTCGGAGGTTTTTCCGTTGAAAGACCGTAAATCAAGGATGCTTCCTGTGTCATTCAAAAGGAAAGACATATGGGTTTCGGGTGAAATGCTGCAATTGATTTCAATGTCACCCATAAGAGAAGAGCTTGAACATCATGAAATTGAATCATGGCAAAAGCTTATTCGCGTGTTAACCCATGAAATGATGAATTCAATTACACCGGTGGTTACCTTGTCAAAGAACATAGAAATGTGTCTGCAACGCCTCAACAAAGATTCGGGTTCTGTAGTTGACGGTGAATACATCAGCGATGCAATACAGTCAGCCAGAATGATCGGTGAGCGAAGCCAGGGCCTCATGGAGTTTGTCAACACCTACCGAAGTCTGACCTTGTTGCCCGACCCCAAACCAGTGAAGGTAGCCGTGAAAGATTTTATGGAGAAACAAGCAGGTGTCTTTTCAGTTATTGCCCGCGAAAAAGGAATTGATATTGAGGTACATGTGGCCCCCGAAAATCTGATGGCCGATTTTGATGAGGGTCTGGTGGCCCAGGCAGTTATCAATCTGATAAAGAATTCTGTTGAAGCTCTGGAGGGAATAGACAGACCCCGGATACGATGTGGGTCAGGTATGGAGAATGAGGGTTTTTTTATCAGTATCGTTGACAATGGCAGTGGAATACCCGCAAATCAGATTGATGCTGTTTTTGTACCGTTTTATACAACAAAAGAGGGAGGCTCCGGAGTTGGACTGAGCCTTTGCCGCCAGATAATGGCCATGCACAAAGGCTCAGTCGAAATTTTATCTGAAGAGTATAAAGGAACAGCGATTACCCTTTTATTCCCTTAAAAAGTTGCAGTCATCCCCAAGGTTACCATGCGTGGCAGTCCAAGCCTGATCCCCTGTGGCCGACGGCTTACTATATAACGCTCATTGGTCATGTTTTTAACCGACAAACTGATCCGGGTGTTCCAGACCGGGAGCCCATAGGCCAGGTTCAGGTCAAAGACCGTATACGCCGGAATAATTCCTTCACGTCCGTTGGGAGAAGGTTCTGTAGAGTTGAGTACGTCGGTAAACTGCTCACCTGTGTAGTTTACTGCAATTCTGGCCAACAGGCCGCTATTATGGTTGAATGATAAAACAGACTGGAATATCCAACGGGGTGCATAGGGGGTTTTGTTTCGGCGGATGTTTATTTGTTCACCGGCCTGGCTTACAAACCTGTCTGTTTTAAAATAGGCATCCACAAAGGTAATATGCATATCCCAGTACATTGAATGCTCAGCTAAACCTATCTTTTGCATCAGGTCAATACCAGCTGACGCCTCCACCCCCCGGTGTACGGTTGCTCCTCCGTTAACCAAACCAGATCCGATTCCTCCAGCCGATTCGGCCACCGGAATAACCTGATTTGAAAAATCCATATTGAAAAGGGTGATTTCCCAGTTTGTGCCCCGGGTAGTTTTCTGGCGGATACCCAGCTCCATGTTCCAACTTTTTTCAGCATCGAGATGGTAAACCAGTCCGGTGTTTGATACAGCATCTTTGACTCTGGGTGGTGCATATCCCCGGTGGATGCCTCCAAACAGGGTGGCTGTCTGACTGATCAGGATATTGCTGCCAATGCCTGGTATAAAGGCCGTGGTGCTGTTGCCTGCCACCAGAAGTGTGTCTCTGACTTCTGTAATGCCGTTTACCCGGAACCTGGTTCTTCGAATATCCCTCTCATAGGCGAAATGCTCAGCACGAATTCCCCCTGAAACGGAAAATATTTGGCTGATATTAAGTTTATAGTGTGCAAATGCACTGCTTCCGTAACCTGTGCGGATTTCGTCATCCTGAAGAAAGCCCGATGAAGCGTCAGCCCGCTGACCATTGATGCGTTGTTCAAAAGCCCTTTCATACAATAACCTTAAACCGGCTGTCAGTTCGCCTTGCGTGGCTCCCGGCGACCATGGCGTGCTCAGCCTTGATTCTATGCCAGCCACTTCAAATTGCCGGTTCCGGTTACCTGTTCCCTCTTGCATGTAAATGGCCCCACCTGCAAGCGACTCATCTCCCCAGGTGATCCCCGAAAAGTTTGAAGGTTTGGGGTTCAGATCTCCATTAGAGCCAAATGTGTTATAGGCAAAGTCTTGACGCTGCCAGTTCCGGCTTGTGGTATAGGCGTAAGCACTGGAGGTGATTCTGGTTTGGGATGACAAAAAATAGTTGTGGCTCACTGACAGTGCATATCTTCTGATATGCAATTGGTCATCGGGCGAAATGCGGACAAAATCATATTTTCCACCAGCATCAAACATGGTCTGGGTGAGACCAACATAAGTGGAATTGGATACTTCATTGTATATGCCCAGCTTGACCCCCAGGTTAGAGCGCTTGTTGAAATGGGTTCGGAGGTTGAAGGTAAGGTCATGCAGGTTAAACTGGCTGGTACCTACACTGTCTGCCTGTTTATTCAGGTAGTTTACCCTGAATCCAGTGTTTTCAATGGTGTTTCCATATGAAAACATACCTTTGAAAAAGCCACCTTCTGCCCCACTTAGGGATACACCTCCGGAAGCCTCAAGGGGTGGATCTGTTGTAATATAATTAACCACTCCCCCAATGGTCTGCGGACCATACATGATAGATCCGCTGCCTTTAAGAATCTCTACACCGGACATTCTGTCGATGGCTGGGGTGTAATACATTTCCGGCTCACCATATGGAGCAAGTGCCACGGGAATTCCGTCTTCCATAACCAACACTGAGCGACTCCGTGAAGGATCCAGTCCGCGGATACCTATATTTGTCCTCAGGCCCATTCCTTCTTCGTCAACTACATGCACACCGGGTGATCGCCGGAGTATTTCATTGCCACTTAACGGATCTGCTTCCATGATCTCCTGTGTACTGATATAGGTCAACGCACCGGGTATCCGCTCAAAAATTCCACCCCTGCCGGCAATGACAGAAACCTGGGGCATGGTTCTTACCTGCGAAGGCAGGATTATCTTGAGGTGCAAAGCCTTGCCGGATGCAATGCTAACTATCTTCATGAATGTTTCATGACCTACCATGCTTGCCACCAATGAAATACTACCTGTTGGAATGTCTTCAATGGTAAACTGACCGTTTTCATCGGTTGAGGTTCCATGTGGTGTACCCGGAACACCCACATTTACACTGAATAATGGATTGTTTAACTCATCGGTGATCTGTCCGATAATGCGACCTGTTGTATCCGACCCTGACGAATGCAATGAAACAGACAGCATACAACCGAGAAAGATTATGGCTTTGATCATAATGTTTTTAATTTTGGTTAGTGATTTGCGATTGAGTCGGTCAGTTGCCTGCCGGTATCTCTTGGCTTTTTTGCTTACTCGGAGACAAAATTAGCTGTCGGGCAAGTGTTGCTTAATCCCTACTTTTAGGTATTTATTTTCTTTTTTTAACCTGGTATCATGGAGTTTATATTTATATTATCATCCCCAGCCCGACAAGAGAATGTTGGGGCGGCGGCCCGGGCCATCAAAACCATGGGAATATCAGGTTTGCGCCTGGTAAACCCCCTTTGTGATCACCTGGGAGAAAGGGCCCGGGCTACGGCCCATGGTTCACTGGATATCCTTGAAGGGATTACCGTATACGCGAACCTGAAACATGCAGTCGAAGACCTTTCTTTGCTGGTGGGTTCAGCAGCAAAAAAGCGAAACATTCGTGAAGACCGGCACCCTGTTGGGGAGTTGCCCGGTATGTTGCTTAAAAAGGGCGGGATGCTGAACAAGGTAGGGATCTTGTTTGGGGGCGAGGAATCAGGTTTGTCAAATGAAGAACTTGATCACTGTGACCTGCTGACAACCATTCCGATGGTTAGAAAATACCCTTCCCTGAATCTTGGGCAGGCAGTGATGGTATATGCAGCCACATTGTCACAGATCACCCTGAGTCATGCTCCCAGAATCCGCAGTGAGACCACAGAAGATGAGTTGATGGTTGTTAGGCGAAAGGCCAGAGAAATTATGGCTGATGTTCATTTGGCTGAAGACAACATCATTCACCGCCGTATTATGGAGCGCCTGATGATGTTAGATCAGGATGATATGCATCTGTTTCACTCCTTTTGCAAATTTTACCTGAAAAAATACCACGACAGGGCTAAGTAAGCAGTCTCAGTCGGCACTGATGATTTTGCGGGCAAGGCTGGTGTAAATGGTACGGACACGATGGCCAAAAGCCAGTGCTGAAGCAAGACAGACAAGCGAGAAGGCAAATACTGTATATGGAACACCAATGTATTCTGCCAATGCTCCGGCCAGTAGGCTGCCAAGTGGTGTAATTCCCATAAAGGTCAGACTGTAAAGGGACACAACCCTGCCTCTTTTGTCTTCATCTGCAATACTTTGAATCAAGGTGTTCGTGCTGTTAAAATGTACAATCATGCCAAATCCGACCAATACCAGGGCCGCCATTGAAAGTAGCGTTATGGTTGACAATGCAAATACTGCAAGCCCTGCAGCAAACAACAAGGATGTTTTAAAGGTGCCCAGGGGAATGCTCAGGGTGTTTTTTTTGGCAGCCAGGTAAAATGCTCCGGTAAGGGCACCTGCTCCCAGTGCTCCTGTGAGAAATCCGAGCATTTGGGAGTCGCCTCCCAGAATTTCAGCAGCAAATAAAGGCAGCAATGCCTGAAAGGGTAGTCCGAAAAAACTACTTAAAGCCACCAGGATGATGAGGTATCTTAATGAGCGAAAAGACCAGGCATACCCAATACCTTCTTTTAACTGGCTGGTTATTGACCCGAACCTGGGCTTTCTTAATTTTTTTTGGATGCGTATGGCCAGCAAGCCGGCTATTACGGCAAAAAAAGTTATCCCATTAATGAAGAAACACCATCCTTCACCCACCCATGCTATGAGTAACCCCCCAATGGGCGGCCCGATAAAACGGGCCAGGTTGTAAAGTGAAGAGTTTAGTGCAATGGCATTGGCCAGGTCTTCGCGCCGGGTAATGATATCCGGAACGAATGATTGCCTGAAAGGGGTGTCGAACGCAAGAATCACGCCGTTGATAAGTGCAAGGACTATGATCATCCCCACGTTTATTCGCCCGGTAAGGGTTAGCCAGGCCAGGCTGAATGCCACAAGCATAGAAAGTACCTGGGTAAGGATGATTATTTTTTTCCGGTCCCATCTGTCTGCCAACACACCGGCAAAGGGCGTGATGAATAAAGAAGGAATCTGCAAGGCAAAAGTGATGGTGCCCAGCAGCAGGGCTGAACCTGTTAACCGGTATACCAACCAGCCCATGGCTATGTTTTGTACCCATACACCTATAAGGGAGATGCTCTGTCCATAATAATAATACCGGTAATTACGGTAAGACAACGCCCTGAATATAAGGTTAAAGGTTTCGAACTGAATGGGCCGGCCTCGAAATGGAAACATCCTTCAGGGGTTTGGAAAGTCCCGGCAGGCACCGGGGCGGGCAAAGTTACAAAAAGATAAACTTTTTTGAAAATTAGCGCTGTAAGTCTTCAAGACTCACTATTTTATGCAGGAGGGCATAAACCGTCAGGCCAGCCAACGATTTGATACTGAGTTTTCTGGAAATGTTTTTCCGGTGTGACATCACGGTGTGCGAACTGATGAACAACTTTTCTGATACCTCTTTATTGCTTAACCCACCAACCAAAAGCTTCAGAACATCTTTTTCTCTTGCCGTTAGTACCTGCGAAATGTCGGTTTTATTTTGAACAGTTTCTTTTTGCAACAGCCTGTGGAGTTTTTTTACAATCTTTGCCCTGGTATTATTGATTGATATGACCTCATCAAAAACAGCCAGCTTATCTTCTTCATAAAAATGGTAAACGATGGCAGCCAATTTTAGGTGATAATCTGTTCCATTTGCAAGCTCGTCTCTTATGTTGGTGTCTACCATGGCAGGGTTAACAATGAGGATGTCAGGCTTGTACCTGCTTACCATTTCAGGCAGATTGGCAGCACAATGAACCTCCCTGACCTGATTGAACAGCCCGCTATGATGCAGAATATCCAGCATCCCTTTCCGGATGATCTCTGAATGTTCGGCCACCATGATACTTGCTGCCATATTACGGTTGTGTTTTGTTTTGTTCCAATTGCCTTACTATGGGAATGAGCACTTTATCTTCAAGCCTGGCGTGGTCAATAAGATCTTGTTCAAGGTCAAACAATTCGTTTAAAATACGGATGCGTAAATACCGGTCTTCGGCTGGTGGAAAGTATTTAATGAGCAGGTTTTTCAGGTCTGAGAGCTTTACCTCAATGTTGTCGTGTTTTTCTTCAAATAACCTGATGTTGTAGCCGGTTGACCATCTTGTGGATACTATTGGGTTTGGCTGACTGACCAGATCAGAAATATAGGGGAATACGGTTTTTTCTTCGTAGTCTATATGTTCCAACACCTCTTCAATATAATCTGTAAAAAATTTAAACAATTGGTCCTTGACCGGGAATGTCAGTTTTTCAAGTAATTCATCTACCAGAGCTTTAAGCGAAGGGATTTTCTCTCTGATGTAATAGTCGTGAGAATTGGCCAGATAAGTGAGTAACAGATCGGGATCGGTGTTTTGTAGTTTTTTGTCAGGGAAATGATGTGGGTGCAGAAATACATTGACCATGAGCAGAAAAAAATCGGGATCGATTTTTTTCTCACGGCAGATCTCTTTGACAGTTTTGTCACCAAACCCCATATCAATGCCGAAGCGGGGCATCAGTACCATGGCCCTGCGGTCGGCGGTGAGGATGTTGGCCATTTTTGCAGAGCCGGTTATCAGTATTTCTTTCATGGTTGGTTCAGAAGTTAGGGTCGGCCTTGCAGGCCTCGCTGTTATGCCCTCGGCTTCGCCTCGGGCGGTTTGGCTCGGTGCGGAGCACCTCGCTGTTATGCCCTCACTTCGTTCGGGCGGTTTGGCTCGGTGCGGAGCACCTCGCTGTTATGCCCTCACTTCGTTCGGGCGGTTAGCTCGGCGCAGGCGCCTCGCAGTTGGCTCGGCCTTTCAGGCCTTGCGGTTAACAGGTTTTGAGTTGCAAAGGTAGGTAAAAGTAATGAGGTATGCAAATGCCGTAAAGGGTGGTGAAAAAACCGGTTCATAGCTGTGGGTGGGCTGTTGAACCGGTTTATTATGTATGAGGCGAGGTGGCTTTATTCGTATTTCAGTGATTCTACCGGGTTGGCCCTGATGGTGAACAGTGCCTGCAGGCTGATGATCAGTGAGCTGATCAAAAGAATGATTAACCCGGGTATCAGAAACCAAAGGA
>SKRM01000020.1 GCA_007118495.1 Bacteroidales bacterium
AACGGGGCCTTAAATATACAAATAAATGGCCTTTAAGGGCTAAACAATACGCCCCTGCAGGCCTGTTAACAAAAAATTAACAAAATATATAGATAAGATGCGGCTTTAATCAGCCTGGTCTTCGGGTTGACTCTCTTTGTTTTTTTCAGGGAATCGTGTTGACCATATGATGGCCTCCACCTGGCGGAGGTAGTCACGCTTATCGTACCTGGGTGCAAAAACCCACCCATCAATCATAAACAGACGGTTTGTGTTTTCGTCTACGAAAGTGTAGGTTACAAAGGGCCCTCCCATAAAATCGCCCTGTACCCGCCAGAGACTCCGGGCCTCAATGGCATATTTTCCGTTAAAGTCAACCTGCCTGAATTCAGGACGAAGTATCTCTCTGCCACTGCTATAGGTGGTCATGTAAGTGTCGGGAAATTGCCCCGGGATGTATTGTCTGGTAATTGAATCACGGCGTGCCCAGATTACGTCTTCGTTAAAATCAATGGCCGGATCAGTATAGTCAAGGGTCCAGATCATAACAGCCTGATCAAATTCTTCATTGGTGGCTGTTTGGCGAAGCCAGATAAAGTCATCTCCTTCATAGGCCAAAAGGTATCCTTCAGGGAGAGTCATTTCAATGCCGAACATGTTTTTCACGGCATCTTTCGAGGCTCTGTTGATCATGCGGCTGTATGCATTCTGCAGCCTCAGGTACTCTACTGCCAGGTACCTGTCATAAAAGTTTTCCTTGTTATTTCTGATGATGCGAATGGCTGATTCCTGGTCGGGAGCAGTAACCCTGACCACCAGCTGGGGGTATGACCAGGTGTCTCTGGTTATTTCGATGGTGGGCGATTGAAGGGTTTGGTCTATTTCAAGAAAGAAGATATGCCGGTGGGTTTCAAAAATCTTGGCAAAATCTCGTGTGGGGATATGGATGACATTGAACATGGGCTCGGGTTGGTTCAATGTGGTAATGGGTGCCCTGAATACATCTCTGAATGCCTGACCCACAGGTCCTTCCCAATATCTGGTATCCATTACAGCCAAAAGCTCACCGGCCCTTCCGGAGGCCGAGGGTTTGGTGGGGCGCTCCACTGTGCCGCAGGCTGATAGCAACAAGCTAACAATAAATAGAAAGGTCAGTCGGGATTTCCCGTTGATCAAAATGTTCTTCATAAACGTATAGTCATTTGGTTCGTAGTAGTATACCACAAATTATATGCCATTGTGAATGCGTCAGTTGCCGTTGCCTTGTGCATCGGGCGGACGCACAATTAGTTGTTGTCCGGGGTGTATGACGGTTCCGCGCAGGTTGTTCCAGCGTGTCAGGTCATTGACAGATATGCGGTATCTGCCGGCAATCACCCCAAGGGTTTCACCACTTCGCACCACGTGCACATTGGCTCCGCCGGGTGCAGGGGTGGGTGGAGGTGCAGGCGCCCTGACAATAAGCCTTTGCCCCTGACGGATCAGGGTGCCCCGCAGATTGTTAAGTTCCTGTATCTCTCTGACGGTGGTGCCGTAACGTCTGGCAATGCTTCCTAAAACTTCACCTCTTGCTACAACATGGACGGTGGTTTGGGATATCTGGGCCGCAAGTTCTTCTTGCCTTATCTGCTCTGGTGTCCTGAAATTATAAATAGCTTCTTCATTGGCAAGGAATACGCCCGTGTACTCGCGGGGCAGTCGTATCACATAGGGGTTATCGCTGTTGTTGGGGATGATGTTTTGCCTGAATGCCGGGTTCAGATATCTCAGATGATCAAGTGGGATGTCGAGAAGGTTGCTGACATTGCGAAGGCTTAATTCTTGCCTGACATGTATTGTATCAACATCAAGGTGTGAATATACCGGTGGAACAGCGTAAAGGTTGTGTGCTTCAGCGTGCTCCATAACATAGGTAAC
Source organism: Bacteroidales bacterium (assembly GCA_007118495.1). Classification (GTDB taxonomy): domain Bacteria; phylum Bacteroidota; class Bacteroidia; order Bacteroidales; family UBA7960; genus PUPG01. Next base: position 1,897 of record SKRM01000020.1, read on the forward strand.
AGCAATAAATGCCGGAACATAGTTTTGTGTTTCTCTTGGCAGATAGGGTCTGATCAACCAGAAATCTCTTACGCCTCCTGCACGGCGAATGGCGCGGTTTACGTTGCCTGGCCCGGCATTATAGGCTGCAATGACAAGGGCCCAGTCACCGTAAATATCGTAGAGGTCGTTGAGATGCTCACAGGCTGCTATGGTCGCACGGATCGGGTCAGAACGGTCGTCAACATAGCTGGTCACCTGAAGGCCATACATGCGGCCGGTATGGAACATGAATTGCCAGAGTCCGGTAGCGCCCACCCTTGATCTGGCTGTGGGGTTGAGTGCTGACTCTACAACAGCAAGGTACTTCATCTCAAGGGGAATGTTGTGGCGATCAAGTTGTTCCTCAAAAAAGGGAAAATACAGCTCACCCAGACCAAGCATTCGCTCGGTAAGTTCTCTGCGCCGGTTGGCGTACAGGTTGATGAAAGTCTGGACATGGGCGTTGTAGACAAAGTCAAACGGTGACCTGTCGTTCAATGCCTCCATGCGCCTTTGATAAATGGAATCAGTGAATGCAGGGACAAAACCGGCCGGAAAATTATGCTTTCTTACCAGGGTAGTGTCTGTTCTGCGGTCAATGGCTGTGAAAACCGAAAGCTTGGCCAGACTGTCGAGCATGGCTACAATGGGATCATCCGGACCAATGGTCAGGCTGTCGGGATCATGGGGCGCCTGTTGCCCCGATGGTGGTTCAGGTACCGGTGCTGATTGTGCAGAAAGGAATGCTGGTGCACCAACCATCAATGTGAAAGTCAGCCAATAGACCAGTATGCTCATTTCAGTTCTTGTCTTAGTCTTTTTTATCATTGTTTTTCTCCACCGGCTTGTCGTCTCCATCATCCTCTTTTTGCGCATTTTTAAATTCTTTCATTCCTTTACCAAGCCCACGCATGAGCTCGGGTATTTTCTTGCCACCAAAAAGAAGCAGTATCACCAGCAGGATGATGATGATTTCAGTTGGGCCTGGAGAGAATAGTAATATATGGTTCATGGGTTGGTAGGTTTGTGGGTTCGTAGGTTATTGGGTTTGAAGGTTACTGGGTTCGTAGGTTATTGGGTTTGAAGGTTTGTGGGTTTGAAAGTTATAAAGTTAGTGGGTTTGGCTTGTACAAACCTAAGTTTTTTTTGTGATTTTTGGTTTGCTTTTTTTATTCCTTGTTGTTTTTCGGGAATCTGTCTTTTACATAGCTTCAGGCGCTTATTGTTGCCTGGCGATCCATGTAGCCGGGTTCATCTTGTCATTGCCTTTCCATATCTCAAGGTGAAGATAGGTTTTTGCCTCCCGACGGTTGGTTCCGACTATTCCCAGCTCTTCTCTTATGTCAACGCTTTGTCCGTTTGACACAAATACTTCTGACAAGTTTGAATACACGCTCAGGTATTCACCATGCCGTATGATCACTGCGTAAAAACCTCCCGGAACGCTGATCACCCTTGACACGGTTCCTTCAAATATGGCGCGGGCTTTGGCTCCCTCGGCCGTGCTGATATCTATGCCATTGTTTGAGATTTTGATCCCGGGCAATACCGGATGGGGTTGTTCACCAAAATGACCGGTAATAACTCCCCGTTCAAGGGGCCAGGGCAGTTTACCCCTGTTTCCGGCAAAGTTGTCAGACAGTAACTGCTGTTCGGGGGTGAGCGCAAACATATCTGTGGTGACCCGGCCTTCAGCCCTGGCTGCTTCTTGCGCCCGGCGACGCTCTTCTGCAATGACCCGCTGAATGGCATCCTGAAGCTCCCTGGCGGCCCTTTCCTGCTCTCTTAGCTGCTGCATGAGTTGCTGTTCGCGTGTCCGAAGCCGTGAGACAGTTTGTTCTTGTGATGCTTTTTCCTTGGCCAGATCAAGCACTTCCTGTCTTTGCCTGGTCAGTAATACCTGCTGGGTATTACGCTCTTGTTCAAGGGCTGCAATTTGCTCATCAATTTCTATTTGGGTGGCCTGGATTCTGTCAGCCTGTTCTCTCCGGTGGCGACTGTATTGCTGAAGATAGCGCATGCGAAGATAGGCCTGGTTGAAGTCGGTCGATGAGAAGATGAACATGAGCCGCTGATATGCGTCTCTGTTTCGTGCTGCCAGCTGGATCATTTTGGCGTATGAGGCTTTCAGCTCTTCAAGATCTCTTTCCAACTCTTCGAGCGATCTGGTCAAACTTGCAATGCGGCGGTTGATCAGACGGATCTCGTTCTGTATGGTGCCCAGCAGCTGTTCGCGACGGTTGATCTGGGTGTTCAGCATTACAAGCTGGTTGAGATTGACTTCTGAACTTCTCTGTGTTTCGCGGAGCAGCTGGTTGGTAAGTCTGATTTCTTCTTCAATGCTTTGCTTGTTTCGTTCAAGCTCCTCACGGGTTTGAGCCATTGAGGGCGTGGCAAAAAAGCTTGCCAGCAACACCATCCCCAAAACAAACATCAAAGGCTTCATAGCATGCTTAGTTGTTCAACGATCTGTATCCCTGCGGGACACTAAACTCCATTGACTGAGGCTGGTTAATGGTTATGCGGTTATACCTTACTGAGAGCTCAGCCCGTGCTCCAGGTTCGGCAAACACCAGGGTCATTTCCTGAGGGATGCGTTGACCGCCAAATATTTCGTGTCGCCTGTATGATACCCTCAAACTCTGGCTTGACAGGGGGTCAAAAAGCAGACTCTCTCTGATACGGTATGTTTCTCTGTCGAGCCAAAGGTTTTGTTGAAAGCTCATACCGTGTATCTGGTTTGCCGGCCTCCGGCTTTCATGCTGAAGCAGTATCCTGTCTCTGTCACTTTCAAGGCTGAACCCATCTGTGTTAAAGTGGTCAAAATCATTTCCGACAAGAATAGACTGCAGCATATAAAAGTCGAGATTTGTATTGAACATGGTATTTAAAAAATCCATGCCGCCTTCAAAATAAGTGCCCTCGAGCCGGTTTAAAAACTTAACTGAATCAGGGGTGACAAGCAATCGCGCCAGTTCGATGCCCAGAATGGGTGATACCGAAATATATATGGCTGAATCTTTTTTAATGCGGATTGAACCGCTTACACTGTAGTTGCTGTTGTCAATATTGGCATTGCCAGAGAAACGGGTGGAAAAATAGTCGAAACTGGCCTCGCCCGACTTTAACGACTGCAATGTGCGTGAAATGGCCGGATCAACGGGAATCGGCGTTGGTGTTACAACCTCTCTGACGGGTTTGCAACCGTGAAAAGCCAATATCAACAGCAGTAAAACAAGGGAATATTTCTTATTCAATGTCATAGATTTATTCATACAACGTACGATCTTCGATTTTCTTGTGAAGGAGGTCAGATCCTTCACCTGCCTGATTTGCTTTTTCCCAGTACCTGATGGCTTCTTCTTTGCGGCCGAGCTTATACATCACATCACCATAATGCTCCAGAATGGCGGCAGATTGATCATCAGGCAGGTTCAGGGCTTTACCGATCCACCTTTCGGCTTCATGATAATTTCCCATTTGGTAATAAACCCAACCATATGTGTCGAGAAAAGCTGCATTTTCCGGATCAGCCTGAACCGCTTTTTCAGCCATGCGCAGGGCTTTTTCAAGGTCTTCACCCCTGAGCGCAAGATGGTAGGCAAAGTTGTTCAGGGCTGTGGCATTGGCAGGGTTTAACTGCAATGCCTTGTCGTAATATTGATCAGAAAGCTGATATGCTTCAAGGTAATGGTAGGTGTCACCAAGCATGGTCAGAAAATCCTGTTTCAGGTCCTCATTATCCACAATCAAAGACAGTCCGTACTCAAGTGAAGATGCTGCTGCGTCATAATCTTTAAGCTGTAGGTTCGACAGCCCGTGAAACAGAAACAAAATGGGTTGCTCAAAAAAGTATTCCAGTGCCATATCAGCATGTGTTAACATGGCCTCATAATCTGACAACCTGAGATCAAGGCTGAGTATTTGTTGCCACACCTGCAGGCTGGATGGATCCATTTGAGCACCCTTCAGATACATGTCGCGGGCTTCTTCTATCCGGTCAGCCATATGCATAATATCTGCGTATACCAGGTATGACTCCGGATTGCCGGGGTGGGTCTCAATGAGCATATCCGCAAGTTGTTTTGCCTGGCCAAGAAAGCTTTCATCTTCTTCGGCCAATCGTAAATAGGTGAAAATGATGCGGGCTTTTCCTTCAATACCAAGCTCTGGTGAGCGAAATGCCATCAACAGATGTTCAAGTGCTTTGTTAAAATTGTCGGTTTGCGAGTAATAATCAGCCAGCAGTAAATGGGCCATGTGGTTGTGGGGGTTAATTTCGAGCAGCTCCAGGTAAATTGCTTTTGCCTTATCCAGCTGACCGGCTTCCATGTATAGTTCGCCAAGCAACTCATAGTATGCGGCTTCACCCGGATAATTGGATATCAGTTTTTCTGCCTCGGGAATGGCCTCCCCAAACCGGCCAAGGTTTACAAGTATCTTTTGCCGCTGGATGCTGATTTCATCTGAGAAGCCGAATACACTCTCCATTCTGTCAAGGCCCTTAAGGGCTTCTTCATATTGCTGGTTGTATAAATATGTGGCAACAAGCTGATAGTATATTTCAATGTCATCAGGATGGTTGCCCAGTAGTTCTTCATAGATTTGAATAGTCATATGGATCTTTTCCTGAAGCATATAAATATCAGCCAGCAGCATCTGGTATTGCCTGTTGGACGGATCAAGTGTTGCTGCATTATAGACATATTCAAGTGCTGTATCGTAATCACCAGCCAGGGCATGGATTCTTGACAGCTCATAATGTGCTGCATCATTGCCCGGGTCGGCTGTGGTGGCGTCATGATAAAGCACGGTGGCTTCATCATAATTGCCAAGCAATTTTTGCCTTGTGGCTTCCACAAGCAATGCAGTGCTTTTGATTTTGTCGTTTTCTGAAACCCCCCTTGCCTTTTCAACAATGTCAATGGCTTGACGTTCGGTGACATCTGTTGTTTCATCTGCCGGAGCCTGTCTCATGGTGCTGCATGAGGGAAAAAGAATTACAGCTGTCAGTAATAGGGCAGCTGTCAGCCTGCTTGTATGCAATAGTTTGTATATCATCTTTGTTGATGTATAATCATGTTAAGCCTTACTTGTTTACCAGGTTGAAAAATGGACAGTTGTCCTAATTTGTTCCGGTATGACCAAATCCACCAGCACCCCTGATGGTTTCGCTGAGGCTCTCTGCCTGTTTTAGTGTAGCCCGTTCGTGTCGGGCAATGATCATCTGGGCTATCCGGTCACCATGATTGATCTCGTATGGCTCATTTGACAGGTTCACCAAGATTACCTTGATCTCACCACGGTAGTCAGCATCAATGGTGCCCGGGGTGTTCAATACGGTGACACCTTTTTTTGCAGCCAGTCCGCTTCGCGGCCTCACCTGGGCTTCAAAGCCCGCGGGGAGTTCTATGAAAAGTCCGGTGCCCACCAAACAGCGCTCAAGTGGTTTGAGAATGATTGACTCGCTGATATTGGCACGTAAATCCATGCCCGCCGAATATTCTGTTTCGTAGGCCGGAAGTGGGTTGTCAGATTGATTTACGATACGTATTTCCATATAATTACGGTATGCTTCAGTTGGTAAACAGCAAAGGTACGAAGAAAGTTGATGTCAATCTGAGAAGGGTTTGAGCGTTGAAGGGATAATACTTACTGCCCGCCTAGTTCGTCATAAACGTCGGGGTCTTCAGCGGGAGGCTGCGAGAGGGCGGCTATTTCTTTATGGAAAAGGATGTTTTGCAGTCCGTTGATCAGTGGCGTGATGTCGCGGTTGGTGTTGCTTAGCAGAATCAGGGTGGCATCGTCTTCAATAAAGCGTTTGAATGAGGTTCTGAAACCATTCCATCGTCCGGGGTGATGCACCACCCTTTTATCAAGAAATGTTTGCAGCCTCCAGCCCAGCCCGTAGTTTACCGGCCGGTTATTCCCCAGGCGGGTGTAATCAAAGGCCTGATGCCAGACTGTTTCTGAAAGCAGCTTTCCGCCTGATATGGCACGATCCCAGGTGTAGAGGTCGAGTACATTTGAATAAATACCCTTGTCGCCGAATACGCCATCATGATCAACATCCGGAATGACGATATGTCCCCGTCCCCAGCTACGGAACCCAAATACCCTGTCGGTCTTGGCGGGGTTATCATTGTGGAGATCGTACACCCAGGTGTTGGGCATGTCTAGTGGGTCAAATATTTGCGTTTGCATAAAATGGGGGAAACGTTGCCCCGATACCCTTTCAATAAGCAGACCCAAAAAGGCATATCCTGTGTTGGAGTAGGCGAACCGTGTTCCTGACCTGAAATCAAGCGGTCTGGGGTAGGTGTTGAAAAGCCGCAGCATGTCTTCATTGGTCGGGGGATGGGGTTGCCGCCAGTATCTTTCAACCAACCACATATAATTCTGTAATCCTGAGGTGTGGTTGAGCAGCATCCGCACAGTAATTTGTGGATAGGGAAATTCCTGAATATGGTCTGCCACCGGATCATCAATGCTTAACCGGCCCTGATCCTGCAGTAGAAGAACGGCGGCCGCTGTAAAAGTTTTGCTTATACTGGCCAGCTGAAAAGGGGTTTCCTGTGTCAGCGGGGCATGGCTTCTGAAGTCTGCAAAACCAAAACTTCGGCTGACAAGCACGGTGCCATTGCGCGCCAGAAGTACGCTGCCATTAAATTGTCTGTTGAGCAGGTACTGGGTGATGGTATCTTGAAAAAAGTAGATTTCATCGTCAGTGAATGCGGGGGTGGATTCTTCCTTAACGGGTTCTAATTCAGAATATTGACGATTATCTATAAGGCCTGACTGGGCAATGAATGTAATCATCGCCAGCGAAATAATCAGGAAGAATATGTTGCCGGTAAGCCCGGGTCGCAGTGATTGCGATAGAAAAGGTATGAAAGAGAAGACCTTTTGAATCCGTTTAAGTAACATACGGGCTTTGTTAATGCCGCAAATTTAGGAAAAAAAACAAAACAATACCTAATTATATAATTTTTACCATTCTTTTGGTTTACGGCGTTACAGAACATAAATGCGGCTTTTTCTGAAAAAGTTTTTGCAATTACGAAAACAAAGTTTAATTTTGCAATCCCAAACAATTTGGGAACACTCCTCCTTAGCTCAGTCGGTTAGAGCATCTGACTGTTAATCAGAGGGTCCTTGGTTCGAGTCCAAGAGGGGGAGCAAAGAACAAGCAAAGAAGCCCTGTAAATCAAATGATTGCAGGGCTTCTGTTTTTTTGTGCCAAAGAATAGCTAAACTGAATTTCAAAAAGGCTGCCTAAAACGTTTTGGTTTTCCTTTTTTGTTAACCGGTGCAGAGGCAAACCATTCCCAACTCCTGGTGCCCTTATTCCATTGAAACCCGCTGCTATAACCGCGGATAAAAAAATCCAGGTATCTGATATCGTCAACATCATAACCGGCCTTTTTCAGTGCGTCTGGAGCCATCCAGTGCCTTGTTACGTCAAATATATGCTGCTTTACCTGTGGGTGAAGGTCTTCACCAACCACAGTAAACTCGGGCAAGCCCAGATAGCCTCACCATCTATCATATGCGAAACCATCATCCAATTGGTCATCGAATCGGGAGATTTTTTGTAACCTTTGCAGCTTGAACAGTGTCTAAGCAGATATAACAAAAAATTTTAACCATGGACTGGATGATAGGTATTCTGCTGGTAGCCCTTGTGGCTGCCGTTTTTTTTCACTGGTATTTTTCGCACAAGGCCCGTACCAGAGAGCGTTTGCTGATAATTGAAAAAGGCCTTGACCCCGCTTTACTGCCTCGTCAGGAAGGGGCATTAAAGAATTTTCGATTTCCCTGGATGAAAATTGGGGTTGTAGTTGCAAGTGCCGCACTGGGTTTGCTTGTGGCAACGCTGGTTGTAAACCTTCCAGCTGTGAAAGCAAACAATGATCACCTTGAATTAATTGCAACCGGAATTCTTTTTTTGTTTGCGGGGCTGGGAATGATCCTGGCCTTTTTTGCAGGAAGGCAGAAAGACAATAATTAAGCATGGTTGACGAAGCTATCCGCCGGGTGCTTGGTGGTGACAGGGATGCGTTCAGGGTCATAGTCTGTGAGTATCAGGACATGGCTTATTCAATAGCCATGTCAGTGGTTAAGGATGAACTCATAGCCCGTGATGTGGTACAACATGCATTTGTCAGGGCATACAACAAGCTGGCCCAGTTTAGGGGTGATGCCGCCTTTAGCACCTGGCTCTATAAGATCCTTGTCAATGAAGCTTTTAGAATGTTAAGGCAGCAAGGCAAAGATAAGATGACGTGCACCGATCCCCTCCTGGATTTAGTCAGGGAATATGATCCCCGCGATGTTGTTGACGATCAGCAGCAGCGGCAATATTACGTCAACGAGGCATTGATGCGCATGCCACCCAATGAGAGTCTCGCCTTGCGTTTGTTTTACCTGGAGGAGAAAAGCCTGAAAGAAGTCAGCCAAATCACAAGCTGGAGCGTGGAAAACACCAAGGTGATATTGTACCGGGCCAGGATAAGTATGCGAATGATACTGCATGATTATTTTAAAATGGAAAAACAATCATTTGACTTATGAAGACGGTTCATCCACATGATGACAGAGATATCAGGGAGTTGATGGCTTCAGCAAGACTGGAGTTGCCTTTTGATGATTTTGAAGACAGTGTCATGGAGCATATCAACAGAGAGGAAATGATGCGTCCGGTTGTGCTTCAGACACTGAAGTTACGTTGGATTTTCTTTTTTGCAGGCGTGGTGTGTGGTGTGCTGATTTCTGTTTTGCTACCTGCCATTGAAGGCTCTGTTTTCGGGATACCTCCGGGTGTTTTGGCAGCGGTTTTTCAGGTGTTTTTTGTGTTGTTGGTGTTTTTGCAGATCGATTCACTTCTATCCGCGAAAAGCGAATGGCAGCCAAAAATATAATTATGTTATATATTTGTTATTTTTACAGACTAATCATAGCGAAACCTTCCCCCATGGGAGTATGCATGATTCTTGCCGAACAAACTGTATCAATAACAAAACAGACACCAAATGAAACATACCACCCGTTTTTTGTTGTCGATCATCTTTTTTTCATTATTTGTTGGTTGCAAAACCACCTACCGGGCAACACAGCCCCAGATAGCAGAACCAACCGAACTTGAAAATGTATTGCTGGTTGGTCGGATAACTATTGAGTTCTCAGACAATCCTGAGCCAGCTTTCAGTGAATTTAGCGCATTGTTTCCATCTGGAAGCCACACAAAAAATATAAGGCTGCGTTTTGCCAATAAAGAAACGGGAGAGGAATACCATACAAACACCCTTGACGAGTCTGGCCTGTTTTGCCTAAGGGTTCGGGCCGATATTGAAATCAATTTTATCTACCTTGACCTTTATAGCCCCAGAACCTCCACACGGGCGTATTCGTTTGAACTCTTCGACCCATTTTCAGAGCCAAAAAAAACCCGTGCTATCAGAACGTTTCAAACTGGTTCGGGGCAAGTGCTTGATTTGGGCCACATCCGGCACGTACATGGTGTTGTTTCTCTTTTCTCGACCTTCGAACAATCTCCTGAAGAAGGAAAAAACCAGGCGCTGTTTCTTGAAAAATTCCCTGAAAGCGAATGGAATCAGTTTGCCTGGAACTATAAAGATATGGGAGGCTTCCCCTTTCTCCCGCAGGGAATTTGATTTCTGCTGGCATCCGGAGCCTATACCTCAGCTTTTGTGATTTCGGTAAATCGGGAATTTATATACTTTTTTTATTACATTAGAGGTGTTTGCCTGAAAAGAATATACCACATGGACATCAGTAAACTTGAAAAAGAGAATTTGGCATTGCGGGAACAACTTGCCCTTCTGAGATCAGAACTTGAACAGATTCAGGCGTCATCGCATGCTGACGACGAGAATTTTCGGCTGGTGATGCAGCATAGCGCTGATGCCATTCTCCTGACCATACCCGATGGCACCATTTTGTACGCCAATAAAGAAGCAAGTGAACTACTTGGGATGACCGAAGCTGAAATACGCGCTGCCGGCCGTTTCGGATTGGTTGATATAAATGACCCCCGGTTGCCGGAACTGATTAGGGAAAGGGAGCTGAAAGGAAGGGCAAAGGGGAATGTCAGGATGTTGAAAAAGAATGGTGTTGTTTTCGAGGCAGATGTGTCTACTGCAATTTTCAGAACGACATCAGGAGAGCCCAGGGCCAGTATTATTTTCAGGGATGTAACCGAGGCCGACATTACAGGCCGGAAATTAAGAGAAAGCGAAGTGAAATTCCGGCAGCTTTTAGATTCGGCAGCTGAAGGAATCTATGGCCTGGACAAGGATGGACGTTGCACTTTTTGCAATGTTTCAGCACTCAAAATGCTTGGCTACTTTGAGGAGGATGAGGTTTTGGGTAAAGACATGCACAACCTTATTCATCACTCATATGAGAACGGTGAACCATTTCCGGCCAGTGAGTGTATGATTTTTAAAGCTTTTAAAAGCGGGGAGCCTGTCCATGTGGTCGATGAAGTACTTTGGCGAAAAGACGGCAGCTTATTTCAGGCTGAATACTGGTCGCATCCCATCGTAAATAACGATATGGTTGAAGGTGCTGTAGTTACTTTTCTGGACATTTCTGAACGCAAACAGCACGAAGAAACCATCCGCCGTGAAAAAAACAAGTTTGAAAATATTGTAGAAGCAAGCCCTGGTGTGGTTTGCATGATTGAGCGCACACCCGATGAGAGGTTTATTGTTCGTTATGCGTCATCACAGTCAGACAGCATTCTTGGGTTTTCTTTACATCAGCTTTCAAAGGATGGTGCCCTGTGGCTAAATAACATACACCCTGATGATTATAAAAGGGTTATGAAAGAAGGTTCAGACTCTGCCCAAAGGCTATCCTCATGGAATACGCAATACAGGTACAACCATCCCCTAAGGGGCCAGATATGGCTTGAAACCAGACTGCAGGCTGAAAGAGAGTCAGGTGGCAGGGTAATATGGTATGGATACATTATTGATATTGCCAGAGAAAAACAGAATGAATTAAGAGAGCAGGTTTTATACCGTATCGGCCAGGCCACCCTGGCCACCAATGATTTTAGAGAACTGATTGACACCATAAGGACTGAGCTCTCAAGAATCATTGATGCCAAAAACTTTTATATTGCCCTATACGATGATCAGGATGATGCCTTGCATATTCCCTATGAGAATGAGGAAATTGATAACATTGAATACTGGCCGGCCGAAAAGTCGGCCACCGGGCTTGTAATCAGACAGAAACAATCCGTTTTACTCAAAAAGACGGATATTCTCAAGTTGATGGAGCAAGGGGTTTTGGAGCAAATTGGCTATATGTGCGAGGTTTGGCTTGGCGTGCCCATGTTCAGCGGCGAAAAGGTCATAGGAGCCATTGTAGTGCAAGACTACCAAAATCCAGAAGCTTATAATGAGTCAAGTAAAGACTTTCTTGAGTTTGCATCAAACCAAATCAGTATGGTTATTCAGCGCAGGCAGTTTGTTGCTGACTTGTTGCTTGCCAAGGAAAAGGCTGAGGAAAGTGACCGACTTAAAACAGCCTTTCTGGCCAATGTGAGTCATGAAATACGCACCCCCATGAATGCGATCATAGGTTTTCTCGATTTGCTCAAAAAGCCTGACCTTGACAAGCAAAAGCAACTGGAGTTTATTGATATTGTTAATCGCAGTGCCGGACGTTTGCTTGATACCATTAATGACATCATTGAAATAGCAAAAATTGAATCAAGGCAGTCAGATGTTTACATTTCAGAGGTGAACCTCGAAGAGTTGTTCACATATTTTGACACGATGTTCAGGCCACAGGCTGAAGACAGGGGCTTATTGCTTAAACCGCCGGGCAAATTGTCGCTGCCTTCGAACATTGTTAAAACTGATCAGAAAAAACTTGAAGGAATATTGACGAACCTGATAAAAAATGCAATTAAGTTTACCAAAGAGGGTGAAGTCAGATTCGGGGTAAAGTTAAAGGGGGAACACCTGGAGTTTTTTGTTTCTGATACAGGTATCGGCATCCCTGAAAATCGCATTGATTCTGTCTTTGAACGTTTCGTGCAGGCAGATATGGAAATGTCAAGAGGGTATGAAGGATCGGGACTTGGTCTGGCCATTGCAAAGGCCAATGTCGAGGCCTTGGGTGGCGACATTTGGGTTGACAGTAAAGAGAGAAGGGGGAGCCACTTTTTCTTTACCCTGCCCTATAATGCCGCAAAGGCTCTGCCTGAGAGAGCTAAAGAACCCGAAGGAGAGCTTCATGGGCATGGCAGGGCTGCCAAAACCATTCTTGTGGCCGAAGATGACGACCACAGCTATGAACTGATTGAAATAATTCTGCATGATGACACACTTAATATTTTACGGGCAGTTGACGGTCATGATGCGGTGCAGGCAGTTAAGGATCATCCTGATATTGCAATGGTTTTGATGGATTTGAAAATGCCTGGTATGAATGGTTTGGAGGCCACCAAACTTATCAGAAAGATGAGACCTGATTTGCCCATTATCGCTCAAACGGCCCATGCCATGGCCAGTGATAAGGAATTAGTGCTTGGGGCGGGTTGCAATGATTATATTACCAAGCCATTGAACCATATTGAACTTAAAAGGCTGGTCAATCATTATCTTTTTGTTGGCATGTAATGAATTATGACGGCGTATCCATTAAAAAAACCTGCTCCAATTTCGGAACAGGTTTTTTGGGTTTAGTGCACCGGAAATGGTTTGTGCTATTTATCGGCTACTTGTTCTATCCACTGCTCTGCATTAAAAACCTGGCGGTTGTTGTAGTTTAATACTTGTACGCGGCGGCTATCTATCCCTGCCTGTGTCAGAATTTCGCCCAGGGCAGAATGGCGGTAAATATTTGCTTCGGTTCTGCCTGAACTCAACATGCTTGGGCATCTGCCATAACCTGTGCCAACCAATGAGTTGTCGTCATCCCTGACCAGATAAAAGCAAAGCATGTAATACGGTGATTCTATATCATTGACACGCCCCAGGCTCTCTACAGAGGGGGTTTGTGTTTCTTTTAAAGAACCCTCTGACTCCAATGCATGATTTGACGCATACGACAGACCTGCAGTAAAAATCAGTAACAACCCAAAAACAGTAGCATGTTTAATCATTATTTCAAATTTTTCTTATGGTTTAGTTGTTCGAAGCAGTTAAAAACTTTTACTAGAACCATAAATAATTATACAAAAACCATAACAACAGAACAAATATAGTAAATAAATATTACGCTTACAAGTTTTTAACAAAATATATGTAAAATATTTAATGATAATTTGTGAAAAACACAATAAAAGCGTAAAATATATATTTGCCGGGCTTGTTTTGTGCCAGACTTTTATATAAAACATGCTTATTTAGAATTTGTTTAAATAAGGGCTGTTTTTTATGTTTTTTTTGTAACCACTGTGATGTCCGGATATCTACAGGGCGGTTGAGGGCTCGTTTTTTCATCCATAAATAGCATATATTTACGGCTGAAATCCGCACTATGGAGATTTTCTGCAGCACCTTGAAACCCACAAGCGGCAACTGGATGTGTTGAATGTAAATTACTTCAGACACTACGCACCTGAGCAGGTGGAGTAATCACGCTATTAATGATCATAGGTTAGTCTGGCTATGGCCTCCTCACGGCTCCAGCTGGTCTTTGTAAGAAGCTCATCCACAATGAGATTCCTTACAAATTCTCTGAGTTCAAGCTGGTTGTAGTAGATCCTGACGGTTGCCTCATGGGTGTTGCGACGTCCGGGTCTGGTGATGACCACCTGGGGCTCTACTTCAAGGGCTGATACATTTTCATAAATCTTGTCGTGGATGTCTGAAATCACATCTCTGATTAAGTGTGAATCTTCGGTTGAGATATCACCTTTCATCCTTTTATTGGCATTCCAGGTTTGGAAATACAACACCATAGGATTTGACACAAACTCCCTTGCCTTTTCTATGGCTTCACTGATGGCAGCTTCCTTGTCCTGATTTCTGCCTCCCCCATAGGTGCGAACATATACATGTTCACCCTTTTCATCAAGCTCGAAGTGTAACTTCCATCCGTATTCAAGCATTTGGCGCAGGTCGCCATGGTAGGCCTCCCAGCCGCGGTTGCTGAGGGTATTGTATTCTCTTTCTGCACGCTCCATTGCCTGTGAGTCAGTATCCCGTTGTGCTTTCAGACCGGGACACAAGCCCAATAGCAGCATGATGGAGAATAAAATAATTTTTTTCATTTTTTTGGGATTTAAATTATGTTTATTCTGTCTAGGAAAGGTATTACAGGATGAATGTACAAAAAAAGCGTATTTGCTCATTTATTTGCGGCAAAAAAATGTCTTGAAACTTGTATCTTTATGTTGTTTACAGCTTGATCATACCATTTTGACATGTGTTACACCATAGCTTATCTTGAAAACAAGGCAAAGAAACTTGAGGCACGATACAAAGGAATCATGCCTCGCGGGTGGAAAGATAAAACAGACACTTCTTTTCTGCAGAATGAGTTGCCGGTAAGTGGTTTTTATGAGTGGCGCGATGAAGGAAGTTTCAAGCAGCCACATTTCATAAAGTGTAAGCAAATGACATTGATGTCGATGGGGTGTGTGTATGATTACTATACAGATA
>SKRM01000012.1 GCA_007118495.1 Bacteroidales bacterium
CAATATTATCTATGGCAACATGACCGCTTGAATTGGTCACCCCCATAAAAGAAATAACAGCCTCTCCCGGCACGTGTACTTCAATGGGGCCTGAGTGAAGAATTTCATCCTGTTGACCATCTGTAGTAAATGTACCAACCACCTCTCCATTTACCATTACCTGCAGATTCACATTTGAGGTAAGCGCCTGCATGTAATCAAATGACAAAGTGCCCACACCATGTTCCAGAGCCTGGGAGTGAAAGCTTGACCTTGGGTTACGGTTTGGACCTATCATGATGGCCGGGCCATCAATGGGGATATTTCCCCGGCATTGGGAATAAAACCACTCCAGCCCATCTTCTCCAATAAAGCTTCCGCACTGATACGTTGTACCTGAAAGCCCCAGATTATTAAAGGTTTCATGCCCGAAACCAGAAAAAATAAACTGCCTTACCATAGAAAAATCATCAAAAAAAACACTTCCGCCTCCGTTGCCTGTATCATGGGTTTTTACACCAAAGCGAAACCCATCGGCACCATCCGGTGCTGTGAGTGTCAGCAATAGCTCCTGCCAGCCATCAAACTCATCCGAAACCAGATCAGGTCGCAGTATTTCAGCATCATCATCCAGGCATTCCCCGCCAGAAAGCCAGCAGGCCCACAGGCTGCTACCGGCGTCCGGATCATTGTCGTAGAACCAATATGAGATTTCATAAAGCCCCCCTGCTACAATATCCGGCACATCCTGCCACATATAAGAAACCCAGTTGCGCTGCCCCAGGGCATAATCGCCCCTGAGCACCTGTTCGCCTTCCTGTATGGCAGGCTCCCTGAAATTCCAGTGATCAGGCCTGCCATCAGTCCAATGATCAAACCAGGGATTCAACAAAAGATTTTCCTGTGCCGTGAGCGATATCGCCCCCAACTGAAAACACAACCATAGTAGACATGGAACCCAAAAACAACACCTGCGCTTTTTCATAAAATATATTTTAAATGATACGTTAAATGCAGGCTAAATATATGTGTAGCATTTTATTTTACAGACAAATAACAAGTCATACTCTCGCTTCAGGTTGTAAAACCGGTTTGGGTGGCACAAAAAAAGGTTGTCCCTGCCAGGGACAACCTCCATATAGAAAACCTAAGATATGGTTTTAATCAAAAGCAGATCATCAGGCGCCGCCAATTTGCATTTCACTGATTCTGAAAGTGGGCGAAGTGAATGACTGTGTCATATCAACGTCATTACCCATCATGTCAATGTTCCGTAAAATATCATGGGCACTGCCGGCAATGGTCAGACCCTGTACAGGATGTGTAATCTTTCCGTTCTCAACCCAGAAGCCACTGGCACCACCGCTGTAATTTCCATTTACGGCATTGATGCCATATCCTGTTACGCCAGTCAGCAGTAATCCGCGACGGGTATTGGCAATGATTTGCTCTGGGGTATAACTGCCTGGCTCCACATACAAGTTATGGGTACCAATACCCGGAAGGCTGGTAAAGCCTCCGCGTGAAGCATTTCCGGTGCTTTCGGTTCCGGCACGTCTGGCCGAATAGGTGTTGTGGAGAAAACCCCTCAATACACCATTTTCAACCAATATCCTTTTCCCGGCAGGAACACCTTCTCCGTCAAAAGGCTTGCTGCTCATTCCTTTCGGACGTGTGGCATCATCAACAATAGTCAGCAGTTCTGAAGCAAAGCGCTCATTAACTGAATCTTGCAGAAAACTCGCCCCCTGGTTTACCCTGTCGCCATTGATGGCAGAAATAATTCCACCTATCAATGAGCGGCCCACCCTGGGATCATAGATCACACTTGCCCGCTGTGTACTTACCATTCGGGGGTCAAGCATTTCCCATGCCCTTTGCGATGCTTCTTCTGCAACCAAGGGTAATGGCTCAAGATCGGCAAAAAAGCGACGTGAAGTTGACCTGCCGCCTGTATTCCGCTGTTCTCCTTTCTGGGCTACAACACTAACACCTAAAGAGCATGAAGATGACTTATAGCTCTTCAGCAATCCGTTAGAGTTGGCGATAATGAGTTCAGACTCCCGCTCACCAAAAGTGGCACCAGAACTATGGGTAATCCTGCTATCTTTCATGGTCAGTGCTTCAAGCTCAAGCGCCATGTCAATCTTGGTACCGGTATCGACCCTGGCGATTTCCGGGTCATAAAGCCCGTCCACATCAATGTGGTTCATGTTACCGGGCAATGCATTAAACTCATCTGGCGAAGTAAGTTTGGCAAAAGCAATGGCCTTGCGCAAAGTCTCCTCAAGCGCACGGTCGTTAAAATCGTTGCAATGGCTAAACCCCATGCGGCCATTTACCAGCACACGGAAACCAACACCACCGGCAGCGGCTTCCTGTATGGTTTCGATGTCTGCATTCCTGACCCGTATGGACAGGTTTCTGCTGGTCTGGATATACACCTCCACCTCATCGGCTCCGAAGCGAAGGCCACGCCTAACCAGTCTGTCAGCTATATCGTGATAATTCATCTGTTTATAATTTTTATGTTTAGCTCAGAGGGAACTTGCCATTGCATAACCAAAGTGCTGTGTGTCAAACATCTTTGCATGGCTCGTTTCATGTGCAATATTTTTTAAATCTGATTAACTATACTTTACAAGTTTTAATCAAAGGATAATCAGGCCCTTGAACCGCCCACATTGATTCCGCGGATACGTAAAGTAGGCTGTCCGGCAGTAACCTCAGCCGACTGCCCCTTTCCGCAGATTCCCGGACCGAAATCAAGGTCATTACCCACGGCGTCAATACTCTGGATAACCCCCAGGCAAGAACCAATGAGTGTGGCACCTTTGATGGGTGTAGTCTTACGGCCATTTTCAATGAGGTAGGCTTCTCTGCAGGTAAAGTTGAACATACCAGTTACAGAATTCACGCTGCCGCCACTAAGGCTCTGCACATAAATACCTTGTTTTGTGTCAGCCAGGATATCCTCAGGACGATCCTTTCCGGGTTCAATAAAGGTATTGGTCATTCTTGGGATGGGAAGGTATCGGAATGACTCACGACGTCCGTTGCCCGTGCGGGCCAGGTTAAGCTGTTTGGCTGTAAGAACATCTGTCATATAACCTTTCAGTACACCATTCTCGATAAGCACATTGCGTTGTGCCTGTGTACCCTCATCGTCAAAATTGATGGTTCCCCTGAAATTGGGCAGGGTTCCGTCATCTACCATGGTGAATACGTCCGTAGCTACCTTCTGGCCTACCTTACCGGTAAATGCCCCAATACCCCTGGCGATATTGTCAGCCTCAAGCGGGTGACCAACAGCCTCATGAATCAGAACACCACCCCAGCCATTTTCCATCACAACATCCATCATTCCGGCAGGAGCATCTTCGGCATCCAGCATGGCGATTGACTCCCGGGCAGCCCTGCGGGCCACAGACTCGGGTGTTTCCTTTTCGAACAATTCAAATCCGCTGTGTTCGCTTATACGTTCACGCGACATATGCCTGTTGGTACCGTCATCACTCATGGTCTGAACGATGAAGAACAGCAGCGGCAGTTCGTCTCTGAGGTAAAGCCCTTCACTATTGGCTATAACCCGGCTGCGAACCTGATCATAATAATCAATCAGAGCCATGCGTATTCTGGGATCATAATCAAGGGCGGCCTGATTGGCGCGCTCCATTACTTCAATACGCCTGGCATCAGCAATGTCTTCAAGGGGCTTTACCACCGTGATAAAACCCTCCCTTTTGGCTTCTGCAATGTTGACAGGAGCAATGGATTGACCGTTGCGGGCAACATAAGAAGCGATATCAGCCGCACGCATGAGACTCTCTTCGGTAATCTCTTCGGTATAGGCATACCCGGTCTTATCACCGGCTATTACGCGCACACCAGCTCCCTGGCTAATGCCATATAATCCGCTTTTGAAAATGGACTCTTCCATAATAATCTGACGGGAGTTCCGGCTTTCAAGATATACATCGGCAAAATCTCCGCCGTGTTGCAAAGCCCGTGCTATGACCTTGTCCAAAGTGGCCTTGTCCATATCAAGGCTGGGGGTAGCCCTTGTCAGGGGACCGCTGCAAGACACCATATGCGAAAGCAATGGTGGCGTGACAGCTACGGCAATTCCTCCCTTAAGGCCCATCTCAAGAAACTTTCTGCGTGGCATAAACCGCGCTGAACTGTGTTTACTGCTCATGGTAGGTATACAATTTTTGGGTAAGTGAATGAATAGTCCTTGAAAACATATTAAGCTGCTAAAAATAGAAATATTTTTTTTAAATCACTGCATGCCATGACCTATTGACAGAAATTTTATCTTTGTTGGCATAATATGCGGTTTATATTCGAAAAAAGAGACCCTTGACATGAGTAAACTTGACTCAAAACTTCTCATCGTTGACGATGATCAGGATGTACTTCTGGCAGCTAAGCTCTTCCTGAAACAGCACATTAAAGTTGTACATACAGACAACGAGCCCAACAATATTCCCATGCTGCTGAAGAACGAGAGCTATGACATGATTCTGCTCGACATGAATTTCTCGCGTGACGCCACCAGCGGCAAAGAAGGCTTTCACTGGCTGAACAAGATCCTTGAAATAGATCCGGCCATCGCCGTACTGCTTATCACAGCCTACGGTGATATTGAGCTGGCTGTTCAGGGCATCAAAGAAGGGGCAACCAACTTCATGCTCAAACCCTGGGACAACAAAAAACTGCTGGCAACCATTACCGCCACCCTTGAGGCCCACAAGTCGAAAAAAGAACTGCAGGACATGCGTTCGAAGCAGAAATTTTTAATGGAGCAGGGTGACCAGCCATACAGCCATATTGTAGGCCAGTCAAAACCCATGCTGGACGTCATGAACACCGTCCAGAAAGTAGCCGTTACTGATGCCAATGTATTGATTCTTGGTGAAAACGGTACCGGTAAGGAAGTTATAGCCAGGGCACTGCACCGTGCCTCCAAGCGCAAGAATGAAGTATTCATCAGTGTTGACCTGGGGGCCATCAGCGAAACGCTGTTTGAGAGTGAACTTTTCGGATATAAAAAAGGAGCATTTACCGACGCCAAAGAAGACCGTCCGGGCCGTTTTGAAGCTGCCAACAAAGGGACCATATTTCTTGACGAGATCGGCAACCTCAGTTTGTCGCTGCAGTCAAAGCTGTTAAGCGTATTGCAGAACCGCAATGTTGTCAGGCTTGGCTCGGTCAAGGAAATCCCCGTCGATGTCAGGTTGATTTGCGCCACCAACATGCCGCTTTACCAAATGGTTGAAGAAGGCAAGTTCAGACAAGACTTGCTTTACCGCATCAATACGGTAGAGATCAACTTGCCGCCGCTAAGGGAAAGACAAGAAGACATACCCCCGCTGGTCAACCACTTTCTTGAGATTTACTGCAAGAAATACAAAATGCCCAACAAGCGTCTGCACACCAATACGCTAAAACGTCTTGAAAAACACCACTGGCCGGGAAACATCCGCGAATTACAACATGCAGTTGAAAGGGCGGTGATTATGAGTGAGTCAAATACATTGCAACCCAACGACTTTTTCCTCTCAACCCAGCAGGACAAATCAGGAAAGGCCGATGCGGGAGCAGCCCACAACCTGGAAGCTACCGAGAAAATGCTCATCCGGAAGGTTGTTGACAAGCATGGTGGAAACATCAGTAAAGCAGCCAAAGAACTGGGCATCACCAGGGCATCTCTTTACAGACGCATCGAGAAATATGAACTTTAGGAATTTTCGCTTCAATGTGGTTGGCAGGGTGCTGCTGATCATGGTATCGGTGGTGATTTTGCTGTCAATCATCAGCAGCAGAGAGTTCGTTATCACCTCTACCATCCTGGTGCTGATCATCATCATGCAGATCATGAATCTTGTCAGGTATGTGGAGCGAACCAACAGAAAGCTCTCTGTTTTTTTTGAAGCCATCCGTCATAGTGACTTCTCCTCTTCATTTTCAGACCAGGGATTGGGTAAGAGCTTTGATGACCTCAATCAGGCCTTCAATGAGGTGATCAATGAATTCAAAAAAACCCGGGCCACCAAAGAAGAACACTATAATTACCTGCAAACTGTGGTTCAACACGTTACCATCGGAATCATCGTGTTCAAAAAAGACGGCACCGTTCATATGGTCAACAATGCATTCAAGCGGCTGTTCAGGCTTCCGAATCTGCGATTTGTATATGACCTGGAAAAAATAGACAAAAACCTGTCTGAACTCCTTCAGCGGGTCAAAGCAGGTGACAGTGAACTGATCAAGGTGTTTGCTGAAAATGAACTCATGCAGCTTTCTATCCGCGCCACTGAATTTCGCATGCAGGGCGAAGATTTTGTGCTGGTGTCGCTGCAAAACATCCACACCGAACTTGAAGCCAAAGAAATGGATTCATGGCAGAAGCTCATCAGGGTGCTTACCCATGAGATCATGAATTCAATTACCCCCATCGTCTCCCTTTCATCAACGGTAAAAGGATTGCTCATTGATGAGGAAAAAACACTGCTGCGAAAGGATATTGATGAAGAAGATGTTGAAAGTGCCCAAAGCGCCCTGAATACCATAGAAAGACGCAGCCAGGGGTTGTTGAACTTTGTTCAGATTTACCGCAATCTGACCCGGATTCCCAAGCCCAACTTCAGGCATTTTGAAGTCAACGATCTGTTTGACAATGTAGAAAAATTATTGCATCCCAAAATGGATGAACGCTCAATTAACTGTGCTTACAAGATTATTCCGCCCGGACTGAAGTTGACGGCCGACCCCGATCTGATTGAGCAGGTATTGATAAACCTGATAATTAATGCCGTACACGCCGTTCAGGATGTTGAAGCACCCAAAATACAGATATTGGCTATAGCCGAAAGCATGAACCGCGTCAACATATCAGTTAGTGATAACGGCCACGGCATCAAGCCCGACAATATGGAACAGATCTTCGTGCCCTTTTTTACCTCAAAAAAAGAAGGTTCAGGAATCGGCCTGAGCCTGTCGCGTGAAATCATGCGGCTACACAAAGGAAATATCACCGTCCGCTCCAAACCCGACGTTGAAACCAGGTTCACCCTGCACTTTTAAGTTTTTCATCACCCTTTTTTATTGGTTTTCCATTGCGTGCCCATATCCGAAGCACAGAGCGGAATGCTTGTCTGCCTATGTGTACGTTATCGAACGCTTGATGTTGGATAGTGAACACCTTACAGGCGGTATAAACCATAGGCCAAAAACACATAACCCCCTCATTATGTACAATATAATATGATTGGCATATTTCATGCTAATAAGAGGGTAAATCAAATATCCGAAAACATGAATAAGAAGAGATTTCTGTTGCTTTTTGCCCTGATTTGTATCAT
Organism: Bacteroidales bacterium; assembly: GCA_007118495.1. Classification (GTDB taxonomy): domain Bacteria; phylum Bacteroidota; class Bacteroidia; order Bacteroidales; family UBA7960; genus PUPG01. Next base: position 7,347 of record SKRM01000012.1, read on the forward strand.
GTCAACCGCCACACTTCAGGCCCAGACAGTATGGAGCCTTGAGCAATGCATTGATCATGCACTGATAAATAACCTGGATATAAGACGGCAACATCTTGAAGTGGACCGTGCCAAAACTGCTGTCATCCAAAGCTATGGGAATTTTATCCCCACAATCAGCGGATCATCAAATTATGGATACCGCTATGGGCGAAGCATTGACCAGGTAACCAATGAAATTTACACAGAGCGAATTGCATACCAGCAAATGTCGATGTCTGGAGGTTTAAATCTTTTTTCCGGATTTCAGGCAATAAACAACTACAGGCTCAACCAGGCCAGGCAGTCAGCTGTCAATTACGATACAGAAAGCTTACAGAACGACTTGATCCTGAACATTGCAAACGCCTACCTGCGTATCCTTTATCTGGAAGACATGGTGGATGTTACCAGGCAACAACTTGAAGTTACCATGGAGCAACTTGAACGTACCAGGATACTCAGAGAAGGAGGGACGGTAACCAGAGGCCACCTGCTTGAAATGGAAGCCATGGCAGCTGAAGAGGAAGTTCGCTATACCAATTCCCAGAACCAGCTTTCACTGGCATACCTTGACCTGATCATCATGCTTGAATTAGATCCGGATGAAGACTTCGCCATTGAGCGCCCCGACCTGGTCATGGAAAGCACAAGCTTTTTTTATGAGCCCGAACATATTTACCAAAAAGCCCTTCAGACAGAACCTTCGGTGTTTGCAGCCAAACAACGCATTGAAATGGCCGAAAAAAGTCTGGCCCTGCACAGAGGCAGCAGATCTCCCAGCCTTCAACTGCAGTCATCGATGGGTTCAGCATACTCTGAGGCATTCAGAAGGATTGCCAATGGCGATAACAACAATGCCACGGCTGCCGTTACACGTTCATACAACCCAAACGACTACATGTTGCGCAATAACGACATTACCCTTGAAATAGTCCCATACCGCGAACAACTTTCGCAAAACTTTGCCAGAAGTATTCAGCTCAGTTTATATATCCCCATATCAAACAGGTTACAAACCAGGACCAATATTCAGAATGCCCGTATTGACCTTGAACAGTCAAGACTCAATTACGAACGCCAAAAAAACAACCTGGGCAGGATTATTCACCAGGCACATGGTGATGCACTGGCAGCCTATAAAAGCTATACGAGCAACACCAAATCGCTTGAAGCCGCCAAAGAGTCATTCCATTATGCCGAGCAGCGGTTCAATCTGGGCCTGATGAGCAGTCTGGAATTCAATGAGGCCAAAGCACGTCTGAACAGAGCCGAGATCAATGCCCTGCAAGCCATGTATGAGTTTATTTTCATGGTGAAAATCCTGGAGTTTTACCAGGGAGAAGGTTTTAGCCTCTGAATCAAGGCTTGTAAACCCCATAATAGCCCATATCGTACTGGCTGCTGATGATTTGATAAACCCTCAGCTCACCATCTGCATTTACCAGTCCGATGCTTCCGGAACCGTGTTCTGTCCAGTCGTTGCGTATCCAGGTTTTACCATTGTCGGCACTAATGACAATATAGATTCTGTCGGGACCATCATCAACGATCATGCGTGAAAGGCCAAAGAGCATATGGTCAAAATAGAGCAACTGTCCCAGTCTGGGGAATGCAGTCTGCCTTTCAGTCTTGGCCGAACTCTCTTGCACCTGCCAACTTTCGCCTCCATTGTCAGTAAAATAAAGCGTCAACCTGTTGTCTGCTGCATTCGTATCCTCCACCAGTGCCCATCCCCTTGACTGTGAAGCAAAAACCATGCTGGTCAATTCAAGTCCTCCTGCGTCGTCCCAGGGAGCATCAAGCTTCTGCCATTCACCCCCGGGCTGACTGAACATAAATTCCGAATGGCTTGCAATATAAAACCTGCCATCAATAGCATCAAGGGTCCAGGTATAAAAATCAATATTGCTGACTTCAACCATCCAGCTCGCTCCCAATCCCGCCTGATCAGAACCAAAAATCCGGCCAGGACCCTCAAGCCCACCCGTCACAAAACATACATGGTTTCCGATGGCAGCAATATTGCGGGGGTCAATGTTTACCGGGATCAAATCTCTCAGGTTACTCAGATCAGTATCCAACAGGTTGTCCCAGGTTTGCCCCCCGTCAGTTGTTTTTCCAATGAACATACTGACCCCGAAACCCGATCTCCAGCCAGCCACATACCCGTTTTGCTGATTTACAAAACTGAAGTTTCCTCTCAGTGGTGAGACATAACCCCTGGATATTTCAAAATTAATACCGCCATTGGACGAAAGCCATAAATCGCCTCCATCATTCCACTGATAAAGATTGGTTGCAGCTACAATATTCTGTTTGCTTAAAAAATGGATAAGGTGAAAACGGTTACGATCCTGTGTCTCAACATCCGCTCTCTGGAAAATTACTTCTTCCGGATTCCCTGGTTTCGCACTATCTCCATTTTCAAGCAGATCACAACCTGCAACAAGGAAGGAAAACAATAAAACACCTACAAAAATACGGTGTGTAAAGCTTCTGGGAAAACACATGTTGTTGTCTATTTGATGGATAAATTTCTTTATACGTACGAATATTAAGAAATTTATCTTTTAATACCAAACAGATAAAAACATATGTATACATTATTCTGACAAATAATATAATACCTCCTTTACAAACTGCGATGGTTCTTCTGCATGTAGCCAATGGCTGGCGCCATCAATGGTTTTCAATTTGTAAGCCGGGAATAACTTTTCGATAACAGGAATCTGTTCATCAGGAATATAGTCTGACAAGCCTCCTCTGATAAAAAGTGAAGGTTTCTTAAAAGGCGATGCTGACTCTACAGGTGAAAATATATTGTCCAGGTTATCCCTCACAGCTACAAGGTTCATTCTCCACCCCAGGCTTGCCCTGTCTTTCCAATAAACGTTTTTTTGCAAAAACTGTTGTAGCCTTTGGTTTGAGAGGATGTTACCCATGGCGTCGCCCACCCCGTTCCTGCTCTCATATTTACTTAAATCAAGTTTCAGCAATGCATCAATCAGCTTTGAGTGGCCATCACCATGTCTGCTGGCCGAAGGACTAATGTCAGCGACCACAAGTTTGTTGATTCGCTCAGGGTAGTCAAAGGCAAATTGCATGGCTGTTTTACCACCCATAGAATGTCCGATCAGGTGAACCGTTTCCAATTCTCTGGCATCCAAAAACTCCAGTAGGTCATCTACCATGGCCGGATAGTTGTGGATATCGCTGTGACCCGAACGACCATGATTGCGCTGGTCGGGTATAAAAACCCTGAATGAAGCATCAGCTATGTCTTTGCCAATAGAAACCCAATTGTCAGACATCCCAAACAGGCCATGAAGTATGACTACCGGATAATGGCTTTCTTCGCCGAATTCCCTGTAGTAAAGTTTCATTGTTTAAAAGTTAGGTTCGGCCCTTCGGGCCTCACGGTTGGCGGCTTCGCCGCGGTTGGCAGCGCGGGGCGCTGCAGTTTGGCCCTCACTGCGTTCGGGCAGTTAGCGGCCCTTCGGGCCGCGGTTAGGTTGTGGCGGCCTGTTGCAGGCAGCGCAGATACAGCTGAATGGTGTTATGCAAACCAAAATACAGTGCATCTGCAATGAGGGCGTGGCCTATGGATACCTCAAGCAAGTGCGGAACCTGCTCTGCAAAATACTGCAAGTTATCAAGGTTCAGGTCATGACCTGCATTCAGACCCAATCCGGCTTCATGAGCAACCATGGCCGCCTGGGTAAAAGGTGCCACTGCAACTGCTTTGTCCGTGTAAAAATTTGCTGCATAAGGTTCAGTATAAAGCTCCACCCTGTCTGTTCCAACATCAGCTGCCCGTTGTATCATTTCCGGATCTGTTTCAATGAAAATAGAGGTTCTGATGCCACACTCCTTAAACTCCGCAATCACACCGGTAAGAAAATCCTTGTTTTTAATTGTATCCCAACCGGCATTTGATGTCAAAGCATCGGGAGGATCGGGTACCAGGGTAACCTGGGCAGGCCCCACACTTTTCACCAGGTCAATAAAGCTGCGCGACGGATAACCCTCAATATTGAACTCTGTTCTTACCACGGGTTGCAGATCAATCACATCCTGATAGCGAATATGTCGTTCGTCAGGCCTCGGATGAACAGTTATACCTTGAGCACCAAAACGTTCACAGTCAATGGCCGCTTTGATCACATCGGGTATGTTGCCACCTCTGGCGTTTCTTAATGTGGCTATTTTATTGATATTAACACTTAACTTGACCATATCTTTTATTTTATAACAAATGTACACGAATTATTTTATACGCAAATTAGACACAGAAGCATGAAAAGTGACCTGAATTGCATGCAATCTTTTCACAAAAAATGCGTAATTTCACAGGGCAGAAAAGCCATTTAACAAGAAAAATTCATGCTCGCAAAAAATATGCTCAGCAATTTGGTTATGCCGCTGAAACCTTCAGACACAGGGCACCTGGCCCTGAACTGGATGGAAGATACAGGCGTAACACACCTGCCCCTTGTAGACAAACAAAACCTGCTTGGGCTGATCAGGAATGCTGACATATATAGCCTGGATGACCTGGACAAACCACTCGGACGGCAAAAGATCCCATTCACCCGTCCATATGTTTACGCAGACCAGCACTTTTTTGATGTGCTTCAGCTTGCTTCTGCAGAAAAGCTGTCATTAATACCGGTATTAGATCAAAACAACAAATACATAGGAAGCATCACCCATGATGAGATTATTCAGAACATGGCTGACTTTACTTCAGTAAAGCAACCGGGTGGCATACTGGTTCTGGAGATAAGCACCCAGCAATACTCCCTGAGTGAGCTGTCAAGGATTATAGAATCAAATGATGCCAAAGTGCTAAGTGCCTGCATCACATCTTCTTCTGAGAGCACCCAACTTGAGGTTACCATCAAGGTCAGTGTAATGGACTTGTCATCCATCATTCAGACCCTTAATCGTTATGACTACATTATCAAGGCATCTTTTGCCAATGAAAGCATGTATGATTCACTGCTCCATGAGAGATATGAATCATTGATGAAATACCTGGATACTTAGACTGCTCTCAGATTATGACGCGCACAAATTGGATGGTTTTGTTGTTTATGATCGCATCCCCGCTTATCAGTACGGGGCAGGCTGACCATATATCCAAACAGCCAAAACCACTCTCAACCCTCACACATAAACTATCAATCACCTACTCAGACAGCCTTTTTGCCTCGCACTCGATGGTTCATATTGCGGCCATTCACTTTGAAGGCAACAGGCTGACCCGCGACAGGATATTATACCGTGAATTGCTGTTCAGTGAGGGCGATTCCATCCCGACCGACAGACTCATACGGCGCATTGAAAGCAGCAGGCTAAACCTGATGAATACAACCCTTTTTAATTTTGTGGAGCCGCAGGTGAGTTTTGATCAATATCCTGATGTGGAAATAACCTATCATTTTGTTGAACGCTGGAATATCTGGCCAGTTCCGGTTTTTGAACTGGATGAACCCAACCTGAACCTGTGGCTTGAGGATCCTTCTTTTTCAAAATTCAACTATGGAATCAGGTTGGTGGCTACCAATGTAACCGGCCGGAATGAGCGAATTCAGTTTCAGGCCAAAACCGGTAATGTGCAAAGTCTGGCACTGCTGGTTTATACACCATATATCAATAAAGCACAGACCATAGGCTGGGGATTCCGCTATGGTATAAACCGAAGCAAAAAAAGAGCTTACGCCACCGAAGATAACGATCGTTTATTCATACGGCTAAGTGATCATTTCATTGCAAATGAGTATTATGTTTCAACCCATACCAATATCCGCCCGAAATTGTACAATAACCACCGTTTTTCAATCGGTTACCACAGTTACAATTTCGCAGACACCCTGCTTACACTAAATCCGAGGTTCGGTCCTGATGGCAAAAATCGTTTCTCTTACATAACCGCCAGCTACTCGTTCAGACGTGATCTTCGAGACATTATAGCCTATCCCCTCAAGGGCTTTTTCTATGAGGTTGGGGTGTCGAGAAAGGGTTTCGGGTTATTCGGTGATACAGATATGGATATAACCACCTTTGAGGCCACTGCACAACACTATATACCCCTGATTTCCAGATGGTTTCTTGCCTATGGAGCCTCAGCCAAATTCAGCGAAGGAACCACCTTGTCATATTTTGACCAGCAGGGCATTGGGTATATTCAGTCTCTTGTCAGGGGGTATGAGAATTACGTTATTGACGGGCATCAGTTTATGGTTTTTAAGTCAAATTTAAAATACAACATCCTGCCCCAGCGGGTAACCGAGATCGGATTTATTCCATCCGAAAAATTCTCGCTCATCCATTATGCAGTCTACGCCAACTTATTTGTGGATGCAGGCTATATGAGAGACAGGCATTTCTATGAGAATAATCCGCTGTCAAACACCTGGTTGGGGAGTATCGGACTTGGCCTTGATCTGGTTACCTATTATGATACCATATTCAGGGCTGAGTTTTCATTTAACCGGCATGGGAAACTGGGGGTGTTCTTTCATACCGTAGCTCCGATATAGCTACAAAGTTAGCTCGGCGCTGGGCGCCTCGTAGTTAGGCCCTCGGCTGAAGCCTCGGGCTGTTAGGCTCGGTGCGGAGCACCTCGCTGTTGGCACGTCGCTGCGCTCCGTGTGTTGGTTCGGCCCTCGGCTGAAGCCTCGGGCAGTTGGCTCAGCCCCGGAGGGGCTTCGCGGTTATGCCCTCACTTCGTTCGGGCTGTTAGGCTCAGCCCTGCGGGCTTCGCAGTTGTGAAGGTGGGTGGGATTACCTAGTTATCAGGTGGATCAGGCCGTGGTTTTTTAGAAAAAACATGTAACTTTACACATTCTCCGGAGGGTATGTTGAGAGCATCCTGCTGAGTCCGGGCCAAACAAAAATGTTAGTGATCTAAAGCTATTCTTGCATGAAGACAAGACCGCGTTTATCATTCTGGCAAATATGGAATATGAGCTTCGGCTTTTTGGGTATTCAGTTTGGATTTGCCCTGCAAAATGCCAATGTAAGCCGAATTTTTGAAACCCTGGGCGCCCAGGTCGAAGCCATCCCCATTTTGTGGATCGCTGCTCCGGTTACCGGACTTATTGTGCAGCCCATTGTTGGCTATATGAGCGACAACACCTGGACCAGGCTTGGCAGGCGAAGACCATTTTTCTTATTTGGAGCCATAGGTGCATCCATTGCACTTATCCTGCTACCAACAGCACCTTTGCTATGGATTGCCGTGGGGATATTCTGGATACTGGGTGCCAGCATTGACATGTGTATGGAACCCTTCAGGGCATTTGTTGGGGATATGCTTCCGCCTGATCAGCGCAATAAGGGTTTTGCCATGCAAAGTTTCTTTATCGGAACAGGTTCGGTGGTGGCATCTATGCTTCCGTGGTTTTTGACCAATGTATTCGGTGTGGCCAACATCGCCCCCGAAGGTCAGGTGCCGCCTTCAGTACGAATGGCTTTTTTGCTGGGTGGTATCGTATTTTTCCTGGCAGTGCTTTGGACAGTTCTGCGCAACAAAGAATACTCACCTGAACAACTCAGAGAATTTGAAGAATTGGAAAAAGGAAGGGAAAGAGTTGAGCAAGACCATAAAGCCGGAGAGCTTCTCCCCTACACCAGGTTCAGCAAGCCATCGACCCTTTGGATATTGCTTGGAGCTGCGCTCACCTTTCTGGTATACCGGTACGATTTCATTCGCAGTGACCTGTATATCCTTACCGTTGGTTTGATGATCTTCGGTTTTCTGCAACTCATTGCAGGAAACCTGATTAAGCGCAACAAAACAGACAATGGTTTTGTTACCGTTGTCAATGATCTGTTCAGAATGCCCAAAACAATGGGTCAGCTTGCTGTTGTACAGTTCTTTTCATGGGTAGGACTGTTTACCCTATGGACATTCGGCACACCCGGTGTTACCAGCCATCATTATGATATGAAACTATATCCTGAGCATGTGACCGTTCTGGTAGCCATGGCTGATCAAATGGAAGCCCAGCCCCATGAAGCATGGGAAAGGAGGCTGCCTGCCATCCGTGAAGACCTGGACAAATATCAGGAAGACATCGCTGCAGGTGAACCCCGGGTAGTGGCATCCATGCGCGTAGTCAGGTTCTTCCAGCAGCATGCCGACCGCATTATGCTACCTGATGATACCAGGCAGCGGTTATTGCATATTGACACAGAATACAACACAGGAGCAAACTGGGTAGGCGTTTTATTTGCCGTTTACAATGGATTTGCGGCCATAATCGCATTTTTGCTCCCTGTTATCGCCCGTAAAACAAACCGCAGATACACCCATGCCTTTGCTTTGCTCATGGGTTCAATCGGATATCTGTCAGTACTCATTGTTCCAAATCCAAACTGGATCATATTGTCAATGGTTGGCGTTGGCATTGCCTGGGCAAGTATCCTTGCCATGCCATATGCCATATTGACTGGCTCACTTCCCTCACACAAAATGGGAACCTATATGGGGCTGTTCAATATTTTTATCGTGGTGCCCCAGATAGTTGCGGCCAGTATATTGGGTTCATTTATCAGCATTGTAGCCCCCGGGCAGCCAATTTTCGGACTCGTATTCGGAGGGATATCACTGATGATTGCAGCCGTGATGATGATCTTTGTGGTACATGATCCGGATGAGAAACTCATAAAAAAAACGTATGAAAGTTTGGAGGGTCGAAGGGTTTGAAAGGTCGAAAGGTCGAAGGGTCTGAAAGGTCGAAGGGTCTGAAAGGTCGAAGGGTCGAAGGGTCGAAAGGTCTGAAAGGTCGAAGGGTCTGAAAGGTCGAAGGGTCGAAGGGTCTGAAAGGTCGAAAGGTCGAAGGTAAATAAGTTTAAAAGTTGGGTTTATTATGGAAAGAAGCAGCGGAATTCTATTACACATCACCTCACTGCCGGGCAAATACGGCATTGGCACCATGGGCGCAGAAGCCCGCCATTTTGTAGATTTTCTGGTGCAATCAGGCCAGAAGCTATGGCAGATTCTGCCGCTGGGACACACCGGATACGGGGATTCACCCTATCAGTGCTTTTCAGCCTTTGCCGGCAATCCCCTGA
>SKRM01000003.1 GCA_007118495.1 Bacteroidales bacterium
AAAAAAGGGGGAGTTGACTGCCGTGGATTGCTGGGCCGGACGGGGTGGCTTCGGCAGCAAACTCTTGCAGCAACATGGCATTGTAGGAATCATTTATGGAGGGACATGGGTAGATGAGGATTTCAGGGATCGCATGGTGGCTGATCAATGGTTTCACGACAGGTATGAAAAAAAGATGGCGGCCAAAGATTTTGAGGTTACCACCAAATACAGGTATGATCCGGAATTTAACACAGGTGGAACCTTTGGGGTCAACTTTGCAACAATGAATGAACGGATCATTGCATTTAATTACCGGACGCTTTATATGTCCAAAGCGGAGCGACTGGATATACATAAGCGCTTTGTAGTGGATCATTACCTCAGGCAGTTTAATGAGGAAACCATTGAAAAGAAGCAGCAAAAAAATTGCGGAGAGCCCTGTGTGGCTGTTTGCAAGAAAATGCACAATCATTTCAAGAAAGACTACGAACCTTACCAAACCATGGGCCCTTTATGTGGGGTGTTCGATCAGCGTGCCGCCGAACTGCTAAACGGAAAGGCAGACACCTATGGGTTCGACGCAATATCAGTGGGAGGGGTCCTGGCTTGGCTGATGGATTGCATGGCAGATGGCCTGATAGAGCCACAGGAACTGGGTCTGGAGCAGAAGCCGATTTTTTCACACACCAATTTTGATGTGGTAAAAGACTCCATGCATAACGCAAAAATCGGGGCAGCCCTGCTTGACGAAATGGTCAGGGAAGGTGGCAAAATTGACCTTTCGCTTGGTGCCCGCAAGCTGGCTCGTCACTTGTCACGCGAAAAAGGGGTTGGGGTTATTGACCGCTTTGTTCATATCGGCTTTGCCCGGCAAGGATGGATGGTGCCCAATCAGTATTGGACTCCCGGCGTACTTTCACCCATGGCCATCATGGGAAAATACTATATGGTATACGGAAAAGATTTTATCCCGCCTCGCGAGCTGGGAAGGCAAAATGCGCAGCGCATGATAAGTGAACTGATGCTGGATAATCTTGGTTTCTGCCGATTTCATCGTGCCTGGGCTGAAGATATCCTGCCCGATGTAATGGAAAAACTTTACGGCAAGCGAGATGATTTTCTCCAAAAATTAAAGCTTACAGCAACCCGGATCAATAGCCGAAATGCCTCGATTTTCTGGGAAACTGAAAGGAATGTAGACTTCGTGTATTCTTTTCTGAAGAAAAAAGCAGATGAAGATGGTGTAAATGACGGGGAGTTAAATAAGTGGATCAAGGCATTTGAAAAAGATAAATTTGAAGCCGGATTGCAATTCTGGTTTGAAATTCACAAAGGAATTCACGAGAGCCTCAGGGAGTTCCATTGAAAAGATTACCTTTGACCTCTGGCAGTACGCCAAAGACTAAAGTGCTTTCCTGTTAACCCAGTATAAATATATAATTGAGATACGTGAGTACTCTTCAGAGTACAGCGAAAAACTTTTTTATGGAACTAAATGATGAAATAAACCGCAGACGGACATTTGCCATTATTTCGCATCCCGATGCCGGCAAAACTACACTTACCGAAAAGTTGTTGCTATTTGGTGGCGCCATACATGTTGCTGGTGCAGTGAAAAGCAATAAGATAAGAAAAACAGTAACTTCTGATTTTCTTGAAATTGAGAAACAACGTGGCATTTCAGTGGCTACTTCGGTGATGACTTTCGATTATAATGGAAAAAGAATTAATATACTGGATACCCCCGGTCATAAAGACTTTGCTGAAGACACCTATCGCACTCTTACTGCTGTCGATAGCGTTATACTGGTGGTCGACAGCGCAAAAGGTGTCGAAGAACAAACCCGTAAGCTCATGGAGGTATGCCGGATGAGGGCTACTCCGGTAATGATATTTATTAATAAAATGGACAGGGACGGGAAAGACCCTTTCGACCTTTTGGAAGAACTTGAGCAGGAATTAAAAATTGCAACCTGTCCATTTACCTGGCCAATTGGCAATGGAGTTAATTTTAAAGGCGTTTATAATCTATACAGAAAAAGCATACAGGTCTACTCACCCCAAAAAAGCAATAAATCAGAAATATTGATCAATTCCACTGATATTGACGATCCGAAACTACGAGAACATATCGGACAGAAAATGATAAACAATCTTTGGGAAGAAATCGATATGGTATCCGATTTATTTGATTCGTTTCACAATAACCTTTATGCCGAAGGGTATCTTGCCCCGGTATTTTTCGGAAGTGCTTTAAATAATTTTGGTGTACTTGAACTTTTAGAAAACTTTCTTGAGATTGCACCGCATCCTTTAAATGCGGCCGCCCATGAGCGCCTGATAAAACCCTCCGAAGAAACGTTTGCCGGTTTTATATTTAAAATCCACGCCAATCTTGACTTAAATCACCGTAACCGTATTGCCTTCTTAAGGGTTTGTTCGGGTAAATTCGAACGAAATAAACTTTATTATCATACGCGGCTAAACAAGAAAATGCGGTTTTCTTCGCCGGCTGCATTTCTCGCACGTTCAAAAAATACCATCGACGAAGCATTCCCCGGAGATGTTATAGGCTTGTACGACACTGGTAATTTAAAAATTGGCGACACACTTACCGAGGGTGAAATGTTGCATATTAAGGGCATCCCCAGTTTTTCGCCTGAAATATTGAAAGAAGTTGTCAACAGAAACCCGCTTAAAACAAAACAGCTTGAAAAAGGCGTACGCCAACTTACCGATGAGGGCCTTGCACAGTTGTTTATTCAACAGCCAGGTAATAGAAAAATAATTGGTACCGTGGGTGAATTGCAATATGATGTGATTAAATACCGCCTTGAGCACGAATACGGGGCCAAGTGCGATTTTCAGGTATTACCTTTTGTAAAAGCTTGTTGGATTACTTCGCAGAACAAAAAGAAATTGAATGAAATAATACAAAGACGTGCAGGCTTAATAGCTTATGATAAATCAAACACGCCTGTTTTTCTTGCCGAAAGTGACTGGATGCTTAAAATAGTAAAAGAAGCTCATCCCGAAGTTGAATTTCATTCTACGTCTGAATTATTAAAAGAGTAAGTCTGATTAATGAGAATATGGTAATTCCGTTCATTTTTGTGCTTTTATTTGCTCCACTTTCATTACTTGCCATACAGGCATGCGAACGACAAGTGGCGCCTTCATGTTATTGGAAGCCATAACAACTCTTCCGGAAGTTCGCACGCAGCGCGAAATCCACTTCGGTACGATGAATCAGCCGCCAGATGCTGATCAAACCAGGAAAATCTTTGATTTCTACACCCGTTTTACTCTTAGCCTGTAATTCATTATTATCTGCATTTTCCGCGACTAGCAAGATAATGTATCAAGAATGTGTATATTACACTTCAAAATTATAATACACTACATGTCTATGAAAAGCATTTTCTCTCCGACCAGGTTTTTGTTTCTCGCTGCCATTTTCTTGTTTTCTCAATGCGATAAAGAAATTGATCACAAGTACGATTTTACATTTCATTTTATCACTGAAAACTACGAACCCCTGAACTTCACGGATAATGGCAGGGTAACCGGTCTGGCTCCGGATTTGCTGGCTGAGATATGCAAAAGCCTGAACATACCTTTTGATGTTGAGGTATTGCCCTGGAGTGAAGGCTACAACCTGGCACAGGAAAAAGACAATGCAGTGCTGTTTTCGACCGTTTTGAACGCTGATAGAAAGAATTTATTTAAGTGGGCCGGACCCATTGCATCCATGGAATGGTATTTCTATGCCGAAGCTCAGAATCCAGTTGTTCTGCAATCAATAGATGATGCCAGAAAGCTTGATGCTATTGGTGTTATACAGGATTATTCCATTGAACAATACCTGGTGGATCAAGGCTTTACCAATTTGGTTTATTGTACAGATCATCAGGATGGATTTGAAAAACTGTTAAGTGGTGAGATTGACCTGTATCCCTCTGACCGGGCCACAGCCAAATCTGCATTGCAAGCCCTGAACCATTCTTTGTACCGTGTGGTTGAAAAAAGGCCCATCAGAACTGAAATGATCTACTTTGCGTTCAATAAAATGGTGCCTGATGAGGTGGTTGCCGATATACAACGAGAAATTGACCGGCTAAAAGACATTGGGTTTCTCAGAACGCTTTCCCGTAAATATTTAAATACCAGCGATTATCCAGGCACCTTGCAGGTGTATACTGAAGATTACCCACCATTGACCTTCATGAATAAATATGGAGAAATCACTGGCTTTGGATCTGATGTGGTTTATGAAATAATGGACCGAAACAATGTGTTTGCAAACATTAAGTTGTCGACATGGAGCAATGGATATGAATTGGCGCTGCATAATCCCAACTTTTGTCTGTTTACCATGGATCGTACCGAGATCAGAGAAGACCTGTTCCAATGGGTTGGGCCTATCGGAACCAACGCCACCTACTTTTATACCAGGGCAGGCTCAGGAATAGTTATTTCAAGTATGTCTGATGCGATGAATCTAAACGCGGTCGGGACGGTAAGTTCATGGTATTCTGATCAGTATCTGCGTGACCTTGGCTTTACCAACCTGGTTTCAGAAAATGAGCCGGGCATTATGACAAGGATGCTTATGGAGGGTGAGGTTGATGCATTTGTCTGTTCGGCAGTTACCTTTCCGACCATTCTGAAAGACCAGGGCTTCACATACGATCAGGTATCAGAGGCCTTTACGCTGATGTCGTCAGATTTCTACATTGCATTTTCCAAAAACACATCTGCCACAACCATTAACCAATGGCAATCATCCCTTGAAACCATGAAGCTAGACGGAACCTACAGCGACATTCATCAGAAGTGGTTCCCCTAACTATATTTTACTTTTTTCCAAATGGCAATAATGAGAAATATTGTTGTATGCATCTTAGTTTTCTTTTTTTCCATATACATTGGACATTGTCAGGTTGCTGTCGTTAAAGAAAGTAAGTTCTGGATAGATGCAGGACCTGGTGCATACAACTCAGGCCATACAAGTGGCTTTACACTATACCTTGGGGCAAATCTGGTCTTTGACAGCACCCAGTACAAATTAAGAACCTTATTGCACGATGAGTTTTTGTTGTTCGGACCGAGTCCTTCAGAGAAGTATTATAGCGTTGGGGCTTTGATAGGGAAGGGCATTTATACAAGATTTATTCAGATTCAGGTTTCTGCAGGCTTGGGGGTAACCGGTGGAATAACCCGGGGTGATTTGTTATATACCGAACCAATCGGGGGAGGATGGTTTGATTTTGGCGACCGCAGGCGTTTCGAAGAAAAGAGGTTTTTCACACCTTCCATTCCCATAGAAATAGATTTATTGATTACGCCTTTTAAATTTGTTGGAGTCGGATTCTCCTTATTTGGCGAGTTGAACCCCAAACGACCTTTGTATGGAGCTGCTTTGAAGCTTGGGATAGGCAAATTTTGATAGTATGGTTATGTGGAAATATTTAGGGCCTGGCGTTTTGCTTGCAGGTGCTGCCATTGGTGGATCACATCTTGTTACCAGTACGCAGGCAGGTGCCAATTATGGATGGTCTTTGCTGGGTATTTTGTTGCTAATCAACTTGTTTAAATACCCATTCTTTCTATTTGCACACCGGTACACATCAGCAACGGGAGAGTCACTTCTTCAGGGATATATGCGTTTGGGAAGGCCATATCTAATTCTTTATTTCATTATGAGCCTGTTCACAGGTATTGTAAATATTGCCGGTGTGTCTATGATCACGGGCAGCCTGGCCACAAACTTCGGTTTTTCAAACATAAGCATTCCGATTCTGTCAGGTGTTATTATGCTGATTTGCATCCTGGTGATAGTTGTTGGTGGTTACCCGCTTTTAAAAAGTTTCGGCAAAACAATCGTGCTGGTCCTTGGTGTTTCAACCCTGATCGCCATGGTGATAAGTCTTGTGAACGGACCTGTTGCACCAGATGGTTTTGAAGGAGATTCACCATGGACTATTGCATCTTTTGGTTTTGTAATCATGTTTATGGGGTGGATGCCTGCTCCAATAGAGGTATCGGTATGGCCTTCATTGTGGATGATCACACAAGAACAATTGCAAAAGAGGACCATTAAAATGCGTGAAGCCATGATCGATTTTCACGCAGGCTACGGGGCTTCTGTTTTTCTTGCCCTGGTATTTCTGGTTCTTGGAAAAATGATTATCTATGGAAGCGGGACTGTGTTGTCTTCGCAGGGTTCAGTATTTGCAGGACAGTTGATTGACCTTTATGCCGCAACCATTGGGTTATGGGCTGCCCCAATCATTATCGTTGCTGCGTTCTCGGCCATGTTAAGCACCTCCCTGACCACCATTGATGCCTATCCCCGGTCGTTTGCCAGCGCCATGGCCCTCTTGTTTAATCCTTTACCCAACAACTACAAACTTCTGCACCACATTTTACTTGTGGTTTCAGGTCTCCTTGGCTTTTTAATCATCAGTTCTTATGTTGATCGTCTCGGCGATATGCTTTCCCTGGCCATGATCCTGTCATTTCTTGCTGCCCCTGTTTACGCATGGCTGAATTACCGTGTAATGTTTGGTGAAAATGTTGACGATATATATAAACCAGCTGGGTGGTTGCGCTTGCTATCATTAGGTGGAATTGTTTTTCTTGCAGGTTTTGGCCTTGTTTTTCTTTTCTGGTACTTCTTTTTGTCTCCGTCTGTGTCTTAAAAGCATTTGACTGCCCGGCAAGCATGTTGTTAATCTGCATTTTATCCGACAATTATACATCTTGCTAATTTTGATATTTACATTTCATTTTGTTAGCTTTGTTTTTGTATATAACATATCAAAACATCAATATATCATTTTAAGGAGAATCAAAATGCTACAAAAAACATTTTTGAAACAATTATGCTGGGGTCTGCTTGGATTGTTGTTGCCCTCTTATGCATTGAGTCAGGATGTGCCGGGCAGTGAAGACCATCCACTTATTTCACGCTATGCTGGTTCATATATCTATCATTATGTATACCAGGAGTTTGATGAATATGTCTTACCCATTGCACCCTTAGAAGGAGGACAGACTGACGCTGTATTAACTGACAGTATTTTACTTGAAGGCAAGGTAACCAGAATTCAATACAGGGTTGAGGACAGATCATCACTCGAGGTTTACAGAAATTATGAAGATGCACTTCTTAAGGCGGGGTTTGACAAGCTGTTTGAAAAGCAAGGCTCAACATTTCAGGACGTTTATCGTTTCGTGACAGCTTATTATGACAAGTTAAGCGGGAGCAGAGCAGCAAGCTCCAGAAATCCGTCGTTTTCGGCCGGAGACGGTTTCAGATATCTTGCCGCGGTAAAGGAACAACCCGAAGGAAACATTTATGTGTCACTTTATGTGACTACGAGAGGATCAGTTACCACAATACAACAAGATGTAATTGAAGCAGCTCCAATGGATACAGACATGATCAGTATCGACGCAGATTATTTGATGGATGAGTTGGAGCGCATAGGTTTTGTTACTTTACATGGACTCTTGTTTGAAACAGACTCATCTGAAATTATGCCCGCATCTGAACCGGTACTTGAAGAAATAGCCAAATTGCTCGGTGAGTATACCGGGGTTGACCTTTTTGTAGTTGGACATACTGATAATACAGGACGATATGAATACAATATGTCACTTTCTCAAAGAAGAGCTGAGTCTGTAATTCGTGTCTTGGTTGATCAGTACCGTATCAGCGAAACCAGGCTTTTCCCTGTTGGTATAGGACCAGTTGCTCCCGTCGCCACAAACAAAACAGAAGAAGGTCGGTCCATGAACAGAAGGGTGGAATTAGTTTTACAGTAGGCAGAACTTGAGTGGCGCGAAGTTGTCGAGCATAATGCCCCAAAACCCAGTGATGAAAGCATCCTCACCTTACTCAATGAGCTGGTTGTTCATTAACTATCTTCTTACACACCAACACAGACGTAGTGCATCGTCTAATCAACTACCGGGTTTTCTGTATGGATATCCCTGGGCTCTTTAATGAGTGCCCATAGAAGCGCAGAAATGCCTACGGTCAGGCTTGATACAATGAAAATAATCCCTTTGTTTTCCATGTCGTTGACCAATTCGCCTATACCGAAGCTTGACACAAACTGGGGCAGAACCACTGAGAGGTTGAACAGGCCCATGTAAAGTCCCATGCGTGACTGCGAAACTTTTTGCGACATAATGGCAAAGGGCAGGCTGATGGTTGCAGCCCAGCCAATGCCTACAAAGGCCATCAGGGCGTATATCAGTGCGGGGGTATATCCAAATTGCAGAATACCATAATAGCCCAGGGCCATGGTGGCCAGACTCACCGCATGTGTCCTCACCCTTCCGAATCTTGCAGCCAAAGGCTCCAGAACCAGCACGGGTATAATGGCCGCCACCAGGTTCAGAGAGAAGAAGCTCCAGTTAACAATGCGTCCGATGGTTTCATTAATGGTATTGACCCTGTCTGTTTCAAGGACAGCATCTTCAAGTAAAAGGGCCGGATCAATTTGTACATCGGCCAGTTCGGGTATGCGGTAACGGACAAAAGCAAACATGTAAATGAACATTGTCTGGATACCTATCCACGTAAAGGAGTGAGCCGCAAGTACTTTTCTGAATCCTGTCAAACCGTCTTTTTCGCGAGATATGCCGTCTTCGCGTCTTGTCATGGTATAGGTGATCAGACCAATGGTCAGTATCAGGCAAAACAGCTCAAAAAGGTAATTGGGTATCTGGGGGATCAGGCCCACACGTCCAAATATACCGTAGATGGCATACAGCAGAAACCCCCATAATGGCAAAATGGTTTTCATGATTTCAACCAGCGATGCTTCATTTACCCGTTTTTCAGTTCCCGGCAATATCTGCTTGCTGGCTTCTTCTGCTTCTTCATCAGTTTTACCATAATGACCAAGGTGTCGGGGCTCTTTAATGAAAAAAGGTGGGACAACAGAAAATAAAAAGACAAGGATTACACCGAAATAGATCAACACATAATTGTCCCAAACCGCTCCAATCAGGTAAGCCAATACACCAAAAGAACCTGACACTGTTTGCATCCATGTATAACCCTTTGTTCTGGGGCGTCCTTCAGGCGTAACATCTGCAATAATTGAACGGGTTGGATTGAAACTTACATTAATGGCCAGGTCAATGGTCAGTGATACCACAATAGCTACACCCAAAATGCCACCAAGACCCATTGAGGCCTGGATGATGCCAATATTCGGGAGCGCCAGCAGACCCAGGGCAGCGAGTACCCCGCCAATCAATATGAAGACCCTTCGGCGGCCATTCATAACCCAAACATTGTCGCTGACAATGCCTATGATTACCTGTCCGAGTATCCCGGCCAGGGGGCCTGTAGCCCATACCAGACCTATATCACGAATCTCCAGTCCATACTGGGTGCTAAGTAACCAGCTTAGGGCGGCAATCTGAACCGCCAGACCAAAACCCATGGCCGTAGCCGGTAGGCTTAGCATAGCATAAAAGGAGTTGGTCAGGTTTTTTTGAAAGGGTAACATATAGATTTATTTAGTTCATGAGGATTGTGAAATAAAAGTAATAATTATTCAGTATTTTTGCGCATACAAGAAAAGCAGTAATGACGGGGCCATTTTTATTTTTATTTGGTATCAGCGGCGGAGAAATCCTTATTCTCCTGTTGCTTATACTTTTACTGTTCGGCCCGGGGAAAATTCCTGAAATTGCCAGAATGATAGGTAGGGGGATGAATGAGGTAAAAAAAGTACAGAGAGAGATCAATACAGAAATTCATCGATATTCAAACGAAATCGAAAAAGATGTGAACAGTTTGCAGGGTGATGACAGGCCAAAGCACCAACCAGCCTATCAAAAAGAGGCTGATGAAACCACAGAAGAAGCCGCACCTGAAGAAGACCCGCTGCCTGATGATCATGAGCTTGACGACCTGCCCTATCCGTATAAAAAAGAAAAAGACGACGAAGTCAACTAAAGTCTGACAATTAAAACCCCATGTCAAACGTTAAAACAATAATTGATATAAAGGAAAGTAACGCTTAGCAAACACTGCTTACACATGTTGTTCCCCTCCAGGTTTTTTATTTTTATTTTTCTTGTTGCCGGCCAGTTGTTCATCTTTGATGCCCAAGCACAGAATCGACGTCTGGAGAGGGCTGACAAGGCCTTTGAGCTGCGACAGTACCACGAAGCCATTGAACTGTATCAGCGGGTCTATAACCGCGTAAATCGTAACAACAGGGCAGAGGGCACCAGAATCGTTTTCCAGGTGGCCTTATGCCATCGTTATACAAATAACCACAGAATGGCAGAGGCCTGGTTCAACAGGGCAGTTAGGGCAAACTACCCCGATCCGGTGGCTGTTTTATACCTGGCTGATGCCATGATGGCCAATGAGAAATTTGAACAGGCCCTGGAGCAATACAAACGATATACTGAGCTTGTCCCTGACGACTGGCGGGGCCCAAGGGGTATTGAATCGGTAAACCTGGCCATTGAATTATTGAAAAACCCGGAGCCTTATGAGGTTGAAGCCGTCCGCTTGTTTAACTCAAGACAAGATGATTATACCCCTGCATTTTCTGACCACCGGGCTACCAGTCTGATTTTTGCCTCATCGCGTGACGATGCCATGGGTCGTCGAACTGATCCATGGACAGGGAATCAGCATACATCTTTTTTTGTAAGTTATAAAGACAGGGCAGGAAGCTGGTCACGACCCAGCCTGCTTGATGAAGGCCCCATCAATACTGAGTTTAATGAAGGTGCACCTTCTATAAATACTTCTGCAACTGAATTGTTTTTTACCCGATGCACAAGAAGCGAGACTGTGGACATGGGGTGCAGGATATACAGGGCTTCACGCGACGGTGCAAACTGGAGTAGTCCCAGTGAGGTCAGACTCACAAATGACAGCCTGGTTACTGTTGGTCATCCGGCTATTAGTCCTGACGGGCTTGAGTTGTATTTTGTTTCAGATATGGATGGCGGAAAAGGCGGTATGGATATCTGGGTCTCAAGGCGTAGGGCACCGGGAGACGAATTCGGACCACCCGAAAACCTCGGACCAGTAATCAATACACCCGGCAATGAAATGTTTCCCTATGTGCGTGAAGATGGCACCCTGTATTTTGCTTCCGATGGCCATCCGGGTTTGGGTGGGTTGGATATATTTATGTCATATTATTCACCAGATGGATGGAGTGAGCCCGAAAATATCGGACCTCCTCTAAACAGCCCGGCAGATGATTTCGGTATCGTATTCAGACCTGGAGAAGAAAGCGGCTTTATCTCAAGCAATAGGGGAAGAACGGGAGCCTACGATATTTATTCATTCATCCTGCCGCCTCTTGAGTTCATGATATCAGGAGTTGTTACCGATGATTCAACCAGCATGGTTGTTCCTGCTGCCAATGTGCAGCTGGTGGGTTCAGACGGCACCCTTCGCCAAACAGAAACCGACCGCCAGGGTATGTATGTTTTTGACCATACAGTGCTAAGAGAAAACACCCGGTATGAGCTCCTTGCCAATAAGGCAGGTTATTTTTCCGGAAGGGCAAGCCAGTCAACTGTAGGAGAGGAGAGAAGCCGTGAATTTATTGTAAATCTGAGCATGGCCCCCATTCCCCAAACCGCCATAGAACTGCCTGAAATCCTTTATGAATTTGCTTCGTGGGAGCTTCAGCCCCAGTTTAAAGATTCGCTCAATGGCCTGGTAAGAACCATGCTTGACAACCCCAATATTGTCATAGAACTGGCTTCACATACCGACAGCAGGGGTACCCATGAACTCAACGATACTTTATCACAACGAAGGGCTCAGTCGGTGGTTAATTATCTTGTTGACCAGGGCATTGAGCCTGAAAGACTTGAAGCCAGAGGATATGGTAAAAGAAACCCGAGGGTGATTGAACGCACCATTGAACGCAATGGATTCGTATTTGAAGAAGGTACACGGTTAACCGAAGAATATATAAATAGCCTGCCTTCAGAAGAGCATCAGGATGTGGCCCACCAGTTAAACAGGCGCACTGAATTCAGGGTAATCCGTGAAGATTATGATCCACCTGAACCCCCGGATGCAGATCAGGGACGATCACCATAATAGGTTTGCCGTCATATAAACAGTTGTCAAATGAAGTACCAGCAACGTGGGGTTTCCTCATCAAAGGAAGATGTTCACAAAGCAATCAAAGACCTGGACAAAGGTCTGTTTCCAAAAGCCTTTTGTAAAGTTGTAGCCGACTACCTTGGCGGAGATCCTGATTACTGTAACATCATGCATGCAGATGGTGCGGGCACCAAGTCATCACTGGCCTATATTTACTGGAAAGAAACAGGCGATCTGTCAGTGTGGGAGGGAATAGCCCAAGACGCCGTTGTCATGAACCTCGATGATATGCTGTGCGTAGGTGTTACCTCAAATATGCTTGTTTCATCAACCATTGGCCGAAATAAAAAACGTATTCCAGGTGAGGTGATCAAGGCCATTATCCACGGAACAGCCCGTTTCATTGACCGGATGAATGAGCTTGGCATAAACATGGTACTTACCGGAGGAGAAACTGCCGATGTGGGTGATTTGGTTTCGACGGTTATAGTTGATTCTACCGTGACGGCCCGCATCAGGCGCGAACAGGTGATTGCTAACGATAAGATCAGTCCCGGCGATGTGATTGTGGCATTGTCATCCTCCGGACAAACTACCTATGAAGATGTATACAACAGCGGCATGGGTAGCAATGGATTGACTTCAGCACGGCACGATGTTTTTGCCGGCGAGTATGCAAAGAAGTATCCAGAGAGTTATGACAACAGCCTCGAAAACCATGTGGTTTATACAGGTAAAAGCCTGCTGACTGACTCTCTTGAAGGTACGCCCCTTGATATGGGCAAACTGGTACTTAGCCCCACCCGTACATATGCCCCGGTTGTCAGAAAAGTTTTTGAGGAGCTCAAACCCCTGATAAATGGTATGGTTCATTGCAGTGGTGGCGGACAAACGAAAGTACTTCACTTCATGGATAAAATCCATGTGATAAAAGACCAGTTATTTGAACCCCCACCTTTATTCAAACACATTCAGCAGATGTCAGGTACTTCATGGAGAGAAATGTACCAGGTTTTCAATATGGGTCACAGACTTGAGTTCTATGTGCCTGAAAAAGCCGCTGCATCTATTTTGGATATTTCAAAAGCCTTCAGGCTTGAAGCAAAAATAATAGGTCGCGTAGAGGCCTCATCTGAAAAGAAACTGACCATATCTGTCCCAACGGGAACATATATATACTCTTGATTATAAAATTGGCTGGCATTTTTTGTAATTTTGCATGCTTAAATGCGTGAAGCTATGTTATTGGAGAAACTAGAAGCAATAAATCAACGGTATCAGGAAGTGGGAGAGCTGATCACCAGGCCCGACATCATGTCTGACATGAAGCGCTATATTCAGCTAAGTAAAGAATATAAAGACCTTCAGCCCATCATTGATGCTTTTTTGGAATACAGAAATGTGCTAGATAACAAAAAATCAGCCAAAGATATTCTCAGTAATGAGAAAGATTCTGAATTCAGAGAAATGGCCAGGGCCGAACTGGATGAATTAGCTGAAAAGGAAGAGGAGTTGGAAGAAAAGATCCGGCTATTGCTCATCCCCTCTGATCCCCAGGATTCGAAAAATGCCATTGTAGAGATCCGTGCCGGAACCGGTGGCGATGAAGCAGCTATTTTTGCCGGTGATATTTACCGTATGTACACCAAATACTGTGAAAGTAAACGCTGGAAGACAGAGTTGGTTGATATGAATGAAGGCACATCAGGCGGTTTCAAGGAGATTATTTTTAATGTCATTGGTGATGGTGTCTATGGATTGATGAAATACGAATCAGGGGTTCACAGGGTGCAACGGGTTCCCCAGACAGAGACCCAGGGTCGTGTACATACATCTGCGGCCACAGTGGCGGTGTTGCCAGAAGCTGATGAATTTGATATTGACCTCAAGCCATCTGATATCAAAAAGGAAACCTTCTGCTCATCAGGACCAGGTGGTCAGTCAGTAAACACAACCTATTCAGCGGTTCGCCTTACACATACTCCCACAGGTATTGTGGTGTCATGCCAGGATCAGAAGTCTCAGATCAAAAACATGGAAAAAGCCATGAAGGTGCTTCGCACCAGGCTGTTTGACATGGAGTACAAAAAATATCTTGATGAAATTTCATCACAGCGAAAGACCATGGTTTCAACCGGTGACCGTTCAGCCAAGATCAGAACTTACAACTACCCCCAGGGACGGGTTACCGACCATAGAATCAGTCTCACACTTTACAACCTGCCAGTTATAATGGATGGAGACATACAGGATATCATTGATGCCCTGCAGGTTGCTGAAAATGCTGAAAAGCTCAAAGAAGGTGTTTCATAAACCACGAAGTATATGAACAAGAAAGAGTTAACAGCACTCATCCTGAAAAAAAAATCATTTCTTTGTATTGGCCTTGATACCGATATTGACAAGATCCCTGCATTTCTTAAAGAGACTTACGATGATCCGGTTTTTGAATTTAACCGCATGATCATTGATGCTACCATCGACTTTGCAGTTGCCTATAAGCCAAATCTGGCATTCTATGAATGCAACGGAAAAAAGGGATGGGAAAGCCTTGAGAAAACAATTAACTATCTGTCGGGTCATCAGGGTGGGCCAGTATTTACCATTGCAGATGCCAAAAGGGCTGATATTGGTAATTCATCCATTTATTATGCCAGGACATTTCTTGAAAACCTCAATTTTGATGCTGTTACTGTAAATCCATATATGGGTAAAGACTCAGTGGAGCCTTTCTTGCAGTTTCCGGGCAAATGGGCCGTCATACTGGCTCTCACATCAAATAGCGGAGCCCATGATTTTCAGGTTCTGCAACCCCAACTTCCTTTGCTTCTTGAAAAATTCGGCATCAAAACCTGCTATTGGAAAAAATTCTACGAAGTAGTCATGGAAGAAAGCATGAAGTGGGGCAGCACTGACAACATCATGTATGTGGTGGGTGCAACACAGGCAGACATGCTTGGGTCGGTCAGGGAACTGGTTCCTGAACACTTTTTCCTGATACCAGGTGTTGGTGTGCAGGGTGGCAGCCTTGAGGCCATTGCCGCAAAGGCGATGAATAAAGATGTGGGCATTCTGGTGAACAGTTCAAGGGGAATAATTTTCGCATCAGAGGGAGAGGATTTTGAAGATAAAGCCAGGTTGGCTGCTCTTGCACTCAAAAAGAAAATGGAACGCATCCTCCAGGGGCGTAGCATGATATAACACAAAACATAATAAATTAAAACCCAGTATATTTTGGACTTTCAATCTTTCGGCCTCGATCAAAGAGTTATGGATGGCATAGAGGCCATGCAGTATGACACACCAACCCCGGTGCAAGAACAGGTAATCCCCGAGATCATTAAAGGGCATGATATCATAGCCTGTGCACAAACCGGAACCGGTAAAACAGCCGCTTTTCTAATCCCGATCATTAACAAACTGCTTCAATCTCAAGTGCAGGAAAAGGTAAAAGTGCTGGTTATTGTCCCCACAAGAGAATTGGCGGTACAGATCTCTCAACAGATGGAAGGATTCAGCTATTTTGCCGGAACCAGCTCAATTCCAATTTATGGAGGTGGTACAGGAGCGGTATATTCCAATGAAAAAAAGGCCCTTACCAGTGGTGTGGATATGGTTGTTTGTACCCCGGGCAGGATGATAAGTCATCTGAACCTGGGCTATGTCGATTTGAGCAGTTTGGAGTTTCTGGTTTTGGATGAAGCTGACCGTATGCTTGATATGGGCTTTTTTGATGACATCATGAAGATCATATCCTACATTCCGAATAAAAGACAGAGTCTGCTCTTTTCGGCCACCATGCCGCCCAAAATCAGAGAGATGGGAAGAAAGATCCTTAACAAACCCAAAGAGATCAATATCGGAATTTCCATGCCCCCCGAACAAATCAGGCAAGAAGCATATGTCTTGTTTGAAGAGCAAAAGCCTGCCTTGGTAAATTATTTGACAGGTGATGATAAAATGAAGAGTATCCTGATCTTTAGCGATACCAAGGTTGGCGTTAAGCAATTGAGCCGCTCGCTGAAGTCAAAAGGCCTCGATGTTGAAGAAATTCATTCAGACCTGCAGCAATCAGAACGCGAAGCGGTTATGAATCGGTTTAAAAGCAAGCAGTTGCGCATTCTTGTTGCCACAGATATTATTTCAAGGGGTATCGATGTTGAAGACATCGACCTTGTCATTAATTATGATGTGCCAAATGATGCAGAAGATTATGTGCACAGAATAGGCAGAACAGCCAGGGCCGGTGCACATGGCAAAGCGTGTACCCTGATTGGCACGAAAGAACAACGAAAGTTCGCCTCCATTGAAAAATTGCTTGGAAAACAAGTGGAGAAAACCCGGCCCCCTGAAGGGATCGGCAAAACCCCCGATTATTCACCTGAAAGTTATAAACCCGATAACCGTGGGCATGGTTTTGGAAAGCCAGGTTTTAGAAAAGATAAAAACAGACGAAAACCATTCAGCGGTCGAAAGGCAAAAGATTCAGCAAGATGAGAACAGAGGTATTTGCACAATCTTTTCTCGGGCAGCGTGATGAGATACTGAAAATCATAGACAACCTTGATCAGCTTGGTGAAAAGGTGGGCGTGGGGAAACGCAATGTAGTAAAAAGAATACCCACCGGCCAGATGATCATCAATGTAAAAGCATTCAAGATTCCGGTGCTTGTTAATTCACTGGTATACGGACATTTTCGCAAATCAAAAGCCCGCAGATCATTTGAACATGCTGTCTTGTTGCTTGAAAAAAACATCGGAACGCCCGAGCCCATTGCTTTTGTGGAGGAAAAAAATGGGTTTGGGCTAAGAAAGAGTTTTTATGTTTGCAGGCATATTGACGAAGACCTTTCGTTCAGGACAATGATAGAACAACCTGAATATCCCGACAGAGAAGAAATACTCAGACAGTTTACCCGATTTACCCACCATATGCATGAACATGATGTGTTGTTCATGGATCACTCACCCGGAAATACACTGATTGTTAAAAGAGGTAATGGAAAGTATGATTTTTTTCTGGTTGACCTGAACCGGATGCGCCTTGGTGTTAAAATGGGGTTTGAGATGCGCATGAAAAACTTTGCGCGCTTATCGGCAACAGAAGATATGGTGAAGATCATTAGCAGTGAATATGCCCATATAACCGGACTGAGTAAAAACGAAGTCGGTGAAAGGATGTACTACCATACAGCGGCTAATCACCGGCGCAGGGCCAGGCAAAAGCTAAAAAACCGCTTTCTGGGCAAATACAGGTAGAAAGATATTATTTGTCATCGTCTTGCTCAGACTCTGAATCACCCAGATCCTCAAAGGTAATATCTTCTTTTTTGCTTTTTGTTTCAGGCTCATCTTTCATGTACTCATCCCTTTCTAATGATTCAGACGGAATGATTTCGCCCTGTAGTTCATCGACGGCTCTGTACGACTCCTCAAGTGCTTCACGGAATTTTTCGAAATCCTCCCTGTAAAGAAACAGTTTGTGTTTTTCGTAGAAAAACTTACCGGTCTGCTGATTAAACCGTCTTTTGCTTTCAGTAATAGTTAGATACAATTCATTGGAACGTGTCGACTTCACATCAAAAAAGTAGGTTCGTTTCCCTGCTCTTACAGATTTTGAATAAATATCGTCCCTGGGAACATTGCTTCCTGACTCATCCATGATTATTCTCCTCTTTTCTTTTCAAAAAATTGCTGTTACAAAAATTAAAGAGCGCAGGCTTTAAAAATTAGCCCAAGCCAAATTTAGTAAAAATTCTCTTACTTTTGCAGTGGTTTTCGCAAACGCACAAACTGTTATAAACAAATGAATCCGATACCGGAAAACTGAACCCAAACATTATGCTTAACAGAAGGCATCTTCGTGTCAAGGTACTGCAAAGTCTTTATGCTTATTACCAGACCCACAACAACGACCTTGATGCAGGGGAAAAAGAATTGCTGCATGGCATTGACCGTATATATGATATGTACATTTTCCAGCTATTGCTTTTGGCTGAACTCTTGCATCATGAAGAACACATGCTTGAAGGCAACAGGCTGAAGCACCTGCCAAGTTTTGAAGACCTAAACCCAAGCAAACGCTTTCTTGACAACAAATGCCTGCTTTTGATAGCCAATGATCAGGAACTACAGAAAAAGGCCAAAAGAAGGGGTGTTAGCTGGCAAGCCCAGGCAGAGCTTGTCAGAAAACTTATGTCGCACGTCAGAAAGCAGAAATATTATGCTGAATATTTGCAGTCAACACAAACAAGCATGGATGAAGATGTGCGTTTTGTACTGAAACTCCTAAAAAAAGACATCCTGCCATTTGAATTGCTTCATTCATTTTATGAAGAAAAAAGCATTTACTGGCTTGATGACTGGGAACTGGTGAACAAGATGCTCATAAAAACCCTTAAGTTGTCAACTGAAAGCGAAGGAGGGTTGGCACTCATGGAACTTTTCAAAGAAAGATCAGATAAGGTTTTTGCCAGAGAACTGTTTAAGATAACCATTATGAATCATGATGAGTTCAATACCATCATATCCGGAAAAACCAAAAACTGGGATGTTGAACGTATTGCGCTCATGGATATGATCATCATGGAAATGGCGCTGACAGAAATCCTGAAATTTGAAAACATCCCTGTCAAGGTAAGCCTCAATGAGTATATTGAGTTGTCAAAGATGTACAGTACACCTAAAAGCAATATATTTGTAAATGGTGTCCTTGACAAGCTGGTTGAAGAATTTGCCAAAGACAACAAAATTAAGGGATATTATCCTGCACTGCAAAACAAACCTTTACAATGATTTCGTAATTTTACACATATTCATTTACCCATTAAATCCTGACTGATGAATTTATTAAATGTTTTATTGATGGCCCCCCCGGCTGAAGGTGGTAGCGGAATCGGAGCTTTTTTGCCGCTTATTTTGATTGTCGTTGTATTTTACATGTTCTTTATCCGTCCCCAGATGAAAAAACAGAAAGAACTGCGTAAGTACAGGGAAAATCTGAAAAAAGGAGACAAGATTATTACCATTGGCGGTATTCACGGAAGAATAGTCGAAGAACAGGAACGAACCTTTACCATTGAAGTGGAAGGCGGTAACAGGTTGCGTATAGAAAAATCTGCCGTTGCCATGGACGGGGCTTCAGAGCAGCTTGGTGACAAGCGATAGATGAACTGGAAGTACTTGTGGAGTAAGAAGGATGTCCTGACCCCGGGTGAGTTGGCAAATAAACGCAGGGCTTACATCTTTCTTCTCTGCTTTTTATGCAGTGCCCTTTTCTGGCTGGTAACAAAGCTGTCAAGAGAAAACCAATCTGCATTTCAAACTGAGATCGTATTCGAAGCCTTCCCTGAGGGTCTGCTGCCAGCCTATCAAAGTGACAGCGTTCTGCGGTACACAATCAGAAGCACTGGTATCAGACTGGTGCAATTAAATTTTATGTCGGGTAGAGAAAGACTTACCCTTGATGCCGCTATGCTACCCCTGATTGAAAGACCATCAGGTGTCTTTCGTTACATGACGGCCAGACAGATTCTGGCTGAATTGCAGAACTTACATGAGCCCTGGGGTGAGGTTACTGAAGTATGGCCCGACACTGTTTTTTTACAGCTTGTTGCATCGGGCGAAAAGAAACTGCCGGTAAAGCTTGAAGCAGATATCTCTTTTCATCAAGGGTTCAATTTGTATGGAGACATTCGCCTTAATCCTGACAGTGTAGTTGTTTCGGGCCCTGTATCGGTTTTAGATACCATAGATTTTATCGAAACCCAATATTGGGATGCAACCAGACTCAGACAGACAGTAAACCAGACACTCAAGCTGGAGCTTCCACGACATATTCCTTTCATGAAAGCCATCCCCCATGAAATTGAAGCGAGAATCCCGGTTGAGGAGTACACAGAGTCTTCAGTTGAAATTTCGCTGAACGTAATTTGTCCTGAGGGCTATCCCCAGCCAGATGTAAGGTTATTCCCCGGCAGGGTAAACGTGACATTTTTGGTGGCATTAAGAGATTACTCTATGGTGACAGCCGAACTTTTTAGTGCTGCTGTCGAGTGTCCATCGCTTACCACAACCAGCGATGGACGGTTAGCGGTTTCCTTAACCAGTTATCCTTCATTTGTGGATATTTTGTCGGTAAAACCTGAGGCTGTTGAATACATTGTTTTGGAGTAAAAGCATTATGTATGATAAAAGTGGGACTAACCGGAAATATAGGTAGCGGAAAAACAACCGTTGCAAAGTTGTTTTCCATGCAAGGGATACCCATTTACTACGCAGATGAACGGGGAAGATATTTACTTGATCAACCCAAAACCAGAGATCAGGTTAAAGGTTTTTTCGGATCAGATATCCTCATGGCAAATGGGATGGTTGACAGAAAAAAGCTGGCTTCGGTAGTTTTCGCCGACCCGGTGAAACTTCAATGGCTCAACAATCTCATACATCCGCTGGTTCGTAAAGATTTTCAACAATGGTGTTCTATCCAAACAGCTTCTCCTTATGTGATCAAAGAGGCGGCTATTTTAGTGGAGACCGGCCAGCATAAGACACTTAACTATCTGATTGTGGTAAAAGCTCCCCTTGACGTTCGTTTAAAGCGTGTTTGTGCGCGCGATGGAGCGAGCCCGGCTGAAGTAATGAAAAGGATGTCGAATCAGATGGATGAAAAAGACAAAGCCATAGAGGCTGATTTTATCATTGAAAATGACGGACAACATGCTATCTTACCCCAGGTTCTCGACATCCATCATGATTTGTTAAAAAAAGCATGCCTGTAATATATACCACTGTTTTTGCGTTTTTTTTAGGTTAACCCTATTCATATGAGATTGCTGCGTCGTCTGGTTTTTCTGGTCTTTCTTGCCCCGGGTGTTTTTGCAGGCCATGTTAACGCCCAGGCTCAATCCGGGAGGGTATATGAATTTCTGAACCTGCCCCATACAGCCAGAACTACTTCAATGGGCGGGTATGCCAAGCCATCTTTTGATGCTGATCTTGGCATGGCCCTGAGTATTCCTTCAATGCTGCCACATCAGCCCGAACAGCAACTCTCGCTGAGTTTTGTTGATTATTTTGACGATATTCACTACGGAACCGTTGCATTCTCAAAATATTTTGAAAACCTGGGACATTTCAGTGGTGCCTTACATTATATAAGCTACGGTCATTTTACCGAAGCGGATGAAACAGGTATGATCATCGGAAGTTTTACAGCAGGGGAGTACAGTATGCAAATTGGATGGGGAAGAGCACTAAATGATTATCTTTCAATTGGGAGCAACCTGAAATTCATTTATTCAAATTTTGACTATTACAATTCAACGGGATTGGCTGCAGATATTGCGGTTTCATATATTAATCCCGAACATTTGCTGACTGCCTCACTGGTAGCTAGAAATATTGGCCGTCAGATATCATATTACCATGAAGGCGGCCCTGAATCTCTGCCATTTGAATTGGTAGCCGGCGTTTCAAAACAACTCTCAAATGCACCTTTCAGATTCAGTCTTACAGCACATAATTTGCAGCGTTTTGACCTGACTTATGATCCACCCCTTTTTACAGGAGAGCAGAACCGAAATACTTCTGGATCACAATTAAATGGCCGCGATACATCACTGCCTGATCAATTGATGCGCCATGTGGTTTTTGGTGCCGAATTTCTTCCTTTTGACAGTTTTAGCCTGAGGATGGGTTATAATTACCGGCGCAGACAAGAAATGAAAGTTGACACCCGCATGTCAACAGTTGGATTCTCATGGGGATTTGCCGTGAAGATTTCAAGGTTTGAATTCCATTACGGTCGCGCTGATTATCATCTGGCTGGCTCTCCTAATCACATAACAATCAGTACCGATCTCAGAGATTTATTCAGTGCGTTGGAATAATTGGCTATTTTTGACCATTATGGATAAAAACGGTTCTTCTTTTTTGGTCATCTTTATGCTATCGGCCATTTCATTCATGGCTGTCTCAGCAACTGCATCTGAAAAACATCATGCATACTGGGTTGTTTTTACTGACAAAGACCATGTTGTTTTTGATCCGTATGAGTATTTCGATCAGCGGGCCATTGACAGAAGGCTCAGGCATGGCATCTGTTTATACCAGGAATCAAATTTTCCGGTCAGGCAAGATTATATCGATTCAGTTTCTTTTTATGTGTATGAAGCTGATGTGGTTTCACGTTGGATGAATGCTGTTCACGTCTATAGCCGTCCGTCAAAAGTTCATCAAATTGCATCACTTGGCTTTGTTAAAGAAGTGATTCCGGCGTCAGTGAGGCTGATGCTGGCCTCAAGCCCAGGTCAATGGATACCGGGATTTCTCTTTGGAGATCCCGATACCACATTACTCAAAGCTCAGCTAAAACACATGGGTGTACAGAGATTTCATCAGCAAGGTTTCAATGGAGAGGGTGTTAGAATTGCCCTGTTTGATGCGGGGTTCAGCGGTGTTGACAGCCATGAAGCATTTCAACACATCAGAGAGGAGGGAAGAATAAAGGCCACCTGGGATTTTCACCGTGAAAGAGAACATGTTTATGCATACAGCGTCCACGGAACCATGGTGTTGTCAGTGCTTGCAGGAAAGGCAGGTGATATTCCTATGGGAGCGGCAACAGGGGCAGATTTTCTGTTGGCCAGAACTGAAATTTTCAGGGAGCCCCTGGTTGAGGAGAAATACTGGCTTGCCGCTGTTGAATGGGCTGACCAACATGGCGCAGATATAATCAACTCTTCACTCGGTTATGTCTATCACCGGTATTTTCCCGAACAAATGGACGGTCAGACTTCATTGGTAGCCAGGGCTGCCAACATGGCTGCATCCAAAGGCATTCTGATCGTAAATGCTGCAGGCAATGAAGGAGCCAATGAACAGTGGAGGGTGGTTGTAACCCCCTCAGATGCTGATAGTGTGCTGACAGTGGGTGCGCTTGATTACCCTTCTATGGTCAGGGCATCATATTCGTCGGTTGGCCCCACTGCCGATGGGCGCTTAAAGCCAAACGTGAGCGCCCTGGGAAAGGTATCTGCCGCGGGACGCAGAGGTTATTTGACTACCACCGGAACATCTTTCGCCAGTCCGCTGGTCGCCGGATTTGCCGCCTGCTTATGGCAAATGTATCCCACCATGAGCAATATGGACATATTCCGCGCCATTGAAAGAAGTGCCCATCTTTTCCCTTATTTTGACTACGGGCATGGTTATGGTACGCCCCAGTCAACATTTTTTCTGCTTGACCATTCTATGCCTGCTGCCCCGACCCTTGATATCATTTCAGATACCGATCATGTAAGCATTGTTTTGCGTACTGATATTACCGCTGAGAATATTGAATATCAGGCCGATTTGACCGGAAACAACTATCTTTATTATCACATCAGTGATGCAGGGGGCCAGATACTGGCCTATTATGTCATCAAAATGGAAGATTCCAATGTGATCAGAAAAGAAAAAAGTATATTTGAAAAAGGCCAACAACTGCTGGTGCATTACAAGGGATATACAACAGCCATGCAATTTTAACTATGAAAACAATCAAATACATCATTACCCCACCCTTGGCATTATCCTTATTCATAACCTTAGTCTTACCTTCAATCTTATCTGCGCAGCAAGTAATTATTGCTGAAGACCTTCGCGAGTCAGCTGTATCAAAAGATTTTGGCATGAATCGCAAACACTTCAGACATGCATATATTGGAGTTCACTTTTTGGCCGGACAAGCAGAAGAATCAGGGGCTGATGTAAGATATGGCAAGTCATGGTCATTTGAATATGGAGTAAGGTATAAACGCAAGTTTTCAGAATTCTATTCGGTAGGTGGTGAACTTTTTACCCGCAGGCTCGCCATATGGCCTGAGCAAATTGAAGGAAAAATGATTCCCGGACCTGATATATATGATGATGAAAAACTTGTCTATCTGCAGCTTGGCGGAGGATTATACCATAGAATAAATGTGGGTGAAAGAGGCAATTATATAGGCAGGTTTTTTGACACCGGTGCCTATGCAGCCTGGAATTTTCACGTCAGGCATGTGTATTTCAAGGAACAGGATGACGCTTATCTCAGAGTGAGGCGAACGGGTATGTCTTTCCCGGCATTATTTGAGTACGGAGTGCTTGCACGACTTGGCTTTAATAACATTGTGCTAAAGGCAAGTTACAGGCTGTCTGATACTTTCAGGTCGTCGGCAGAGTTGCCTGACATACCACGCTTACATTTTGGTGTCGAAGTTGGTTTGCATTCTATGTAAACAGAAGAGACTGTCGGTTTTTTCATATTTTTTCAATCATCGTCAGACCATCTCTGATTGGAAGCAATACCTGGTTTAGTCCACTGTGCCCCCGCACGTATGTGTTGAATTGAATGAGGCCATTTGTTTCAGGGTCATTTTCAGTGTTTTCACCAAGCACTTTGCCACTCCAAAGTACATTATCGGCAAGGATAACACCTCCAGACCTTACCCTGGGCAAGATCAGATCAAGATAGTTGACGTAGTTCTCTTTGTCAGCATCAATGTAGACCAGGTCAAACGTCTCTTTCAACAAGGGAATAATATCCAGAGCCTCTCCAATATGCAGTATAATTTTATCTTCCATACCTGCCTCACGAAAAAAAGTTCTGGAAAAATCTTCCAGCTCCTGATTGTGATCAATGGTGTGTATCAATCCTTTCTTTTTAAGACCTTCTGCGAGACACAATGCAGAATAGCCTGTGTAAGTGCCGATTTCAAGTACCCTGTCTGGCTTGATAATGCGACTGATAAAAGATAAAAACCGTCCCTGCAAATGGCCTGACAGCATTCTTGCCTTGAGAATTTTAGCCTGGGTTTCGCGGCTGAGTCTACGCAGTATTTCAGGTTCAGGGCTTGAATATTCTGAAGCGTACTTTTCAATCAGTGGATTGGTAATGTCCATCTGTTTAATAATTAAGGTTTAAACACCAGCATGCTCATGGCTCGTGGATCCATGATTTCGTTGGCCACCTCCAACAGATCGTCTGCAGTGACCAGGTCTATTTTTCGGTTTATTTCGTCCATGCTGTCAACGTCATCAAAATGTGCCACGCTTTTACCAATCGACAGCATTTCATTTACGTTTGATTCAAAAGAAATAGCCACCTGACCGGTTAACTGCTTTTTAGCCCGATGAAGTTGCAGGGTGCCAAGCCTGACACCCCTGAGCCTGTCAAGCTCTTTATGGATTAAATAAAGGGTTTTGTCAACATAGGCCGGATCAGTTCCAAAATAAATATTGAAGATGCCAGTGTCAGAAAATGCCTGGTAGGTGCTCTCTATATTATAGCAGAAGCCATGTTTTTCTCTAACCGATAAGTTCAATCTTGAGTTGAGTCCGGGGCCTCCAAGTATATTGTTCAAAAGCATTAATGGCGTTTTCTTTTCGTCGGCCAAACTATAGGCCTGGTTGCCGATCATACAATGCGCCTGGTGGTTTTTTCTGTGAACCCATTTTTGCTGCGGTATGTATGCAGCAACAGGTTTACGCACTTTATTGCCCTGTTTTGCCGGTAGCTCACCGAAATACTTTTCAGCATAACCAATCAATTTCTCAAGTTTAATATCACCCACAGAACATATGACCATCTGATCGGTCATATAATGCTTGTCCATGAAGTTATACACCGACTGCCTTGAGAATGATTTAAGGTGTCCTGGTGTACCCAGGATGTTTAATCCCAGTGGATGTTCGCTGAATATGATTTCATCAAAATCATCATAAATCTGGTCAGCCGGACTATCCTTGTACGAATTGATTTCATCAAGTATGATGTCTTTTTCCTTTTCAAGTTCTTTTGCCGGGAAAGACGATCTGAAGGTGATGTCTGAGGCCAGGTCAAACCATCTTTTGTAATACGATGTCATAAAAGAACCATAGATACAGGTTTCTTCTTTGGTGGTGAAAGCGTTAATTTCACCACCCACATTTTCCATATGGCTAAGCACATGGTAGGCTTTGCGCCTGGTGGTGCCTTTGAATATTACATGTTCAATGAAATGGGCCATCCCGTGCTCATGGGGTTGTTCATCCCTTGAGCCTGTGTTAATGACCAGCCCGCAATGGGCAACAGGAGAATTTGAACGGCGGTGAATCAAACGCACCCCGTTTGAAAGTTTATGTCGCTGGTAACTCATCTTTTTCGCAGGGGAAACTTCATGGGGTAATCGGTTGAAACGAGCCCTTTTGAAATATTTCCCAGTTTTTTTCTAAGCAGGGTTTTCTTCAGGGGAGAGATACGGTCAACCATCAATATACCTTCAATGTGGTCGTATTCATGCTGGATAATTCGGGCAGTTAATCCGGAGTATTCATCTTCATGCTCCTGAAAATTCTCATCCATGTACTTAATACGTATTCTCGACTGACGCCGGATATCTTCCCTTAACTCCGGAAAACTCAGGCATCCTTCATTAAACAGCCAGAGATCGCCCAATTCTTCAAGTATAACGGCATTGATAAAAACTTTTTTAAACCCATCCAATTCGGGCTCTTCTTCGGCAAACGGAGTGGCATCAATCACAAATAACCTGATGCTTTTCCCCACCTGGGGAGCTGCCAGGCCAACACCGCTGGCCTTATACATGGTTTCCCACATATCTTCAATAAGTTGTCCAAGGCCAGGATAGTCCTGGTCAATGGGCTGCGCCTTTTCTTTGAGAACCGGGTCTCCATATGCCACTATGGGTATTACGCTCATTGATTTCGCTGATTTGATTTTCTTTCAAGATAGTGTTGCAGAATGAGCGTGGCACTTATGGTATCAACCAACGCCTTGTTTTGGCGCGCTTTTTTTCGCAAACCGGCGTCTATCATAGTTTGCTTTGCCATACTTGAAGTGAAACGTTCATCTATCCTCTCAACAGGCATAGAGGGAAATTGTTTGCGAAGATGACGAACAAACGGATCAATATAGCGTGCGGCATCAGAAGCCCTGTTTTGCATATCAAATGGTTCGCCCACCACTATACAGTCAACTTCTTCGCTGGCGATATACTCTTTGAGAAAAGAGATGATCTCACTTGAGTGCACAGTTTTCAAACCACCTGCAATCATTTGAAGCTCATCGGTTACAGCGATGCCAACTCTTTTCCTGCCATAATCAATGGCCAGTATTCTTCCCATCTGCTGATTTTTTGCAAAGATACAACATTGCACCAGATAATTAATCTCATATTGCCTGACAAATCTTACTTTTGCATAAAGGACAATTTTAAAATACGTAAAGATGCAGATTGATTTATTAAAGCAGACCATTGAAGAAGCATGGGATGACAGAAGCAGGCTTGATGATGCCAGGGTTAGGGAATCTGTCGAACAGGTAATCGGTTTGCTTGATACTGGCAAACTCAGGGTAGCTGAACAAATTGTGGGAAATTGGATAGTTAATGACTGGATAAAAAAAGCCGTTATACTGTATTTTCCCCTCAGGCAAATGCAGACCATTGAGGCCGGACCTTTTGAGTTTCATGACAAAATACCCTTGAAAAAGGGATACAAACAACTGCAGGTCAGGGTTGTACCTCACGCCATTGCCCGTTATGGCTCTTTTTTGGCCCCGGGCGTAATCTTGATGCCCTCTTATGTTAATATCGGTGCCTGGGTCGATGAAGGTACCATGGTGGATACATGGGCTACGGTAGGCAGTTGTGCACAGATTGGTAAACATGTGCACCTGAGTGGGGGTGTGGGTATTGGTGGTGTTTTAGAGCCCGTACAGGCTGCCCCTGTCATTATTGAAGACCATTGCTTTATTGGATCAAGGTGTATCGTGGTTGAGGGTGTGCGTATTGAGAGTGAGGCTGTGTTGGGTGCCAATGTGGTGTTGACAGGTTCTACCCGGATTATTGATGTTAGTGGTCCTGAGCCCATTGAATACACAGGCCGGGTGCCGGCTCGTTCGGTGGTGATTCCGGGAACATTGCCCAAAACGTTTAATGCCGGAACCTACCATGTGCCTTGTGCTTTGATTATAGGTAAAAGAAAAGAAAGCACTGACCGAAAAACCAGTCTCAATGAAGCACTTCGCGAACATCAGGTTGCTGTTTAGTGTCTCTTGCAGATATTGATTGTCAAAATAAAACGCCATGCCCTCTATTTCAGCTGTCATTATTTCATATAATGAAGAAAGGCACATCGAAAGATGTATAAAATCACTTCTGGTGATCGCTGATGAGGTGGTGGTTCTTGACTCTTATTCGACAGACAGAACTCCTGAAATATGCAAAGAACTCGGAGTGACCTTTCACCAGCAGGCATTTGCCGGCTATATTGAGCAAAAGAACCATGCGATGCGTCTTGCCTCGCATGATATTATTCTTTCACTGGATGCTGATGAGGTATTGTCTGAGAGGTTGACCCAGTCAATCAGAGAGGTTAAGGACAATTGGACTCATGATGGTTATCGTTTTAACCGCTTAAATAACTTTTGTGGGCAATGGATGCGATATACCAACTATTATCCCGACAGAAAGCTGCGCTTGTTCAACCGCAGAAAGGCCAGGTGGGGTGGGGTAAACCCCCACGATATGATTCTGATGGACAAGGGGAGTCGGGTGGGCCATCTAAAGGGTGATTTGCTTCATTGGATGTGTGAAAGCCTGCATGAACATTTACAGACCATTGACCGTTTTAGTGCAATTGCAGCCAGTGAGGCTTTTAAAAAAGGAGTCAGGGCATCGGCATGGAAGGTCTTCTATAAGCCAATTTGGCGATTCATACAATACTACCTCATAAAAAGAGGTTTTCTTGATGGTTATATGGGGCTGGTGGTTAGCAGACATGCGTCATTCCTCTGCTTTCAGAAGTATGCAAGATTAAGGGAGTTACAAAAAAAAAACCACCCGAAAGTGGCGGTTATTATTTCAACATACAATGAAGCTGCAGCGCTTGAAAAAGCACTTGATGCATGGTTAATGCAAACCCATTATCACTTTGAATTACTTGTGGCAGATGATGGCTCACAACAAGATACGGCCCGGGTGATTGAAAAACATGACCTGAACAAACGCATGCCAATTAAACACATTTGGCATGAAGACGCTGGTTTCAGAAAATGTACCATTTTAAACAAAGCCATCATGGCGACCAATGCTGATTACCTTATATTCAGTGATGGAGATTGTATCCCGAGAAACGATTTTGTTGAAAACCACCTGAAATACGCTGAAAGGGGGCGTTTCTTGAGTGGCGGGTATGTTAAACTTAATGAAAAGGTTTCAGAAAATGTAAAATGTGATCAGGTTGTGACACAAAGCTTGTTTTCAATGAAACAGTTGCTGAGAAACGGACAAGACAAAAGCATCGGTTTGCTTAAACTGACCTCAAGCAACTGGCTTGCGTTATTGTTGAACTGGTTTACGCCAACACGGGCAACCTGGAATGGGCATAATTCAAGTGGTTGGAAGTCAGACATAGTGGCAGTGAACGGATTCAATGAGGACATGGAATATGGCGGTCTTGACAGAGAATTGGGAGAACGGCTCAAAAATGCAGGAGTTCGCGGAAAGCAAGTCAGGTATAGAGCCATTTGCTTACACCTGAACCACTCCCGTCCGTATAGGGACGCACGAAAAATGCAACAGAACCTTGAACAAAGAAAAAAGGTAAAAAAAGAAAAAATCACCTGGACTGAAAACGGAATTTATAAGGGCCGGACAGTTTAGTTGGTGTAATTTTGGCATAACAATTGGTTTTTTATTACAAACAAAAATAGTTTCAAATAAGCTTATGTCAGGAAAATATGATTTAGAAAGGGTCCTTGAAATACTGAATGAAGGCGGGACCATTTTATACCCCACCGATACAATCTGGGGCATAGGTTGCGATGCGACCAATTCAAAGGCAGTTGCCAGCATATATAATATCAAGGAGAGGGTGGCTGAGAAATCAATGATTATCCTGGTCCGTGATTTAGATATGCTGAAAGACTATGTACCTGACCCACCTGAAATTGCACTTGAACTGATAGCCAGTGTCAGTGATCCATTAACCATTATATACCCTAAAGCTGTCAATCTTCCGCAAAATATTTTGGCTGCCGACGGATCTGTCGCAATCCGTATCCCCAACCACGATTTTTGTCAGGCATTGCTGACTGCTTTCAGAAAGCCCATATCTTCTACATCAGCAAATATGAGTGGTTCACCCAACCCCTATTCATACAGAGGTGTTGAAAAACAGATCAAATTAGCCGTTGATTACATCGCACCTTTTGAGCAGGAGAAGGCAAGCAGGCCAAAACCCTCGACCATCATCAAAATTGACAAAAAGGGTGATATGCATATTATCAGAAACTAGACCAGCTGTTAAAGTGATAAAAATAGACCATAAAGTGCTGAAAGTGGTAGCTGATGAAGCGGCCAGACTGGGAATGCCTGTGTATATTATCGGGGGCTGGGTCAGGGATATTATGCTCGGACGCAAGTCAAAGGATATTGACATTGTGGCGGTGGGAAGCGGTATAGAATTGGCCACCCGGGTGGCTGAGAGCCTTAACCGTGTAAATGAACTGAAGATTTTCAAGAACTTCGGGACTGCCATGCTGAAATACAGAAACTGGGAGCTTGAATTTGTGGGAGCCCGAAAAGAATCATACCGCTCTGACTCAAGAAAACCCATTGTTGAAGACGGTAGCCTTGATGATGATATGAAGCGGAGAGACTTTACCATCAATGCGCTTGCCATTAGCCTGAATAAAGATGACTTTGGTCAGGTGATCGATCCGTTTGGCGGACTTGCTGATCTTGAAAGAAAACTTATCCGCACCCCACTTGATCCGGATATTACCTATTCAGATGACCCTTTGCGGATGATGCGTGCTGTGAGGTTTTCAAGTCAACTTAATTTTGAGATAGATACTGTGTCATTTGAAGCCATCAGGCGCAATGCGGGTCGGCTTGCGATTGTATCCATTGAGCGGATCATGGATGAGTTCAATAAAATTATGCTGTCGCCCATTCCAGGTGAGGGTATCAGAAAATTACGGGCCTCGGGTTTGCTCAAAGAGTTTTTCCCTGAGCTTGACGCCATGCATGGGGTTGAAGTAGTCAATGGCAAAGCCCATAAAGATAATTTTTACCATACCCTGATGGTTCTTGATAACCTTGCTAAGCATACTGACGACCTATGGCTGCGATGGGCGGCGCTAATGCACGATATTGCCAAACCTGCCACCAGACGTTTTGATGAAGAGAACGGCTGGACTTTTCATGGGCATGAATTTTTAGGTGCTAAAATGACGGCCAAAATCTTTAAGCGTCTCAAACTGCCTCTGAATGAAAAGCTGAAATATGTTCAACAGCTGGTTTTACTCCACCTCAGGCCCATTGCACTAACTGAAAGCATTGTTACAGATTCGGCTGTCAGAAGACTTTTATTTGAAGCAGGTGATGTGATTGATGACCTGATGCTGCTTTGTGAGGCCGATATAACTTCAGGCAATCCTGAAAAGGTTAAAAAATACCTTAAAAATTTTGAGAATGTCCGGAAAAAGTTGAAGGAAATTGAAGAAAAAGACAGGTTAAGGAACTGGCAACCACCTGTTACTGGCGAAGACATCATGCGGGCTTTTGCGTTATCTCCCTGTCGCGAAGTAGGGCTGATCAAAACAGCCATTCGCGAAGCCATTCTTGAAGGCGAAATAAAGAACAACAGAGAAGAAGCTTTGGCACTAATGGGGAGGGAAGGAGAAAAATTGGGCTTGCAGTTTCGCGAAAAAATAAATTAATCAGTACTTTTGAAACCTGAACTGCACCTTGCGGAAGGCCATAAATTTCTATGTATGATTATTTATAAATTCAGGGTAACATTTGAAAATCAGGATGAATTTCTGAGAGAGATTGAATTGCGTGCAGACCAAACCTTTGAAGATTTTCATCAGGCTATTCTGGGAAATCTCGGACTTGACCCGGGCATGCTGGCATCATTTTATATTTGCGATTACAGATATCGAAAACTCAGAGAAATTCATCTGATTGACAGTGAATCAGCCCCCATCGTTTTAGATGATGACCTTGAACAGGAAACTCTGGGCAAGAAACCACTGCTCATGCATGAGTGTGCGTTAAAAGATTTTATAGATGATCCCCACCAACGGTTGATGTTTGTTTATGACAACCTGAATAATTGGACATTTTTCATTGAAATGATCAAAATTCTACCAGCCGGTAATGCCACTGTATATCCCAGATTCACCAAGTCGGTCGGACCGGTTCCCCGTGAACTGACAGCAACTCCCAAACAGATTCCCGGGGTTGAGAACAATATGGATTTTCCATTTGAACCAGAAGAGGAACTTCCAGGTGATCTTTCAGACTATGACCAGATAGAAGGTGAAGAAGATTTCACTGAAGAAGATCCTGAAGAGCCAAGAGATGAGTTCACTGACGACCAATAAGACGCTCCTGGTTGTTACAGGTCCTACAGCTGTCGGAAAGACAGAAATTACCACCCTTATGGCCAGGAGACTGCAAACCCACATCATATCTGCTGATGCCAGACAGTTTTACCGTGAGATGAAAATTGGCACGGCTTTTCCTGATGATAAAACCCTGGCAACAGTCCCCCACCATTTTATAGGGCAGCTGTCAATGCATGAATACTACAATGCGGCCGTGTTTGAAAAGGAGGCACTTAGCTTGCTTGAGGCCCTCTTTTTGCAGCACGATATGGTGATTCTGACCGGAGGATCGGGCTTGTATATTGACACCCTCTGCCATGGTATCGATACGATGCCCGATCATGATGAAGAAGCCAGAAAAAAAACACAGGCCTTGTATCATGATCAGGGTATTGCCGGCTTGCGCTCATTGCTCAGACAGTTTGATCCTGAATATTATGAAAGAGCTGATAAGGCCAACCACAAGCGACTCATGCGCGCACTTGAGGTATGTTTTGCAACCGGTCAGCCTTATTCGTCATACAGGCAGGCAGTGATAAAAGAAAGGCCATTCCGAATCAGGTATATTGTTTTAAACAGGCCACGTCATGAGCTTTTTGACAGGATCAATACAAGGGTTGATGAGATGTTGTCAGACGGACTCATTGAAGAGGCCATAGGCCTGTTCAGATTCAGGCATCTCAATGCACTGAATACGGTTGGGTATAAAGAAATATTTGCCTGGTTGGCCAATCGCCTGACACTGCAAACTGCTGTAGAAAAGATCAAGACCAATACAAGACGCTATGCCAAACGACAGCTAACCTGGTTTGCCAGGTACAAAGACGCGGCATGGTTCAACCCGGATGAATTTGAA
Source organism: Bacteroidales bacterium (assembly GCA_007118495.1). GTDB lineage: Bacteria > Bacteroidota > Bacteroidia > Bacteroidales > UBA7960 > PUPG01. The sequence goes on from SKRM01000003.1 coordinate 33,387, forward strand.
AACATTATGGATTGGGTTGACAATGATAGCTGATAAGCCCCTGCATGGGAGATAGCATAAAGTTACTGATTTTCAGACCCGATTTAGCCGCTACATCCTCCAGTATTTCCCTGAAATGGTAAGCCACCGAACCCACCAGACCTATCTCTGCCTGGTTGTAATTTGTAATTTTCATGAGTTGATTACTGAAAAATTCATCAAAACACGAAACAACCAGATTGTGGATTTCATGTTGGTGTAAATGTGTTGCGATAAAGGGGGCAAATGATGCCAGAAAACGGTTGGGGTTTTTATGGTTGTAAAGATGGGTGAGAATTTCTTCATCTGAAAGACCAATCTCTTTTTGAAAAGAAACCATGACGGGTTGGGGCAGTTGTCCTCTCAGTAACCGGTAGAGAAAAGATTTGCCAAGATGGGCTCCACTGCCCTCATCACCGAATAAATAGCCAAGAGATGGTATATATTCTTCAATTTTTTCGCCATCAAAGGTGCAGACACTCGCTCCGGTTCCCAGTATGCAGACAATGCCTTTTTTATAGCCGAACAAGGCCCGGCCAGCTGCCAGAAGATCTGATGATACTTCAACCTGCCTTCCGGGCAAAACTTCTTGTATTATTTCTCTTATCAGGGCAGCTTTTGTGGGCTTAAGGCATCCTGCACCATAAAAATGCACACGGCTGACCAGATCTGGTTCAATATGGTTGCAGCAGGCATCATGAAGCATCCTGACCCCTTCAGTTGCCTTGAGGTAGTAGGGGTTCATGCCCGCTGTTTTGAATGAGACCACTGTTTCATTGTTGCGTAACAAAACCCAGTCGGTCTTGGTACTGCCACTGTCGGCCAGTAATATCATCAGTTTATTTATTTAAGAATTCCTTTGCCAGCAGTTCTTTTAATTGCAGGGGTTTGATATTGCGTCTGATCTCACCGGCCTTGCTCCATGAAATTTTTCCTGTTTGTTCGCTGACAATAAGGGCAATGGCATCTGTTTGTTCAGTGACACCTATGGCTGCTCTGTGTCTGAGACCAAGTGCGGCAGGTATTCTGGTGATTTCAGAAACCGGAAGAACACAACGGGCTGCCTTGATACGGTTTGAGACAATAATTACGGCTCCATCATGAAGCGGACTGTTTTTATAGAAAATGGAACCCAGCAGCTGTTCTGAAATCAAGGCATCCATCTGTTGTCCGGTTTCCATAAAGGCTTCAAGCCGGTCATTCTTTGTTATAACCACAAGGGCACCGGTTTTACTTTCAGAAAATTGCTCCAGGACATTAACTATGGCGGGTATGTTCAGTGCGGGCTCCTCTTCCATTTGCCAAATACCCTTCATAAAGGCAAGAGAGCCTTTGTGAATAAGACTTCTTTTTCCCAATAGCAATAGAAATTTTCTGATTTCAGGTTGAAAAACAATGATCAATGCCAGTACCCCGACAGAAATGAACTGGCCCAGAATGGCTGCCAGTAACTCCATCTCAAAAATACGAACAAGCCACCACAAAAGGTATATAGAGATTATGCCAAGAAAAATATTCATGGCGCCAGTACCGCGTATAAGGGCGTATAGCTGGTAAATCAGGATGGCCACAAACAGTACATCAAGCACATCCAGTAGTCTGATTTGTAAAAAGCCCGGGATAAAAAATGCTGACATGGTTATATGTTCAGAGAATTGAATAAAGATACAAATTTACTTTTGGCCCTGGTATACCTGTGATATTTTTACTGCATCAACAGCCGCCTTGACATCATGCACACGTAGTATATGGGCACCCTTATCCAGGGCAATTGTATTGAGCACAGTACTGCCATGAAGTGCATCTTCAGGCTTGCATGCCAGTACCTTATTTATCATTGATTTTCTCGAGAATCCAACCAGTACCGGAAGGTCAAACATGGTAAAATAGTCAAGATTCGAAAGCAACTGATAATTTTGCTCCAGGGTTTTTCCGAAGCCAAAACCCGGGTCGATGATCAGGTCATGCACACCAGCATCTCTGAGTTGCCTGATCTTTTCTGCAAAAAAACCAGCAATATCTTTTATCAGATGACCATATACAGGATTTTCCTGCATATTGGCAGGGGTTCCTTTCATGTGCATAATTACATAAGGAACCTGTAGCTCGGCAACGGTTTTAAACATCGACGGGTCGATGCTGCCTGCCGATATGTCATTGATCATATGAGCTCCATGCTCGATGGCTGCGCGGGCTGTGGACGCATGGTAGGTATCAACTGAAATGATTGCTTCGGGAAATGTCCTGACAATACCCTTTAATGCTGGTAAAAGGCGCTCCTGTTCCTCATTTGTAGCAATGATGCCGGCTCCGGGTCTGGATGATGCACCACCTATATCAAGCACAGCTGCTCCTTCTGACAGGCATTGTTCAGCCCGCCTGATGGCATCCATCGGTTTTAGCGAACGGCTGGGCTCATAAAATGAATCAGGTGTAATATTCAGTATCCCCATGACAAGGGGTGAAGATAAATTGATAATTTTGCCCCGGAAGTTGAGGGTCTTTTTTGGGCAAAAAAACGTATCTTTCGCCATGGGATTCTATTAATGTGACTATTCCCTAAAACAATTATCCGACAATGGGCACCTTATCTAAAACAGACAAACAATATAACCAGATCGCTGAGTTATGCAGGGACATATTTTTGAAAAAAATGCAAGATTATGGCAGTGCCTGGAGAATTCTTCGTCCGGCTTCACTTACCGACCAAATCTATATCAAGGCCCAGCGTATTCGCTCATTGCAAGACAAAGGTAAACAAAAAATACACGAAGGGATTACACCTGAATTTATCGGCATCGTAAACTATTCAATCATGGGGCTTATACAGCTTGAACTTGGTCCCAGTGATGTGATTGACATGGATGCCAATACGGCCAGGAGTGAATATGAGGCCTATTTTGAAAAGGCAAAGCAACTGATGGATGACAAAAACCATGATTATGGCGAGGCATGGCGCGATATGCGGGTATCATCCCTGACCGATATTATCCTGATGAAACTATTAAGGATCAAACAAATTGAGGACAATCAGGGCAAAACATATGTCTCTGAAGGCATTGATGCCAATTATTATGATATTGTGAATTATGCCGTATTTGCCCTGATTAAACTTGAACTTGAAACTTCTGAACCCCAAAAAAAGTAGGCAAAAGTGCTGCAGTTTCTTTTAAAACGTTTATGGTACGGGTTATTGGTTCTTTTTGGTGTGGTTACACTGGTGTTTCTATTGTTTAAAATTCTACCCGGTGACCCTGCACGCATGATGCTTGGGCAACGGGCAGATATTTCATCTGTTGAAGCCATTCAGCGTGAACTCGGACTTGACAGACCTTTACATAAACAATACCTTCATTACCTGAATGATCTTTCGCCCCTCAGCATTCATAAGCATGCTGCCGAACAGAGCCTTGTTTATTTCTCTGAAGACACCTATAAAGCCAGGCCGATCGTAAAAGCAGGTGAATATGTCATGGTAATCAAACAGCCCTATCTGCGACGTTCATACCAAAGTGACCGTGACGTAACTGAAATATTGTGGTCAGCCTTTCCGAATACGCTTCTTCTGGCTTCGGTATCCATTCTTTTCGCCATGCTGGCCGGTGTTGCGCTGGGGATTATGGTTTCTCTTTTCAGAAGCCAGTCACTGGCAAGGACCACTCTTGTATTATCGGTACTGGGGATGTCTTTACCCTCATTTTTTGCTGCCATCATCATTGCCTGGGTTTTCGCCTACCTGCTGGGAGATATCACCGGGCTTCAAATGACAGGGTCATTGTGGGAGGTTGATGATTTTGGCAGGGGAGAGTATATTGCCTTGAAAAACATGATACTGCCAGCTTTTACCCTTGGAATCAGGCCACTGGCCATTGTTACCGAACTTACGAGAAGCTCACTGAGCAATGTGATGGCGCAGGATTACATCAGAACGGCAAGGGCTAAAGGCTTGTCTGAGCTCAGGGTAATTACACAGCATGCCCTCAGAAATGCCTTAAACCCTGTTATAACAGCAGTATCAGGTTGGTTTGCCTCATTGATGGCGGGGGCTGTTTTTGTAGAATATGTCTTTGACTGGAAAGGGGTTGGCGTTGTTATTGTTGATGCCCTGGAATACTATGATTTTCCGGTGTTAATGGGTGCCGTACTGGTTATTTCAGTTATGCTGGTACTGTTAAATATTTTTGTTGATGTAATATATGCATGGCTCGACCCCAGGGTCAGGTTGTACGCATAGTATGTGGAACGCAAAATCGCATGAGGTACTGAATGAAAACATGTTGTCAGTAAATTGTTAAGTATATTTACGTATTTCTATATATATAAGTCGATATTATGAGAAAGAAAATTGTTGCAGGAAACTGGAAAATGAACCTTTCACTTGATGAGGCCCTGGCCTTGTCAAATGAATTAAAAGTGATAATAAACCACCATAACAAACAGGCACACAGTAGAGATGTCTCAAGACTACCTGAAGTGGTATTGTTTCCGCCATATGTTTACCTGACAAAGGTTCACGACGTTTTTGTGCATGATGGTTCAATATCGGTAGGGGCGCAGAATTGCCACCACGCAGATAAAGGAGCCTTTACGGGAGAGGTGGCTGCGTCAATGATCCGCTCAACGGGTGCAACACATGTTCTTATAGGGCATTCAGAACGGCGAACTTATTTTAACGAAGATGATGCATTGCTCTCGCAGAAGCTCAAGGGGGCTTTAGGTCAGGGATTAGTTCCGATTTACTGTTGTGGCGAAAGCCTGGAGGACAGAGAGTCAAATACATTTAAACAGATTGTAACCGATCAACTGGTCAAGGGATTGTTCTGGTTAGACAAAGATACCATAAAATCTGTTGTTATCGCCTATGAGCCTGTCTGGGCCATTGGTACGGGGCTTACTGCCACAGCTGAACAGGCACAGGAAATGCATCAGCACATCCGGCAGTTGCTGTCTGAAAAATATGGTCACGATACAGCTGAACAGATACGCATTTTGTATGGTGGAAGCTGTAATGCAAAAAACGCAGCCGAATTGTTCGCCGGCAAAGATGTGGATGGTGGCCTTATCGGTGGTGCCTCTTTAAAGGCGCATGATTTCTTCGGAATCATTTCGAGTGCATGCAGTTAATCAGCACTTTGACAATTAATTTAAAACATTATGGAATACATTGAATTAAGTTGCAAGCTATCACCGACCGAACCCTGGACTGATATATTTATTGCTGAGCTCGCAGAGGCAGGGTTTGAAAGCTTCACAGAAGATGAGCAAGGCTTTAAAGCCTATATTCCTTCTTGCCACTATCCTGCCGAAATGGTCAAGAGTATATTTGAGAGCAAGCGTCCGTTGTCGCCTGAGAAACTATCGTGGCAGGTAGTTAGAATAGGAGGTAAAAACTGGAATGCTGTATGGGAGAGCAATTTTCAACCTGTGGTCATTGATGATCGTTGCCATATCAGGGCACCATTTCATGAAGCAAAAGACAGCATCGAATATGAGATTATCATCGAACCAAAAATGTCATTTGGTACGGGGCACCATGAGACCACCTCATTGGTTGTTAAATGGCTGCTTGAAACAGATTTGAAAGGGAAATCAGTTTTAGACATGGGATGCGGTACCGGCATCCTCGCAATTCTGGCTGCTAAAATGGGTGCTGATCGCGTGACAGCCATTGATAATTATATTTATGCATGGGAAAATACACTTGAGAATGCTGAAAGAAACCATGTTAGCATGAAGGTTTTACATGGAGATGCGTCACTGCTCGGAAAAGAGAGCTTTGATGTTGTCATTGCCAATATAACCCGAAATGTTTTGCTTGAGGATATGCCAGCATACAACAAGGTATTGAACAAGGGGGGGGTGATCTTTCTTAGTGGTTTTCTTTCATTCGATAAAGATGCTATCTTTGCCGCCGGAAACAGTCTGGGACTGCAGTATGCAGGAGAAAAAACATTGAAAGACTGGGTTTCTCTCAAACTCGTAAAACCCTTAACCAGTAATCATGGAGTTTAGCTGGATATTAGTTTTGTTGTTGGTTATGGCCTATTTGCTAGGCTCAATCCCTACTGCGGTATGGATGGGAAAATGGCTCAAGGACATTGATGTGCGTGAACATGGAAGTGGTAATGCCGGTGCAACAAACGCCATGCGTGTGCTTGGCCCGCGAATTGGACTTGTCGTACTGCTACTTGATGCCATCAAGGGAATTCTTGCGGTTGCCCTTTCGTTTCTGACCCTTGACCACTTTGCTTCACCTTTGGTGTTTGTTGTGTTTCAACTCGCACTTGGTGCCATGGCCATTACCGGACACGTGTTTCCGGTTTTTGCCTCATTCAAAGGGGGAAAGGGTATTGCCACGCTTTTAGGTATCATCCTTATGTTGTTTCCTGAAGCTTTTTTAATATGCCTGCTTGTTTTTCTGGCGATATTTTTAACAACCCGTTTTGTGTCTCTGGGATCAATATCGGCCTCAATTGCCCTTCCTGTTGCGGTCATATGGATAACCGACGACACCATGCTTCCAAAAATTCTTTTTGCGCTTGCTGTAGCTGTTTTTGTTCCTGTCATACACAGAAAAAACATCTCCAGATTAATCAAAGGGAAAGAAAACCGCATATCTTTTAAACGCTAAGAGCAAGGGTGAGGTTTCTTTAGCCATGCTATCATAATTTTGGTTATTTTTGTTATATACATGATATTGTTGTAACGTGAAAAAGAATCAATTACTGGGACTTGTTATTTTATCTTTTATGATCCCACCCCATAAATGAAGCCAGAATTAAAGCTGCAAAAGAATTTTTACCTAAAGCCATGAGTTATTATAAACCACAATAAAATATATTATGCCCTGGTTGATCATAGTTAGTCTGATTTTGGCAGGAATTGTATTTCTGCTTCTTGAAATCCTGGTGGTACCCGGTGCCACAGTGGTCGGTCTATTAGGTATCGGATTGGTGATCGCAGGCATTGTAGTCTCATTCAACAACTATGGGTTGGAGATTGGGATAATTACCATAGCTGCCACCCTCCTGGTGAGTATTGTCTCGATTGGGCTGGCCTTGCGCTCCAATACCTGGAAAAAGGCCATGCACAATTCTGTTCTTGAAGGAAGGGTTAATATTGTTGAATTAGACAAGGTTATAAAAGGTGATGAGGGAGTATCGATTACGCGCCTGAATCCGGTAGGAAAGGCCATGATCAAAGACGACTACTACGAAGTCAGGTCAAATGATAACCTCATTGCCGAAAACACCCCCATTGAAGTTGTCAAAGTTGAAGGAAATAAAATTATTGTCAAACCTAAAGTGTAAAAAAAGATGGATCAAAACATTGGAGTGATTATTGCCATAGCCCTGGTAAGCATTGTGGGTTTGTGGATTATCTTTTATTTTATTCCGGTTGGATTATGGTTCTCGGCCCTTGTTTCAGGGGTGCGGATCAGCCTGCTTCAATTGGTTCTGATGAGATGGAGGAAAATACCCCCGGCCGTTATTGTAAATAACCTGATTTCAGCCACCAAGGCAGGCCTGATCTTAAACAGAAACGACCTTGAAGCCCACTACCTTGCAGGAGGTAGGGTAAAAGCTGTGGTCAATGCACTGATCAGTGCTGACAAGGCGAATATTCCGCTCGATTTCAAGACGGCAACAGCCATTGACCTGGCTGGCCGTGATGTGCTTGAAGCCGTTCAGATGTCGGTTAAGCCCAAAGTGATAAATACCCCGCCAGTGGCTGCTGTTGCCAAAGATGGTATCCAGCTTATTGCAAAAGCAAGGGTTACGCTAAGAGCCAACATCAAGCAATTGGTTGGTGGTGCCGGTGAAGAAACCATTCTTGCCAGAGTCGGTGAAGGTATTGTTACTTCTATTGGTTCGGCTCAGCACCACAAGCAGGTTCTTGAAAATCCTGACAGCATCTCGAAAGTAGTACTTTCTAAAGGACTTGACTCGGGCACAGCTTACGAAATCCTTTCAATTGATATTGCAGATATTGATGTGGGTAAGAATATCGGTGCCATGCTGCAGATAGACCAGGCCAATGCCGATAAGAATATTGCACAGGCCAAGGCTGAAGAACGCAGAGCAATGGCGGTTGCTGCTGAACAAGAAATGAAAGCCAAGGCACAGGAAGCCAGGGCGAATGTAATTCAGGCTGAGGCAGAGATTCCCAAAGCCATTTCTGAGGCATTCAGAAGCGGAAACCTCGGCATTATGGATTATTACCGCATGGAAAACATCAAGGCTGATACCACCATGAGAGATCAGATCAGCAAACCGGGCGGCCAGTCTACCAGTAAAGGCAAATCTGGTGACAATCCATCCAAATAATCCCGGATAAATTCATTTCAGGCCATCTGTCTACACTGACAGATGGCCTTTTATAAACCCAGAAATCAAAAGATGGACGTATTACATGGCCATTTCTTTTTTATTTGATTACCCTGTCTGGCTAATCGCAGTTTGCCTGACCATTGGCCTGCTAATAAGTGGTTTGTTGTATTACAAAAACCAGCGTGATGGATTAAACAACCATACCGCCCGGGTACTTGCCGTATTTCGCTTCATTGTTGTCAGCCTTATATGTATTTTGTTGCTGGGGCCCTTGGTTGAGCGACAAACCCAGTATGTAGAAGAACCCATCCTGGTATTTATGCAAGACAACTCATCATCATTGTTGTTGTTTGAAGATTCAGCCTGGTACAGAGAAGATTATACTGATCAAATCAGACGTTTTATTGAATCTGTTTCACCTGCATTTGAAACAAGACTATATGCATTTGGTGAGTCAGTAACAGCCGACCCTGAGCTTTCTTTTACTGATCGCGAGACCAATATGGCGGCCATTTTCACCGAGCTCGAAATAAGGTATAGTAACAGGAACCTTGCGGCCATCATTGTTGCAGGCGATGGTTTGTTTAACAGGGGGATCAATCCCCTGTATGCCAGCGCAGCAACAAATATTCCTGTTTACACCATAGCCCTGGGAGATACTGTTCCCCGCAGAGACCTTGTGCTTACAGATGTAGGCCATAACAGGATTTCATATCTGGGAAACCGTTTTCCTGTTGAGATTGATATTGAAGCATTTCAAAGCAGGGGTTTAAGTAGTAAACTTTTGGTTAGCAGAGATGAAGAAGTTCTGTATGAACAAGAGGTTTTTTTTGATTCTGACCACCACACAGAAACCATAAGCCTGATTCTTGAAGCCGATAAACCCGGCATGCAAAGGTATAAGGCTGAAATTTTGGCTGTTGAGGATGAGGTTAGTCTGAGAAATAATTACAGGGAATTTTTTGTTGACATTATTGACCGTCGCCAGCAGGTACTTATCCTGGCCAATGCACCCCATCCGGATGTTGCGGCCATAAAGTTGTCGCTTGAGCAAGGTGGTCAATATGAAATTGACGTTAGCCTGATCAGAGATTTTCAAGGAAGTTTTGCAGCTTATGATGTTGTTGTACTGCACCAGCTTCCTTCAGCGCATGAGCGATCTGCCGACCTGATTGAAAAGATTTCTGAGGCCAACACAGGGGTTTTGTTCATTACAGGCAGGCAAACTGACCTGGATAAATTTAATCAATTGGGCCGGGGTATTGTTATTGACTTGCGGTCAGATGATTTCACAGAGACTTATCCTTCATATAACCACAGTTTTGCATTGTTTTCACTTAGAGAAGATATTGTAAGCGCTTTGATGCAAATGCCTCCTCTGTATTCACCATTTGCCAGTTATACAATGCCTTCTTCTGCCAGTGTGTTATTGTTTCAGCGTATAGGCAATGTGGTTACCTCATATCCTCTGATCGGATTTGGCAGTGATTTACAAGGCAGAACAGGAATTATTGCAGGTGAGGGTATTTGGAGATGGCGGTTGCAAACGTATTATCGCCATGGCAGCCATGAGGCATTTGATGTGCTGATGTCAAGGATAGTTCAATTCTTGTCAATACAAGAAGACAGAAGCCTTTTCAGGGTCAGGACAGAAAACCTGATCATGGAAAATGAACCATTTACTGTTGAGGCTGAACTATATAACAGAAGCTATGAGTTAGTGAATGAACCCGATGTCAACTTGACTATTTATGACGGAGACGGTGCAGAATATCAGTTTTATATGGGCAAAACAACCAATGCTTACCGCCTCGATGCAGGAAGCTTTCCAACAGGAGTTTACTCCTGGCGTGCCGAAGTATCACTCGGAAATGAAGTTTTTAGCGAAGAAGGTGTTGTAAACATATCTTCCCTTGATCTTGAAGTACTTACAACCATGGCAGATCATCAACTACTATACCAGCTGGCCCAAGCTTCAGGAGGTAAAATGTATTATCCAGGGCAGTGGGATTTATTAAGTGATGAATTGTTATCAAGAGATGATTTCAGACCAAGATTATACAACCAAAAGGAATACACAGAATTGATCAATATCCGCTGGCTGTTTTTTCTGATGCTAATGCTACTCTCAGCTGAGTGGCTGATCAGGAAGCGTTCTGGAGGGTATTAATCTGCAAACCAATGCAACAATGGAAAATGTATTATTGTATGTGATTATTGCCATTTTGGTGGCAGACTTTATTTTTGACAGGGTCATGGACTATCTGAACGCCAGCAGATGGAGCAATGATTTACCCCCTGAGCTTATTGGAATCTACGACCAGGAGAAGTACCGGAAGTCACAAGATTACACAAAAGCCAACACCAGGTTTGGAACACTGTCATCATCTGTCTCCTTTGTCTTTATCCTCCTGATGCTGGTGTTTGGCGGATTTGGCTATTTAGACATCCTGATTAGGTCATATACCAACCATCCAGTATTGGTAACACTCTTGTTTTTTGGCCTACTTGGTTTGTTATCTGATCTGCTGTCTACCCCTTTTGATATCTATAAAATATTTGTGATAGAAGAAAAATTTGGATTCAATAAAACCAGCCCATTAACATATTTTACTGACAAGCTAAAGGGATGGATGCTCGCCCTGATTATAGGTGGCGGCTTGCTGGGTCTGTTTGTGTGGTTTTATGTGTCAGCAGGAAGTTATTTTTGGTTGTATGCATGGATTGTTTTTTCAGGCTTCAGCATTTTTATGACCATGTTTTACAGTACATTGATTGTTCCACTATTCAACAAGCAAACTCCCCTTGGTGATGGAGAGCTTCGCACAGCCATCGAAGATTTTGCCCGCAAGGCAGGATTCAGGCTCGACAATATTTTTGTTATTGACGGTTCAAAACGCAGTGCCAAAGCCAATGCCTATTTCAGTGGAATCGGACCTAAAAAACGCATTGTATTGTACGACACCCTGATTGAAAACCACACAACAGATGAACTTGTGGCAGTGCTGGCCCATGAAATCGGACACTACAAAAAGAAACACACACTTAAAGGAAGTATTATATCTATCCTCCATACGGGGTTGATGTTGTTTCTTTTGGGTTTATTCATTAATGAAGCTGCCCTTTCATTGGCTCTTGGAGCTGAGCAGCCCGGATTTCACATGGGATTGCTTGCTTTTGGCCTGTTGTACGCACCTGTTTCATTAATTCTTGGTATACTTGGAAACAGCATGAGCCGTAAGCATGAATACGAGGCCGACACCTATGCTGCAGAAGAATTTGAAGCTGCGCCTTTGCAAGATGCACTAAAGAAGCTTTCTGTCAGCCACCTCAGCAACCTGAGGCCCCATCCTGCTTACGTATATGTGCATTATTCGCATCCGCCATTGCTGCAGCGGCTTGCTCACCTAGATAAATTGAAATAAACCGATGTGTCATGAAATCAAAACAATCACATGTTCCCCTGGCAGAAAAATTGCGTCCCATCGTGCTGGACGATTACCTGGGGCAGGTGCATCTGGTAGGAGAGGGGGCCATTCTCAGAAAATCAATTGAGAGCGGCAACATTCCCTCTATGATTCTTTGGGGCCCTCCCGGAGTTGGGAAAACCACACTCGCAATATTGATTTCGCATAAGCTTTTCAGACCTTTCTATACCCTGAGTGCCATAAGTTCTGGTGTTAAGGATGTTCGTGAGGTAATCGCAAAGGCCAATGAAGCCGGCGGGGGAGCCATATTATTTATCGATGAAATTCACCGGTTCAGCAAATCACAACAGGACAGCTTGCTGGGTGCAGTCGAAAAAGGCATTGTCACGCTCATTGGAGCAACCACAGAAAATCCGTCATTTGAAGTAATCTCTCCCTTGTTGTCAAGGTGTCAGGTCTATATCTTACAAGACCTTGACGAGAAAGAGCTTTTATTGCTGCTTGCCAAGGGGGTAGAAAGCCTGCAGGCAGATACGGGCAAAACAATTTATTTGAAAGAAACTGAAGCCCTCATGCGGGTTTCGGGCGGAGATGCAAGAAAGTTATTGAATGCCCTGGAGCTTACTGTTCATTCCAGTAGTGAGCCAACTGTAAATATTGATAATGAAATGGTCTTGTCTGTCATACAGCAAAACATGGCATTGTATGACAAGGGGGGTGAGATGCATTATGATGTTATTTCAGCATTCATTAAATCAGTCAGGGGGAGCGACCCCAATGCTGCATTGTATTACCTGGCCAGAATGATAGAGGGCGGTGAAGACCCCAAGTTTATAGCCAGACGTTTGCTGATTCTGGCTTCAGAAGATATTGGAAATGCAAATCCGAATGCTTTGCTGCTGGCCACCAGTTGCTTTCAGGCTGTTACCATGATCGGTATGCCCGAAAGCCGTATTATTCTTTCGCAAACTACCATATACCTGGCTGTGTCACCAAAGAGCAATGCATCTTATCTGGCCATCGATAAAGCGCGCGAACTGGTGAGAAAAACCGGTGATTTGGCTGTCCCTTTGCACATAAGGAATGCACCGACCAAACTGATGAAGAAGGTGGGCTATGGCAAAGATTATCAATACGCCCATAACCATCCCGATCACTTTGTTTTTCAAGAGTTTATGCCAGATGAATTATCTGGCACCCAAATTTTTGAACCAGCCGGGAATGCCCGTGAAAATGAAATGAGAACGCGACTTAAGACATTGTGGAAAGATAAATATAAATACTAAGCAATTTTTCATGAATACACGCAACCTGTTTTTCAGGCATATGGCACAAACCTCTTCATTTCCGGTAGCCCTTGAAATTGAAAGGGCCAGTGGTGTGTATATGTTCGGGTATGATGGAAAAAAATATCTTGATCTGATCAGTGGTATTTCAGTGAGTGCCCTGGGACACCTGCATCCCGCAGTTACTGAGGCTGTGCGCAATCAGCTTGAAAAATATATGCACCTGATGGTTTATGGTGAATTTATTCAGGAAGAACAGGTTGCATTGGCTGCGATGCTGACGGGTTGTTTGCCTGAGAGTCTTGATAATGTATACCTTGTAAATTCAGGGAGTGAAGCCATTGAGGGCGCCCTTAAGCTTGCCAAAAGATATACAGGCCGCAGCGAACTTGTTGCATTTCGAAATGCCTACCACGGAAGCAGTCACGGAGCTTTGAGCATAACCGGTAATGAAAAATTGAAGCAAGCATTCCGTCCACTTCTGCCTGATGTGACCCATATCAGGTATAATGAACCGGCTGATCTTACTGTGATTTCTAAAAAAACGGCCTGTGTCGTTGCAGAGACCATACAGGGTGAGGCTGGTGCTATTGTTCCGGATAACGACTGGCTGATTGCCCTCCGGAAACGTTGTGATGACACCGGCTCTTTGCTTATCCTTGATGAAATTCAGGTAGGAATGGGAAGAACCGGAACGCTTTGGGCGTTTGAATCATCAGGAATTGTTCCCGACATACTGGTTCTGGCCAAGGGTTTTGGCGGTGGTTTGCCGCTGGGTGCATTCATTGCAAACAGACAGATTATGGCATGCCTCACAGATAATCCTGTACTGGGTCATATAACTACATTTGGTGGTAATGCCCTGTGTGCTGCTGCTGCAAGGGCAAGTCTTGGAGTGGTGCTTGATGAAGAATTATGGAAAAATGCGGCCAGGATGGAGCAATTGCTCAGAGCTGAACTCCATCATCCAGCCATCAAAAACGTCAGGGGCAGAGGCCTGCTTTTGGCACTTGAGCTTGAAAGTTTTGAAAAGACACAAAAAATGATGCAGTTGTGTATTGCCAGAGGCCTTGTTACCGATTGGTTTTTGTTTGCGGATAATTGCATTCGAATTGCTCCTCCGTTGATTATAACCGATACACAAATCCGTGAAGCCACGGGGATTCTTTTGGAATGTCTGGATCAAATTTAGTATTGATTTGTCGAAATAATGTGATTATCTTTAGCTTGTTCTTGTCTGGATAAAGTTTGTACACATTGAATTTGACATACATGGATGCAGAACTTAAAAAGCTGCTTGAGAGCAAACCTCTGCAAAGCCTGCCAGTCATAGGTTTTTTTGAAAACTATCCACTGGAAACCTGGCTTCGCCAGGATGACTTTATTCTTTTATGCGGAATCAGCGATTACCCATGGGCTTATCTGTGTGGTGACAATCCCGAAAGCCTTTTTACCCTTTTGGAGACCTTTAACTACCAGAGTCTTTATTTTGCCAATGTTGAAGAATGGATGCTGCCGGTGCTGACCCATCAGCGGAAAATTGAGTGGAAGCTTACCACCCACAGGTATTATTTGCCCGAAAACCGTACAGTTGAGCAGCCTGAGTATATTTTGAGGATACTTGAACCCTCCATGGCATCATACATATATGAGCACTCTGCCTACAGAGATTTTACATCGGTTGATTATATCCGGGAGCGACTTGATAAGGATGTATCGGCAGGAATATGGATTGATGGTGAATTGGTGGGATGGGGGTTAACCCATGATGATGCATCACTGGGTTTTTTAAATGTCATACCTCGTTACAGGGGGCAAGGACTCGGAGAGAGCATTCTTCGGTTTATGGTCAATGAGAAACAAAACAAGAATAAAGCCATATTTGTGAATATTGAGCCACATAACCACCAGTCAATCAATCTGGTTAAAAAACTTGGCTTTACATTTGACCGCGAGGTCAGTTGGGTAAAACTGGTCTGAACCCGATTAGCGAAACCCAGGTCATTTTTATTTCTTGCGGAGTACGAACAATTCAATGTGCTCTCTGCTTCTTATATCATCAAGCCACGATTTTTTCTTAGCTGGCTTTTGTTTTACAGGTTCACTGATATGGTCAATAAGGTCAATGATGTGACTATGGCTTGAAATAGCAGTAGTCAATGGATGGGTGTCGGTTTGTCTGCTGACCACTGCATAATCAGAAAACAGCAATACAATCTGTGCCCCTGTTTCACATTGGGTGTCTGCCTGGCGAAAAAATGCATCAAAAAAACCCCCATCAAAATAACATGCCTGATCCATTGATTTCTCTGCTTTACCCGGTATCCAGGGAGGGTTAAACACAACCAGATCATTTACTGAGGCCTTGAAACCGCCAAAAAAGCTTTTTTGTATTGGATAGATTGACTGCTTGTATGGTTCGCCCAATTTTTCAAGCTCTTGATTCAGGCTGAAAATGGCATTGGGATTGATGTCGGTGGCATGAATGTTTCTGACTCCATGGGCGTGCAAAATAAAAGATATGACACCACATCCTGTTCCTATGTCAAGTGCCTTTTCAGGTTTTGTGGTGGTCTTAAGCCATTTGTCAAACAAGAGGAGATGTTCGTTGCGTGTTGGGAAATAAGTGCCGTAAAAAGGATGGATACGGTGTGCAAGCATGGGATATTGTATGCCTTTTTCATACCACTGTCTGGCACCGTTCAGTCCCAGATAATCTGGCCATGTGATCAGAAAATTTGCATTGTCCGGATAGAATAATTTTAACCAGGGGTTTTCAACTGACTTACTGAGTTCGACCTTGTGATCTTTTACACCAACAAGTACCCGCTGACTGTACGTATGCCATATCTCTCTGTATATCCGGGCCTGCTCATAATTATGCACGGGGTAATCGGTCAGGATGCGCTTCTTTAGCCAGGAATAAAAAGACATGGCAAATCCGTAAGTTCCGGTAAGCAAAACACTTTCGCCACGTGTGATCAATGCCCAAAGGTCAGCGAATTTATCGCCCGGGCTTGCTTTTTGCAATTTGTCTGGTGTTGCAATAATCGCCGGCCTTAACAGAAGGTCTGGTATGGTTTCAGAGTTTGTCTGCATCAATGGCTTTGTCTTCATCAGATACAGTTCCATCCATTTCATTGCGGTCAATGGCATCCTGAAGTTCATCCATAATATATCCCTGGCCAATGGGTACCTTCATATGGTGTGATACCCTTGCAAGCATGTGGGCACCTATGGGTGCAGTCAAAATAACAAATAAAACCACCATTAGGGCTTCGATGGCAACAATCCACTGGGGGTGCCAGAGGACAACAGCGGCCAGCATCAAAATGGCTCCAAGTGATGCAGCTTTTGTGATAGCATGCATACGCATGTATACATCCTGAAGCTTAACAACTCCAATGGCTGCCACAAGCATGAAAAGAGCTCCTGAAATCAGCAATATGGAAACAATCCACTCCATCATTGTTGTACCCTCCTTTTTAGGTATTTGGCAAAAGCAATATTGCCCATAAAAACCAACAGGGCAATGGCTACGGCCACATTCAGAAATACGGGTTGCCCTGTAAGCATTACATAGTTAATGATAAGGCCAATTACAAGTGAAGCAATCAGATCCATAACCACAATGCGGTCAGGTAGCGATGGCCCCGTGAGCAGCCGGTATAAACCTGCAAACAGTGAAATAGTCAGACAGGCAAAGCTGAAATAGACAGCAAAGCTTAGTACAGGATATGTGTCTGGTTGTATCATGACAATTTGTATTAATCAAAGATAAGACGGATTCTGTCTTCAAGTTCATTTTTGATTTTCCGGATAAAAGCATCCTTATCAAAAAGATACATGGCGTGTATATAAATTTTTTTCTTGTCGGGCGACATGTCAACTGTCAGACTGCCAGGTGTCATTGATATAAGGTTGACCAGGGCAATAACAGCTGTTTCGTTTTTCAAATCAATGGGAACCTCCACAAAACCAGGTCGCATAAGGTCTTTCGGAGTGATGATATCATAAGCAACATACAAGCTCGACACGACCAATTCTTTCAGATAATATCCAATAAACAGTATCAACCTGAAAATTCGAAGCAAAAAAGTGAAAATTTTTAGCATAGTGGCACGGCTTTTTATTGTTTACCCAAAACAGCTTGAATGTATATTAAAGGATCTGTCAGCTGCACAGCAGCTTCATGTGTAATCTTCATCACAGGGCCTACAAAAACTCCAAGCAATATAACTGCCAGGACCAACAGTGATGAAGCAGCAAGGGTCAGGTTACTCACCCTTGAAGGTGCAGGCATGTTTTCAGGTTCACTTTTCCAATAGGCTTCATTCCAGATTTTGACCATTGAAAACAAAGTGAACAAGCCCACAGCAATGGCCACACCGGTAATGAGGTAATCACCGGCTGCAAACCCTCCTTTTACAAGAAACAGTTTTCCGAAAAATCCCGGAAGGGGTGGTATCCCGGCCAGTGACATGGCCGGAACAAAAAACAGCAGGGCGAGAAAGGGCATGCTTTTATACAAGCCTCCCAGGTATTTGAGGTCATAACTGCCTGACCGTTGATATACCAGTCCGCCAGCCAGAAAGGTCCCTGTCTTTGACAGCATATTGTGCACTGTAAAATATATTGCAGCTGCAACAGCCTGGGGTGTGAAAATGACCAGCCCCATGACCATATAACCCACCTGACTGATAATATGGAATGAAAGTATCTTGCGGATGTCAAATTGTGAGGCTGCCATCAAAACACCCACTGTCATTGTCAAACCGGCAATGACCAGTAGAAAGATCTTCCAGAACATGACATCCTCGACCACAAATAAGCTGTAAAACCTCATCATGGTATATATGCCTACCTTGGTGAGGGTTCCGGCAAACAATGCGGTAATGGCCACGGGAGGTGTATGATATGAGGCCGGCAGCCAAAAGAAAAAGGGAAACAGGGCTGCCTTTATGCTAAAAGCTATGAAAAATAACATCAGGGCGCTGTTCATATAGGGCATTTCTTCCCAGCTTCTCATCTTATAAGCCAGATCAGCCATATTGAGTGTTCCTGCCTGTCCATACATTATCCCGATGGCAGATACAAAAAAGATTGATGCCACAAAACTGATGGTTACATATTTTACACTTCCCCGTAATTGTTCTGCTGATCCGCCAAGAGCAATGAGAACGAATGACGAGGTAAGCATAACCTCATACCAGACATACATATTAAATATATCGCCGGTAATAAAAGCTCCGTTAACACCCATAAGCAAACCGAACACCAGGGGATAGTAGCCAGCTGTCTGGCGCTCTTTGTCAATAAATCCGGGGCTATAGATCATAACCACCAATGCCACAAATGAAGTTGTTGTCAACATGATTGCCGACAAAAGGTCAACTACCAGGGTGATCCCGTAAGGTGCAGGCCAGCCCCCAAGCTGGAGCGTCATGATTCCCTTTCTGGATACCTCAGCCAGCAAAAGAGCTGACAAAAATGTCAGGGCAAATGATGCAATAAGGCTGAACACCTGTTGAAAGGCAAGCCATCGCCGGGTAAATATAAGCGCTACCATAAAAAGCAGAGGCAGCATTATGGGTAACACAAGAATCATAGTCATTCGTTTTCTGAAAGTTCGTCTAAATCAACCGTTCCGGTAACGCTATAAAACCTGTATACCAATACCAGTGCGAACGCGGTAACACCCAGTCCAATTACTATAGCTGTGAGTATCAGTGCCTGCGGAAGGGGGTCAGACATGGTCGCGGTTTCACCTTCAAGATTCCTGATAAAGGCAGGATAACCGCTGGTAAGCCCACTTGCCACAAACAATAGCAGGTTGGTGGCATACCCCAGAAATATGAGTCCGAGAACCAGCTTAAAAATATTTCTGCGTAAAAGCAGGTACACTGCCGATCCGTACAACACACCTATTAGAACTGCCAGCAATAAAAGCATATTTAATCCTCCATAATTGAAAACATAACCAACATAAGCATTCCCGCCACGGTAAGGTAAACCCCAACATCGAACAGGAGAGGAGTGCCCAGCTTTAATTCAACTACCGTATGCTGAAACAAAGTGATCCACTCACCGGTCATGAATGGAGAACCGCTGAAAAGGGCTGGAACACCGCTTAAAAGGGCGATGAGCAACCCAAGGGCTGTCATAGTAACCGGACTGAATGATATACTTTTCTGGGTTTTGCTTACACCAAATGCCATGGCGTAAAGGATAAATGCAGCTCCAAGCATCAGGCCACCTATAAAACCGCCACCAGGTTCATTGTGTCCGCGGTATAAAACAACCAGTGACAATACAATCAGGATGGGTCGCATATGCCGGGCGGCGATTTGTAAAATAACTGACTCCATATCAGATCTCTTTTCGTTTAGATAACTTGATCATTGAAAAGATTCCCAGTGCAGCTATGGCTATTACACTGATCTCTCCCAATGTGTCCAGTGCCCTGAAATCTACCAGGATCACATTTACCACATTTCTGCCAAATGCTTCACTGTAGCTTGCCTCTTTAAAAAACGACGAAATGGGTTCACTCATCTGGGTTGTGCCAGCCTGAAGCACCAAAACCATCATAAAGGCACCCACCAGTGAGGCAACAAGTCCGTCGCGCATTCTGGCTCCGCTCTCAGAGTATTTTGCATATTTTGGCAGGTGATAAAGCACAGCCATGGCCAAAATGACCATTAATACTTCAACCATTATCATGGTTATGGCCAGGTCAACGCCGCTGAAGGCAATAAATATGATGGATATTCCAAACCCGATCACTCCCATGGCCACCAGAGCAATGACCCTTGAGTGTGAAATCACTGCCGACAAGGCTGCTGCAATAATTAGTACAACCACTGCCACAAGGTTCAGTGGCATGTCTGCGAAGTTCAGTTCAAGTATGATGGGGTCAGCCCTCCAAATCATTACCCAGACCAGAACAGAAGCCACGGCAAAAACTGTCATCAGATAAAAACGGTGGTATCCATGCTGTATCCGGCTGGTTTGTTTTTTGGTAAAATGAAGAAATCCATCAACAGCAGCTACAAATCCGTTGGAGAACTCTCTGGCAAAATACCTCAGGTTAATACTGCCTGAATGTTCCAGAATCATGCGCTTATACCGGTACATGAAGTAACCCGTAAAAAGGGTCAAAGCACTTAAAAGAAGAACAAGATTGAATCCATGCCAGAGTTTCAGACCCACAGCAACATGACCCGGACTGACAGAGGTAATGGCCATGGCGGTAAGAGGTGCTGCAAGATTAGCCGGGAAAAGTCCCAGCAGTAAGCTAAGCAGCACAAGTACCACAGGTCCTGCCATGAGTGCTACATAGGGGTCAAAGGGCTTCTTTTGGTAATCGGATCTTTTCCCCCAGAAAACATCCAGTGATAGTCGCAGTGAGAGGAAGACAAGCACAGAATTGGTAAAAAAAGCGGCCAGTAAAATAAGGTAACGAGAAGTAGGGGCCAGGCTTGTGGCCTCATAGATGAGCTCTTTGCCAACAAACCCGAGCATGGGTGGTATTCCGGCCATTGAAACCAGAGCCAGTGACATAACAATGGCAGCCACAGGCATTTCTTTGAACAGGCCACCCAATTTGGTAATATCTCTGGTGCCTGTCATTTTTTCAATATTTCCGGCCATCATAAACAGGGTGCCCTTGTATAAGGCATGGACCAGCAAAAATATGATGGCAGCATTTATTGCATATTGGGTGCCTGTTCCTATAAGCAGAACCAGGGTGCCAAGGGCGCTCACAGTGGTATATGCCAGTATTTTTTTCAGGTCAGTCTGGGTAATACTGAACCAGGCTCCCATAACCATTGTGACTGTTCCAAATGTGGTAAGCAGGATATGCCAGATTTGGGTGTCGCCCATAACCGGATTTAGTCGGGCAAGCAAGAATACACCCGCTTTAACCATAGTGGCCGAATGCAAGAATGCGCTGACAGGCGATGGTGCAGTCATGGCACCGGGTAGCCAAAAATGAAACGGAAACTGTGCAGATTTGGTAAAAGCTCCAAGCAGGATAAGTATCAGTGCAGGCAGATACAGGACACTTGAGCGGATGGGTTCAGGATCGGCCAGTATGGTAGATAGTTCATACGTACCATAGGGCAAGCCCAACAATACAAAACCACCCAGTAACGCCAGACCCCCAAAACCAGTAATCAGCAAGGCCTGAAGGGCGGCTGTCCTGGCTTCAGGTTTTTCATGATGGTAGCCAATGAGCAGGTATGAGCTGATACTGGTGAGCTCCCAGAAAACAAACATGGTGATCAGGTTCCCTGAAACCACAATTCCCAGCATGGCTGCCATGAATAATATGAGGTAGCCCATAAACCTGCCTTTCATGGGGTAGGGTACCATATACTTTCCTGCATATATCAAAATAAATGCCCCTATGCCCAAAATGAGGAGACTGAAAAGTATTCCAAATCCATCAATATAGAAAGATAGGTTGATATCATATACAGGAATCCATTTGTAGCTTTCTGTGATAACCTCACCTTTGAGAATAACAGGGAGTGCTCTTAAATAATATATGATACCAGCAACCGGCACAATGGCATACAGAGGGCCGGCCAGATTGTTTAAATATCTTCTTGTAAAGGGAGCCAGAAACGAAAGCAATAGCAGAAGACCTATTAACAAACCGGAATTCATTGGTAAGACGTTTTATCTGTATAAATTACCGGTATTGACCGGAAAACGAATTCATAACACAAGGTAGGGGATTATTGTTTACTAAATTAGAAAAAAAACAGATGAGTTTAACTTCAGTATTGCTGGCCTTGAAACAGTTGAACAGCGTGAAAAAAAACTGAATTTATGACACTTATTTTTTTGTTTTACACCGTAAACATGTCAATATGACACCATTAGAGTCAAATAATACACATCTAATACACTGGCATACCTTTTGAAGAGGAATGGGTGAATCTCTAAACATTCATTGTTTAACTATTAAAATAAAGGAGGGTTAGCTATGTTACCAATGCTGAGAAAAAACCGTGGCAACGTGCCCAGCTTTATTGATGAGTTTTTTGGCAGAGACTGGATGGACAGCGTATTCAGTGACCAGCCAGGTATCAGTACCCCTGCAGTAAATGTGAAAGAAAACAATGATGATTTTCTCATTGAAGTGGCGGCTCCGGGTCTGGAGAAAAATGATTTCAAAATTGACCTCGACAACAATGTGCTTAGCATTTCAAGCGAGAAAGAAATCAGAAACGAAGACAAAGAAGAAGGACGCTATATGCGCAGGGAGTTCAGCTATACCTCATTCAGTCGTTCTTTCAGCTTGCCCGAAGCAGTTGATGCTGAGAAAATAAAGGCAAAGCATAAGGATGGTATTTTGACGATAACCATTCCAAAAAGGGAAGAAGCCAAAAGGAAACCACCCAAACAAATTGCTATTTCATAAGGATGCCGGGCGCACCATAAAAAAAGGGAGAGCCAGAAAAGCTCTCCCTTTTTTTATGGTTTGAGGGCTAATTGTCACGCATTACGTAATCATCGTATTCAATTTCAAACCTGAGCTTATGTTTTGACTCTTCAACAGCCAGAGCCTCAAAAACACGTTTCAGTTCAGGATTATCAACCCGTTCAGATAATTTGGTGTAAAGCTTAAAGGCTGCCTTTTCACGCTTCATGGCCAATACCAGCGCGTCTCTGTACTCCATCTCTTCAGTATTTTTGGTCCTGACCACGTAGTCGGCAATTTTAAGGTCGTTTACCCGCTCTATTTCCATGTCGAACAGACCTTCATCTTTTATTTTTTGCAATCTGGCCTTATGGCCTACTTCTTCTTTTGCAAACTGAATGAAAGTTTCCTTCATCTCTTTATTCTGCATTTTTGCAGCAAGTGATGTATAGAAGTCAACGGCTTCTTGTTCTGATTGCATGGCAAAATCCAGGATTTCATTTACGGAGCTAAATGCTTGCATAATAATGTCCGGTTTATGTGTTTAAAAATGTATTCTTCCAATTGTCATCAAAGCGCTTAACAAGGTAATCGCATCCATGATCAAACATTTTTTTGTTGGCTTCATGGGTGGTATACGCCAGCCTGTAAAGACCTTTGCTCTGATTGCCTACAAATGAGGCCACTTCAAGCATGACATCAGCAGGACCTTCGTAGTCTGCCTTGATTCCAAGGCCAAACAGAAGTGCTTTAAGTTGGGTCAGTGAACTAAATTCAAGATTTGATTGACTTACCGGCTCAAATTGCTGAATGAATTTCTGGGTATTGGTAAAACTGCCGCCAATTTCTGTGTGCAATGATGCCGGAAGCACCAAGTCAGCCAATTGTGCTGTATCTGACATAAACAGATCTTGCACCACCAGAAACTCCGTTTTTTTCAGTGTATTTGTAACCATTTGTCCCTCCAGGGCACAACCTGCCGGATCTTCACAGAAAATAAAAGCATTTTTTATTTTACCTGCTGAAAGTAAGGCCCACTGATCTTGTTCAATATAGGCCTGCATTGTATCGAGGCCCCAAATCTCAGCCAGTTTTTCAACTACCTTTGGTTCAGACATCATATTTCCGCCAGGGGCTAAGGCTGCACACGCACCCATGTCAAGTAACCCTTGTGCATTGTTTTTTTCCTTTAATGGAATAAGTCCACTGGCAGTTTTACCACTTTTACCGGTAATCATGCATAGGTTTCTGAGCTCTTGTGAGGTTTGCGCGCTTACATTTTTTTCAGAGAATATGAGGATTGCGTGTGGTTCCTGGTTGAATTCCCGGGCAAACCGGGCAATTTCTTCTTCACTGCATCCAGCTTCATTTAACAAATGACCAAAGTCTTCAGAGAGCACTTTTTCGCGGTATGTTTCAAATGCATCGCAATGATCATCAATAAATACCATGTTCTCCATTTTATTTGAAAGGACGTAATGGAGTACTGCTTTAACAAAATAATACCCTGACAACATTTGAACCACCCTGGTGGCCTTTTGCTTCATGCTGTTGTTATTCTTGCTGGTAATAAGCTCAAAGGGAGTGCCCTGGTTAAAATGGGTGTTGAAGGCTTCGTATCCCGGAACACCATGTTCGTAATTGATCTCTGAATCGAATATGTATATTCTGCCCGCTTTACTTATTTGTGTCAGGGGTACCGAAAACTGGCTGTTCAGAAAATAGCCTCCTCCACGGCCCATATAATGGAAACTGCTTACCTGGTTTGTTTTGACACCAGCCCGTGCAAGTTTCTGGATCAGGTACATTTCTTCATTGGTCAACCTGGCGCCAATGTAAAACCCGTTTTCAGCCGGCTGTACACTACTGATTTTTTCCAGTATGGTTTCAAAGGCCTCTTTAAAGGATATTTCAACAAATTTTCCGTCAATTTTTTTCAATGGTTTGGTGATGCGGCTTTTATCATTCAGGTAATGATATCCGAATTTGGCATAACGGCAAATGTTTCCGTTTTTATTAATCAGCCCTTTGCTGCCCGTTGTCCTTGATACGAACCCGCCCTTATGGTGAAGCTCTATCTGACACCCCACTGAACAATAATTACAAATGGTGGTCATCACATCGGTTGGTACAGGCATGGTCTTGAAAGGCACATTCTCTGTCAGGGCCCCCGTTGGGCAAGTATCAATACATAGTCCGCATGATTCACATTGGGTATCCTGCAGCCGACCATCCATTGATGGAGCTATGTGGGTATCAAAGCCTCTGTTTACAAGACCCAGGGCGTTTGCACCGTTAACCTCTGAACAAATCCTGATGCAGCGCGAACAAAGGATACACTTATTGTTGTCAATTTCAATAAACGGATGTCCAAAATCAACCTGGTATTTGCGATATTCGCCTCCAAACCGCCTTTGTTCTGCCTTATACTGGCTGGCATACTTTTTCAGGTCGCATGTATGAAGTTCTGAGCAACCACATTCAAGACAGCGCCTGGTTTCTTCAATGGCTGCCTGTTGTCTGTAACCCAGTTCTACTTCATTGAAATTATCCCTTGCCTGGGGATCAAGTGTGGGCATCTCTTCACGGATTTGCTCTTTGAAATGTCCGTGGTATTCTTCGCTGACCTGCTTTTCAAAATGGTCTTTTTTGCTTAAAAATTCTTTTACAGGGGGGGTGATCTCCTCATTGCGCAGCCATTTGCTGCAGCTGTTTGCTGCCAGCCTTCCCTGGGCTATGGCCTCGATCAGTGTGGCCGGGCCTGTTACGCCGTCACCACAGGCAAATACATTGTCAATGGAGGTCTGCAATGTATTTGTATCTGCATCTATATCTCCCCATTTGTTAAGTTTCAGCTCTCTGCCTGCATGCTCAGATATATTATCGATGAAATCTACTACGGTTTTCTGTCCGATGGCGGCAAGGATAAAATCTAATTTGACATCAAACTCTGATCCTTCTATTTTCACAGGCCTTCTGCGGCCTGACGCGTCGGGCTCCCCAAGCTCCATCCGTATACAACTCAGCGATTCAAGGTTGCCGTTTTTGTCTTTGTTTACCCTGGCCGGGGCAGTGAGAAACATGTAGTTGATCCCTTCGAGTTTTGATTCGTGAATTTCAATGGGATTGGCAGGCATTTCCTTTTCGGTTCTCCTGTAAATAACTGTAACATCTTCAGCACCACATCGTTTTGCTGTCCTGCAGCAGTCCATGGCAGTGTTTCCACCACCTATAACGGCAACTTTTTTACCTGTGAAGTCATATTTCTGACCAGTCATTTCCATGTTGCGGAGAAAATCAATCCCCGAAAAGATATTTCCGGCATCATCATTTTCACAACCTATACCTGTTCCTTTCTGAGAACCAATGGCCAATATGCTGGCATCATATTTATTCTTTAGTTCAGCGTAGTTGAGGTTATCACCCAGTTTTTTCCCATAATGGATGTTGACACCAAGACCTGTTATCCCTTCAATTTCTTTTTCAATCACCTCATTGGGAAGGCGGTAGGGGGGAATCCCGTACCTGAGCATTCCACCAGCATGTGGACTTGCTTCAAATATATCCACATGGTGTCCATCAATTGCCAGGTAGTATGCAGCAGTTAAACCGCCGGGGCCGGCACCTATCACCGCTACTTTTTTTCCCGAGGCAGGTTTAACAACAGGCATATAGCGGTTGTCTGAAAACATATCAATATCTGAGGTATACCGTTTAAGGTAGTCAATACCCACGCCGATATCTTCAAGTAAATTTCGGCGACAAACAAGTTCACACGGCCGCACACATACCCTGCCGCAAATGGCTGGCAAGGGATTGGTTTGCTTGATCAATTCAACCGCTTCTCTGTGTTTACCCTTGCTGATCATGGATATATATCCCTGAACATCAACCCCTGCAGGACATTCTTCACGGCATGGAGGGGCACAGTCGGCATAATGGTTGCTGACCAATAGTTCAAGGCTGAATTTTCTTGACCTGTGCACCCGGTCATTATCTGTTTCAATGCGCATCCCTTCAGTAATTCTGGTAGAACAGGCCGGCTGCAAACCGCGCATACCTTCTACCTCAACTACACATAAATAGCAAGACGAAAACGGTTCAAGCCTGTCGTCATGACATAGTGTGGGAATTTCTATGTCCAGTCTCCGGGCCATTTCTAAAATGGTTTCACCCTTGATACCCTGTACTATTTTACCGTTAATGATGATATTGAGTTTACCCATGATTTCAAGTTGGAGTTGATTGATTTTTTAATGATCAGCTGATGGCTATGGCTTCAAATTTACACCTGGTAAGACAAACACCACATTGAATGCATAGCTCCTGGTCAATGTGATGCACCTGCTTTCTTTGTCCGGTAATGGCATCTACAGGGCAACCCTTGATACAAGCCATACATCCGGTGCATTTTTCTTCTGCGACAGTGTAGGTGAGTAATTTTTTGCAACTTAGTGCGGGACATTTCTTATCGCGGATATGAGCTTCATACTCATCACGGAAATACTTAATGGTGGTAAGAACTGGATTGGGAGCAGTTTGCCCCAGTCCACAAAGTGAACTGTCTTTGATGGTTTCAGCAATCTCTTCAAGCAACTCAATATCGCCCTCTTTGCCTTCGCCCCCGGTAATCCGGGTAAGTGTCTCGAGCATACGTTTGGTTCCTATCCGGCAGAATGTGCATTTGCCACATGACTCCTTCTGTGTGAAATCAAGAAAAAATCTGGCGATGTCTACAACACAGGTTGTTTCATCCATGACCACCATACCTCCCGAACCCATGATGGCCCCGGTAGCGTTTACAGAATCATAATCAACCAGGGTATGTGAAAGGTGCTCGGGAATGCAACCCCCTGAAGGACCTCCCAGCTGAACCGCCTTAAACCTTTTATTGTCAGTGATACCACCTCCAAGATTATAAATTATATCCTTGATGCTGATACCCATAGGAACTTCTACGAGTCCGCCGTGCCTGATTTTTCCTGTCAGGGCAAAAACCTTTGTTCCCTTTGATTTTTCTGTGCCATAACTGGCATATTTTTCGGGTCCATGGTAAATGATCCATGGAATATTGATAAAAGTTTCGACGTTGTTTATATTGGTTGGATGTTTCCAGAGCCCTGCCTCGGCCGGAAACGGAGGCCGTCGCCTTGGCATGCCCCTGGCTCCCTCAATGGAGGCAATCAGGGCTGTTTCTTCGCCACAAACAAATGCTCCGGCGCCTTCTTTGATCTGCACATCAAAATCAAATCCGCTGATCCCAAAAAGATTTTTACCGAGGTAACCTTTTTCTCTTGCCTGTACAATGGCCAGATTCAGACGTTTGATAGCCAGGGGATATTCTGCCCTGCAGTATATATATCCCGCATTGGCACCAATGGCATAGCCACAGATGATCATGCCTTCAAGCACGCCATGTGGATCGCCTTCAAGAATGGATCTGTCCATAAATGCGCCGGGATCACCTTCGTCGGCATTGCATATGACATATTTTTGCTCTGATTGATGATTTCGCGCAAACCTCCATTTCATGCCGGTAAGAAAGCCACCGCCACCACGTCCTCTGATGCCCGAATCCAATACAGATTGAATAACCTGGTCGGGACTGATATTCTGGCCTGCAATTTTCCTGATGGCCTTGTAACCATCACGTGCTTCATATTCACCAATTGACTCGGGGTCAATATGACCACAGTTTCTCAAACTTATCTTTACCTGACCTTCAAAAAACTGTGCATCAGCAGATACTATTTTGTCAGATTGTACGATATACTCAGGAATCGGGGTGAATTTCCTTATATGTTTGTCAATGATTTCATCCACCCTCGGGATATCCACTTCGCCATACATATAGGTTCCGGTATCATCTATAATCTCAACCAAAGGTTCCTTGTAGCACATGCCGATACAACTGGTTTTCTTGAGTTCAATATCCAGTTTGTCTGATTCGATAATGCGTTGGAACTCTTTGTATGTTTTGTTGGCTCCTGCAGCTATCCCACAACTTCCCAGGCCTACGATTACCTTTGTTTGTCCCATGGTAATTATATCTTTTGGTATTAATTGATTTCGCTTCTGCGTATTTCTTTGATGATCTTTACAGCTTCCTTTGGCGTTAATTTCCCATAGGTTTCTTCTCCGATCATCATTACGGGCGCCAGTGAGCAGCAGCCCAGGCAGGCTACTGTTTCAACAGTAAATAGCCGGTCAGAGGTGGTTTCACCGTCTTTGATCTGCAGCATATCAAGTATTTCATCGGTAATAGCTGTTACACTCTGAACATGACAGGCTGTCCCATGGCACATTTTTACAATGTGTTTTCCGGCGGGTGCCAGCCTGAATTGCGCATAAAATGTAGCTACTCCGTACATTTCATTCAGTTCAAGACCTGTTTCTTCATGGATGCGGTAAAAGGCCGCACGGGGAAGAAATCCATATATATCCTGTGTGCCCTGCAACAAGGGTATAAGGTTCCCTTTTTTTGTTTTGTATTTTGCAATGAGTCCATCCATCAGGCTTAGATCAACCTGAATCTCGGGTGTTTCATTTATTTGCCGGGGCTTGATTCTTTCAATGCGCATAATTGCAGTGGGTTTTACTGTTTCTGGCTGAAAATTACATAAAAATAGAGCAGGGGTCGAAAATGTAATAAATATTTTTTTTGAACTATATTTCTTGCATATATCGAAAATATTTATATGGTTTTATGCAAAATCAAAGACTGTATCATTAAAAAAACCGGGGTTATTTGCATTAAGCAAAAACCCCGGTAGTATCAAATCTGGTTAAGTCAAATGCAAACTCATTCTTAACCTTGCTGTTAATCTTAGATTACGCCCTGGTCAATCATGGCATCGGCTACCTTTATAAAGCCTGCAATGTTTGCTCCTTTAACGTAGTTTATGTATCCATCCTCTTCTGTACCATGTTTCTTGCAAGCTTCATGAATGTTCTTCATGATCTGGTGCAGTTTTTCCTCAACTTCTTCAGCTGTCCAGTTGAGTTTCATGGCATTTTGGGTCTGCTCAAGACCTGATGTGGCTACACCACCTGCATTGGCAGCTTTGCCGGGGCCGTATAGTACCTTGGCTTCCTGAAGAATTTCAACTGCTTCAGGCGTACAGGGCATATTGGCTCCTTCTGAAATCGCCATGACGCCATTATTCACCAGGTTTTTGGCGTCTTCTACATCAAGCTCATTCTGGATGGCGCAGGGCATGGCTATGTCGCACTTGACTTCCCACGGACGCTTGCCTTCAAAGAATTGTGCATTGGGGAATTCATAGGTATATGGCTTTACAATATCCTGGTTTGAGGCACGAAGTTCGAGCAGATAGTCGATCTTATCGCCAGAAATTCCATCCGGATCATATACATAACCATCAGGACCACTAATGGTAACTACTTTTGCACCCAGCTGGGTTGCCTTGCTGGCAGCACCCCATGATACGTTACCGAATCCTGAAATAGCTACGGTTTTACCCTGAAGCTTCTCACCACGGGTTTTGAGCATTTCTTCTGCAAAGTATACAGCTCCGTATCCGGTAGCCTCAGGACGGATCAGGCTGCCGCCCCAGTTACGTCCCTTGCCTGTGAATGTGCCGGTATGCTCGCCTGTAAGCTTTTTGTACATACCAAACATATAACCAATTTCACGGCCACCAACTCCAATGTCTCCTGCCGGAATATCGGTGTCTGGTCCGATGTATTTATACAGCTCAGCCATGAATGCCTGGCAGAAACGCATAATTTCAGACTGGGACTTGCCTTTTGGGTCAAAGTCAGATCCGCCTTTTGCACCACCCATTGGAAGTGTGGTCAGGCTGTTTTTGAAAATCTGCTCAAAACCAAGGAATTTCAGTCCGCTGAGGGTAACACTTGGGTGGAAGCGACAACCGCCTTTATAAGGCCCGATAGCATTGTTAAATTGCACACGGTAACCTCTGTTTACATGCACATTGCCTTTGTCATCAACCCATTGAACTTTGAAGGAAATCACCCTATCGGGCTCAGTTATTCTTTCAATAATGTTAGCAGCCTGATATTTTGGGTTTTCAGCAACCACGTCAATGATGGTTTCAAGAACTTCCCTTGCTGCTTGCAAAAACTCTTTTTCGCCCGGATTCTTGCGTTCCAGGTCAGCCATTATTTTTTCTAAATTCATAATACGGTAATTTAAAAAATTGTTAATAAAGCTTGCTGTTAATTAATTAGCAATTCAAAGGCGAAATTAGGCCTAATTAATTGATTTAGCAAAGAAAAAGGGGAAATTATTTTTCAGGTTTTAATACAATTCCTGTCTTTTTACTGCCGTCAATTTTGATCACTGCCGGACAGTTAAAACCAACATGTCTGATATAGTCATCTTCAAAGGCTGCATCTTGCTCTTCAAGATATGAAGTGTCATAATAACCATCTTTAACGTAAGGGTTTATGGTAAAATATCCTACATGAAAAGAGGTGAGGTTCTGGAAAAAGTGTGTACCCTGGCTCGGATCAATGTGATAGTCTTTCAGACTTGACTCAACAATCAGCCTGGCGGCCGAGATCTGCGCCCATTTTACAGGTATGCCCAACCATGGATCATTGGAGCCCCAGCGTCCGGGTCCGATAAGAATGTAATTCTTGCCTTCTTTGGCAAGCATGGCATTCAACTTGTTAATAGTCAATGCCATTTCTTTGGTTTTGGCCGGATCGAAAGCTCGGGGTTTTACGTAAACTATATCCCTGATGTTGTCAATTATTCCATTGCCCAGTGCATTTCTGCTTATTATTATTGACTCACTGGGTTTGCAGATATTGACCCTGACCCTGTTCTTCTCTTGTGTTGCAACAACAGGTCTGATCTGGAGAAAATGAAACTGCCTATTCTCTCCTTTGGGAACATCAAGGTTAACCGCAAATTCAATTTCTACCTGGTTGTTCATCTCCTGCTGCCCGGTTTGCAAAAGTTTTTGCACAATTTCGGCAAGCGGAAAAGATTGGTGTTTTATGACATTGGCAAAAGTAATGATCCTGGTGCCAGTCTCGTATATTCCATCTCTGATGATCTGGTCTTCATAATCATAGGTTGATGCCACGAATTTCAGAGCCGACTCACCTTTTATATTTCTTATTTTTATATGGTGTAAATTGATGGTTTCATCCACAGCTGGTTGAAACTTTTCCGGATCAAGGTTCAGGCTATAGAACTCTTTTTGGCTGTCACGAAGGGCAATATCAGTGTTTGCCAGTTGCAGTGCCTTTTGAGGATATCGTGGACAGAAGCGAAGCGACATTCCCCCATCCATGATGGTTTTACCCAAACCAAATGCAATATTGGCGATACCATCTTCATATTTTTCAGGATCAATTGGATAGAAATTCACCGACCTGGCCACGCCCGATATGGTAGGATAAAACATATTACCGTACGACCTTCCTGAAATCTCCTGGATCACCACAGCCATTTTTTCCTCATCAATTACATTTGAAGTAGCCTCGATATATGACTTACTTTCCTGATAAAATACTGAAGCATATACACTTTTTATTGCCTGTTCAAGCTGCTGAATCCTTACATTGAGATCATGGTGGTTGTTGGGAATCATGTATGTCGAGTATACTCCTGCAAAAGGCTGATAGTGACTATCCTCAAGAAGACTTGAAGAGCGGACTGCCAGAGGCGATTTGAAAAATTCAACGATTTCCTTTGCATATGATTTCATTCTTGACGGTGTTCTGGCATAGATGAATTTTTCAAGAACGTCCTTGTCATTCAGCTGGGCAAGTGCCACCGAATACATATCGTTTTCTTCCATGAACTCATCAAAAATATCGGTGGTCAAAACCACGGTTCTGGGCACAGAAACAGTCACACCATCCCAGCGATACATAATTTTATGCTTATTGATTACAGAGTCAATGAAGGCTAACCCCCGGGCTTTTCCGCCAAGCTGACCATCTCCAAGCCTGGTGAATACGGCATACTCATCAAGGTGGCTGGCAATGATGCCCCGCCCTTTGGTTCTTCTGTAATTGGCAATGGTGTCAATAAGGTAGTTTCGGATTTCTTCAATATTATTGAAGTCATCGCGGCTTTTCTGTGCAAAAACATTGGCGATTGAAAACAATGCCCTGGCTTTCAGCCACCTTGAAAAATGATTGTTAGATACATGATATTCCAATACCTTGGGTTCAGCCTTGGAGATTTTTACCTGCAATGAATGCAGATTATTTGCCCGGCCTGACTCAATCCCGGTTGACGGATCCTTAAATACAAAATCTCCAAAGCCGTAGTTTTCTTTGATATAGTGCTTAAGCTCAATGAGAAGGGTGTTGGAATATTTGTCGATAAAACTGACATCAATATCTTTGTTGATTGTTGCGTCCCATTTTTCAGATGACTGCAGCAGGATAGGGATATTCGGGTTTTTTTTCCGCACATGTTTGGCCAGCTTTACCCCGGCCTGGTCATCACGCTCTCCTTCTCTGGTATAACTAATGTCTGAAATAATTCCCAGCAGGTTGTCCTTGTATTTTTTATATAATTCAACGGCTTCTTCATAGGTTTTGGCCAGCAGTATTTTTGGCCTGGCACGCATTCGGAGCGTTTTGCGGTGTTCATTCAGGCCCTCAGTCATCAGTTCATTGGTCTGGTCAAAAATAACCTTGTAAATGGTGGGCAGGTAAGATGAATAATACCGAATAGAGTCTTCAACAAGCAAGATGCCCTGTACACCGATCTTCTCAATATCAAAATCAGCATTCATTCTGTCTTCAAGCAGTTTGATGATTGCCAGAAGCAGCCCTGCATTGCCAAGCCAGCTGAATACGTAGTCAATGGAGCTGAGGTCTTCGTTACGCAACTTAATGGAGACCTCTCTTGAGAAATGGGTAAGTACTACAATGGGAATGCCCGGATGTTTCTTTTTAACTTTTTTAGCCATTTCGAAACAATCAATCTTTCCGACATTGAGCATGGTAATCACCAGATCAAAATCTTTTTCCTTCATCAGATTGAAGGCCTCTTCTGATGAACTGGCTTTGGTAAACTGGGGCGGATACCTTAGGTTTTTTGATGTGTACTCCAGAAATATTTTCTCATTGATCCGGCCATCTTCTTCAAGCATAAACGCATCGTAATTACTGCAAATGAGCAACACATTGATGATGCGCTTTTGCATAAGGTCTTCATATGATATCTCCTTAAACTCGTATGTATCGGTCGCGTAGCTATCGTCGTATTTATATTTTGAGTATTCTTTCATGCTTTTGGTTGGGTGGTTAGGTCAAAGTAGATCAGTGATGCGCGTTTTTTCCCATCCATAACTACTTCAAGCGGATTGTCAAATCGCACGTGCTTCAGGTACCTGGTTTCATTAATTAAATTTGCACCCTGAAGCACTTCCCAGTTGATATAGTCTATAAGGTCATTGTGTCTTACTGAGAAATAACCCACATTCATTGATATGACATTGTGGAAAAAATGGGAGCCAAGAGAAGCATCAAGCGGAAAATCTTCCATGCTCATCTCAACAATTATTTTTGCATTTGATATCTGCGACCAGTTAACCGGTATGCCGATAAAACGATCACGGGTTCCCCACCGACCTGGGCCTATGAGGATGTATTTACGGTTTTCGGCCGACATGATTGAATTGATCTTGTCAATTTCATCTCTTATCTTTTCGGTTTTCAGCTTATCGAAACAGTCAAGGTCGACATATACCACATCATAAATATCATTTATCCGGCCATTCCCCATGCCATTTTCGCAATAGAGCAGTAACCTGTCATTATCAATTTTGTCAATATTGATTTCGGTTTCGATAATGTTTTTTATGAGTGGTTTGATCTGAAGCAGGTAAAACGATGCATGTCCTTCTTTGTTTTTTTCCAGGTCAACCGCGAACTCCATTTCAATAGGTGTCCCCATTGACTCAGAAATAATGTCAAGCAATACTTCAATGGTTTTGGCAAGAGGGATATAATCGTATTTAAGAATATTGGCAAAATTAACTACCCTGGGGCCGGGATCAGTGATTCCGGGGATTAATCGTTCACTTGTAATATCGTATACCGAAGCACAATGTTTAAGGGTTCCGTGTTTTTCTGACTGTTCAATCTCAAGTTTTATAAGGCCTGCTTCTTCACCCTCCATAAGATCAAGATTATGCTTGCCCATGTCTACGGCATAAAAATGCACCTGAGAGTTTTTAAAAAGCTCTTTGGGTGTATACATTTCAAGCTGGGGATGAACAGGAGAAAAACGATAGGTTTTTTCGCCTTCAACCACATATTTTCCCAATCCGACAGCAACAGAGGCGAAGCCTTCGTCAGGCTTCATGTATGAATATGGATAAAAATTGTAAGACTGTGCAACCCCGCTGATATGCGGATAATAATTTCCATTATAATGATGCCCTACAACCTCTTGAATGATCACGGCCATCTTTTCTTCTTCAATTTTATAATTGACAGCCTTAAAGTATGCGGTGGCTGTGGGTGAAAATATGGATGCAAATACAAGCTTTATGGCTGTCATTACCTGCTCAAGCCTGACATTGATATCGGGATGGTTGTTGGGCAACAAAAAGGTATCGAAAATACCGGCAAAAGGTTGCATGAGGGAGTCTTCAAACAGGCTCGAAGAACGTATGGCCAGAGGCCTTTCAATAATTGACAAATAGGCTTTTAACCTTTTTCGCAAGGTTGGAGTCAGGCTGCCTGCCGCAAATAACTCTTTTATCTTTTCGTAATCGGTTTCACCGTAAATCTTATTGTAAAGGTTGTTGTTTTCAACAAAGCGCTCAAATTCTTCGGTTCCGATAATGGAAGTTCTCGGGGTGCATATACTGATATCAGGAACCAGTTCACTAAAATCAAAACTATTGATGATCATATTGATGAAAGCCAACCCCCGGCCTTTCCCTCCCAATGACCCTGGTGAAAGACTCACCACATTGGTTTTGTCCATCAGGGCAGATTCTTCATAGTTAATCACCCGGCCCTTTTGTTTATCATGAATGCATTGTTCTATTACATCAATAAGGTAGTCTCTGAGACTGCCTGAAGATTTGAAGTCTTCAACTTTAAGTGGTTTGATACGGCGGGCTATCTGAATCTCACCCCTGGCCATCAACCAATGTGAAAAATGGTCTTTCTTCGCGTGGTAGATCAGCGATTTTTCAGGGATGGTTTTCAGATGTGTCTGGAATTCTTTCATAGATCTGGCTACGGCAATATCCCGCCGTCCTTCGTCGTCTTTGTAGATAAAATGACCAAAGCCCAGATAATAATTAATAAAACTTTGCAAATCCTGTTTTAAAGTATCAGAATTCTTGTTGATGAATGTTGACTTCAACTTGTATGCTTCAGTGGCATTTTCCGGATCAGATGACTGAAGCACCGTGGGTAGGTTGGGCGCGTTATTTTTGGCATATTCAACAAGCTTGAGCCCAGCCTTTGCATCCATCTCACCGTCTTTCTCGAACTTAACATCAGATATCAGACAAAGAAGATTGTCTCTGTACTTATTAAATAGCGTTACAGCTTCATTGTAGTTTGAGGCCAGCAAAACCTTTGGCCTTACACGCATTTTCAGAAGTTTGTATAGTTCGTCTGTATTTACCTCTTCGATCAGTTGCTGGGTTTGTTCTATAACGATTGAGTAGAGGATGGGGAGGTAACGTGAGTAATATTTTGCAGAATCTTCAACCAGCAAGATAACCTGAACCATACCAATCCGGATATCACTCTCTACATTCATCCGGTCTTCATTGTATTTAACCATGGCCAGAAAGACCTTACTGTCGCCATTCCAGACAAAGACCTTGTCAATAGAGGTAATGGGTTTGTTCCCGTCTTCAAATAAGGCGATATCACTGTTGTTGTTGAGCAACATGAAAATGGGGATGCTGTGGTAAATCTGTTTGATAATGCGGCTCAGCTGAATGGGTGTTGACTTTTCAACCCCCATCATGACGATAACCAGATCAAAATGTTTTTCCTGCAGCTTTTCAAGTGCTTCTTCAGGGGTTGACACCCCGGTAATACGTGGGGCTGAAGACAGGTTTAACTGGTAATATTCACCCGTAACCTGTTCAAAAAAACGTCCTTCCTGCTCAATGATATAGGCATCATACAAATTGGCCACCAGGAGTATCTCTCTGACTTTGTATTGCATCAGGTCATGGTAAATATCCCTGTCAGAATTATGCTTATTAAGAAATTTTTGCAAGAGTTGACGACTCATTGCCGAATGGGCACGTTCTTGCTTAAGCACCTCACTGTCTTTGGTTTGGGAGGCAGCTTTTTTGAGATATTCTTTCCCTATCTGTGTATTCAGATGCCCGGTTATCAGGCTGCTCAGGTTGTTGATCAGGTGACGTTCTTCTATGAAAAAAGGACCTTCATCAACTTCAGGAAACTCTTTTTCGTAAAACACCTCAATACATCCTTCTTTACCATCAATGGTTTCAAACGTTTTCCGTTGAACCCATTTGGTTTCTTTCATGCCCTGCTTGCTTTTAAACTGCATATCCCCGTACTTAATGCGGGCTGTTGTGTGTTCGGGATGTTGCCATGCGGGGGGAATGATCTCTGCGATCTTTTGCAGCATTTCAGGGATGGGCTTCTCTTCTTTCAGAATGTTGGTGGTCTGATGGATGGCACCAAGCTCCTTAAGCCTTTCCTGTTTTTCTGCCAGCAATTGCCTGATCTCTTCATGACTGATGGTTAATTGAATATCCTTATCAGAATCAAAAGACAGGCCTTCTTTCAGGAGTTCTGATTTAATTTTCTGCAAGTTTTTTCCCATGGTAGTATTAATACGAAAATGCGCATATGAAAGTACAAAATTTCCATGTATTCAAATACCCGGTGTTTATTTAGACATGTATTCATTTGGTCACGATTGCATACGTATGTCTACTTAAATGATTGATCTCTTGCGAATGTGGTATGATTTTGATGTTATATATTTTAGCCAATATATTCAAATATTTAAACCCCTTTCTCATGGTCAGACAAACTACTTTTTTTGCTTTTTTTCTTGGACTAAACATTTTACTGTCAGCACAACCTAAACCATTTACGGTTGCTGATGCCATCAACGTAAAGTCATTTGCCATTCATGACGTATGTTCAGACGGTGCATTCATGGCTGGTCTTATGTCGAGCAGGCACCATATGTTTAATGTAGACCACACCAGGCACAGAGATCCATCTTATGTGGGGCAATTCACCTCTGATTTGTATGTACTGCATGGACCAGGTCATGAAATGATTCCTTTGTTTGACAAACCCGCTGTGCATAACAACCTGCGATTGTCACCAGACGGGCAATTACTTGCATTTCTGCGGTATGAATACGAAACAACCAGTCTTTATATTTATGATGTCAGGCGCAATAGGATCCGGAAAGTCAACATAAAAACTGATCATGATATTGCCTCAAATTCGCCCCTGGTGTGGACTCCTGACGGAGGAGGAGTTGTTTTGGCATTTCGTGAGCATGGATGGAAAGAAATAGGTGATTCTATGTATACTGAAGCCACCAAAGGCCCAATTACGGTGTATGACTCCAGTCAACCCTTTTTAAAATGGGAAAAAATCAACCACCATGCTTCTTTGTCTAAAATTGGTCTGGTGTCACTTGATAACAGAAAAGTAAGCTGGTTGCTTGAAGAAGCTCGTTACAGCAATATCCGCATATCTGCAGACGGGACATTTCTGTCATATGAAGAAGTTCACCCCAAAAAAAGTGCATACGACCGACGTAATGAAGCTGATTATGAACTTAAATATATCAGGCTTGACCAACCTGACGAAATGCATGTTCTTATTGAAAAAAGTACTAACAGGATCAATGTGACCTGGAACCCTGACAATGATGTTTTTGCTACCATTGATTCTAACCGGGTGGCCCTGCGTGCTATTACCGAAGAAAAAATGCGGATTTTGACCTCAGACACAGTTGAAATATCGGGCACTGATACCACCAAGGTACAACTTCGCATAAACAGATGGCGCCCTGATGGAAAGAAAATTCTGGCCACTTCATCACGAGGTTATTGGCTTGTGGATGCAGAAAATGGAAACATGGAAAATGTATACAGATTTCCTGAAGACAGAAAAATTGCACCTGAGTTGAATATAAGCCAATGGTCACCTGACGGACGTTTCTTGTATCTTACCTATTCTGCACACGATAAGTGGGAGAGAGGTATGATCAGCTTAGATCTGGATGAGCTTAAAACAAAAAATTTGATACTGGATAGCAATTTGTACACACGATGGAGACTTTCAGATTCGGGTAAATATTTTATATATCAGAAATCAGATGGCGATATGCCCCCGGATTATTATATGGCCAATGCTGACTTTGCCGAATCAAGAAGGTTAACTGACCTGAATCCATGGATGCGTGATCGCAAGATTTCAAAAAGTGAACTGGTCAGTTACCGTGATGCTGACGGTGAACTACTCTACGGGATTCTATATTATCCGGTTGATTATGAACCGGGCAAACAGTATCCACTAGTGTGTGAACTGTATGAAAGCTTTTTTCACAATGGTTACCGGCTTACCATGCAATTAATTGCCAATGAGGGTTATTTTGCGTTTTTGCCATCTGTGAATTTTATTGAAGGATACCCGGCAGAAGCATGGATCAAGGGGGTTACCTCAGGCATTAATAAACTCATTGACAGAGGATTTATAGATGAGAAAAAGATAGGTGTTTATGGTGTCAGCTACGGTGGATATGCTACCTCATTGCTAATCAGTCAAACCGATAGGTTTGCAGCTGCTATAAATATCAGTGGGAAAGTAAATATCATCAGTTTTCTTGGTGACAGCCCCCGGATAGGGCGGCGAAATTATACTGCGGCTGAGATGGGGCAAGATAGAATTGGAGCTACTTTATGGGAAGCACCCATGAAATATATTGCTACATCTGCTGTCTTGCATGCAGATCGTATCAATACCCCGCATCTGCTTATGACTGGAGAGGGAGACTGGAATGTGCCGGCATCAAATACACGTGAGCTGTATTATGCTTTGCGTCGCCTTGACAAAGAGGTCGTATGGGTTAATTACCACCGTGGTGGTCATGTAGCTGGCCTTGCCAGCACTGAAAGCGACTTTTATGATCATTGGCAGCGCATGTTTGATTGGTTTGACAAGTATTTTACTAAAGAGTAAAACCCCTTATGTATATAAATATTTTTGACATGTGCAAGGGATTATGAAAATAAATATGTTTTGCATGAAAATATAATCCATACATGAAATATCCTAACATTGCTTTTGTACGATCAACCATTTTATTCACCTTTTAATTACATAAAGCAATGGATGCACAAGTAAAAAAGTTTATGGATTATGTTGTGGCCAAAAACCCTTCAGAAAAAGCATTTCACCAGGCCGTACAGGAGGTGGCCGAAACCATCATTCCGTTCCTCCAGGAAAACCCAAAATATAAGGCAGCCAAAGTATTTGAGCGCATGATTGAACCCGAGCGGGTGATTATTTTCAGAATACCGTGGATAGATGATAAGGGAGAGGTGCAGGTTAACCGTGGGTACCGTATTGAAATGAATAGTGCCATCGGACCCTATAAAGGTGGTATGCGTTTTCACCCTACTGTCGACCTGGGTGTGCTGAAGTTTCTTGCATTTGAGCAAGTATTCAAGAATAGTCTAACATCGCTGCCACTGGGTGGTGGTAAGGGCGGTTCTGACTTTGATCCCAAAGGCAAGTCAGATACCGAAGTAATGCGATTCTGTCAGAGTTTGATGACAGAACTCTCAAGACATATCGGACCAAACACGGATGTTCCGGCAGGTGATATTGGTGTTGGCGGACGTGAAATTGGTTTCATGTTTGGGCAGTACAAACGCATTCGCAATGAGTTTACAGGGGTGTTCACCGGCAAGGGCCTTGAATACGGCGGCAGCCTGATACGCCCTGAGGCTACCGGATACGGAACTGTTTATTTTG
Organism: Bacteroidales bacterium; assembly: GCA_007118495.1. Taxonomy (GTDB): domain Bacteria; phylum Bacteroidota; class Bacteroidia; order Bacteroidales; family UBA7960; genus PUPG01. The sequence goes on from SKRM01000003.1 coordinate 73,870, forward strand.
CCCAGGAAATGCTTGCTACTATCAATGAAGAAATAAAAGGTAAAACCGTTTCCATAAGCGGATCTGGTAATGTGGCCCAGTTTGCCACCCAGAAAGTCAATGAGTTTGGTGGTAAGGTGGTTACCTTGTCTGACTCAAATGGGTATATATATGACAAAGATGGTATTGATGCTGAAAAACTGGATTATGTTATGAACCTGAAGAATGTTAAGCGGGGACGTATCAGAGAATATGCCGATGAGTTTGGTTGCAAATATGTAGAAGGTACTTCAAGACCCTGGATGGAGAAATGTGATATTGCCCTGCCATGTGCTACAGAGAATGAACTGAATGAAGAAGAAGCCAAAGCTTTGGTGAAGAATGGCTGTATTTGCGTATCAGAAGGTGCGAATATGCCCTCAACACCTGAAGCAGTTGAAGTATTCCTGGCCAATAAAATTCTATATGGCCCCGGAAAGGCTGCCAATGCCGGTGGAGTCGCTACCTCAGGACTTGAAATGAGTCAGAACTCTCTTCGCCTATCATGGACAAGAGAAGAAGTTGATCAACGCCTGCACAACATTATGATCAATATTCACAAGACCTGCCAGGAGTATGGCAAGGAGGGTGATTTTATAAATTATGTAAAAGGTGCAAACATCGGAGGCTTTGTCAAAGTAGCTGACGCAATGATCGCACAAGGTTACGTATAATACCTGCTGTTTAATGCTTTAGAAATGCCTCGGCAATGATGTCTGAGGCATTTCCTTTTCCATAGAGTTCTTCTTGAAAGTGTATGGTTTTGTTATTATACGCTTTAAATGCCTTTTTAATGCGGGCTGGATTACTTCCGGCGAGTATGTTATAACCCGCTGCGGTTAATTCTGTCCATTCGGTTTCTTCTCTGAGTGTAATGCATGGTTTTTTAAAGAAATAAGCCTCTTTTTGCATGCCTCCGCTGTCGGTAAGCACCAGGCTGGTATGTTTGAGAAGGTAGAGAATTTCAAGATATCCCACAGGGTCGATCATCAGTAAATTATCACTCTTAATACTCAAACCAGATTGATCGATGAGTTTTCTTGTACGGGGATGAACCGGAAAAATAACCGGCAATTTGTCTGATATATATTCGAGTGCGGTCATTATATCTGCAAGGCGACCGGGATCATTTGTGTTTTCAGCCCGATGAACTGTTGCCAGTGCAAATTGCCCGGGGATGTCGACTCCCGAAGGTGGCAAAGCCTTTTCATTGAATAGCAGGGATGCATCATACATGACATCACCTGTGGTGATTACTTTACAGGCGAAGTTTTTAAACCCTTCACGGGCCAGATTGTTAACTGCAACCGGCGTGGGGCAAAACAAAAGTTTGCTTATACGGTCTGTTAGTATGCGGTTGATCTCTTCGGGCATGGCCATATTAAATGAACGAAGTCCGGCTTCAACGTGTGCAACGGGTATATGAAGCTTAGATGCTGCAAGGGCTCCGGCCAATGTGGAGTTGGTATCGCCGTACACCATGACATATTGTGGTTTTTCTTCAAGAATAATCTTTTCGATGCCTTCTGTCATCCTTCCGGTCATGGCCCCATGTGGCAAACTGTGTATGTCAAGCTTGTGGGTTGGTTTTGGGATTTGCATTTGCTCAAAAAAGACCTCACTCATATTTTCATCAAAGTGCTGACCGGTATGCACAATGACTTCATAAATCCCCGACTGCCTCATGATGGCTCTGCTAACTGCAGCCGCTTTGATAAACTGGGGCCGTGCTCCTATTACAGTTAAAATCTTGATCATGGGGTAAAGATAATGGATTATTTGCCATACTTTTGCTTAAAAAAGGAGATATGAGGATCTATCTCATAGGTTTTATGGGTTGTGGGAAGAGTTCATTCGGAAAACGGTTGGCCAAAAAACTTGACTACCAATTTGCTGATCTTGATGATATTATTGAAGAAGAGGCAAATATGCGTATACCTGATATTTTTTCAATGAAAGGGGAGGAGACTTTCAGGGAGATAGAAAAAAAGGCGCTAAGGGGTACCGGAAATTTAAGTAAAGCGGTAATTGCTACAGGAGGAGGTACTCCCTGTTTTCATGGCAATATGGACTTTATGCTTGAAAATGGAGTTACCGTATATCTTAAAATGAGCCCGTTAAGTCTGGGTCACCGTCTTGAGTTGGCCCGCAGAGAACGCCCCCTTGTTAAAGGCTTAAAAGGGGATGCCTTGTCGGATGTGATAATGCAAAAGCTAAGTGAGCGGGAACCACAATATATGCGTGCTCATTGCATTATCAAAGGAGAAACAGTGAAACCTGATCAGGTTATTTCGCTGGTTTTTGGACAGTAATCAGGTAAACCCCGGTATATCAGTTCAAAATCGGATCTGAAGGAAAATTAGCCCAGATAGCATAGTCATTCCCCATTTCCTTAAGCATATTACTCCAGAGCTTTTCAGGATGTCTTTCCATGACCATGTCAAGTTTGCATTGGGTGACAACCCATGATTTTTCTTTCATTTCTCTGTCAAGTTGACCGGGTTCCCATCCTGAATATCCTATAAAGAACCGAACATCGTCGGGGTTGACTAGTTTCAGATTGATGAGTTCCATGAGTTTTTCAATTTCACCGCCCCAGAAAAGTCCCGGAATAATTTCTATGCTTCCCGGTACTTTGTCGCCAAGGGTGTGGACATAAAACAATCTTTCGGGATGCACAGGTCCGCCAAGGAAAAGAGGAAATTCATTGTTTGGGAATTCCTTAACCACCTGGTTCAACTTCAGGTGAATGGGTTTATTTAAGATGAGACCTATGGTCCCTTCAAGTGTATTGTGCTCAACCAGCAAGACCACACTCCTGCCAAAGTAAAAATCCCTCAGTGCTGGTTCACTGATGAGCAAGGTTCCGTTAGCTGGTTTTCTTTTATTCATGTTCATGTGGTCATCATTTTGTTATAACACCTCAGGCTCCTTAACGGATTTTCTTAATTTTGATGTGTAGTATACCGGATAAACAACAAAAACTCTGCCAATGTTCATATGATGACAGTTGACAATCACCACATTTATATCTCTTTAAGAAAAAGCTTCCCTGTGTTTACCTACCATGGATATGACATGGTACACGAACAAGGCAGGTTAAGAATAAAATACCACTTTAGCGCAGGCGACATATATCATTTCAAACCTTCACTTGACTTTACACCAGGAGTACATGACATACAGTCAGGAATCACTCCTGAACTTGATAATTTCGTTTTTAACCTGGGATTAATTGAAATGCTCAGCTACTGGAAGGCTTTCTGTTCTCCACGCATTGTAATTAAAGAAAAAGGTTTAAACACAGAACAATCAAAGTGGTGGAAAAAGCTTTATCTGTGGGGTCTGGGTGAGTTCTTCTTTACCAATGGGATTCCTATCCCGGGGGGCGAGTTGGTTGAATTTGAGTGTCGGGGCGGCAGCTCTGTACCAAAAGGTTCAGGCAGCTGGACGCCTGATGCCCATAAAGTACTGGTACCTGTTGGTGGCGGAAAAGATTCGGCTGTGTGTATAGAGCTACTCAAAAATACCGGGATGACAATCATCCCTTACGTGGTTAACCCCCGGGGGGCCACAGACCAGGTCTTGAAGGCAGCCAATCCTGATGGTTTTCAGGCTGTCGTATTGAACAGAGAGATCGACCCATTACTGCTGTCCCTAAACAAAAAGGGGTTCCTGAATGGGCACACACCATTTTCAGCCATGCTGGCGTTTTCTTCAGTTCTAACTGCATTCATTTGTGGCATCCAGCACATTTCACTATCAAACGAATCAAGTGCCAACGAGCCCAGCGTACCTGGAAGCAAAATCAATCATCAATACAGCAAATCACTTGAATTTGAAAAAGATTTCAGAAAATACACCCAATCTTTTTTACATGGGCATATCAATTACTTTAGTTTGCTCAGGCCTTTAAACGAGATTCAGATCTCTGCCTTGTTTTCAGGATACACCCATTATCATGACGTTTTTAAAAGCTGCAATGTGGCAAGCAAAAAGGATATGTGGTGTGGCCAATGCCCAAAGTGTTTGTTCACCTGGATTATGCTGTCTCCTTTTGTCAGCCCCACACGCCTGCGTAGTATCTTCGGAAAGGACATTTCAGAAGATATATCATTGACAACCACACTCGATCAACTCACAGGCCTGGCAGATATAAAACCATTTGAGTGCGTGGGAACAATTGAAGAGGTAAACGTGGCCCTGGTACATGTAATCAAAAAGATGACCCTGACAGGTGGCGCACTACCCGCATTGCTTCATTACTATAAAACAACGTCGCTATATTCAAGGTACAAAGAAAGCAACATCGACCAACTCTTGTTAACATCAACCGGCGATCATTGCCTACATGAGAAGTTTGACTCTCTTATCCATAAATCCCTTGCCTCATTAGCAGATAAAAGCAGCCAATGGACCCAAATGTTCTAAAATCACAATTCGAAGGGAAACGTATTGCCATCCTGGGATTTGGTAAAGAAGGGCAATCAACTTTCAGGTATATCAGAAAGATGCTTCCTGAGCAACAACTCATTATTTGTGATCGCAATGCTGAATTAAGGAAAAGCAGTTTTGAGGGCATCTCGTTCAGGCACACCATATTGCATCTGGGCGATCGTTACACCCATGGTATAATGGATGCTGAGCTTGTCATCAAATCACCTGGTATTCCTCTAAGTCAGATTGAATCAGCAACCAGAAATACCAGACTTACTTCTCAAACCGAACTTTTTCTTGAGGTTGCCAGAAGGCAGGTGGTGGGTATTACAGGAACCAAGGGAAAAAGTACCACGGCCTCCTTATTGTTCGACATATTGAAGAATGCTGGCAAAAGGGTCCTGCTGGCGGGCAATATAGGTATACCGTGTTTTGACCTCATCGATCAGATTGATCCGGAAACAACTGTTGTTTTCGAGATGAGCAGCCATCAGCTTGAACAAATAAGTGTCTCACCCCATATGGCCATTTTGCTCAATATTTTTGAAGAGCACCTTGACCATTACCCATCACTGGATCATTACAGGCTAGCCAAACTAAACATAGCAAAATGGCAGCATGAGACAGACTACCTCATTTGCAACCAGGATGATGATACAATAAGCCGTTTACTTAATACCATTGTATATAAAGGGAAAATTGTATCACTGGGTGGAAGGGAATCAATTGCCGGCTCCATTGTAAGGGAAGCTGATGACCTGGTTTTTCGTTCACCCAATAAGAAAATATGTATTAAGGGGGTGGTAGCAAAGAGAAATCTTCCGGGTGACCATAACCTTATAAACATAGCCTCAGCTTCAGCTGCTGCGTTGCTATTGGATGTTGACGCAGATACTATAGAGCATACAATAAACGCATTCAAGGGCCTTCCGAGCAGGCTGGAGTACGTCGGGCGCTTTAATAAGGTTGACTACTACAATGATTCCATTGCCACCATTCCTGAAGCAACTATGGCAGCCTTACAAACCTTGCCGGAAACCTCCACCCTGATTCTGGGTGGTAAGGACAGGGGGATTGATTATGCCCCCATGATGCATTACCTTGCTGGATCTTCACTTAAAACAATTGTCTTTACAGGCAATGCGGGCAAACGTATGCTGGATATATCATCTGTAGATAACATCCCTGCTGATAAGCAGTATTTATTAGCAAAAGATTTCGAAGAAGCAGTCAGCCTTGCCGTTAAACATAGTCTGCCCGGCAGTGTTTGTCTGTTGTCACCGGCAGCTTCATCGTATGATGCTTTCAGGAATTTTGAAGAGCGGGGGCTTAGGTTCAAGCAACTGGTTAGCTTATTTGCTTCAGATTCTTAACTGTTTGCTGATCATGCTGACCAATAAATCGGCGTTTTTAATCGACTTGGTTATCCACTCAAAAAGAATATCCGTTTGTTCTTCTTCACTCAATTGCCAGTTTTTCACGTTTTTCCTTATCCTGGGGGTTAATTCGTATAGAAATATGGCTACTGACACGGAGATATTCAGGCTTTCTGTAAACCCTGTCATAGGTATCCTTACAAATCCATCAGCCATTTGCCTTGCCTCATGGGTAAGTCCCTTATGTTCATTACCAAAAACAAGCGCTGTTTTCTGATCAAGAGGTAGTTCTTCGGGTAAACAATCATGTTTATGCGGACTGGTGGCAATGATTTTGTATCCCTTTTCCTTTAGCATCTCAAAACAAGAGGGTGTGTTGAATGACTCATTGTTGTATTTATACAGGTTTAACCATTTTGATGCCCCCATAACCACGTCTGGGTTTATTTCATAAGTATTCAGATTTTCAATAATATGTACATCCTGCACTCCGAAACAATCGCATGAACGCAGCACGGCACTGGCATTATGGGGTTGGTATATATCTTCAAGAACTACCGTGAGGTGTCTGGTACGTTGACCAAGAACTGTTTTCATTTTTTTATACCTGTCTTCTGTAAGGTATGATGAAAGGATCTGAACCAATATATTCTTGTGATGCGCCTGCATGATCTTGATATTAAACCCGGAAGCTTCTACTCATTGCTGTGAATCACCATACCTGCCATACGGTATAGTATTCTGGAAGCCACAATACCGTCAAGAGGAGTAGAACCGGTTTCGACCAGGTCAGCCCCTACTAGTTGTTTACCCTCCTTAACCAAGGTTTCAAGCAGGTATATTGCCTGGTTGAAAGTTAATCCACCAGGCACAGGGGTGCCTGTTCCCGGGCAAAGGGATGGATCAAGGCCATCAACATCAAAGCTGATATATACCCTTTTTGGCAACCTGCTGACAATATCCTGACATATTTCAGACCAGGTTTCCCCTTCAAACATGCGTTGGTGGATATTGTGGTCAAAAAAGGTCATTATCTTGCGCGGATGTCTTGAAATAAACTGCACCTCTTCAGGGCATAGTTCTCTGATTCCCACCTGGGTTAATTGCACAACTCCCTCTGTGTTTAATGCGTTGCGCATAATGGATGCATGGCTGTGTGAAAAACCCTGGTATTGATCTCGCATATCTGCATGGGCATCAATTTGCAATATGCCAAATTCCCCTTGCTTTGACAGGGCCCTGATAAGCCCCAGGGGTGTGCTATGATCACCTCCGATAACTAATGGAATTTGTTGGTTTTCAAGATACTGAAGCGATTTGATTTCCAGTTCCTGGCACAGGTTCTCACATGCCTGATTTACATAGTTTAATGCTTCTTCAATTCCGGGTAAATTTTCGGGAACACCACCTGCCTCTAGGTGCAGAATAATTTTTTCAGCATGTTGCCTGGCTATGCGGTTATTGGTAATCGTTCTGGGATCTATCTTTTCCATGGCCATGCCCTTTTTCCAGGCGTTTGGAGCCAGTGGATCATAGAGGTCTATTTGAAAAGAATTACCAAAAATATTCCCAGGGCCTTCAGCTGTACCCTGGTGATTTGATACTGTAACATCCCACGGAATGGGGATAAAAACCAACCTTGAATCATGAACATCAAACGGAAGCCCAAAAATGTTATTGGTGGTGTTCCCCGTGGCATTTGGGTCAAATTTTTTTTTAAAATCTTGCTTGTCCATGTATTAAAAGTAAAAAAACCCCGGCAAATAACCGGGGTTTAAGATTTTTTAAGTAAAGTGAGTGTCTTACTTTACCACATCGGCTAGTTCGGCCCCAGCTTTAAATTTAACAACTTTTTTGGCGGGTATGGTAATTTCCTTACCACTCTGGGGATTCCTGCCTTTACGTGCTTCTCTTTTTGCTACGGAAAATGATCCGAAGCCTACGAGAGCTACTCTGTCACCCTTTTTCAGTGCTTTGGTGGTTGCATCAATAAAGGCATCAAGCGCTCTCTTCGCGTCTGCTTTTGTCAGGTTTGCACCTGCAGCAATTGCATCAATCAGTTCTGCTTTGTTCATCTTTTTTTAGTTTTTGTGGTTATAAAATAGGACAATAAGCTTCCATTAACCAATGCAAATATAGGTTATTTCCCAGAAAATGCAAGTCTAAAGCGGAAAATATGCGTTTTTGTTAATAAAAATGGAGGTTTTGTTAATAACTAAGCAAAAAAAACAAACTTTTCAGGTTTTTTAGGGGTTTGCAAGTGTTTTAAAGGCAAAAATACTGATTGGTCAAAATTGAAATCCCCTAAGCAATTCTTCGGCACCCATTCTTTTTTTTCCGGGAAGCTGAATGCTTAACAATTTGACATAACCGTCGGGGCAGGTGAAATGGATATACGATTTGTTATCGGTAAGCAACTTACCAGGGGGGGCATGGTGGCTTTCGATTACCGGTCTGGCTTCAAATACCTTCATGTCAAGCTCTTTGCCCGTTGACAATGTAACGGGGGTAAATGCTCCGGGCCATGGGCTAAGACCGTGAATGTGGCTAACAGCCTGTTGGCAGCCATTGTCCCATTGAATTTTACAGTCTTGTCTGAATATTTTGGGTGCTTTTTGGAGGGTTTGACCAGGTATAATAAACTGTTCCTGGTTAATCGGTTGAACATCACCGGCTATTAGTGCATCAATGGTTTTGATAACCAGCCTCGAACCAACATCCTGAACTTTATCGTGAAGTGTCCCGGCGGTTTCAAATGCCTGTATTATTATGGGTTCTCTGTAAAGGATATTTCCGGTGTCAATTTGGTGATCAAGCAAAAAGGTTGTGACTCCCGTAACGGATTCTCCGTTCATAATCACATGGTTTATGGGGGCTGCTCCCCTGTATTGGGGCAATAGAGAGGCATGCAGGTTAAATGTTCCAAACGGGGGTATTGACCATACAGCTTCAGGCAACATCCTAAAGGCAACTACAACCTGCAGGTCTGGTTTAAAAGATGCAAGTTCACGAATAAAATCAGGTGATTTCAGGTTTTCAGGCTGTAAAACAGTCAGCTTATTTTTGAGGGCACATTCTTTGACAGGAGAGCTGCTTAGTTTTCTTCCGCGCCCGGCAGGTTTATCAGGAGCCGTAACAACTGCAACCACATTATATCCACCAGAAACTAATTCCTGTAAGACATATGCTGCAAGGGCAGGAGTTCCCATGAAAACAATGCGTGCATCTTTCGCCTGCATGAATACGATATTTCATGAAAGTACTAAACTAGAGGCTTTTCTTTAATGCACCCATTTCAATGGCTGTTAAAGCTGCCTCATCTCCCTTATTGCCATGTTTCCCTCCCGAACGCTGAAGAGCCTGATCGAAGTTGTCAGTGGTTAATACACCAAAGACAACAGGGATATGGGTGTTCAGACTCAATGACATACATCCGTCTGCCACTGCCTGGGAGATAAATTCGAAGTGTCTGGTTTCGCCCTGAATTACACAGCCCAGGCAAATAACCACATCGGGGTTAAAGCTTTTTATAAGCAAATCAGCACCTTGGGGTAATTCATAGCTACCAGGAACATGGATGGTATAGATGTCTTCTTGTATTGCTCCATGGGCATTCAGTTGCTTCATTGCACCTTCAAAAAGCGCTTCAGTGATTTGGCTGTTCCACCGGGCAACTACAATACCAAAACGCAATCCGCGGGCGTTGAACACACTTTGGCCTTCAATCTCGGAAAGGTTTTTCTTTTTCATTTAAAAAATTACCTGGTGCCTATTTAGAGGCTTGTGCCCTGGCTATATATTTTTCGATTTCACGGGCCTCGTTGGTTTCGCTATATTCGTCACGGATACGCTTGTATCTTTTAACAGCTTCATCATATTCACCAATTGACTCATATACAAGCCCGGCTTTGAGCAAATAAGCAGGTGTGGTGAGGCTGTTTGGCTTGAACTGATAAGCTCGCCTGTAGTATCTGGAAGCTTGCTGGGTATTGCCAAGTTCCCAATATGCATCAGCGATGGCTCCATAAGCCATTGCTCCGAGCAGCTGATCTCTGCCACGGAATCTTTTCAGGTGATCAATTCCTTCTTCCCACTCACCAAGTTTGATCAGACTGATTCCGGCATAAAAACGGGCAAGGTTTGATGAACTTGTCATACGGTAATCAGATATAATATCCAGAAACCCGGGATAATTTCCATCACCATTTAAAGCCAACTCAAAATCTTCTTTTTCAAAATATTTTTCTGCCATGAACATTTCAGCCTGAGCTTCTCTTTCACGGGGCTCAAGGATAAACCTCGTATAGCCAATATACCCGGCAATGAGTATAACAATGGCAGCCACCGTGTAAATGATGGTGTTCTGATTACGCTCAATAAACTGTTCTGACTTGCTGAGTGCTTCCTCAACGGCAACGATGTTCTTATCGTCTTGTTTCTTCTTGGTGCTTTTGGCCATAGCTGTTGTATTTAGGCTGCAAAATTACATTATTTTTGCTTGTAGCAAATGATTTTAGTGATTTTTTTAAGCATTCAATACCATCAGGTATGGCTTTTCGTTCTACAATATGGTAATTCAAAAAAACCTGTCTGAAGCATGAAATATTTAAGTGGCTTGCTGCTCTTGCTGACTCTTATAATGGCTGGCTTCTGGTCATGCAGAGATGACGGGTTTGATTCAAGCCCACACCTCCGGCTTTCATTTTCACAAGACTCTCTCTTGTTTGATACGGTTTTTACCACCAAGGGATCGTCAACACGCACATTCAGAGTATATAATACACATAACCGGCGAATCCGCCTGAATGACATAATGCTGGCAGGCGGAGCCCAGTCATTTTACCGGATGAATGTTGACGGGCGTTCTGGCACTATGCTAAAGGATGTGACCATTGAGCCCAACGACAGCATCTTTGTTTTTGTAGAGGTTACAATTGATCCCGTAAATCAGTCATTACCACTGACTATTGTCGATAGTATATTGTTTAATATCAACGGCCATATTCAGGATGTCAAGCTTGTGGCCTGGGGTCAGGATGCCCATTTTATTCATCCGAATTATACCGATCCCAATACAGGCTTGTCATTCCACATTATTGACGAAAATACCACCTGGACCTCTGGCCTTCCCTATGTGGTTTATGGAATCGCCGCTGTGGCACCCGGAGTAACACTGCGTATTGAAGAAGGATCAAATATCCACTTTCACAATAACTCAAGCCTGATCTTTCTCCAACAATCAAGCCTGAAAGTTGACGGCTCACTTGAAAATCCGGTAACCTTTCAGGGTGACAGGCTTGAGACGTTCTACAGAGAGCAACCCGGTCAATGGGGCAGGATATGGTTTACAGCCACCAGCAGAGACCATGAGATAGACTATGCAATTATTAAAAACGGAACAGTCGGGCTGCATGTTGACACTCTGGGAAGCTACACAGACCCCACCCTCCGTATCAGAAACACAGTAATCAAAAACATGAGCCTGGCTGGCCTGCTGGCCCAGGGAAGCCATGTAGAGGCCGAAAATCTGGCCATAGCCAATTGCGGTGAGCATGCCATGATTCTGGCACTGGGGGGCAATTATGATTTCAGACACCTGACCATTGCCAACTATTTTTCCATAAAAGCCAGAAACACCCCTTCAGTATTCATCAATAATTATTACGAAGATATTGACGGGCAAATTCAACAGCGCGACTTTGTCAATCTGTATTTTGCCAATAGCATTATTTATGGCAGCAACCAGGAAGAACTGGGCTTTGACCTGCTTGAGGGTACTGAGAGTGGTTTTATTTTTGACCATTGCCTTATCCGAACCCGCATGGACCTTTCCTTGCCCGGATTCAAAGAAGTAATTAGCCAGGATCCGCTTTTTCATAACAACGCGGTGCATGATTTCAGGCTAACTGATAATTCACCTGCCATCGGAAAAGGCGATCCCGATATTGCCATTGCAATTCCTTTCGACCTTCAGGGTTTGGACAGGACACACAGGCCAGACCTGGGTGCATTGCAATACACCCACATTGAAGAGGAAAAATAGTTAGCAAGATTCTTAGCACGCCGGCAAGACGAGTACCTATTGTTTTATCCTACAAGTTCGGCAATACGTTTGCCAATATCGGCAGGAGAGTCAACAACATGCACACCACATTCTCTCAAGATACTTTTCTTTGCTTCAGCCGTATCATCGGTTCCTCCAATAATGGCACCGGCATGTCCCATGGTGCGCCCTTTGGGAGCAGTAGCACCAGCAATAAAGCTAACAACTGGTTTTTTGCCTTCATCGCGTATATATCTGGCGGCTTCTGCCTCCATACCACCACCAATTTCACCGATCATGATAATGGCATCGGTTAAAGGATCTTCCATCAGCATTTGCACGGCTTCTTTCATTGTAGTGCCGGGAATGGGGTCTCCTCCAATGCCAATGCAGGTTGATTGACCCAATCCGGCCTTGGTGACCTGATCAACCGCTTCATAAGTGAGGGTGCCTGATCTGGATACAATGCCGATTTTGCCGGGTGTGTGGATAAATCCGGGCATAATGCCCACCTTGGCCTCACCGGGAGTGATTATCCCGGGGCAATTGGGCCCAATAAGACGTACTGGTCTGCTTTTCAGGTATTCTTTTACCTTGAGCATGTCCTGAACCGGAATGCCTTCTGTGATACAAACAATTACCCCAATACCAGCATCAGCTGCTTCCATGATGGCATCGGCAGCAAATGCGGGGGGCACAAATATGACACTTACATTGGCTCCGGCTTGCTTTACTGCATCTTCAACGCTGTTGAATACAGGTTTGTCAAGATGGGTTTGCCCTCCTTTGCCAGGTGTTACACCACCAACCACATTGGTTCCGTATTCAATCATCTGGGAAGCATGAAATGTACCCTCTGATCCGGTAAAACCCTGAACAATAACCTTCGAATTCTTATCAACTAGTACGCTCATATAGGTATAGCATGAATTAATACAATATCACAGCAAATTATAAAGGCTTCAAATATAAATGATTTTTTTCATTCACTTTGAATCTTTCAGGAGGTTGCGTAACTTCGGTCTGACAAATATATATAAAACCGTTATGTCAGTATTGCTGGAATTCTCCATGTTTCCGACAGACAAGGGTGAAAGTGTGAGCCCTTACGTAAGCAGAATAGTCAAAGCCATAGATGAGAGTGGGTATGACTATAAATTAACCCCCATGGGCACCATTGTTGAAGCAAATACCCTTGAAGAGATTCTTGATCTTGTAAAGAAAAGCTATGCCTGCCTTGAAGCAGACTGTGACAGGGTGTATTCTAGTCTAAAGCTGGATATCAGAAAAGGCAAGCCCGGGCGTTTACAGGGAAAGGTCAGATCAGTTGAGGAAAAAATAGGCAAGATTAAGACTTGAAGTCTTTTGTCATGAAAAAGCATCAATTGCAGGATACCATCTGTGCACCCGCAACTGCGGCAGGAGTGGCTGCCATAGCCATTATAAGGTTGTCTGGTAACAAGGCCACAGACATTGCTGACGGCATGTTCAAACCAGCAGGAGGGCAAAAGGAGCTTGCCAATTTCTCTTCTCATAAGATGATTTTTGGTCATATTGTTCGTGAAGAAAGCCTGATCGATGAGGTTTTGCTTACCAGGTTTGTTGCTCCCCATAGCTATACTGGTGAGGATATGGTTGAAGTCTCTTGCCATGGATCACCCTACATTCAGCAACAGATTCTGAATTTGATGATAGAACTGGGCGCCCGGATGGCCCATCCGGGTGAATTTACCATGAGGGCATTTCTCAATGGCCGCATGGACTTATCGCAGGCCGAGGCTGTGGCAGATCTGATCTCATCCAATTCAGAAGCTTCAAGAAAAATGGCCATGAACCAGATGCGGGGTCATTTTTCAAAACGCATCATGGAATTACGGCAGAAGATCCTGGAATTTTCTGCCCTTATTGAATTGGAATTGGATTTTAGTGAAGAAGATGTTGAATTTGCCAACAGGGATGATTTACTAGACCTTTTGAATGAAACAGAGGCTGAGATTAATGCATTGAGAGATTCATTTTCAATGGGCAATGTTTTGAAACTAGGGGTGCCCGTGGCCATTATCGGAAAACCCAATGTGGGCAAATCAACCCTGCTCAATGCCATTTTGAATGAAGAAAGGGCCATTGTCAGTGAAATTCCGGGCACCACCAGAGATGCCATCGAAGACACCATTACCATTGGAGGTGTGGCTTTTCGCTTTATCGATACTGCAGGTCTCAGAGAAAGTGAAGACACCATTGAAAAGGTCGGAATTGGCCGTACGTATGAAAAGATTCAGCAGGCCAGCATCATTCTCTACATATTTGATGCCAGCCAGACAAGCCTTGACGAGATTGCAGAGACCATGAAGGAGTTCCGCGAAAGGGTAGGGGACGAAAACAAAAGACTCATTCTCATTGCCAATAAAATAGATTTGATGGAAGAGATTCCCCATCATTTCAGAAGCCTGGTTGATCTGGAAACCATTTTTGTTTCAGCCAAACGGAAAGAAAATATCTCCATGCTTACCGAAAGCCTGCTCAAGACAGTAGAACAGCATCCCGAAGAATCAAGAGACCTGCTTGTGACCAATAGCCGCCATTTTGAAGCCCTGACCGGAGCCGGCAAGGCCATTGAAGCCATTCGCAAGGGTATAACTGATCAAATTCCCGGTGATCTGCTTTCAATTGATCTCAGAACCGCATTGCATCACCTGGGCAGCATTACCGGTGAAGTGACCTCCGACGAAATCCTTGGAGAAATCTTTGGAAGGTTCTGTATCGGCAAATAGTTTAGGTTAGACATCCTCTGAGATTTACATATCCAGAACAATTTACTGCCAATACAAATAAAAGGGCATTATATTGCACATATGGTGTGAATTTTTAAAAATCAGACTATGATTTTAATTAAAAGTGCAATTAATTGCTCTATTATTGGTTATTTTCAGAATATTTTATAATTTTACAATTAAAAGAGCAATATTATGCACTTTGAGGATTTAATTAATACAATAAAAGAACGCAGAGAAAACCTGAAGGTTAACCAGGAAAATTTGGCAAAACTTTCAGGAGTTGGGTTAAGAACACTAAAGCAATTTGAA
>SKRM01000075.1 GCA_007118495.1 Bacteroidales bacterium
ATCAAACTTAACATGGTACGGTGTTTCATATTTCTGGTAACCCTAATCAAATGAACAACCTCCTCTTTGCTTAAAACATTGGGTAGTTTAAACTCTTTTCTTGGTCGCTCGATGTCTTTAATCCGGATCCTCTTGTTGAAGATAACCTGAAAAAATAGCTTTAACCCGCTTGCTACCTGGTTCTGATAGGAAGCAGAATATTTTTTGAGATATAATTTGTGGTTATATTCAATGATGTCTTGATTGGTCACTAAATGTGGAGATAATTTTGTGCGAAACAAAAACTGTTTGACCACATCACAATATGTTCTGATGGTATTCTCGCTGTAGCGTTTGTGCATTAAATACCTTTTAAATTTTTCGATATCATTGATGGTGTGAACATAAGTATCTTCGTCCATATTGTTACAGCTTTAGGATTGGCTGTATTAAAGAAATGCTATTCTGAGTATAAATGGCCGATGGGGTCGATTGATTTCTGCGAACGGAGAAATTGATGGCTTGAACGGCTGCTTGATGGAGGTGAGAAGATTGCCGCAAAGCTTCGCTTTTCAGCGGATGTTGTGAGAAGATTGCTAAAAAGCTCCGCTTTTTAGCGGACTTAATTTGGGGAGGATCACAAAAAAGAAGATTGCCGCAAAGCTTCGCTTTGCAGCGGACTTCATTTGGGTGGTTACAAAGCAAAAGCCTGGATTCGCTTCGCTTATTCCGGTCTTTTTTCTGAGCAAATGCAAGCAAACTTGCTTTGCTCAATAAAAAAAGCCCGGTATTATTAATACCAGGCTTTTGCTTTGTCGGGGTGAGAAGACTCGAACTTCCGACCCCTTGCACCCCATGCAAGTGCGCTAGCCAACTGCGCCACACCCCGATTTTGCTTTGCAAAAGTAATACTTTCTGGCTTTCTGCCAAAGTTTATGTTAAAAAAAGAGTTAGTAGTGGTTTGGTTGTTATTCTGGTTCTGTTACTTCTTTGCTTTCCAGATCAGATCGGTCATTCCGTGGTCTTTGGCCAGTTTTCTGGCCAGTACAAAAAAGTAGTCTGAAAGGCGGTTGAAGTATTGTATCACCAGTTCGTCTACTTTTGATTGTTCTGCCAGGCTGGTGATGATTCTTTCTGCTCTTCTGCACACGCAGCGGCACACATGGGCGTATGATACTGCCGGGTGGCCGCCGGGCAGTATGAAGTTTCCAAGTGGTGGAAGTTCTTCGTTCATGCTGTCTATTTCTTTCTCCAGCATGTCAATGTCTTCCTGATAGATAGTGGGCAGGGTTTCTGGTTGACAACCTTCGTCACAGGCCAGCAGTGACTCTGCGGTAAACACCCTGTCCTGGATGTCCAGCAGTACTTGCCTGTAATGCGCATCCATGTCCTGATCTCTCAATACTCCTATGAATGAATTCAGTTCATCTGCCGTGCCGTATGCCTCTATTCGTATATGATGCTTTGGCACACGGCGGCCTCCCAAAAGTGAGGTTTCGCCCTTGTCACCGGTCTTGGTGTATATTTTCCACTCTTTCATCAGCTGCTTATTTTACCAAACGGGTCTGTTCAAGGGTAACAATTTCATGATTGGGTACATCTGACTCAACAATACCATCCCTTAAACGAATAATACGGTGTGCATGCAGGGCGATGTCTTCTTCGTGGGTTACCAGTATAATGGTGTTGCCTGCCTCGTGAATTTCCTGCAATAACTTCATGATCTCGATTGAAGTTTTGGTATCCAGGTTACCGGTGGGCTCATCAGCCAAAATAATCGAAGGTCTTGAAACCAATGCCCTTGCCACAGCTACCCTTTGACGCTGTCCGCCTGATAGTTCATTGGGTTTGTGGTGGGTGCGGTCTGACAGACCAACCTGATCAAGCACTTCAAGGGCTCTTGCCCTTCTGGCAATTTTAGTCTGTCCTCCGTATATAAGCGGAAGTGCCACATTGTCAAGGGCAGTACTTCTGGGAAGCAGGTTAAACGTCTGGAAAACAAAACCTATTTCTTTGTTTCTGATTTCGGCAAGCTCATTGTCTACCAATTTGCTCACATCTTTTGCGTTCAGAAAATATTGCCCGCTTGTAGGTGTATCCAAACAACCCAATATATTCATCAAAGTTGATTTTCCGGAGCCTGATGGTCCCATCAATGCTACATATTCATTGCGATTGATGGTGATTGATATGCCCCTGAGAGCACGGACAATTTCCATACCAACTTTGTAGTTCTTTGAGATGGATTCAAGTCTGATAATTTCTTCAGCCATATATATGAAAGGTTGCAGTAAACAATGAAAAGCAAAGGTACATAAAATCAAAATCCAACCCGAATGTTTTGTTTGCTCAGGGCCTGATTGAAGAATAAATAACCCAGATTTCCAAGATCCAGGGCAAGGGTTACATGCATATTGGCTGATAAATTGCGCCAATGTGATTTTTTTAAACGGCCATTACGAATCCCAGCCATGATCACCACTGAGTTATGATGCAACTTGCCTGACCATAAAGGAAAGCTTTTTGCCAGCTTCGCAGTATCAGCAGCTGCATCAATAAAAATGAGTCCGTTAAACCTATTATCTGCATAATCAGCAAGTGTATCAATATCTGTCAGGCTTAGGTTTACATCCTGCCTTGAAAGCTTAAAATACTCACGGGTAATATTCTGCCTGGTTTCTGCTTCAAGTATTTCATTCACCTGAAAATATGCAGCTGTTCTATACAAAAGCCTGCATGTTTTGGGGTCAGGCACATTAATGCCTTGAGCCTTAAGGGCAGCTCTGTTTTGTTCAATGGGCGCAAATAACTGATCCTTTGCATCAGCAAATATGCACCCTACAGCAAAATTGTAAAGAAAAGGTGAATGAATTCCGAAGGGTTTCCGGAAAATATATTGCATCCAAACACCAGGTTCCCAGCTCATCAGACCAGTATCAAGTGTAACATAAAGCGGGCAATTGTCATTTAGACATATGCCCGCTTAAAAAGTTTAAACTAAATCTTAATTAGTTTCGCACCTTGATAGTACATCCAATGGCCCTGGTAACAGCCGGATCTGGCCTTTCACCTGCCAAAAGCGCGTCTATCGCGTTTGCAAGGTAGGTTTCAGTTACTGCTGAAGCGTCTCTGTGGTTGTTGTCAATGGCACCGATGTACGCAACAATAAATTGATTGCCAACCTTTTCAAGTAAGTACACATGGGGTGTATGGGTGGCTCCATATTGCGGGTATATCGATTGATCCGCATCAATAACGTATGCAAACGGGAAATTCTTCTCATTTGCACGCTCGATCATTTTTGTGAATGAATCGCGGGGTTCGGCAATGGTATCATTGGGGTTGATGGCAATGATGGGGAACCCTTTGGGCGCATACTTGTTGTGCAGGTCAATCATCCTGTCTTCAGTAGCAACGACAAACGGACAATGATTGCAAGAAAAAATAACAACAATACCCTTGGCGTCTGTGTAATCAGACATGGAAACGTAGCTACCGTCAACATTGAGCAGGCGGAAATCAGTGGCAACATCGCCTATGCCATAGCCTTGGGCTGCAATACCTGAGGTTACGAAAACCAGCGACAAAATAAAAAAGATCTTTTTCATAGTTTTAGTGTTTGGTTAAAAATGGGTGAATCATTGAATGTATCTTATAGTAAGGGTTTAATAACCGCTTCCAATTGCTCGAAAGTGAATTCTCTTTGGTGAAATGCACGGTAATCTTTTGTGTATACCACGGTGGCCGGGATGGCTCCCTGCCAGCTTTCATCCACCAGCGGAATCCACCTGTTGGCATCCGGATCGTCGAGCAATACTACCTCGCTTTGGATATTCATCTGCTGCAGAAATGGTTTTAAGCGGCTTTCAAGGTGGCCCGGAAAATCCAAACTAACAAGCAATACCTTGACTCCCCTGTCGGCATATTTTGCCTGTAGCTGCTCAAATGCGGGCAGCTCCTTGACACAGGGTGCACAC
Organism: Bacteroidales bacterium; assembly: GCA_007118495.1. Lineage (GTDB taxonomy): Bacteria > Bacteroidota > Bacteroidia > Bacteroidales > UBA7960 > PUPG01. Next base: position 3,957 of record SKRM01000075.1, read on the forward strand.
CAGGTTGCCCAGAAATTAACAACGTACACTTTGTCATCATTGCGTGTTAACCAGTGTTGGTCCAGGGCATCAAAATCCATGACGGCAATTTCAGCATGGGTGTCAGATACGGGATTTGTCATACCTCCGGCTGGTAGCAAAAGAAGGATGGCAATCAAGGGTGCAAAACGTTTCATGAATATTGATTGTGTTTTGTTAGAGTAAAAATACGCATTATTTAAAAATATATCCATGCGTATGTGAAAATGTTTCGGGTATTAAACACTGTCCAATACCCAATTGTTTGAAAATTTTAGTTATTTTGGATATACCATTTTATATTTGATATGCATTTAATTTAAAGAACATACTATATATCTTGAAAAAACATTTATTCCCCCTGGTCTTTTTGATCACTGCTTTGATCGGTCACCTGCCCGCTACAGCCCAAATTAGTCAGGACAGTTTGGCCCGGGTGATACATACCAGCCATGACCAGCAGAGCCGCCTGCGCGCCATGGCTGTGCTGGCTGGTGAACTCATCCCCGATTATATGGATTCGGCCAGGGTGCTGTTGGAAAAAAGTCAGGAACTGGTTTATATGACTGATTTTCCCGAGGGGCAGGCAACTTGGTTAAACCTTTCGGGAAATTACAACTGGTTTACGGGTCAACGTGACAGTTCCATGGTCAATTACAGAAAAACCCTGGAGATCGAAAGCGAGGACATTCTGAAATGGCATGCAGCCGCCGCCATAAATCTGGGCACCCTACACAACCAAAGAGGACAGTCAGACAGCACAAGGTATTACCTTGATATGGCCACGGAACAATTCCGGGTGTTGGGTGATGAGGCGGGGCTGGCCCATGTTCATTCAACACTCAGTGTATTTTACGCCCAGCGAAATAATTACGAACTGGCCCTGCGCTACCGGCTTGAGTCTATGTCATATTACGAGTCAGTGCATGACACTTTTGCCCTGGTGCACGCCAGTAACTCAATCGGGAATATCTACCGGCACCTGAACAACCACCAAAAGGCCATAGATTTTTACCAATGGGGGCTTGAACTTTCAAGAAATTTTCCCCACAGGGGTATTGTTGGCTCAATCTATAACAATCTCACGGCTTTATACCTTACCGATTTGTTCGATCATGACAAATTGGTTTCCTATGCCGAAAAAGGAATCGAAGCCGCAAAAAGTGCCGATGATCATGATTTGCTTTTTGCCCTGTACACAAATCTCGGCACTGGTTACAGGCTCATTGGTGATCTTGACCAGTCACAGCGACATTTTAACCAAAGCCTTGAATACCTCAGGCCAATCACAAACAGATTCTATGTGTTGGGGGCAAAGGTAGAGCGGGCCAGGCTATATCTTGACAAACGGCAATTGGGTACTGCCCGCCAATTATTGACTGAGGCCGTTGAAATGGGCAGTGAAATGGGCGCTTTGAGCTGGGGACAAAATGCCCACATGAGTCTATTCAGGCTTGACAGCCTGCAGGGCAATTACTTATCAGCCATAGGTCATATGCAGAAAGCAAACCAGCTCAGAGACAGCATCTGGCAAAAAGAAAGATCTGACCGGCTGGCCGAATTGGACATTATTTACGAAACCGAAAAGCGTGAAGCCGAAAGGATATTGCTATTGGAAACAGGCCAACTGAAAGATCAAATCATATCCAACCAACAACGGATCGTTTACCTGGCCACTGCGGCTGCTGGTTTGTTTATTATTCTATTTATCAGCCTTTTTATCTCTCTCAGAAGGATCAAACATAAAAACACCAGACTCCAGGAACTTCATAAGCTGATTGTCAAAAGTCAATTGGATATTGCCCATAAGAACGAACTGCTCAATGGGCAGGCCGAAGAGCTGGTAGCACTTAACCAAACCAAAGACAAATTCATTTCCATTATCGCACACGACCTCAAAGGGCCTTTTAGCGCCCTGATTGGGCTGCTGGATATTCTCAGCAACGAATTCCACACCATGAATGATGACCAAAAACATCAGATTATCAACACCCTGAACAAAACCAGCCAAAACACCTATGATCTGCTGGTTAACTTGCTTGAATGGTCAAATGTGCAGAAACAACAAATTGAGAATCAACCCCAGCATATCAGGGTCAGGGAAAAAGCTGAAGAGGCATTGAGCATGCTTGATTTAAACATAAAAAATAAAAAGCACGTGGTTGCAAATCACATACCTGAACAGTTAATGGCTTACACTGACCCCCAACTGTTAAATTCAGTGTTCATCAACCTGATAAATAACGCCATTAAATTTACGCCTGCTGGTGGAAACATCACCCTGTCGGGTCGTACCAGTGGAAATCAATTGATGGTTTGCATTGGTGACAACGGAATTGGTATTCCGCAAGCCCACATCAATCAGTTATTCGATCTGGGTCAGAGCTACAAAAGATCCGGAACCGAAAAGGAAATGGGCACCGGGTTGGGCTTGATTATTGTCAAAGAGTTTATCAGCATCATGGGAGGTGATATCCACATAAAGAGTGAAGAAGGAAAAGGCAGTGAGTTTTGTTTCTCACTGCCCCTTGGTTCAAATAGCTAAAAAATTCTTTTTACTTGGCGTAAGCCACGGCCCTGGTTTCCCTGATAACGGTAATTTTAATCTGGCCCGGATAGGTCATCTCCGTTTGAATTTTCTTGCTCAAATCTTGCGATATCTGTTCAGCCTCGGCATCAGTGATTTTTTCACTTCCCACAATAACCCTAAGCTCTCGACCAGCCTGAATCGCATACGTTTTCACTACACCCGGATATGACAAGGCCAATTCTTCAAGGTCATTCAATCGCTTGATGTATGATTCGACCACTTCACGACGGGCTCCGGGCCGTGCTCCTGATATGGCATCACAAATTTGAATGATGGGTGATATCAGGCTTTCCATTTCAACTTCGTCATGGTGTGAACCAATGGCATTACAAACCTCAGGTTTTTCCTTGTATTTTTCTGCCAGTTTCATACCTAAAATGGCGTGTGGCAATTCAGGCTCGTTGTCGGGCACCTTACCGATATCATGCAGCAGGGCGGCACGTTTGGCAATTTTGGGGTTCAATCCCAGCTCTGCAGCCATGGTGGCGGCCAGGTTGGCAACCTCCCTGGAGTGTTGCAGCAGGTTTTGCCCATAGGATGAACGATACTTCATCTTACCCACCAAACGAACCAGTTCATGGTGCATACCATGGATACCAAGATCAATGGTGGTGCGCTTTCCGATTTCGATGATCTCCTGGTCAATCTGCTTTTGTGTCTTGGCCACCACTTCTTCAATACGGGCAGGATGTATGCGGCCATCAGTTACGAGTTTATGCAGTGAGAGTCTGGCCACTTCACGTCGAACCGGATCAAAGCCGCTCAGAATAATGGCCTCAGGAGTGTCATCAACGATAATCTCAACGCCTGTGGCTGCTTCCAGTGCCCTGATGTTTCGACCTTCTCTTCCGATTATCCGGCCTTTAATCTCATCACTTTCAATGGGAAATACCGAAACTGAGTTTTCAATAGCCACTTCTGTAGCGGTACGCTGTAGTGCCTGTACAACTAATTTTCTGGCCTCACGTCCGGCTGACAGCTTGGCTTCTTCCATTATCTCTTTAATGAAAGACTGTGCGTCTGACTGGGCTTCAACCTTGAGTACCTCTACCAATTGAAGTTTGGCCTCCTGTGCTGACAATCCACTGATGGTCTCCAGTTGTTCAAGTTGCTGTTTGTGGCTTTTTTCAAGTTCAGCCTGTTTTTTGTTGAGAATCTCAAGCTGGGTGTTCAGGTTTTCGCGTATGGTATTTACCTCGCTTTGTTTGCGCTGCAGCTCCTCCATTTTTTGTGAGAAACTGCTTTCTTTTTGCTTAAGCCTACTCTCTGCCTGATTTACCTTCTCGTTTTTCTCGGCTACAAATACCTCATGTTCAGCCTTTAGTTGCAGAAATTTCTCTCGTGCCTGAAGTATTTTCTCCTTTTTAAGAACTTCAGCTTCCGAAGCAGCCTCCCTCAGGATATGCTGACTTTTACGGATAATGGTTTTTCGCATGATCGTGCTGGCTAACAATATACCTAATCCAAGAGATATTAAGGCCGCAACGACCACAACAACCATATTGATTGTTGATAATAAGATCATATGACAATCTGGTTAATGTAAAAACAATAAAAAAAACCCGCATTGAATCCAATGAGGCTTTATGAAACCCCTGAATACACGGTTAGGGAGTTGGGATCGTTCGAACGTCCACTGTCCACTAAGGGATACTACCGGTAAACCGATAGTATTGAGGCCTGTTCTAGAAATCCCAAACCTTACCCTAAATTTTAGTAATGTTGAGTTTCAAAAACGTACATTTGAATTAATGCGGGTTGTATCGAAATATTTTCAAAGAACGTTAAGCCTATTCCAACAGGCTTTTATCCAATAAGCTATCAACTTCTTTCAACTGTTTCTTAAGCTCCTGCTGTCCTTTTGCTGTATCATTATAACGTAAAAACTCAACAGCAAATTGCAGGTTAACCATGGCCAGCAAATCTTGTTTATCGCGAAAAGCATAGTTCTTGGCATATTCACCCATTTTTTCGCTAACCATGGCTGCTGCCTTTCTAAAAACTTCTTCCTCGCGTTCATCACCTACAGTTAATCTGTAAGGTCGTTCTGCAATTATTACTGATATCAGTTGATCTCTCATAAAGTTGTGCCTATCTATTTAAAAGCACCTGGCATTTCTCGATTTCCCGCAAAAGCTCTTCTATCTTTTGCTTTGCCTTAAATGGATCTTTCCCTTCCAAAACTGATGCAGATTGATGTGAAATGAGGTCGTTTTCTAACTGACTAATCCTTTCTGATTTAGCGGCCAGATCATTTTCCAGCATCAGTTTCTCCCCGTCCAATCTGTAAATCTTCTCTTTAAGCTGCCTGTTGCGCTCGGTCAACTTCCTGACCTTATTCATAATACCTTCAACAATCAGCGATAATTCATCCATTAAATGACAATTATTCTATAACAAATATACACGTTTTTTTTTATGCGCAATATACATACAAACGCATAAAAAAAATCACCGATCAATTCACAATCGGGCAAAACTAATCATAACACCTACCCCACCGGCTGCGACAACCGTAAGCTGCCCGTTTAGCTGATCTGAAACCAGCATTTGTATTAGTTGTGCGCCGGGCTGGTTCTCCATCATTTCTGTAAATGCTGAAAATTTGTTAATCCGCTTTGATAAAATACCCAGGTGGTATAGACTGTCATTGCCAACTTCTAATTCGACTTCAACAAGCGGAGTTTTTAATTGGGTGTTACCAGATTCAAAAAGCTGATTCATTAAGTGGAAAATTTCATTTACCACAAGACCCACTGATACTGCCTGATCAATTGCCAGATACTGGCTATTTCCTGTTTGTTTTACTTCCAGTAGTTTTCCCTGAACCCGATCTTCTGACCATTGGAAATCATCGGCCAACATGATAATAAATGACCGAAAATCAACAACTCCTTCATTTTTATTCAGCTTCAATTGCTCATGTATATACAAGATTGATTTGATGCGCTGAGTGAGTTCATGCAAAAGTGGCTGTCCGCATTTGGTAGCGCCACACTTACCTGCTGCCTCTGTGACTGACAACATCAATCGGAGATTCTTTTTTACGCGGTAATGGATCTCTTCAAGCATAATCTCCATATCTTCCATTTCCTTACGCATTGACTCTTCAGTTTCAATCCTTTCAGTCATCATAACCTGGATTTCTTTGATAGAGTCTGCCAGATCACGGGTGCGTTGATTTACTGATTGTTCCAACTCTCCACTTACCGACCTCAGGTGTTTTTCAAATTTCTTTCTTTGGAATATCTCCTCTTCAAGTGCAATTGACTCCCTTAAATCTTCTCCATAAATCATGATGCCATGCGGGTCATCATATGCATCGCATAAAACCGCACTGGATATACTTACCGGAATAGCTTCATTCAGGTATAAGGATTGCATATCCAAATGAATGGGTTTTTCATCTCCCTGTTCAATGGTACTTGAGATCATATTTCTAACCTCATCTGAATCATCGAAAAGCTTGAACACATCAAACCCTTGCCAGTCATTGCCTTTAAAACCCACAAGGTCTCTGCTGAATTGGTTGGTCCACTGGATTTCGCCCTTGCTATTGCAAAAAAACAATATCTGCTTCAGTTCATTTAATACGCCCTCTGCCGACTGTGCAGCATCGGGTATGAAAAACCTGTATCTGATCATACCAAAGGCAATACCTGCATAGCCCGGCGCAAACAATACATGAGGAAGGCGAAAGTTGCGAACCATCACAAGGGCAGGGAACAGATAATCTACAATGATCACCAATGCAATGGCAACTAGCAATGAATAGCCAATGATTCCGAACTGAAGTTTTTCCCTTCGCCACCTCATACTTCTTTGCCAACGATAGAACATGTGAAAAAAGTTGGCAACAGATACAACCAGCATGGCATACAGAATGCCATCGGCCAGTTGAAATATTTGCAGCCGCTCGTCCCGGAACAATTCATTATTCAGGCTCCATGACAGGGTTTCGGTAACATAGACTAAAAAAATGGTTATGCCCGTAAACAAATAGGCATAATAAATGATTAACTGCTTTCGCTCGTCTATTTTCCACCTGGTCAGAATTGAAAAGAATCTGAAAAAAAATGCGGGTACCAGCGTCCAGCCACCTTTTACTGTCATATCCCACAACTCAGCCTGCATCTCCAGACTCGCCGCCGACAGCAAGGCCAGGATCACTGACCACAAACCAAAATAAACTGAAATGAAGAAAAAGAGCCGGTTCAATCTGCTTCCTGTATTTTTCAAAAGGATGTAAATACCCGATTGAAAATAGAGCAGAAAAACAAGGGCCGATATGATCAGCATTCCAGTCATGTTCTTTCTCCGGGTTTAATGTCTTTATCTCTGAATCTGACTATGATTTTTGTCCCGTTATCATTGAAATAGCTGATCTCACCAGCCAGGTATTGCCTTACAAGAATTTCAATCAGGCATAACCCTACTCCACATTTTACGGGCAATCCTGCTGCGTCCAGTTCCATGCCCATGCCATTGTCTCTGACCATCAATTCATAGTCACCGTTGTTTCGTGAAAAGGCTATATGTACCACAGAATAGGCAAAAACCGGTCGCAGTTTTACCATTTCACTGCTAAAGGCATATGTAAGCGAATTTCTCAGTAATTCATACACAATCATACCACACGGGATGGCCTGATCAATGGAGATATTCTCCTCATCAATTTTTAATTTAAAATACACATTGCTGTCCGACAACTTTCGCATAGCCAGTTCATTGGTAACCTTGGCTATGAACCGGGCAAAATTAATCTTGCCCAGAAGAGGTGAATCATACATATACTCATGGACCAATGAAATATCCCTGACCCTCTGTGCAAGTCCGGCAAATAAGCTTCCTGTGCCGGGTTGAAGCTTGTTTTGGGCACCCGACATATTGATCAGTGAAATAACCACTTGTATATTGTTCTTTACCCGGTGGTGAATCTCTCTGAGCAATTCTCCCTTTACCTGAAGGTCATTTTGTATTTTCGTGGCTGCCTGTTCAATTTTCCTGATCTCAAGAGCCAGTTCTTTTTTTGCGTCCTTAAGTTCACGGTTACGTTTTTCAACACGGTATTCAAGGCTGTCTGCCAAGGCATTAAGTTCCAACTCAATACGGCTTCTTTCTCTTACCTCATCACGTAAGGCCAGTTTTTTCCGGTAATCGAGTCCAACCAAAATAAAGCCAACCACATTGCGCAGGTTGTCATGCAATTTCACCAATGAAAGCATTACAGGTACAGCCTCTCCATTTTTTTTCAGCAAAGAACACCTGATTTTGCTGGTAGTCATATTGTTTGCAGCCAGATCAAGTTGTTCACGCAACAAACCATATTCCAACACCAGATTTTCAGGGGTTTTGCTTGAAAGTTCTCCTGGCTTGTATTGCAAGACCTCGGCTGTGAACTGATTGACAGAGTATATACGGGCATCCTTGTCAAGAAACATGACAAACTGTCTGACCCTGTCAACAAACAAATTGGAAAGTTCATGCCAGATAAGAGCCCCTGATTCCATAAACCTTATCTGATATTGCAAGACGGCAATCACGGGCAGGGCCATTATATGAACCAGGATGGGGAAAGACCTGACTCCCGACAAAGGCAACATGATTTCTGTAAAAAAGATGGCCACCCCAAGGGTAAACATTGAAGCATGAAGCAGTAAAAAACGAATTTTATGCTTGTTTGTTACCCTTTGTTTGTCTTTACCCGTCCATTGCCTGAGCATACAAAAAAACAGTATACCCGTTAATAAATAATTGGCACGCGAAATCCACATCCACAGCGGAAACACACCTGTTGAGGCATACCAGAGTCCGTGATCTCCCCTTGAGAACACCTTGATCGTAGCCGGTTCCCATTGGTATAAGAGAATAAGCACCAGGGCAGTCGGAAAAATAACGAAGCGCACAACCCTGATTATCCATTCTTTGCAACCTGCACACAACCTTACAACAAAATAGCTGAAGAATACCGGAAACATGAGCCAGGCCGACATAACAATCCGGTCGGCCAGGTAAACCATCTGGATGTTCTCAGATGATTGCTTTAAAAAAATGGCAATTGAAAGTACCGCCAGTGAAACGTTCAGTATAATGAAATGCCGGCCAGAATCACTGACCGGCATTTTTCTGTACGCATAAAAAGCGGCCTGCACATACACCAGAAAGGCAACGAAAGAAAGAAAGAGGTATAATGCCATCGTCTCAATCAGTATGTGTTTGCAAGTTCTCTGGCCGAAATACGGCTTCTATTCCTGATCGGAAAGAAAGCGTTCAGCCTCAATAGCTGCCATGCAGCCTGTACCGGCAGCAGTTACCGCTTGCCTGTAAATGTGATCCTGGATATCTCCGGCTGCAAATACACCAGGAATTTTGGTCTGTGTCGAATCGGGTTTTGTGATAATGTATCCGTTTTCATCCATATCCAATTGCCCCCTGAACACATCAGAGTTTGGTTTATGGCCAATGGCTACGAAAAAACCTTCCACATCAAGGCGGGTCACTACGCCGGTTTTTACATCTTCAATTAAAACCCCATTAACAGTTTTATCACCAACTATCTCTTTAGGAATGTGATTCCAGACAAGCTCAATATTGGGGGCTTTCATCACCCTGTGTTGCATGGCTTTTGATGCCCTCAGCTCATCGCGTCTGTGAATCAGGTATACCTTTTTGCAAAGTTTAGACAGGTAAGCAGCTTCCTCACAGGCCGTGTCACCACCTCCCACAACGGCCACATCCAGACCTCTGTAAAAGAAACCATCACAGGTTGCGCAAGCAGAAACGCCAAAACCGTTAAAGCGTTGTTCTGATTCCATGCCCAACCATTTGGCTGATGCACCAGTGGCAATAATAAGTGTTTCGGCAAGTATTTCCTTTTTTTCGTCTATGACCACTTTGAAGGGTCTTTTTGACAGATCAACTGAAGTGGCCATGCCATACCTGACATCAGTCCCAAAACGTTCAGCCTGTTTCTGAAAGTCAACCATCATATCAGGACCTTTAACCCCTTCAGGGTATCCGGGATAGTTTTCCACATCTGTGGTAATGGTTAGTTGTCCCCCCGGTTGAAGTCCCTGGTAAATAACCGGTTTCAAATCAGCCCTGGCTGCGTAAATGGCAGCCGTATAACCGGCTGGGCCGCTGCCCAGAATCAGACATTTTACAGTCTCTTTTTGTTCGCTCATATGTTACAATGTTAAATCTGGCTTGAAATTATTTAAGGGTACAAAAATAGCAAAAGCTTCACAGCATTGCTTCAATCTTGCCATTTAAAATCGTATATTGGGGTATATTTACCTTTTTGAGAAGCCTTTTATTCTGAAGATATGCAAAAACAACTGATTCTCCTTTTCATCGTGCTGGTTGGCATTGTCAGTATCTCATGCAATCGCCGTGCAGCGCATCACGGAAAAGCCCATGACGAGTCTGCCATGGAAAAACAAGACAAGTTTTCACCTGAGATGGCTGTCAACCAACTGGCCATGGACATACTTAAGCAACATCCTGCCAATGGTGAAAATTTGGTATTTTCTCCTTTCAGTATTTCTACTGCCCTTGCGATGACCTATCTGGGAGCCAGAGAAGAAACAAAAGAAGAAATGGCCCGCATACTGTATTTCACACCCGATCACGAGGTTCTTCGCATGCATTTTAAAGCGTACATTCAACGTCTCAAATCACTTGACACAGACAGTGTGAGTTTGAATGTGGCCAATAGCCTCTGGGCACAAATTGGTTACCACTTTCTCGAATCATATTTCGACATAACCGGCAAAGCTTTTGATGCGCCCGTAAAACAACTTGATTTTGTAACCCAACGTGAACAAGCAAGGCTAAAAATCAACCAGTGGGTGCTTGAACAAACCAGAGATATGATCCGTGATCTGATTGCTCCTGATGTATTGACTGAAGACACCCGTCTTGTACTTGTAAATGCCATCTACTTTCATGGTCTCTGGGCACAGGCCTTTGATCCGGAACAAACATTTGAAGATGTCTTTCAACTTAATGAAGATCACCAAACCATGGTTAATTATATGTTCCGCGAGGGCAATGTACGTTATGCCGGCAATGATTCACTCCAGGTGATCGATATCCCCTACGCGGGGGGGGAGTTTTCCATGACCATCATTCTTCCGGCTGAAGATCTGACGCTTGCAGACCTGGAAAAAAAGCTCAGTACTGAAACCCTTGAGATAGTCTATGATCAAATGGAAGAACTAATTGTCAGAATGTATATTCCGTCATTTGAGGCAGAAACAAAAATAAATCTTGAAGAAACCCTTATGCAAATGGGGCTCAAACTACCATTTGACAAAAGGGCTGACTTTAGCGGAATGACTGGAAAAAAAGACCTGAAAATTGACAAAGTCATTCACCAGGCCAGGATAAAGGTTGAAGAAACTGGTACTGAAGCAGCAGCCGCAACTGCTGTTGTGGTTATCAGAAAAACAGCCATAGATCCCGATCAACCGGTTATTTTCAGGGCAAACAGGCCGTATTTGTTTTTCATCAGAGAAAACGCTGGTCAAAGCATCTTGTTTTCAGGAAGGGTAATGGATCCGGGCACCGGTCAATAAAACTTACAAATCAATAATTGGGCCTTGCATTTTTCCTTTTTTCAGGGTGAATGCGAAAGTAGAACCCAGTCCGGGTTTACTCCTCACATTGATGGTCTGTTTATGTGCCTCAAGAATATGCTTTACAATAGACAATCCCAGTCCTGAGCCTCCCCCACCGCTCCTGGTGCGGCTCTTCTCACCCCTGTAAAACCTTTCAAACACCCTTGGGATTTCTTCTCTGGGTATGCCTATTCCACTATCAGTTACTTCAGTCAGGATATTTTCGTCCATATCAAAAAAACTAATCTTAACCCTGCCATGGTCTGTTCCGTATTTGATTGCATTTGCAATCAGGTTTGTGACAACCTGCAAAATGCTTTTCCGGTCAGCATAAACCATAACGGGCACATCATAATTCCGGCCAAACACCATACTGATGTGTTGCTTCTCTGCTTCTCTTTCCATGAGTTCCATGACCTCACCAACCAACCGAACCATATCAAAGTGCGAATATATGAGCTGAATCTCACCCGACTCAAGTTTTGAGATGGTTTCAAGATCATGAACAATGGATATCATTCTGTTGATACTCTGTTCAGTGCGTACAAGATATTTCCGGTTCACATCAGGGTCGTCAAGGCCTCCATCCAACAGGGTCAGCACATATCCCTGAATATTGAATATCGGGGTTTTCAGTTCATGTGATACGTTTCCCAGAAACTCCCGCCGGTATGCTTCAAGCTTTTTTAAATCTTCTATTTCTTTCTTTTTATCACTGGCCCATGCCGCAACTTCTTCACTGGCCCTGCTGATCAAATCCATATCTGAAAAAAGTTGTTCCCTGCGCGCGCTCCCTGACGTTTTCAGGTCACGTATGGTTTTGTATATGAGCCTGATCTTATCGTAGATGAATCGATTAAGAATATAATAAAACAAGGTGTAGGTAAGGGTAAACACCAAAGCGCCACCCCCCATGATAAGCATCCAAACAGGCACATGTCTCAACGACATGTAATACAAAACCATCACCAGCACAAAGGTGAGTGAGAGGATAAATGCTGAAAAAATTGCAAGTTTTTTTGGTGAACTTTCTTTCACTGCGGAATAAATTTGTATCCAACTCCCTTAACCGTTCTGATGTAGTCCTGACCAATCTTTTCTCTCAATTTACGGATATGCACATCAATGGTCCGGTCACCCACAATCACCTGGTTTCCCCAAACGGCG
>SKRM01000054.1 GCA_007118495.1 Bacteroidales bacterium
ATGGCAATCAGACTGCTGCCTTGCTGACCTGGTATGTGATACACATGATGAAGGAGCAGGGCCGGCTTAAAGGGAATGAATACATTGTTAAAACCATTGTTACAAGTGACCTGCTGGCTGAAATAGCAATGGCAAATGGAGTTGATTGCCTTAATGTCCTGACGGGCTTTAAGTACATAGCAGAAAAGATCAGGCAGTTGGAACCAGATCAGGAGTTTCTTTGCGGAGGAGAAGAAAGCTATGGTTTTTTGGTGGGTGATCTGGTAAGGGATAAGGATGCAGTGATATCATGCTGTATGCTTGCCGAAGCATTTGCATGGGCCAAAAGCCAGAGATTAAGCCTTTATGACCTTTTATTACAGATATATGCAGAACATGGCCTGTATGTTGATTCGTTGGTTTCTCTCACCCGTAAGGGCATGCAGGGAGCCAGTGAGATCAAGGCCATGATGGATGATTTCAGACAGCATCCTCCCGTTGAGATCAATGGCAAGACAGTTGCGCGTATAATTGATTATAAACTTCGCATTGAAAGAGATATCTACCAGGGTGAACAATATCCGGTTGAGCTTCCGGCGTCGGACGTATTGCAGCTTATTCTGGAGGATGGAACACTTATTACCATGAGGCCTTCAGGCACTGAACCCAAGATCAAATTCTACTTCAGTTGCAGAGGTAAACTGAAAAGTCCGGATGACTATCCCGGCGAAAGAGCCAGATTGTTAGAAAATATTGCTGCCGTCAGAAAAACGCTTCCTACCTGAAACGGCTTCTTTCAACCCTGAGACGTTCCAGCACTTGTTCATCATCAGGGTTTTCTCTGTATTCCAGATAGGCATCCACAAATCCGGGATAGTCTCTGTAAAAGAATTCAAGCCTTTTTTCAACTGGTGCCAGACGCAATGCTATCAGGAAAACCAGCAGGATGATAATTCTGAAATAATATCCGCGGCATAGGTTCTGATTTTTCTTTGTGCGGATTTGGTATATTGCAATATAGATGGTAAATGCTATCAGAAATATACCTGATGAGTTTATCATGAAGTGCATGCCCGGATAAAAGAATATCCCGAACAATATGCCGATTAGTCCGTACGACATCAAAACCCCCAGCAGAATACTGCTGAAAATACCAAAAGGCGTGATTGCTCTTCTGATATGCTGGTGAAGGATTTCAAGTGGCTGTATTTTGTGAAATAAAAAGAACCCAAACCACAGGTAGTATATTGACAAAAGTGTGGTTGAAAATAAAAGGGAAAAGTTTAAAACAGGACCCTTCCATAGCCATAGAAACCAGATGGCAATAACGAAAATGCCACCTGCCTTTTCAAGCTTATTGATCAGTTTATCATTGAATCTCATAACAAATTAAGGCTTGATTAAACGATGTTTACCTCGGCTTCAAGGCCTACACCGAAATTTTCCATAACTGAGCACCTGATCATTTCAGCCAGTTTCACAATATCGCTACCCTTTGCATTGCCGTAATTTACCAGCACCAGAGCCTGCTTTTCATGTACTCCGGCATCACCGAGCCTGTAGCCCTTCAAGCCTGAACGCTCAATAAGCCATCCTGCGGCAATCTTTATGCCATTCTTATCAGGATACGAGACCACGTCGGGGAAAGCCTCAGACAAGCGCTTATATTGCTCAGTATTAATAACAGGGTTCTTAAAAAAACTGCCTGCATTGCCTATTGCAACAGGATCAGGTAATTTTGAACGCCTGATCCGTATAACGGCCTCTCTGATGTCATGTATGTCTGGTTGGGTGATCCCTCCTTTTTGCAATTCAGCAGCAAGTGCTGCGTATGAGGTATTAATAGCAGGTTCTTTATCCAATATGAATGTAACCGAAAGAATAATGTATTGGTCTCTGCCTTCTCTCTTAAAAAAACTGTCTCTGTAACCGAACTTACATTCTTGTGCTGTAAATGTTTTTTTCTGGCCACTTTGTTTATGGAGGGCCTCAAGGCTGTGAAAATGATCTTTGAGTTCAACACCATAGGCTCCGATGTTTTGAATCGGACTGCTGCCTGTCTGCCCGGGAATCAGTGAGAGGTTTTCAAGACCTCCCCATGATTGTTGTACACAATATTCGACCAGATCGTCCCAATTTTCACCAGCGTTGACATTTAGGTAAACATTTGATGCACTCTCATCTACAACCTCCATACCACGCATAGAGATTTTAATGATTGTCCCGTCAAAATCTTTGGTAAACAGTATGTTGCTGCCGCCTCCCAAAACCAGGTGGGGCTTCTTAAACATGCCGGTTTGCTGGCTTATATAAAGAAGCTCATCTGTCGTGCCAGCCTGGGCAAAGAATTTAGCATATGCCTGAATTCCAAATGTATTGTACTCCTGAAGTGAAAAGTTCTCAATTATTTGCATTGGGTTAACTGATTTGCCAGAACTGACAGAAGACAAAGTTAAATGAAAATAAAAAGGGTTTACGTTTTTAAACAAAAAAACCGGTTTACTTAACCGGTTATAAATTATGCATCAGGAAATGATTCTTTACCTGGTCAGGATAATATTCTTCTCTTGTATAAGTTTGCGCAGATTGATCAGGGCATACCTCATTCTGCCAAGGGCCGTATTGATACTTACATCGGTTTGTTGCGCAATGTCCTTGAAACTCATCTCCATATAGTGCCTCATCTTAAGAACTTCTTTTTGTTCCTCGGGCAGGTATTCAATGAGTTTTTTTACATCCTCATGGATCTGCTCTATAATGATCTTGTCCTCAATGGTGTCTTCATAAATTTTGAGGGTCTCAAAAAGATCGTACTCCTCGCTGTTTTCTCTGAAAGGCATCCGCTTTGACTTTCTGAAAAAGTCGATGATCAGGTTGTGGGCAATGCGCATGGCCCACGGCAAAAACTTGCCTTCTTCATTATAGGCGCCTGAACGCAGGGTGTTAATGATCTTTATGAATGTATCCTGAAATACATCCTCGGCAAGATGCTTATCTTTTACAATAAGCATAATATAAGAAAACAGTTTGCGCTGGTGGCGGTTTATCAGAGATTCAAGGGCGTTGTGGTCGCCGGAGATGAATAGACGAATCAGCTCTTGATCGCTAATTGCTACGCGGTCATTTTTCATAATGGCCTCTTTGGTAAATTTCAATTAGCGTAAGAGTTTATTCTATAGTCCGTCCTCCATTTTAGGTGTGTATACTTTAACTAACGATGCCTTGTTATTTGTAAGGCAGAACAAATATAACTGAATATTTTTCAAATATCCAAATATTTTTAATATCTGATATTATTTATTCATTGTATATAGAAAGCGTTTGATACTTTTTTTGGTGTTTTTTCAAATTCTTCAGGTACTATTTTCAGTCTGCCAACTTTCATGTAGGCAGGTAAGATGCTTTTTTATCCCAATTGTTTCTGAGCGCCTGAACAATAATCTTATTTATGTAGGTGCCAGGCGCTCTACCCGGCCTAATAAAATTGTACCTTTGCAAAAATTATTTGATAATTTTTCGCATGATAGACATTGACAAGCTTGACACTATCAACCATATCCTGATCAAGGGAGCCAGGGTTCACAACCTGAAAGGGGTTGACGTGGCCATACATCGAAATGCATTTGTGGTTATTACAGGTTTGTCCGGATCTGGCAAGTCTTCACTTGCCTTTGACACTTTGTACGCTGAAGGACAAAGGCGCTATGTAGAGAGTCTGAGCGCTTATGCGCGGCAGTTTCTTGGCCGTATGCACAAACCGGAGGTTGAATATATCCGTGGGATAGCCCCTGCCATTGCCATCGAACAAAAAGTAAATACCCGGAATCCCAGATCAACTGTTGGAACATCAACAGAAATTTATGATTACCTCAAGCTGTTGTTTGCACGAATAGGCAAAACCTATTCGCCGGTATCGGGCAAAGAGGTAAAGCGCGATACGGTGACCGACGTGGTCGATCATTGCCTGGCCCTGCCCCAGAACACAATGATCATGCTTATGGCACCACTTTTACCCAAAACCGGGCGAAGTATGCGGGAACAATTGTCAGTGTTGCTCCAGCAGGGTTTTACCCGCATTAAGGCTGGAGGCAAGATAATAAAGCTTGAGGAACACCTGAAACAAATAGTTGAGGATAACGGAACAGATATTCTCATCGTGATTGACAGATTTGTAAACTCTGATGAAGACGAACAAAGAGCCCGTATGGCCGATTCAGTTCAGACCGCCTTTTACGAAGGAAACGGTGATTGTATTCTGGAATATGAAATTTCAGGTGAAATTCGGCAACATACGTTTTCTAACCGCTTTGAGAGAGATGGAATGGTGTTTGAAAAGCCCACCACCAACTTTTTTGCATTTAATAACCCTTATGGGGCCTGCCGGAGTTGCGAAGGATTTGGCAGTGTAATTGGCATTGACCCCGATCTGGTTGTTCCGGACAAGCGCCTGTCGGTATATGAGGATGCGATTGCATGCTGGAGGGGTGAAAAAATGAAGGAATGGAAGGAACATTTCATTGAGCACGCCTATAAGTTTGATTTTCCCATTCACCGGCCTTTTAAAGACCTGACAAGCCATGAAGTAGAATTGCTATGGGCAGGAAACCAGTATTTTAAGGGGATCCATGACTTTTTCAGGATGATTGAAGAGAATACTTATAAGATCCAATACAGGGTGATGCTTTCACGATACAGGGGCAAGACCATGTGCCCTGAGTGTAAAGGCACCAGGTTGAGAAAGGATGCATCTTATGTAAAAGTGGGGGGGTATTCTATCAGCGAGCTTGTGCTCATGCCCCTGGATAAGCTTTCAGATATATTTCAAAAGCCCGGTATAACGCCAGCTGAGCAAAAGGTAGCTGAGCGCCTGATCATTGAAATCAACAACCGTCTTGAATATTTGAACAACGTGGGTCTGGGTTACCTGACACTAAACAGATTGTCTAATACCCTTTCAGGTGGAGAGTCTCAAAGAATTAACCTTGCAACATCTCTTGGAAGTAGTCTGGTAGGCTCATTGTACATTCTGGATGAACCCAGTATCGGCTTACATCAGCGCGACACCCAGCGGTTGATCACTGTGCTTGAAAAGCTCAGGAACCTGGGCAATACGGTTATTGTTGTTGAGCATGATGAGGACATTATCAGGAGTGCAGACCAGGTGATTGATATCGGGCCCCTGGCCGGCACAGGTGGGGGAGAGATTATATTTCAGGGTACGGTTGAGGAATTACTTGACCACAATGAAAGCATTACTGCGTCATACCTGAATCACCAACGAAAAATCAAACTCCCGGGTTCACGGCGAAAGTGGAAGGAATACGTAGAATTGCTTGGGGTCAGGCAGCATAACCTGAAAGGCTTTGATGTGAAGATTCCACTGCAGGTAATGACTGTGATCACGGGTGTTAGTGGGTCGGGAAAAAGTACATTGGTGAAAGAGATCCTTTATCCGGCCTTGAACAAACTGCATGGAGGCTATGGCGAGCGTACCGGTGTTTTTGACGGTCTGGAAGGTGATCTGTGCAGCATTCAGAAGGTTGAATACATTGATCAGAACCCCATAGGCAAATCGTCCAGATCCAACCCTGTAACCTACCTGAAAGCCTATGATGAGATAAGACAGCTATACGCTATACAGCCACTTTCAAAATCAAGGGCCTATAAACCAGGTTTTTTCTCGTTCAATATTGACGGAGGTCGTTGTCCTGAGTGTGAGGGCGAAGGCACTGTAAAGATCGAAATGCAGTTTATGGCTGATATTACCCTTGAATGTGAAAGCTGCCGGGGGAAGAGGTTCAAAGAAGAGATTCTTGATGTAGAATTTGAAGGGAAGAATATTGCTGCCATACTTGATATGACAGTGGATGAAGCACTGGATTTTTTCAGCAATTCAGGTAAATGCGGAAACATTTGCCCGAGAATTGCCTCCAGGCTAAAACCACTGGCCGATGTTGGACTGGGATACATTCGTCTGGGACAGGCATCTAGCACATTGAGCGGGGGAGAAGCCCAGCGCATCAAACTGGCTTCTTTTCTTACACGCGGAATAAGTCAGGAGAAAACCATGTTTATTTTTGATGAACCCACCACTGGCCTGCATTTTCATGATATTGACACATTGCTTACCGCTTTTAATGCCCTGCTTGACCATGGACACACCCTGGTTATCATTGAGCATAATCCTGAGGTGATAAAATGCGCCGACTGGGTAATTGATCTGGGGCCTGAGGGTGGTGATTCAGGAGGATTTCTTGTGCATGCAGGAACTCCTGAAAGCCTGGCTGCATGTACGGAGTCTCATACGGGCGGTTTCATACTTGACAAACTGACATAAAAAAGGTGGCACCCATAGAATGCCACCTCAAGTGTCATGACCCTGGTTAAAGCTAAATGGTTCGGCCAGGGTATATTTTCAGTGCCTCTTCAATGCAGCGCATGGCTTTTTGAAGGTTTTCCACATTAAGTACATATGAGATTCTGACTTCTGATTTGCCAGACCCCGGAGTAGCATAAAACCCTGTGGCAGGAGCCAGCATTACTGTCTGGTTTTCGTAGTTGAAGTCTTCAAGTAACCATTGACAGAATGTATCACTATCGTCAATAGGCAAACTCGGTGTTACGTAAAATGCACCTTTAGGTGTGGGGCATATCACCCCCTCCATTTTGCTTAATGCTTCAACAACTGTATCACGCCGCGACTTATATTCACTGATGATTTCGTCAAAATAGCTGTCAGGTGTCTCCATGGCAGCTTCTGCTGCAATTTGCCCCAGCGATGGCGGACTTAACCTGGCCTGTGCAAACTTAAGGGCAGTCTGCATTACTTCTTTGTTTCGTGATACAAGGGCACCAATTCTTATCCCGCACGCACTGTATCTTTTACTTACAGAGTCAAACAGAACAACGTGGTTTTCAAGCCCTTCGAGATTCATGACAGAATGGTGAACAGTTCCGTCATAGCAAAATTCTCTGTAAACTTCATCAGAGAACAAGAATAAATCATATTTGAGAACGATCTCACGAAGAATTTCCAGTTCTTCTTTCGAGTATAAATAGCCAGTCGGATTGTTTGGGTTACAAATCATAATGGCCTTGGTTCGGGGAGTGATGGCTTTTTCAAACTCTTCAATGGGAGGAAGGGCAAAGCCACTCTCAATATAAGATGGGATAGGCTTTACCTGCACGCCTGCACTGATAGAGAAACCATTGTAATTTGCATAAAATGGCTCCGGAATAATGATTTCATCACCGGGGTTAAGGCAGCTTTGCACGGCGAACAGAATGGCCTCTGATGCTCCTGCACCTACAATAATATCATCAGGTGTTACATGTATGTTGTGCTTTGCATAATACTCGCACATCTTTTTGCGGTAAGAAAGTATCCCGGCCGAATGGCTGTATTCGATCACTTTGATGTCCAGATTGTGCATGGCATCTATCATCGACTTTGGAGTAGGAATATCTGGTTGACCAATGTTCAGGTGGTATACGGTGACACCTCTTTTTTTGGCCTGATCAGCATAGGGAACCAATTTACGAATGGGCGAAGCCGGCATCAGGCGTCCTTTTTCTGATATGTTTGGCATAATATTGAAATTTGGTTAGGTATTTATATTTCAGGGAGTGATTTCTCCCATAACGGTTACTGTTAAAGTTTTCTGCCATGCATTGGTGTGTATAACTACATACCTTACAAAGGGACCAAGACGGCTGGTGTCATATCTGAGCTGTATTACTGCTTCATCTCCATGCGCAACGGGCTCTACAGGCCAGGTAGGGATCATCAGCCCACATGAACTTCTTACTTTGGCTATCAGCATATCATGCTCTCCTTCATTGCGAATTCTGATCGAAGGCCTGATTTGTTGTCCATAACCAAGCTTTCCAAGATCAATGGTATCTGACTCAAGAACCGCAAAAGGAAATTGTTTTCTGACAGTTTCAAATGATTCTTCAGATTGTGCCAGTGCGACCTGGACAAAAATACCTGTTAAAAACATTACCAATATGGGTAGCCTTATGCTGATCATGCCATGTTGCATTTATGCAGGGATAACTATCTGCGCATGGCAGCTTCAATTTCATCAATGGTTCTGGGCGCATGGGCTGAAAGATTGACATATCCGTTTTCGGTGATCAATATATCATCTTCAATGCGCACGCCAATGCCTTCGTATTTTTCATAGATTGGTCTGACCTGCTCAACAAAGGCGTTTAATTCATCCTCACTGGCAAGGTGACCAAACATTTCATGGATACCGTCAAGCATCCCGACCATAAAATACAGTCCGGGTTCGAGTGTCATAACCATTCCGGGCTCCAGTTTTCTGCCCCTGATTGCGGGCGTAAGGATGTGTTCATCTCTTTTTTGGGTTTCAAAACCATAGTCACCTGCGTCATGTACCTGAAGGCCTATATAATGATTTACCCGGTGCTGGATATAGAAACGTTTCTGCCACCATGAAGTTGTATCGGGAATCAGTCCCATACGATGCAACCCATCAACCATAACCTTCGAGGCAACATGATTGCAATCAAGTATATAATTATCCGGAGTCATTTGCTCCATGGCCTTATCACTTGCCTTTAATACCAACTCGTAAATCTCCCTTTGTTTCGGGGTGAATTTTCCATTAACAGGTATTGTACGTGTGACATCAGCCACATAACCTCCACGGCTGGCCGCACCAATGTCGATAAGCAGCACATCGCCATCTTGCATGGTACGGTCATTGCGTGTATGGTGCAAAAGGCAACTGTTGGGGCCTGATCCGACAATGCTTGAAAACCCGACACCAAGACCATTACGCCTGTATATATATTCAATTGCGGCTTGTACCTCATACTCGGTCTGGCCAGGCTTAACGGTGGCCATGACAAAATCATGCGCCTTGAGTGTTACATCTATGGCTTGTTTTAATTGTTCTATTTCCCACTGGTCTTTAAAAACCCTGAGCTCATGTAATACCGGAGCCATATCAATAACTTCTGCCTGCTGTCGGTTATGGCGCAGGGCTGCTTCAACGGCGTTGCGCATGCGGCTGTCACCACCGTGAATGTGAATGCTATTTTTTCCCCTTACCATTTCAGCAAGTTTCTCGTCAAATTTGTCAAGTTCAAAAGCCTGATCTGCTCCAAACTTTTCTATGGCACCATTTATTCCATACACTTCACCTGTCCACATAACGGTGTAAATTTCCCAGGGTGTGACAAACAGGCTGTAGGGTTTTGACGTACCTGGTTCAATAACTGCAATTCCCCTTGATTCGGTAAATCCGGTAACATACCTGAAATCATGTCTGGTGGTGGCCGAAATAATAACCAGGTCGGCACCAAGTTCTTCGACGATTTGGTCTCTTCTTTGCCTGAAAACCTCCCCGTCAAAATCTGTTACCTGGTGCTCGTGAATGAAGCGCTCTGGTAACTCACCCAATGAATATGTTGGTTTCCGCATGGTTTCAAGAATAAAAAATACGACGATAGCCAGAGCTACTGAAACTAGAATGGCAGGGATGATGTGAAGCTTCATGGTCGAATGTTTAAATGCGTGGCTAAAATAGTAAAGATTGTTGATTTGCAGGATGTGTCTTACACTTAATTTAGTGTCAATTAATGATGATTGTATATTTTTGTAAGCATGAGAGGAGACCCTGAACTTTATACCTTATTAGACTCACTTGAGATCCCTTTTGAATACTATGCCCATCCGGCTGCCCCTACAGTTGAAGAAGCTGCGCAATACTGGAAAGACCTGGATGCATTCCATTGCAAAAATCTGTTTTTCAGAAACCACAAGGGAAACAGGCACTACCTTGTTATACTTGAACACCGCAAGGTTTTAGAAATCAAGCGGCTTGAACAAAGCCTCAGGCAGGGCAAATTAAGCTTTGCCTCACCCAAAAGGCTAATGAAGCACCTGGGGCTTACACCGGGCTCGGTCACTCCATTTGGTCTTATCAATGATACAGAAAAGCATGTGCACGTTTTTTTGGATGAAACACTTCAACAGGCCCATTCCATCAGTTTTCATCCATGCATAAATACTGCCTCATTGGTGGTGCCATATGAAGGCTTCATTCGTTTTCTGTCACACTGCGGCAACTCATGGGAGTACTTTAAAATGTACGATGAACAGAACTAGCCCAGAAAAGCAATAAGCACCCCTGCAGCAACAGCCGAACCAATAACTCCTGAAATATTGCTTGCCATGCAATATTGCAGCAAGTGATTGCCGGGATCATGCTTTATGGCTATTTCATTGGCAACCCTTGATGCCATAGGCACTGCACTCAGACCTGTAGCACCGATAAGCGGGTTGATCTTTTTGGTGGCAAAAAGATTATAGAATTTAACAGCCAGAATTCCGCCTGCTACTGAAATGGCAAATGCTACCAGACCTCCGAAGATAATTCCTAGCGTACGCTCATTGAGGAAAGTCGCAGAAGTCATGGTGGCGCCTACAGCCAGTCCAAGGAATATGGTTGCTGTATTCATGATAGGACCGGTTGCTGCTTCAGATAACCTGCCTGTTGCCACACCGATTTCTCTGATCAGGTTGCCAAACATGAGCATACCCACAAGAGGAACTGCAGTTGGGACAAAAAAGGCCACGACAATCCCTAATACGATGGGGAATGCGATCTTAACAGCAGTCATGTTTTTAATCTGTTGTCCTGATGGATACATCTTGTCCATGGCCTTCATATTGATTTGAAGTTCCTTTTTGGTACACAGAACTTTTACCACGGGGGGTATGATTACAGGTACAAGTGCCATATATGAATAGGCAGCAATGGCTATAGGTCCAAGCATATGTGGTGCCAGCAAAATAGAGATGTAAATGGCTGTCGGACCATCACCACCACCAATAATACCCAGGGCACCTGCTTCTTGTGGGGTGAATCCCACAGCTATGGCCGCAAAAAATACGGTAAAAATACCCAGCTGGGCAGCTGCTCCGAAAAGCGAAAGGCGCAGGTTTCTGAGCATGGGACCAAAATCGGTCAGTGCTCCCACCCCCAGAAATATAATAGGTGGCAGGAAACCGGTTTTAATGAGCATGTAATAGAGGTAGTTCATGATGCCGTATTCGCCGGCAATCTCAAGCAGGTTCATATACCGGCCGTCTTCAAAACGAACCATCTCTTCACCGACAATTCCCATGCCGGCTCCCGGCAGGTTTGCCAGGATAACACCAAAACCGATAGGCACCAAAAGCAGGGGCTCGTACTTTTTGCGAATACCCAGAAACAGTAGAAATACGCCTATGGCCAGCATAAGTATGAACCCCGGCTGGGAGATCAACTCTCCAAAGGCTGTAATATTATAAAGGTTTTTCAATGCGTTCATTGGCTTATACTACTTTGAGTTGAGAACAAACAATACATCATCCTCATAAACCTCTGCTCCGGTTTGCTGAACTATTTCAGCCACAACTCCTTCTTGATCACTTCTGATGGTGTTGTATGTTTTCATGGCTTCAATATATCCAAGCACATCTCCTTTTTTAACCATATCACCCACCTTCACCGGCTTTTCTGACATTTCTTTTGTCAAATAAAAATTGCCTGACAGGGGAGAAGTGATTTCAAGCGTATTTCCGCCAGAAGACACCGGCTGTGCAGCTGCCGGAACCTCGACAGGGGCAGTACCTCCGGTTTGGGGAACGTTTTGGGTATCATCATAAGAAACTGTCACCCTGAAACTTTCACCATTGACATCGATCAACATAGTCGAAGGCTGCTGTGCAGGTTCTTCTTTTGGCTGCGGAGCTTTTGCTTTGCGGTATAACCCACCTCCCTGCTCCCTGCGTTTGTGCAGTTCTTCTTCAAATGACTGCCTGGCAGCACCCGACTTATAGTTTCTGTATTGCTCAGGGTGCATTGCCAGCTCAAACAACTCTTCTTCATCTATTCCGTATTCCCAGCCATTCTGGTTCATCTCTTTTCTGAACTCATCAAGCTTGTCGGGATATAGCTCTTGTGGATTGCCGTTAAAAATTTCCTTTCCTCCCTCTTTGGCCATTTCAAGTATCTCGGGAGCAAGTTTTCCGGGCAGCTTGCCCAGTTTGCCTGTGAGCATGTCCCATACGTTGTCGGGAATCATAGACCAGCGGTCACCACCTTTTGCCATCTGGGTGACATTGATCACGGCCAGGTTCTTGACATATTGACTAAAAGGGGTAACAAGGGGTGGGTAACCCACCAGAGGCCATATATATTCAACCTCCTGGAATAATCTTACAAGCAACTGATCTTCGGTGAGTTTGGGTTTGTTGTGTTTTTTTAGCCATTTGTTGAGATCTTTCAGGTTTTTTTCAAGGTCTGCCATCAGTGACCCCATCATGCCACCGGGCAAGCCGGATGAAATAAGCAGTGAGTTCATGTGGCGGTTAACCGGGTTAATGAAATAACCGAGAAAATCTTCCATGAATTCCTGATTCATGCTTCGGGTTTTCATATAAGCATCCATATTCACCTCGGGTACATCATAGCCCGCATCCTTCAGCATGGCCTGAACTGCCAATACGTCAACGTGGCCTGTTCCCCATGAGAGTGGTTCCATGCCCACATCAACATATTCAACACCAGCCCTGACAACTTCAAGAATAGATGCCATGGCAAAACCAGGTCCGGAATGTGAATGGTATTGAATGGGAATGTCGGGATGCTTTTCTTTGATGCCGGTTACGATTTTACCAAGCCATACCGGCCTGCCGATGCCAGCCATATCTTTCAGGCAGATTTCATCAGCACCACCTTCAATAACCTGAAGAGCAAGGTTGATAAAATAATCAACCGTATGTACTTCAGAAAATGTAATGCTCAGAGCAGCCTGGGTGACCATACCTGCCTCTTTGGCATAGCGGATTGAGTCAATGATATTTCTGGGGTCATTCATACCGCAGAAAATACGGGTAATATCTGTTCCCTGCGCTTTTTTTACTTTGTACATCATTTTGCGCACGTCGGCCGGAACGGGTTGCATACGCAATCCGTTGAGCGACCGGTCAAGCATATGGGTTTGAATGCCAGCCTCGTTAAAAGGCCTGGTCCATTCACGCAGGGCTTTGTTGGGGTTTTCACCAAACAACAGGTTGATCTGCTCAAATCCGCCACCATTGGTTTCGATACGGTCAAAACATCCCATTTCAATAATATGGGGTGCAATGGAAGTTAATTGATCAACCCGTGGCATATATTTGCCGGCTGATTGCCACATATCACGGTAAACTAAGGAGAATTTTATTTTTGTCATGGCTTTTCGATTAGGTTATGAAAAGTTTTATAATGAAATAGTTAACGGATCAAATCTGATCCTGATTTTTTTCTATTCTGGTCACCTTGCCTTTGCCTCTGGTGATAGTGTTAACGGCAGCTGAAATGGCTGCTACTTTTTTGGAGTCAATGCCAGGTAGGGGAAGGATTCGACGGTTAGCCACCGGGGCTGGTTCAAAATATTTGTTTACAAACCAGATAATGGTATGGCCGGTGGCCACAACCACAGCCAATACGAAAAATACGGTGATCAGGCCTAAAATAAATACTTGCAGCGGAAGACTCATAGAAATTTAAGATTAAACGAGTTTGTGTGCCATCTAAATGAAGTGGGACATATTTTGAAAATATGCCCCACTTGTTTTTCATTACATTTTTTGTTGTCCTGCCAGGGGTCGAACCTGGACTCTTCTGATCCAGAATCAGACGTGTTGCCAATTACACCACAGGACAAATTCTGAAAGTGCAAATATATATATTTTAACCAATATTGGCAACTGCCTGGTAAAATTACCTGCCCATTGATTTCTGCCAGGAATCGCGTAGGGTAACGGTTCTGTTGAATACCTGCCGCCCTTTTTTACTGTCATTATCTATGCAAAAATAACCGGTGCGTTCAAACTGAAATTTATCTCCGGGTGAAGCATCTGCCAGACCAGGTTCAACAAGGGCTGTAATTGTATTTACAGAATCGGGATTGAGCTTGTCTATGAAACTTTTGCCCTGTTCAGGTTCGTCGGGATTTGGGACACTGAAAAGCCTGTCATATAGTCTGACTTCTGCCGGGAGTGCGTGATCAGCACTGACCCAATGCAAGGTGCCTTTAACTTTTCTTTGCACGTCCATTCCGCTTTTTGTTTCCGGATCGTAGGTGCAATGAATTTCGGTTATATGGCCGCTTTCGTCTTTGACCACATGTTCGCAACGTATGATATAGGCGTACTTAAGCCTTACTTCATTACCTGGTGATAACCTGAAAAACTTTTTAGGAGGGTCTTCCATAAAATCGGCCCTTTCGATAAAAAGCTCTTTTGAAAAAGGAACCTTGCGGTACCCATTTTCGGGTTTTTCAGGATTTCTGAGGCCATCAAGCTCTTCGGTCTGGCCTTCAGGGTAATTATCAATGATCAGCCTGACAGGATCAAGCACGGCCATGACCCTGGGTGCATTTTTATTCAGGTCTTCGCGGATACAATGCTCAAGCAAGGCCATGTCAATGACATTGTTGCGCTTTGCTACCCCTACTTTATCTGAAAAGCTGCGGATAGAGGCCGGTGTGTATCCGCGTCTTCTTAAACCTGATATGGTAGGCATTCTGGGATCGTCCCATCCGGTCACAAAGCCTTTCTCAACCAGTTCAAGCAATTTTCTTTTGCTCATGACCGTGTAATTGAGGTTGAGCCTGGCAAATTCAAATTGCCTTGGCCTAATGCCGCTGATATCAAGGTTATCTAAAAACCAGTCATATAAAGGCCTGTGCACATCGAACTCAAGGGTACAGATTGAGTGGGTGATCTGCTCAAGATAATCACTTTGTCCGTGGGCCCAGTCATACATGGGGTAAATACACCATTGTGCTCCTGTGCGGTGGTGCTCGGCATGCATGATGCGGTACATGACCGGATCACGCATATGCATATTGGGCGAGGTCATATCAATTTTTGCCCGAAGAACCCTTGACCCATCCGGGAACTCACCATCTCGCATTTTCTGAAACAATGCCAGGCTTTCTTCCGGTTTACGGTCTCTCCACGGACTGATCCTGCCAGGCGTGGAGGGGGTTCCCCTGCCAGCAGCAATTTCTTCACCACTCATGTCACATACATAGGCTTTCCCCTTATTGATAAGGGTTACAGCCATTTCATAAAGCTTTTCAAAATAATCAGATGCGTAATATTCACGTTCTTCCCAGTCAAAACCAAGCCAGGCAATGTCTTCACGGATGGCATTGACATATTCGATGCTTTCTTTGGTGGGGTTGGTATCGTCAAAACGCAGGTTGCATTTTCCTGCATACTTTTTTGCAAGACCGAAATTCAGACAAATTGACTTGGCATGACCAATATGCAGGTAACCATTTGGCTCAGGCGGGAAACGTGTATGAACTTTGCCCCCATGCAGGTTCTCCTTCAGGTTTTTTTCAATGATCTGTTCTAAAAAGTTTAATGAGTTGGAGCTTTCACTCTTGTTTTCAGCTGTATTCATTATGCTTAGCCGTTATATTATGTATCGGTTATCCGGAGAAAAAAGAAGTAGCAAATTTACTTAAAATCTCCGGATAGCCCCGCCCAATTTTTGTGTATTTTTGCCATGGTTAAATCATTGTAACTATGGCAACCATATTGCTTGAAGAAATGGAGTTTTACGCCTACCATGGGTGTTTTAAAGAGGAACAGGTGATCGGGAACCGCTTTGTGGTCAATCTGGAAATTGATGTAGATACCCACGAAGCGGAATTGTCTGATAAGTTAAGTGATACGGTTAACTATCAGGCAATATACGAATTGGTGAAAGCCGAGATGGACGTAAAGAGCCATTTGCTTGAACATATTGGCAGGCGAATTCTTGATGCCATTTGTGGCCAATTTTCAGAGGTGAGCAGGGTTAAGCTGAAAATATCTAAAATGAATCCTCCTATGGGGGGTAAGATGCGGTGCGTCAGCCTTGCGATGACTAAAACGTGCAAGCAATAAAAAATATTTTTGGGAAATCCGAAGGATTCCCTTAATTTTGCAGCCCAAACAATGGTCTCGTGGCCGAGTGGCTAGGCAGAGGTCTGCAAAACCTCCTACAGCGGTTCGAATCCGCTCGAGACCTCACTTCAGTTTTAGACTATCTTCTTGATCTCAATCC
>SKRM01000009.1 GCA_007118495.1 Bacteroidales bacterium
AGAAGGACAGTAGCGCGAAGATGATCACATTGCGCATTTTTCCATTGTCCCGCATTTCCCATACCAGGTCTGAATGCAGGTGGATGTCACCAAGTCTCATAAGCTGGTGTTCAACCTGAATCTGAATTCCATCATAAAGAGGGTTTGTCCTAATGATATCAGCCAGGGACACATCCATTTTTTTCTTCACTTCACGAATATCAGTGCCAGGAGCCAGTTTGACATAGGTGTAGAAATTCATGCCTCCTTCCCTGGCCCGATTAGGCAGGTTGTCAAAGTGTGAAAAGGCATTGAACGACATATGGGTGTTTTCCGGAAAGTCTTTCATAATGCCGCTGATGCGGTATGTCCGCCCCTGGATGGTGATCATGCGATTCACTGCATCCAATGGATCACCAGTTAACCTGGTTGCGTTCGTTTCATTTATCACGATGGACAAAGGATCAGCCAGAACCTGGGCGGGGTCTCCTGCCAGTAGCTCAAAATTGAACATTTCAAAAAAACCGGGTTCACCGAACATGATGCCATTCAAAGTGGTAGGCTCTCCTTCAAATACCACATCCGGACTATGGTAAAAACTGCTGAAACGCACCAGGTCTTCTACCTCCGGATAAGATCTGATCATGTCTTCTCCAAGTGAAAACATGGCAGTGGGTAAAGTTTGTGAAGCGCTGCTTCCCATGCTGGCGGTGCTATGGATGCGGTAAATACGGTCATGGTCTGTTATGAATTTGTCATAACTCAGTTCATGGATTACAAATATCCAGATCACCAGGGTGATTCCAAGTCCAAGCGCCAGGCCCAGGATGTTGATAATGGAAGTTGTCTTTTGCTGTCGTATTTGCCGGATGATGTTTTTGATATGATGATGTAACATGGTTTTTGGGTTTTGGGTGGTTATTCATAGGTCAGCGACTCTACCGGATTGATATTGGCCGTGCGGTATGACTGTATAATGACTATGGCCATAGCAAGAATTAACATACCACCCAGCGCGGCAATCAGTGTCCAGAAAGGAAAATCGATGGCGTAGGCAAATCCGGCGAGCCATTTTTCCATGTACCAGTATGCCAGCGGGAGTGCAATGACCGCTGCGGCAAATACCCACTTCACAAAAGTTGTGGACATTTCTGACAAAATGGAATATACGGAGGCCCCGAGGACTCTTCTGATGCCTGTTTCTTTTTGTTTCTGTTGTGCAATGAATGATGAAAGGCCCAGCACACCCAGCATGGCAATTATGATGGCCAATATGGTAAAACCCATAAAAAGTCTTCCGAAACTGCGCTCATTTTCATACTGCATTTCCAGGTGTTGCGACAGAAAATGATAAGCCAGTGCCTTGGATGGGAACAATTGATTCCACTCGTCTCCAAGCACCCGAATCACTTCACTTTCAACAATTTCACTGTATTGAACAACGAGCCAATATGATCTGTCAATGTAATTGGGCCTGGAAGCCAGGATGTTCAGCATCAATGGTTCAATTTCATGATGCAATGACTGGTAGTTAAAATCCTCAAGCACACCAGCCACCCTGAATTCCTGGCCACCCCGGCCAATGGTTTTGCCAATGGGATCATCCCAATTGGTTTTTCTGACAAAGGCCTGGTTTACCATTACATTTTGGGCTTCAAATTCTCCGTCTCCTGAAAACCATTGTCCATCTGCCATTTGCAGACCCAGAGCATCTTTATAGTTGTAGTCAACCCAGATTCGGCTTGTCATGATACCCGGTTCCATGCCTTGAATCTCAACGCCCTCCATGTAGGTTTGTCCTCCGGGAAAGCTTGAGCCAGTTGCCATTGTCCCAACCCAGGGATATGCTTCAAAGGTGTTGGACAGCAAGGTAGCGTCATCCAGGTTGTCTGTCTGGATAACGACCAGACCCTGGCTGTTGAATCCCAGGTTTCTTGTATACAAATGGCGATTCTGGAGTGTTACCACCAGGGTGCAAACAATCAGGGCCATGGATACAACAAACTGTATCAGCAGCAGCAGATTTCTGGGTTGAAACCTACCTGGTTTGGTCCAGAACTCACCTTTGAGGATCTTTACGGGTTGGAAAGCTGCCATGAACAAGGCTGGATATAAACCGGCCAGCAGGCCAAACACACCTACAAAAATAAAGAGCACCATGATCCATGACCACCAGGGTGTATCCAACAGGCTTAGCTGGGTGCCCAGTACGTGGTTAAATAAGGGGAGACTGAATTCGGTGAGCAACAGTCCAACAATGAAGCTAATGCCCGTCATCAATAAGGTTTCAGTGTAAAACTGTCTGGAGAGACTCCTTTTATTCGCTCCCAGCACTTTTCTCATCCCGACTTCCTTGGCTCTTTTCCCGGATTTTGCAATGGTGAGGTTCACATAGTTAAATCCGGCAATAAAGAGAACAAACAGAGCAACAGCTGAAAGGATCCAAACCTTTGAAAGAGTTCCGGTCTCAACCATTTCTGCGCTGAATGGGCTGCGCAAACGAATATCGGTGATAGGGAAATAGCCAATGGTCAGGTGGACGCCCATGCCTTCAAACTTATAATTGACCTTTTCAAAGGTCAGGGGTTTGGTTTTCTCTTTGAGCTGTTCAACATCTGATCCCGGGGCCAGCCTGACATAGGTCATGGCATTGATGTTGGCATCCCATTCATAAAAATTTGCAGATGAAGTTTCGAGCAAACTTGTATAAGACCGTAGTAATTTGTACCTGATATGTGAGTTTGTCGGACAATCTTCGATGATACCAGTTACCCTGTAAGGTTCCTGCCGGTTGCCCAGACGCAACACTTCACCCATGGGGTCAGACTGGGGGAAAAGCTCATTTGCCAAACTTTCTGAGAGGACGAGTGAAAAGGGGTCTTCCAGGGCCGTTTTGGGGTTCCCCCTGAGCAGTTTGAAAGCAAAAAGGTCAAAAAATGTGCTTTCAGCGTATAATCCAAATTCGACAGACATATGCCTGCCATCTTCCTGCCAAATAACTACCGGCTCATACCAGTGTGACAACCTGGTCATTTCTATCACCTCGGGAAACTCATTCAGGATATCCGCACCCATGGCATAACTGGAAACTGATTCGTCCATCAGCTCACCTTGCATGTTTAAATGAAAACTGATTCTGTAGATATCCTGCGCGTCTTTGTGGAAACGGTCGAAGCTCGCTTCTTCAAGGACGTAGAGGAATATCATCAGGCATACTGCCATGGCCGTGGCCAACCCAAAAAGGTTGATAAAAGAGAAGGAAAAATGTCTTTTGAATTGGGTTATACTTGTTTTCAGGTAATGTAGCAACATGGTGTTTTGGTTTATTCGGTGCGTAAAATATCTGCAGGATTGATGGAGGCCGCCCGGATGCTGTGGTAACTAACGGTGAGCAATGCAATGGTCAGCGCCAGCACGGCGGGCAGTATGAAATGTGTCGCAGTCATGGATATCCGGTACATGAATTCATTGAGCCATTCGTTGAGGAAATACCAGGCAAATGGAACAGATAAAACAATGGCTATGATAATCAGCCAGGAAAACTCTTTGTATAGTAGGCCAAGTACACCAGAGATGGATGATCCAAGGATTTTTCGGATACCGATTTCTTTTTTCCGTTGCTCAACCATAAAGGATGACAATCCGAACAGACCCAGGAAAGAGATAAAAATGGTCAGCAGGGCAAATACACTAAATACACGTCCCAGTCTTTCTTCGTCTTCAAATGTATCGCGGAAACCTTGATCGAGCCAACTGATATCGGGTATACGGGACTGGTCAAATGCACGGACGGCCATATCTATGGATGCCATTACTTCTTCTCTACGGCCTGTTTCATATTCAACGATAATATGTCTGTATGTGGCGGGGGTTTGTGGTATAATAAGCATATGCGGGCCAATGGGATTGGTCAGTGATAAAAAGTGGAAGTCCTCTACAACTCCCACAACCCTGAACATGGCCTGTGGGTTACCCTCCTGGTCAAAGCGCATATGGATCTGTTTGCCAATGGGCTCATCGTGCCAGCCAAACTGACGTACGGCAGACTCGTTCACCAGAATAGCATGATAGATATCAGTCCGGCTTTCCGGGTCAAAATTCCTTCCCTTGATCAATTTGATGTCAAGCTGGTCAATAAAACCATAATCCACATAATTCACGGCTATGGTGGTTTCACGCATTTCGCCTTCAATTTCTGCCCTGACGGCATTTACATTATGTTCCTGACCGGGAATGGAGAAAGCTTTGGTGGTTCCTTTTACCATGGGGTTTTGCAGCAGGGTATTCTCCAGGGTTTCTATATTGGCCCTGTTGTTGGCTCCGGTGACACCGACCACCAACCGGTTTTCCTTATCAAACCCCAGTTGTTTATTTTGCAAATACCTGAGCTGACCCTGTACTGTCAGGGTTGCGGTTACAAGCAATATTGAAATGGCAAATTGAAAGATGACCAATACTTTTCGCAGTAGGGCTGAAGATCTTTGTTTGTATGCCGATCCCTTAATAATCAAAGAGGGATTCATGCGGCTTAACACCATGGCTGGATAGGTACCTGCGGCCAGGCCAGTGAAAACTGTTATGAGCAAGACCTGCCACCACACACCGTTTTTAAACAGGTACAGAAGAGTGAACTCCTTGCCGGTAAGCTGGTTAAAGAAAGACATTAAAAGTTCTGCGCAAAACACTGAAACCAGCAAGGCAGCGATGGCAGTCAGCATCGATTCAGACAAAAACTGGTTCATCAACTGTTTACGGCTGGCTCCGATAACTTTTCTCACACCGATCTCCCTGGCTCTTTTGGCAGCTCTGGCCGTTGTGAGGTTGGTGTAGTTGATGGCTGCAATGATTACAAGAAACAATGAAACGATGAAAAGTATCCAGAGCACACTTTTGTTACCGGTTTCAGGAGCCATCATTATTTCTGTGAAATGGGTTTCGCGCAAAGCAGTACTGGTAAATTCGGCACTGGCACCGAAGGTCTCACCCAGGGGATTGACATATTTGTCCAGAAAACCTGGCATGAGCGCCATGATGTCTTGCATGTTTTGCCCGGGATACAACCTGATATAGGTGAAGGTTTCATTGATATTCCAGAAAAGATCCGGATTCATGGAGAATACCTGTTCGGCACTGGCTGAAGCCATGGATATCAAAGCGTTGTACTTTAGATGGCTGTTTGATGGCAGGTCTTCGATCACGGCGGTGATCATATAGTTGCTTCTTTCTATCTCCAGGTTGCGGCCAACAGGGTTTTGCTGCCCGAAATACTTTTCGCTCATGGAGCGGGTAAGCACCAGGGTGTTGGGCTCGGATAAAGCACCCCTGGCCTGACCGTGTATAAAGCGATGGGTGAAAACATCAAAAACGGTTGAGTCGGCCAGGTATATGCCTTCTTCGAAAAATGTGTCTTCATGGATGCTGACCTGGGCTTTTTCATGTTGTTTGAAAAAGCGGGCATAGGTCTTTACCTGGGCAAACTCATCCTGCATGGCCATGGCCAGCGGGAATGGTGTAATGGCTAGCTCATAGGTTGTCCCTGCCATGTCATAGGTGCCATCCATGCGATAGATATCTCTGTAATGCTCATGGTGGGTGTCATATGAAAGCTCATGGTTCAGAAAGATGGTGATCAATATGACTCCAGTAAGACCCGAAGCGAGACAAAATATACTGATCAACGGATACAACATGGCGTTCTTCGCGTGGCGCCAGAGGCTGATAAGGTAGTTGCTGAACATGGCTTGAATGTGTTTTGGTTGCAGAGGGTGTGATCAGAAAGATGGTCTGGGTTTTGGGTAGGGGATCCCCCTTTCGGGGGGATAAGAGTACCCCCGGAATAACCGGGGGTTTGTGCTGTTCATACAATTACTGCAGCTTAATGCGCGGCAGCCGCAGTCAATACAAATTCAGTACTCTTGTCTTCTGTGACGATCTGGCCGTCGAACAGCCTGATGATTCTTTGCGCGTATGATGCATCGCGTTGGGAGTGGGTCACCATGATGATGGTTGTTCCATTCTTGTTCAGGGTTTCAAGCAGATTCATTACCTCGTCACCATGGGTTGAGTCCAGGTTACCGGTGGGCTCATCGGCAAGAATGATATGTGGCTTTGCTACCACAGCACGGCAAACGGCTACACGCTGTTGCTGACCGCCCGATAACTGAAGTGGAAAGTGATTTTTACGGTGCATGATCTGCATTTGATCAAGCACTTCTTCTACACGTTTTTTCCTTTCAGATGCGCTGTATCCAAGATAAATCAAAGGAAGTTCTACGTTTTCGAACACACTCAGTTCATCTATGAGGTTGAAGTTCTGGAATACAAAACCGATGTTGCGCTTACGCAGATTGGCTCTTTGTTTTTCAGAATAGTTTGAGACTTCGTTATCAATAAAATGGTACTCA
Source organism: Bacteroidales bacterium (assembly GCA_007118495.1). Classification (GTDB taxonomy): domain Bacteria; phylum Bacteroidota; class Bacteroidia; order Bacteroidales; family UBA7960; genus PUPG01. The sequence goes on from SKRM01000009.1 coordinate 6,384, forward strand.
CCCCCACTTGGGTTGTCAAGCAGGCCAAGAATATTGAGCAGGGTGGATTTTCCACATCCTGAGGGGCCCATGATGGCAACAAATTCGCCTTCTTTTATTTCGAAAGTCACCTGGTTGAGGGCTGTGGTTTCCACTTCTTCAGTGCGGAACACCTTGGTTAAATCAATAGCTTTAATCATGATTGAAAAGGATTTGATAGGGTTTGCAAATATGTTGACGATTGATAGTGCTTTTTTGTTACAGTTAAAATATAAAATTTATCTGAATATCAGCCGGTCTCTGCCACCATAGCTGTCATAAGATGATACAATGACCTGTTCGCCTGGCTCCAGACCTTCGAGCACCTCATAGTGGTGGATGTTTTGGCGGCCAATGCGGATATGCCTTCTTGTAGCTTGCGATCCGGATGAGTCAAGCACATAGATCCAGTTGCCACCCGTGGTCTGGTAGAACCCACCTCTGGGAATGATCAGGGCTTCGGCCACACCGCTGAACTGTAACCTGAGCTGCAGGGTTTGCCCGCGGCGCAGTCCTTGTGGTTCATTTCCATTAAACTGCAGGTCAACCTCAAAGGCTCCTCCGGTGATGTTGCTGTATATCTTGCTTATTTCGAGGTTGTATGTTTCTCCGCCGTATTCAAATGATGCGGGTTGACCTACATAGGTTCTGTTAACATACCTTTCATCAATGCGTGCCCTGAGCTTGAAACCGTCCATAACATCAATCTGCCCCAGGTTTTGTCCCTGTGATTTGGTCTCACCCCTCTCAGAGTCGAACGATGAGAGCTGGCCACTGATGGGGGCATGGATTATAAGGTTTTCAATTTGTTCTCGTAAAAAGCTTATGCTCTCGCGGGTACGATTTATATTATCAGTGATTTGCTCCATTTGGTTTGAGGCATACATTGAATCGTGGCGCATGGTGGCCAGACCGATCTCGTAGTTGCGCAAGGCGAAATGATATTCCCTTTCAGCATTTTCATACTCTTCATCAGAGATAACACCCTGCTTAAAAAAAGAACTTCTGCGTTCAAAATCTTTTTCTGCAATATCCAGCCTGTATTCCAGTTCAGCCTGCCTTCTTTGCAGTTCAAAGGTGTTTCTTTCGAGGCTGAGCCTGGTGTTCTCCATCCGGTCAAGTACTTCAAGTGCATTGTTTTCTTGAGTCATATAGCTAAGTTCCACCTGGTTGTTTGACAACCTGAGGATTTTATCACCCTCTTTCACCTGGGCTCCATCCCTAACGTATATTTCTTCAACACGGCCACCGAAAACAGCATCCAGATAAATGGTCACAATGGGTTGTACAACGCCGTCAACCGGTATGAATTCCTGAAAACGTCCCTGTTGTACGGTGGCAACAGTCATTTTGTCTTTATCCACATAGAGCCTGCTGCTTGTATCGCGGAAAAACAGAAGGTAAATGATAAATACTGCAAATGCCGCAACACCGGCAATTGCTGCCAGTTTTTTTACCGTCCACTTTTTCTTTTTAATTGCTCGGTCCATTTCAATAGATTTTTTGATTTTTATTCTGATCAAGTAGAAACGAATACTGTGCCATCATTGCTAAAGTACTGTAATAAAGAGCGGTGCAGCTGAACGTGCTGTTGATAAGCCTAAAAAAGTGTCCGCTGGCGTGCAGTTACTGTATAATTTCGTACGGAAATTTATTCACTTTCCCCGCCTTCAGCCTATTCACTTTTGAAAAAATAACTTTTAAGGGCAGAACATGCAGGTTTTGGTTCGTGTTTTGCAGGGCACATTGTATAATTGTTTATTTTTAATCATAACCAAAGGCGATGTATACCATGAAAAGAAATTTGTTGTTTGGCCTTTTGGCCATTATGTTGCTGGCTGGCAGCTGTCAACGCCGTACTGTAACCAGAGTGGATACTGACAGACCCATTGACCTTAGCGGAAGATGGAATGATACTGACTCAAGGTTGGTGGCCGAAGAAATGATCCTGGATGTTGTATCCCGCCCCTGGCTTTCAAGGTTTGAACGAACGCATGACCGGGTACCTGTTATCATTGTTGGCGATGTTCGCAACCGGAGCCATGAGCACATTGATGCAGAAACCTTTATCCGGAATATGGAAAGAGAATTTGTAAACAGTGGAGTGGTTCGCGTGGTTCAGGGTGCTGAGTTCAGAGAACAGATCCGCCAGGAAAGGGCTGATCAGCAAGAATTCGCTGCCCCCGAAACAGTGGCAAGATGGCGGCGTGAGGTGGGTGCTGACTATATGCTTACAGGCACAATGAATTCTATCGTCGACCAACTGGGCCGTGACAGGGTGATTTATTACCAGGTGAATCTGGAACTAACAGATATGGAGACCAATGAGAAGGTGTGGATAGGCGAGAAGCAGATCCGAAAGTTAGTTAGAAACTGACACACCTGCTCTTTTTCAAGTTTTCGATTATAGCCCCTCTTTTATGCGTAAACCTTTAATCCGGTATTTACTGGCTGTTCTTTTTTTGACAGGTCCCCTGACTGGATGCCGTACGTATTATCAGCGGCAGCAGAATTTCCACCGCCATTTTCAACAGGGTGACCTGACAGAAGCTGCCAGGGTGCTTGAGCGTGACCGCCAGGCTGATAACAGAAGGGTGCGTCTGCTTTATCTTATGAACAAGGGTGTGGTTCAGCATTTGCTGGGTAATTATGCTGAAAGCAACCATTATTTTGAACAGGCCTATATACTTGGTGAAGACTTTAGAAGAAATTTCGGTGACGAGGCCCTGGCTTTACTTGTTAACCCAAGGGTAACAGAATACCGTGGTGAGCCTTTTGAATTGCTCATGGTGCATTATTACAAGGCCATGAACTTTATTCAGCTGGGCGACCTTGACGCGGCACTGGTTGAATGCCGCAGACTGAATATTGCACTGAATGCATTAAGTGACAGGTATCGCTCAGAGAATAAATACCGGAGAGACGGCTTTATTCATAACCTGATGGGAATCATTTATGATGCGGCCGGTGATTACAACAATGCTTTTATTGCTTATCGGAATGCCCTTGAAATATACGAAGGTGATTATTTGAGGCTTTTTGGCATAGCACCACCCGAACAACTTAAGAAGGACCTGCTGCGGGCAGCCTACAGAACTGGGTTTATGGATCAGCTTGATTACTATGGGAAAAAGTTTGACATGACCTATGAGCACAGGTCACAGGAGACAAAAGGAGAGGTGGTGTTTTTTTGGAAAAACGGACTGGGACCTGTAAAGGAAGAGTTAAATATCATGTTCACAATGGTGCGGGGCTCAGGAGGGCAAATGCATTTTGTCAACCAGGAGATGGGTATGTCTTTCCCTGTTCCGTCAGGAGGAGAATCAACTGGTGGACTGGGTGATCTGAGGGTGGTACGGGTGGCATTTCCACGCTTCACTGAGAGAAGACCTGTGTACGCTTCGGCCAGGCTGGATACTGGTGAAGAAAAAATTGCGCTTGAGCTTGCCCAAAACATTAATGCCCTGGCATTTCAATCACTTGAAGACAGATTTTTGCAAGAAATGGGGCAGGCTATTTTAAGGCTTGCACTTAGACAGGCTACAGAACAGCGAATTCGCAAGGAAGATGAAAGCCTGGGGGCTTTATTTGGCCTGCTGGGCGCTGCTGCAGAACAGGCAGATACCAGAAACTGGCAAACCTTGCCCCACTCGATTTACTATGTGCGGAGCCAACTGCCACAAGGAAGGCAGGGTTTACAGCTTGACCTGATATTGCATGACGGCCGTACGGCCAGAAGCGTTGATTTGGAGACTTATGTTGTACCAGGGAAAACCACTTTTATTAACTTCCACACATTGAATACCTACCCTCCTGGCTTGTAATTTTTTATCCCATGCTTTCTTTTTACCTTTGGGAAAAACTTTCCCATGGATAAAAGACTGCAAGCGTTTCAACAATTGTTGGACATAATGGATGATTTGAGGGCAAAGTGCCCCTGGGACAAAAAACAGACCCTGGAGTCGCTGCGTCATCTTACCATTGAAGAAACCTATGAGCTGGCTGATGCCATTCTGGAAGACAATCAGGACGAAATAAAAGGTGAACTGGGAGACCTCATGTTGCATATAGTATTTTATGCTAAAATAGGGAGTGAACTGGGGACTTTTGACATAACGGATGTGCTTGAGGGGATTAACCGGAAACTCATCGAAAGGCATCCGCATATTTACGGTGATGTGAAGGCTGAAACTGCCGAACAAGTAAAGGATAACTGGGAAAAGATCAAGCTGAAAAATGGCAAGAAAAGGGTTCTTTCAGGAGTGCCCGTATCATTACCTGCCATGATCAAGGCTTACAGGATACAAGATAAGGTAAAGGGGGTTGGTTTTGACTGGGAGCATCCGCATCAGGTATGGGATAAGGTACAGGAAGAAATGCACGAATTGCAGCAAGAGGTTGAAACAAAGGCTTCGCCCCGCAAAATTGAAGAAGAGTTTGGTGATCTGATGTTTGCCCTGATCAATTATGCACGCTTTATTGGAGTCAACCCCGAAAATGCCCTGGAAAAAACCAATAAGAAGTTCGTTAAACGTTTTGAGCACCTCGAAGCTGAGGCTGTTAAAAGGGGCAGAGATCTGAAAAAAATGAATTTGTCTGAGATGGATGTGTTTTGGAATGAAGCCAAGAAGTTGGATTAGCTTTTATGTGTCGGCTTTTTGAGACAGATACATTTCAAAATCATAGAAGAGGCTGCCGGCATTCTTTCCGAGCATGGTGTCAGCCTCAATGGCAGTGTTAACCTGGGGGATTGCCCTGATCTTTTTCAGGATATCTTGCATGTCAAAACGATCACCGGGGCTTTTTATCAACAGAAGAAAATCCATATTGGGCGGTGCGTCAAGGTAGGTATGGCCTTGCGTTTTATTTGAGAGCAAATAGAAGTGGTTGTACAGCAAGGGTTCTTCATGACCGTAAACCGCGATGCTTTTTTCTTCATGGTCTTTGCCTGTTGCCGAAACAAAATCAGGAAACCTGGTAAAAGCAGTTTCAAGATGGTGGTTAAGCAACCAACACAAGCGGTACCCTTTTTGTGCGGTAAATATGGCGATGGCCCTGAAGTCGGCGTCATACGCAACATCCAACCTGCGTTTTTTTGACATGGTTATTTTGTGAGTTGTTCCCAGGCCTGACGTGATGCGTGTTGTTCGGCTCTTTTGATTGAGTAGTCCTGACCAAATCCGGCAACATGTCCTTCAATGAGAAGTTCTATGGTGTAAAGCCTGCCTTTTTTGCCGTTTTCTTTTTCATCTACCACCTGGTAGTTAATGTCTTTCTTTTCTTTTTGTGCCCATTCGATGATCTTGCTCTTGAAGTTTATTTCTCTTACCATGAGGTCTTCAATATCCAGATGGGTCTGGATGATATGCTGAATAATCAAATCTCTGGTAAATTCATATCCTTTGTCAAGGTATACGGCACCTATAAATGCCTCAAATGCATCTCCGAGAATTGAAGTGCCGTTTATTCCGCTTTCTTTACTTGCCTGAACCAGTTTGTCGAGCCCCAGCTTTCTTGATAATAAGTTCAGGTTGCTTCTGCTGACAATCCGCGACCGCATTTCAGTCAGAAAGCCCTCGCCTTTGAATGGAAATTTTTTGAAGAGAAAATCAGCAACAACTGATCCCAGCACAGCGTCACCAAGGTATTCAAGTCGTTCATTGCTGTGCTTAAACCCATTTTGGGTGAATGTGGCCACCGACTTATGGCGAAAGGCCAATTCATATATAGCCACATTCTTTGGAGAATAGCCGAAAATATTCCTGACAACCTCAGACAGATTGTTGTCTGGGGTGGCGTGCTTACGCCCGATGCGACTGAAAATACGCAAGGTACCTTGTTATTTTTCGAACTTTTTAAATGCCACACAAGCATTATGTCCACCAAAGCCGAATGTGTTTGACATTGCTACATTGATTGTACGCTTCCTGGCTTTGTGGAAGGTAAAATCAAGTTTGTTGTCAATTTCGGGATCATCAGTGAAATGGTTAATGGTTGGGGGTACAATATCATTCTGAACTGCAAGAATGGTTGCAATGGCCTCTGCTGCCCCGGCAGCTCCAAGCAGGTGTCCTGTCATTGACTTGGTTGAATTAATGCTGATCTTATATGCATGTTCACCAAAAAGGCTTACAATGGCTCTGGGCTCTGCTATATCACCCAAAGGAGTTGAGGTACCGTGGGTGTTGATATGATCAACATCAGTCAGTGACAAACCACCGTCATCAAGTGCATTTTTCATAACATTGATGGCGCCAAGCCCGTCGGGATGGGGACTGGTCATGTGGTATGCATCTGCAGAAAGACCGCCTCCGGCAACTTCTGCATAAATTTTAGCACCTCGTTTCAGGGCGTGCTCAAGTTCTTCAAAGATAATGGTACAGCTGCCTTCACCCAGAACAAATCCGTCACGGTCTTTGTCAAAGGGGCGTGAGGCTGTTTTTGGGTCATCATTTCTGACAGAAATGGCATGCATGGCACTAAAACCACCAATACCTGCTTCATTTATGGCTGCTTCAGAGCCTCCGCTGATGAAGATGTCTGCCTTGCCCAGCCTGATCAGGTTAAAACTGTCGACCAATGCATTGGCTGCAGAGGCACAGGCAGAAGTGGTGGTAAAGTTGGGCCCACGTAAACCATGTTTGATTGAGATATGACCGGCTGCGATGTCGGCGATCATTTTCGGAATGAAAAACGGACTGAATCTTGGTGGCCCGTCACTTTTGGCGTAGGCAGAAACCTCTCTTAAAAAGGTCTCCAGACCCCCGATACCGCTCCCCCAGATAACGCCAAAACGATCTTTGTTGATTTTTTCCAGATCGATCCCGCTGTCCTTGATGGCTTCTTCAGTAGAAACCATGGCATACTGGGTGAAAGGATCATATTTTCTGGCCTCCTTGCGGTCAAAATGGTCAGCTGCATCGTAATTTTTTACCTCACAGGCAAATTGGGTTTTGAATAGTGATGCGTCAAAACGTGTGATGGGGCCAGCGCCACTTTCCCCGTTTACCAGCGCATTCCAATATGCCTCAACTGAACTACCAATGGGGGTTAGTGCACCCAGACCGGTAACAACAACTCTCTTGAGTTCCATTACAAATAAATTTTGTTTAACACATTAAACGGAGCCCACATGGGTTCGTTCGCGATACGGGCAAACGGAAACCTCGCATGTGGGCTCCATTTTAAAACGACATCCGTCTTACTTGTTGCTATTTTCAATGTAAGCAATAGCTTCACCTACCGTGCTGATTTTTTCGGCCTGGTCATCAGGGATGGCAATGTTAAACTCTTTCTCAAATTCCATAATGAGCTCAACAGTGTCCAAAGAGTCAGCACCAAGGTCATTGGTAAAACTAGCCTCGGGCGTTACTTCCTTTTCATCTACACCAAGCTTATCAACAATGATAGCTTTTACTCTTGTTGCAATGTCAGACATGGTTTCTCCTTTTTTTGTTAAACAGGCTGCAAAGAAAAATATTTAATTGATTATAACCAACTTTTTTCCTTTCATTTTTGTTTTAAACGGTGTATGAGCCTGTATAATAATCCGTTAGAAACAACTAAAAACGTAGTAGAAAAAGGGGTCAAATTCACGGATTACTCATATGATCCGTGAATTTCCGTATTTTTGAGAACGTGATTGCAAATTTTGTTTCAAGCAAATATAATGAAAAAAAGCAAAGATTGTTCAAATCTGGCTATTCTGGCATCGGGAAACGGTACCAATGCTGCTAACTTTATGGATTATTTCAAAAACCATCCATACATCAGGATTACCCTTGTCATAAGCAACAATCCCTCGGCTTATGTGCTCACAAGAGCTGCTTCAAGAGATATTCCTGCTCGTGTAATCAGAAATAGTGAGTGGGATGACAAAAATTTGGTGAGCGAGGTGCTGGAGACTTATAATATAGGAGCTATTGTGCTGGCCGGTTATTTAAAACTTATCCCTTCGTGGCTGGTCGACATGTATCCGAATCGTATTTTCAATATCCACCCCGCACTTTTACCTGACTATGGTGGCAAGGGGATGTATGGTATGCATGTACACAAGGCTGTTGTTGAAGCGGGTGAACAGTACAGCGGAATAACCATCCATCTGGTCAATGAAGCATATGACAAGGGAAAGATTCTCTTCCAGAAAAAAATTGAACTGGCTGAAAACGAAACAGCTGAAAGTCTTGCCGCCAAAATCCACGAGCTTGAATATCTGCACTACCCGCGCATCGTAGAATCAAACCTGAACCCCAAAACCTGAACCGCACGGAGCGATAGCGACGTGCCAACAGCAAGGTCCGCAGTGCCGAGCCCAACAGCCCGAACGCAGCGAGGGCATAACTGCGAAGCCCCATCGGGGCTGAGCTTAACCTTACAACTCCTCTACAGCTACTCTCGCAGCATCTACCAGGGGTTTATGAGAAAGGACCTCCCCCACGGCCTCCATCATCCACTTTTGCGGAGTCAGGTTGCCCAATGAGAATATCCTGTCTATTTCACTGGCAAGATGCTTGCCCCTTACATGCTCTTCGATCTGGAATTCGATCAGGTGGCCCAGAGGGTAGGCACTCAGGTACAGAGGATAACTTATCATATGCGAGTACACAGCCAGAATGGGGGAGTCACTGACTCCGAAAACCGGGGCAAAGTAGTTATTCCACACATCTTTGGCGATTTTGATGGTTTCGTTTTTCAACTGGCTGGGGGTGGCGTCAGGGTTGGCATACATCCACCTCCATACCTGCATGTCAACCAATGAAACACCCATGATCTCATAGGTGCCCCAGAGAATGTCAAGTATTTTAAGGTATTCAAGCATGGGATCATCGGTATGGATACCCAGCAGGTCAAGATCGCGGGTTTGGAATATGAATGCCAGTGCTTCGGTAAATGCAGTATTTGGCACTCCACTCAGCATATAATAATCCACATCATGCAGGCTGATGGTCTGCTCTACATTATGCCCCAACTCGTGTGCTGCAATGTTGAATCCGTTGTAGGTCATTCCTCCCTCAGCCACACGGGTGCGCAAATGTGAAAGCTGTGAACGCATCTGGGCTCCCCATGCGTGACCAGCCCCCCTCGATCCTTCAACCACTATGCGCGAAGTAATTTCACGGGCACGGTCTCTGTCATACCCCAAACTGACAAGAAGGTTAGGAAGGTCTCTTTCAAGCGCAGCTGCATCGGGATACCTTTGGCGGACAACGCGATCGAGCTCTGCTTCGGGTATGGCGCTTCTTGCCTTAAAACCGTCATACCAAATGTCAAATGGTTCCAGATCACGACCCAGCCGCTCACTGATCAGTGCAGCCACATCCTTTAACACAGGATCACTTACCAGATCAATAAAAAGGGCTTCTACTTCATCCATACTCAATTCAAGACCCTGATTAAAGGCCCTTTCTATGGCTGTGGGATAATTGGGTGAGTAGGGATCGGCTTCACGGCGGGCGTGGAAATTAGTAAGCAGGTGTTCATACCTTGTGTCTGGTTCAGGACCAGAAGTCACTTTGCTGCCTTGTTGCGTCACTTCATTGGTATAGGGATTCCATTGTACATCAGTGTTGTTGATCACTTTTTCAGGGATGCTCTGGTCGATGATACGTTGCATGACCTGGTAGATCATTCTTTGTCTCTCAAGACCTTTCTGGGTGCCGTCATAGTTTGCTTTCAGCTCGTCTCTGAGCCCCCAGTGGGTGATCAGCCTGAGGTGGTCAGGGAATATATGTTCGCCCTCATTGTTCTGAAGTTGTCCCATGATAATATTGTACTCAGATACATAATTGTCGGCATCTGTGCTTACACGCGATATATTCTGGTTGATGCCTGCCGGCACCCTCGAGACAAAAATATCTCCCATACGGGCATAAGCCCATTCTTTGCGACTCCAGTCATTGCCCAGGGCATTTTTTTCATCGAGTGAGAAAAAAGGGAAATTCAATATGGACAAAAAGGCAATTTTATTGCCGTAAAAGTCTTCGGCAAGGTGTGCTCCGGGCGCGTAGCTTCCGAAAAGTACATCCACTGGCTCGATAGGCCCCCAGGTAAGATGCAGGGGTTTGGTCAACTCAAGCGACAACTGGTTGAGGTGACCCCAGATCATTTCATAATTACGTGAAAGGGTGTTGAATAACTCCACCCGTGTTTCTTCAGTTCCATGATAATTCTCCATGCAAAATGATGAAAACACTTCTGTACTACCATCATCAATAGTCCAGAGGGCTGCCACCTGCCTGACGCCCCTGTTGATTAATTCTGCCTTGTCTTCACCGTATTTCTCTATTAACTGATTGCTCACCGATTCAACGGTTGCTTGTGGTATCACGCCCATTTCAATGCTTGTTTTTTTGGTTTCAGTTGTGCAGCCTGCCAGCATGACAATAAATCCCAGCGTTAGACTAAAAATTGCTTTTTTCATGTTTGATGATGTTTTTGAGGGGTTTCGGAACGATAAAGATATGTTTTTTTATGATATCACACCAAAACCAAGGGGGTTGGTTTTGAGAAAGTGTTTTGTGTGTCGGGGGGTTTATTAATCTGGAAGCCCGATTAAAACAGCACAAGGATTTTTATTTTGGACCCAAAATCTTATATTTGCATATGAAGCATCTATTTAACCAAGCATATTTTTATTAATAACTTAACCCAACGATTATGTCAAATTATCACGAACCCGCAGATGAATTATCGCAAGAAGCGCGTAATTTTTCGCGTGCGCTGAATAGCCTGAAGGAAGAAGTTGAGGCAGTCGACTGGTATCACCAGCGTGTGGTTACCAGCAATGACCCGGAACTATCTGCCATCATGGCCCACAACAGAGATGAAGAAATTGAGCATGCCTGCATGACTCTTGAATGGCTTAGGCGAAACATGCCTGGCTGGGATGAGGAGTTGCGCAACTGGTTGTTTAAAGAGGGGGACATCATGGGTGCCCATGGAAACGACCATGATCATGATGGCTCTGATGAAAGTGCCCCCCCAAAGGGCGGAGATTCACTGGGAATTGGAAAAATTAAATAATTTGAAAGGAGAAAACATGGATATTTTAAGAAAATCACTCGCTCCCATATCTGGTAAAGCCTGGGAAGAGATCAACGATACAGCATTGGATGTTCTGAATTCAGTACTTTCTGCAAGAAGGTTCCTGGATGTTGAGGGTCCAAAAGGATGGGATTTTGCTGCTCTCTCAACTGGTCGCATACAGGTGCCGGCCAATCAAAAAGGTGGTGTGAAATACGGTATTCACCAGGTATTGCCCATGGTTGAGGCCCGCATTCCCTTTGAGTTGAATATTTGGGAACTGGATAATGTGGCTCGCGGTGCTGAAGACATTGATCTTGAGGCCCTTGAAAACGCTGCCAGAGAAATTGCCAAATTTGAAGAAAAGGCTATCTATGAAGGTTTCAAGCCTGGTAATATTGCCGGTCTGAAAAACAGTTCTGACCATGAAGCCATTGCCTTTCCGGAAGCCACTGAAGACATTCCCGGCGCCATCGCCCTGGCCGTTTCAAAAATGAAGTCGGCATCAATTGAAGGGCCTTACTCTCTGGTGTTAAGCACCGAGAAGTGGCAAAAGATCAACTCTTATGTCAGGGGGTACCCGCTGCGCAAACAGCTCGAAAGCCTGCTCGGAGGGAAGATTATTATGGCCCCCTATGTAAAGGATACTTATCTGGTTTCTGAAAGAGGAGGAGATTTCCGCCTCGTACTGGGCCAGGATCTTTCCATAGGATATGAGTCGCACAATAGCAAAACCGTACAGCTTTACTTCACAGAGTCATTTACTTTTCAGGTAATTGACCCCGCAGCTGTAATGCTACTGAAATAAAAAGAAGTGCACACAAAGAAAAAGGAGGGCCCCGGCCCTCCTTTTTCTTTACCCAACTTCCAAACCACGGCACGCAGTGCCGCCAACCTTCTAACCGCCGTCGCTTGCGACGGCTAACAGCGAGGCGCTTTGCGCCGAGCCTAACCCTTCTTGAAATAGTCTTCCATCACCTGCCTGAAGTCATCCATGTTCATATCATACCGGGGAGTGAGGCTGTGTTTTCCGGGAAAGTTTTCCATATGCAGCGTACTGGTCGGGAAGGCAAAACGTACACCCAGTTTTTCAGCCAGGCGGATAATCTCAACAAGAACTTCATGCCGTGCCCTAAGCTCTTCGGGCCATGTTGGTACGGAAAAAAAGATGTAGAACATGATTTTCAGAGAGAACTCAGCCATTTCATTGAACTCAACAATGTAGAAGTCTTTACGGGTATTGGGGTGGTGGTCGACGATCTTCCGCAAACCTTCAACAAATACTTCAATGAGATCGGGCGGTGTGTCGTAGGTAACGGCAATATGCATGAAAAACCGGCGATATTCCCTCAGGCCATGGTTGTCAATGGTAGAATCAGCCAGTTTGCCATTGGGCACATAGGTCAGTGAGTTTCTGAAAGTCCGGATACGTGTTGACCTGAACCCAACTTCCTCAACGGTGCCATCAAGGTCTCCACTTGTAATCCAGTGCCCAACCGAAAAGGGCTTGTCAATGAATATCATCAATGAACCAAAAAAATTCTTCAGGGTATCCTGGGCTGCCAGTGCCAGGGCCAGACCGCCAATGGATAAACCTGCCAGCAATGCTGTGATATTGATATCCAGATTTTGCAAAATAAACAAACCTCCAACGATGACCACAAACACCCTCATGACTTTTCGTATAAGCGGTACCACGTGGTTGTCAAGGCTTGATTCCCCTTGCCCGGCCAGCTTTTCAAGGTAAAGTGCAAAGACATCCACCAGCTTATAAAAGACAAGCATACCGAAAAAAGGTAAAATGGCCTTGAAGGCAAAGGTGAAATAACGGGCCATCTCCACAGGCAGCTGCAGCAGCGGAAACACAAACATGATAAAGAGGAATACAGCAAAAAGGCTCAGGGGTTTTGCCACGGGCAACAGGTAGGGTCTGACAAGCCGGTCATAGCCCATCTTCGAGGCTCCTTTATAAAGTAGCTTGCTGAACAGGAATGTGAGCAGTTTGTGAACCAAAAAGCTTGCCAGAATAAGCAGTAAAATGCCCATGTGTTGCCAAAGGAACAAGCCCATGAAACTGATGGTACCGGCCCTGGGGAATAAGTTAATCAGCAAATCAGGCCCGAAAGGAAACACCTCCCTGTGTAATTTATCTACCTTGCCAATGGTTTCAAGGCTGTAAAGCCAAACGTCACCTCTTTTTTTCAGGTAAACGTCCGGCAGGTGGTGAGTGGGTGCATAAAGGTGTTCCTGGCTAATTGAATCTCTGTAATTGGGATCACTGGGGGCCTGGTCAACGTTAATGAAGTATCCCCTTCCGTCGAGCACTTGTTTTAGCTTGATGGCATACTCTCTGGCTTGCTCCAGAGTCATTTCGGGGTGAAAAAAAGCCTGGGCTGCCTTATCGGGCTCATATGAACCGGGTTGGAGAAATTGCAAGTGGGTGCGAATGGCCTCTTGTGGTGTACGCAGACTTACCCTGGCTTCATCATTGATGATGACCCTGCCTTCTTCATTGACGACAACCCTGTCTTCTTCGTTGACAATGACGGTGGCATTCAGAAAAGCTGGAAACAGCAGAAAGGCAAAGAGCAATAGGTTTTTTGTCTTCATGGTGTATATTATGTTGTCCTGATGTGGTTTAATCAGCTAACAATTTGCTTTGACCTGCCGGAGGCAGGGCTTTTGGGCAGCTCTCATGGTGACCAAAGTTAAACAAACGTGCCGGCCTATGCAAATTTCAAAAACAATGACCCGGAACAAAAACACTGTATTTCCGTATACACTTTATATGTCAGCAATGTCAGCTACTGCCATGGCAGCTTATGTTTGGCATAAATTCATATCTTTGGGTTGAACATAAATTTGTAATAATAGTGGGAAAAGCCAGAAGGTTTGGTGCGTTTAGCGGGGTATTTACCCCTTCGATTCTTTCCATCCTCGGGGTGATCATGTTTCTGCGTTTGCCCTGGATAGTAGGTCAGGCAGGTTTATGGGGCACACTTGGGATTATTGCATTGGCACATATTATATCCATTGCCACAGGTCTGAGTGTCTCTTCTGTTGCAACTGACAAAAAGGTCGAAACAGGCGGAAGCTATTACATTATTTCCCGAAGCCTTGGATTGCCCATTGGAGGCACCTTGGGGCTGGCCTTGTTTGTTGGCCTGTCTTTCAGTGTAAGCCTTTATCTGATCGGTTTTTCCGAGGCGTTTTTATCTTACTTTGGTTTTGAGGTAAGTACCTATACAATAAGGATTGCCGGGTCAATTGTACTTTTCCTTGTTACAGCCATTACGTTTGTCAGTACTTCGTTCGCCATCAGGTTTCAATATATTATTCTGGTGGCCATGGTTCTGTCACTTGTCTCCATTTTTGCCGGCAGACATGATTTTCATCCAGCTGAAACAACGCTCTGGTTTACAGATGGAGGGCTCCCCTGGATCGCCTTGTTTGCGATTTTTTTTCCTGCTGTTACAGGTTTTCAGGCCGGGGTTTCCATGTCGGGTGATCTGAAAGATCCCAGGAAAAATATTCCGGTTGGGACCATGGCTGCCATTTTTTCTGGTCTCCTTGTTTATGTGGGGCTAACTGTTTTATTTGCCCTTACAATTGACCGTGGCCTGTTAGTGAATGATCCCCATGTTTTATTTCAGGTCAGTCTGGTTCCACAGCTGGTTATTGCCGGAATATTTGCCGCCACTTTATCTTCAGGCCTTGCCAGCATTATGACTGCACCCCGTATTCTTCAGGCAGTGGCTATGGATAGGATATTCCCTGTTTTTTTTGCCAAAGGGTACGGTAAATCGAACGAGCCACGTAACGCACTTATATTTGCTTTTCTTATTGCCCAGGCGGGGATACTCATTGGAGATCTCAATGTGATTGCGCGGGTGGTTACCATCTTCTTTATTTTGATCTATGGTTTTCTGAATATAACCTATGTCATTGAGAGTTGGGCAGGGAGTGACTTCAGACCATCCTTTAAAATTCCCCGCATTGTGTCCCTCATAGGAGCAGTTGCATGTATCGTGGTGATGATACAATTGGATGTAGTAGCGCTGTTGGCGGCCTCAGTGATACTTACAGCGCTTTTTCTTTTTCTGAAAAAGAAAGAACTTACGCTGCAAAGTGGTGACACCTGGACAGGAGTATGGTCTTCGCTGGTTAAGACCGGCCTCGGAAGGCTCCAGCTCAGCAGTAAAAAAGCACGGAATTGGCGACCAAACGTGATGTTGTTTAGTGGAGGAGAAAAAAGCAGGCCCCACCTCATAGAAATGGGTAATGCCCTGGTTGGCAAAATGGGTGTTTTCACCAACTTTGAGCTAGCTGAGCAACCCGGAGGGGATATATTATTCGGGCTGAAGGAACAGCCTTTGCCTGCAACGGGACAACCCGGCAGGGGGGTGTTTACCCGGCGACATACCTGCAGGGATGTATACGAGGGTATTGATGTAATTTCAAGGGTCTATGGATTCACCGGATTTGAACCCAATACTGTTTTGATGGGATGGGGAAGAAACACCCGCAATCCTGAAAAATTTGCCCGTTTGCTGTCAAGCCTGAAAAGGCAAGACTTCAATAATTTATTTTTGACCTATGATAAAGAAAAGGGCTTCGGCAAGTACGAACGCATTGATGTCTGGTGGAGTGGAAGGGGGCGTGCGCTGTCACTGGCTGTTTATCTATTGCGATTCATTACCTCAGCCGATAAATGGCGCACTGCAAAGATCAGAATACTCACCATCAGCAATGACAGCTCCAGGGCTGACAGCCTGTATAGTCTTATAAATCAGCTGCTTGACAACAACAGAATTCGTGCAGAGGTCAAAGTGATCAACAATGGTATAGAGCAATTGCCACACGAAAAAATTATTGGTGCCGAATCAATGGATGCTGACCTGACCATGATGGAGCTTCCGGATTTTAGTGTGAAAGAACCTGAAGCGGTTATAGAAAAAGCCAACCTGCTCACTGAAAGTGTTCACACTTCTCTGCTGATTTCTGCGTCTGGTTTTTTTGATGAGTTGGTGGTTCCGGGAGAGTTTCTCCATAAAACGGTTGACAAGTTGCCTGAAGATACCGAACGGCCAGGAGCCGATGTACTACACCACCTCATACCTGCTTCACGCGAGATTATCGCCAGTGAGGTTAACAATGTGGCAGAAACATCAGTACGTTTTCTCAAAAAGTTTTATGAAGATGGTCTGGAACAGGTCATGGAACTTGATCGTCGCGTCTTTCCTGAACTTGAGTCAATTTGCCTTAAAAACCTTGATGCGGCTCAAATGGCTGTTGGCGAAGAAAAACAGAGCGAGCAGGACAAAGCCCTGCTTAGGGTACTCAATGACTTATCATTCCATTCACAGCGATATATCACCAGCCTCAGAGAGCACAAAATTGCTGACAGCCGCAAAGTACTTGAACGTGTTACTGCTGCCTACCTTGATGAGTTGCGTGCATTGATCAATGTCATGCCCGAACACATCAGAATCAGACTGAATAAGAAAGACTTTACCATTAACAAGCATGACAAACCAGGTACCAGAGCATATAAACTTTTAAAAATGACCCAGTCGGTATTAATCCGGCGACCAGTTACCCATAAGGTTAAAGTAACACCGGCTGCCAGGTTTTTCCTCTACCACAAAAGGTTGGAAGGCCTCCGTGAAATCATGGCTGATCTCAGCCTGCATGCATTCAGAGAAACTGCAGAGATCAGGAAAATACTTATGGGCTTGCATGAGCTTATTGAAAAAGCCAGGCTTGGACGTGAATCTGTTCAGAAAACCCGTGAGCGCATAAAGCTGGAGAGAAATCGATTGGTGGCCAAAATCAGGGTGCTTGAAAATGAAAGCCAGAATTTCTATTACCAGACCGGTACAAGTCTGTATGAAAATCTGCTCAATGACCTGCAGCAATACAGCCATTACCTCGAAAGTACCGGCGCAAACATCAGGAGCAAAAGTTTTGCAACCCATGCCAAAAAAGACCTGGCCACAGTTGAGGAAATCGGGGGGTTTGCTGCTGTTTGGGAAAAAAATCTGGGTGTTTTTGTTAACAAAGTAGCTCTCGACTTTTATATCCTTTCAGTGAAGAGCAGGATACACGCCAAAGCCATGAAATACCATGTCGAGTTGTCAAATGCTTTGGAATCAGGACTCATCAGACAACTGGATGCCTATATATCATTTGCCTCAAAGCTTGAAAGCGGGGGGATAAAAGAATGCAGAAACATAGGTAAACTTGACCACTCAGGTCTTGGATCACTGGCCCTGACGGAGCTGTACCAGCGGTTTTATATAGAAATTGGTGGTTTGCTGAATGAACTTCCTGACAAATTGGAAACAAGCGGAGAGCAGCTAGGTGAAAAGATCAGGGATATAGCATTCAGCGAAGCTGAAACAATTCAGGTGAGTTTCAGAAAAACCCTGGAGTTTCTCATCAGCACAGAATTTATCGACTACACCATAAAGGAAACACTTCATGCAGAATCAATGCTGCAGAGGCAGGTAGCTGAAATTAAAGATATGGTAAGGCTGGTAAACTTCAGCCTGGATACTGAGAGCAAGGATGATGCAACTTTTGAAGACAAAGAGAGGTATGAACAAGCGATGACAGTAGTCAGAAGGTTTGCTGACATGGTCAGTTTCGAAAAAAAGAAACTGATGGAGCTGCCTGCAGGCCAGGCCCGGATCTTTGAAGAAGGGCTCAAGCGTTGTTTTGAACCCATTTCATCAGCAACCATTGGCAAATTCAGTGCTGTTTCGAAAAAGAAAAACAAATCTGCTGAACACTTTCCGCTGATTGGCCGGCTTAATAAACATTTGGTAAAAACCAGGGAGGTTTCCAGAAATTGGTTTGTTGATCTTTTGTATGGAAAAAGTGAAGGCCAGCTGTGGTTTAGCAGTGTTGAGAAGGAAACCGGAAAACCCGGTCGGTCGAACAAGCAGATCTTGTCTTTTGCAGAGGCCATGACGCCTGACGCGAATGTGCTCAGAGACCTGCCCTTTTATTATGCGTCTTTGTTTTCAGGACATTCGGGCACAAATGATGATTTTTGGGTTGGAATGGGCAGTGAGGTCAATGCCTGCAAGCAGGCCGTCGGCAGATTTAAGGCAGGCATGCCGGGGGCTTTGTTGATTACAGGAGCAAGGAGCTCCGGGAAGTCAAGCTTGTCGAAAAAAATAGCTGAACAATTTTTTAACCGCGAAAACATACATGTCTTGCGGGCCCCACAGGGATGTCATGCTGATGCACAATTGTTTGCCAGAAAGTTGACAGAAGCGCTGGGTGCGCAAAACCGAAAGCTAGAGGATGTGTTCAGGGCGCTTCCCCGGGGAAAAGCAGTTGTTATTCAGGATCTGGGCCTGTGGTGGGAACGCAGACCAGGTGGCAATGCCGTCATATTGCTGTTACGTGATCTCATTGACCGATTTGGCCACAAATGCCTGTTTATTGTCAATGTGAACTCCCATGCACTAAAACTCATTGACCAGCAAAATGACCTGAAGAGTTATGCCCTGGATGTGGTCGAATGTGAACCTTTTGATGCAAGAGAGCTCAAAGACATGATCATGCTCAGACACCATGCCGGGGGCATGAAGTTTATTTTCAACAAAAAGGGAGAGGCTGACATGAGCGCATGGGATATTGCCAGGATGTTCAGTTCGCTTTTTGACCTCTCTTATGGAAACCCCGGAACAGCTACCATATTGTGGATGTCTTCAATCAAAAAGGTCAGTGGGAAAAATTTGGTAATGGATCCATTCAGACTGCCTTCATTAAGTGTTTTTGACCAGCTTTCAACGGATCAATGGTTTTATTTGCAACAGTTTATTGTTAACCGGCGTTTTTCAGTTGAAAAACTGGCCCTGATTCTTGGGAGACCTCATGCCACCGTAATGACTGATATACGTAATCTTGTCCGCGCTGGTCTGTTGGTTGAAAAATTTGAGGGGATATATGCCATCAGACCGGGTATGGATTTGTATTTGGCCGATCAACTCAAACACAAGAAAAGATTATGAGTTTAATTGTATTTATCGTAACGGGCGTTTTGCTGTATCTGGTATTCCGTGTTTTTAGCAGGATAAGTATCGGGGTAATCTCACAGCCAAGAGTCAGAAAGCTGCTCCAGACCGTCATCCCCATTATAGAGCTGATTGTTTGGATTGCCTTTGCATTTTGGGGGGCCTACTTGCTTTTTGGTAATTTCATGTATTACCACATGATTGTTGGTGTTATGGCCGTTCTGCTCATTTTCGGACTCAGTTGGTTTTTATTCAGGGATTTTCTGGCAGGGGTGCTTCTGAAGTCAGAAAAATCACTCATGCCCGGACAATACATTAAAACACTGGCAGTTCAGGGCAGCATACAAAAGCTTGGTTCGCGGTCGATGGAAGTAATCAATGATTCGGGCGAAATGATCAGGATACCTTACTCGCTTTTAAGCAACGAATTGATCACCTTACCCCCTGAAGATGAAGACAACCTCCCTCATCACATGGAGCTGGAGTTTGAAACCGATGAGTCTCCTGATCAGTTGAGGGCGTTTATACTGGATCAACTGGTAGCTATGCCCTGGATTGTATGGCCTGCACCGGCGGTTGAAATGCATCCCAAAGATCAGAACCGTGTATCAATGAAAGTGACTTTCTACACCCATGAAAGAAGCCAGGCTGTATTGGTCGAAGATCGCTTAAAAAAGGTATTGGCGAAAACTACTGATCGCGGTTAACTGAAAACTCTATAAGTTGGCGCAATGATTGCCTTGCGGGGAGGTCTGGCATTGCACTCAGCATGTTAATGGCCTTGTTGCAGTAGGTTTCCATATGTTTGGTGGCATAGGCGATACCGCCTTTTTCATGTACCATTTGAATTAGTTCAGCCACTTTTTGCTCATCCCGATTATAATTCTTGACGGTGTTTATAATTTTTCGCCTTTCGCTGTATGACGAATTGTTGATCAGATAAATGAGCGGGAGGGTCATTTTTTGTTCCTTGATATCCACACCTGAGGGTTTCCCTTTTGAGGCGCCCAGGTCAAAATCAAGAATATCATCCTTTATCTGGAAAGCAATGCCTGCTGTTTCTCCAATAGAGGCCATGTTTTTGATCTCTTCTGCTGAGGCCCCTGATGATGCAGCACCACAGGCCATACATGAAGCAATAAGGGAGGCCGTTTTTTTTCTGATGATTTCAAAATAAATATCTTCTTCTATGTCCAGACTGCGGGCTTTTTCTATCTGCATTAGTTCACCTTCACTCATTTCTTTTACAGATTGGGTAACAATGCGAAGCAGATCAAAGTCGTCGTTGTCAAGTGAAAGCAGCAATCCCCTTGAAAGGAGATAGTCGCCAACCAGTACCGAAATTTTGTTTTTCCAAAGGGCATTCAGTGAAAAAAATCCCCGACGTTCATTGGAGTCGTCGACCACATCATCATGTATCAGTGTTGCGGTATGCAGCAGTTCGATCAATGAAGCTGCCCGGTAAGTGCGTTCGGATATGTCTCCAAATAAACCGGCCGAGAAAAAGACAAACAGCGGGCGGATCTGCTTACCCTTGCGCTTGACAATATACCCTGTGATTTTGTCAAGAAGCGGAACACTGCTTTGCATGGATTTCCTGAACCTGTTTTCGAAGGTTTTCAGGTGGGCATCGATGGGTGCCTTGATCTCGTTTAGTGTCATGATCTTTGTTATGATTAAGCTGGTCTGATATCAATGCGGCTCGAAACAACACTTGATATTTTATCAACAGGAATGCGCTCTTGCTGCATGCTATCCCTTTCACGAATCGTAACTGTGTTGTCTTGTAACGTTTGATGATCAATGGTAATGCAATATGGAGTGCCTATGGCATCTTGTCTGCGGTATCTGCGTCCGATGGCGTCTTTGTCTTCATATTGGCAAAGGAAATCATATTTGAGTGCGTCAAAAATTTCCCTGCCTTTTTCAGGCAGTCCGTCTTTCTTCATCAGGGGCAATACGGCTACCTTGACGGGAGCCAGGGCAGGTGGTATGTTCATGACAACCCTTTCTGAACCATCTTCAAGTTTCTCTTCTCTGTATGCGTTGCTGACAATGGCCAGAAACATACGGTCAAGACCGATAGAGGTTTCAACCACATAGGGAATATAGCTCTCATTGGTTTCAGGATCAAAATACTGTAACTTCTTGCCCGAAAACTTCTGGTGTGCGGCCAGGTCAAAGTCTGTCCTTGAATGCACACCCTCCAGTTCTCTGAATCCGAAGGGGAATTCAAACTCTATGTCAATGGCTGCATTGGCATAGTGGGCAAGTTTTTCGTGTTCGTGGATACGGAACATTTCTGCCGGCATGCCCAGGGCAAGATGCCAGCGCATACGCTCTTGCTTCCAGTACTCAAACCACTCCTTTTCCTGTCCGGGTTGAACAAAAAACTGCATTTCCATCTGCTCAAATTCACGCATCCTGAAAATAAATTGTCTGGCTACGATTTCATTTCTGAAAGCCTTGCCAATCTGGGCGATTCCGAATGGCAATTTCTTGCGGCCAGTTTTTTGCACATTCAGGTAATTCACAAAAATTCCCTGGGCCGTTTCTGGTCTGAGGTATACTTCTGTGGCACCGTCACTGGCCGATCCCATACGTGTACTGAACATCAGGTTAAATTGCCTTACATCTGTCCAGTTTTTTGAACCGGAAACAGGGCAGGCAATCTCAAGTTCTTCAATCAGTGCCCTGATGTCATCAAGTTGTTCGGCTTCAAGTGAAGCTACGAATCGTTTGTTGATGACCTCAATCTTTTCGCGGTTGGCAATGACCCTCGGGTTGGTCTTTTTGAACATTTCTTCATCAAAGGTCTCACCGAAGCGTTTGGCTGCCTTGGCAACTTCTTTATTGATCTTTTCTTCTATCCTGGCAACGTGGTCTTCAATGAGCACATCTGCCCTGTATCTTTTTTTTGAATCTTTGTTGTCAATCAGTGGATCATTGAATGCGTCCACATGGCCGGATGCTTTCCAAACTGTGGGGTGCATGAAGATAGCCGTATCAAGCCCCAGTATGTTTTCATGGTATTGAACCATCGATTTCCACCAGTATTCCTTGATGTTATTCTTGAGTTCGGTTCCGTTCTGACCGTAATCGTATACAGCACTCAACCCGTCATAGATTTCACTCGACGGAAAAATAAAACCATATTCCTTGCAGTGTGCAATGATCTTTTTAAAAGTGTCGTCTCCCTTGTTCATCTTTAGTGTATTTATACCACCCGGCCGTTAACACGCTTTTTTGGTGGTGTCTCCAATTCTAATTTATTATAACCCTGACACTCCTCGGAATAATGTTAAGCTCGAAAGGGGAATGTCCCAGCGATTCGCCGTCTGCTTCCAATAGAACCGGGCACGCTGATTCAATACGTACCGATTTCCCCACCAGGGTTTCCACCTTTTTGTATTTTTTTATGGTGCCATCATACAGTCTTCTTACATTGGCAATGACAGACCATTTTGACATGTCTTTGATAAGGGTAAGGTCAAACAGGCCATCATCGGTGAGTGCATCCGGGGCTTGTCGCATGCCTCCTCCGTTATATTGACCAATGCCGATTCCAACTGAAAATATCTTTTCCTGTATGGTCTTGCCATCAACAATGATGCTGGTTTGGCACGATTTATAGGTAAATAGCGAGCCTAATAGATGCTTCAAATACAAAAACGGGTTGCCTTTACCCCTCATTTTGTCAGCATTGGTTTTTTGTGCCACCAATCCATCAAAGCCAAGCCCTGCCATGTTGATGAAATACCGCATTTTTTTGGTTTCACTGTTATAAAAACTCACAGTGCCGGCATCCTGTAACAGGGTGTTGCCCCGAAGCAAAACCTGAATGGCTTTTTCGTAGTCCATGGGTATCTGATAGGTGCGTACCCAGTCGTTACCTGTACCAACAGAGATCATCCCAACGGTGAGGTCGGTGGTGGGTATTTGTTTTTGGCCAAATATTCCATTGACAACCTCGTTCATGGTTCCATCACCCCCAACGGCCACAATTTTCCGGTAGCCAATGCCAACATGCTCTATGACAAGCTCAGTTGCATGTGAAGGCCCGGTTGTAAATACAGGATGATAGTCAAGGCCGTAATCATCCAGCAATTTTGAAATCTTTCCCCAGTCTTTGTGGACTTTGCCAATGCCGGCATTTGGATTGATAACCACCAGCCACTCTTTCATGATCTTGTTTTTGATTTAACAGGGCTCTGCTGCATTAACCCGAATATGCAGGTTTTGGTTTAAGGCAGGATGCAAAAATAAGAAAAATCGATCAACATCAGTTGATTATGTGCTATGCCTTCACAAACCCCTTGTCAAGCAATACCCTGGCAATCTGCACTGCGTTGGTTGCTGCGCCTTTGCGCAGGTTATCAGCCACAACCCAGAGATCAAGGCCAAAGGGAACGCTTTCATCGCGCCTGATCCTGCCAACGAACACCTCATCCTTTCCCTCGGCAAAGCCGGGCATGGGGTATAGGTTTTCAGATGGGTCATCTTGTATGATGATACCTGGTGTCTGAGCAAGCAAACTGTAAATCTGGTCAAGGTCAAAATCATTTTCCAATTCCAGGTTGATGGCTTCGGAGTGGCCCCCAATTACAGGAATCCTGACAACTGTTGCAGTGATTTTCAGATTTGCATTGCCCAGGATTTTTCTGGTTTCGTTCACAAGCTTTATTTCTTCAGTGGTATAGCCATTGGGTGTAAAGTCTCCTCCATGAGGAAAGCAGTTCAGGTCGATGTTATGGGGGTAGGCTTTGGGGCCATCTTTTCCTTCACGCTCATTAAATAGCTGTTCCACAGCTTTTACGCCCGTTCCGGTTACCGATTGGTAGGTGGAGATCACAATGCGTTTGATGCCATATTGCAGATGAATGGGTGCAATGGCCAGCACCATCTGTATGGTGCTACAGTTTGGGTTGGCAATTATTCTGGTAGAGGTGTTGATTGTACCGGAATTCACTTCAGGAACCACCAGGGGTACCGAATCATCATTGCGCCATGCCGATGAATTGTCAATGACAAATGTTCCTTTGGCTGCAAATGCTTCGGCATACTTTAAAGATGTGGCGCCTCCTGCTGAAAAAATGGCTACCTGGGGTTTCTCTTCAAGGGCATCCTCTACGCTGACCACCCTATGGGGCTGTCCCCTGAATGTAACTTCTTTGCCCACCGATCTTGCTGAGGCGCAAGGGATGAATTTACTGCAGGGAATCTGCTGCTCTTCAAGAACCTTGATCATAACCTGTCCCACCAGGCCTGTGGCTCCAACCAATGCAATAACCATATAAATATGTTTTTTTACCGTTAGGTGATTTGACTGTGGGGGATCAACCGGTACCCTTTACAAAAATACTACATTTAAAAACGTCAGCATAACCCATGAGATATATAACTATATCATTCTGCTTTATGATTATGTCCCATGTTTTACCGGGACAGCTAAACACTGATTTCAGCAGTGGCACACTCACGGAGAATCCTGCCTGGACAGGTGACCTTGAAAGGTTTGTAATTGATAACCAAATGTTACGGCTTGCAGATGATCAGGCTGGTCAGGCCTGGTTGTCGACCCCCAGCTTTATGATTGACGATACCCAATGGGATTTTTGGATCAGGCTGTCTTTTGTTCCCTCATCCAACAACCATCCCCGGATATATCTTGTAAGCGACCAACCCGACTTGACAGAAAGTCTCCATGGTTATTTTATTCAGGCCGGGCAAACCGGAAGTGATAATAAAAGGCTTTACCTGTACCGTCAGGATGGAGAAGAAATTGTAAGCATCCTCGAAGGAAGAGACAACATCCTGACCCAATCAAATAACAGGGTGAGGGTTAGGGTGATAAGAGACAAGGAAGGGCTGTGGCAGCTTTTTGCTGATGCAGGGGGAGACCATGCTTTTCTTCCCCAGGGAGAAGTTGTGGATAATACCCACCAACACACCAGTTGGTTTGGACTATATTGCAGATATACGGCCAGCAACAGCAGAGGTTTTTATTTTACTGACCTGTGTGTAGGTGTTATCATTCCTGAGCCTCCGCCCCAGGTTACCAGGGTAAGGGTACACTCACAGGCATCGGTTGATGTGTATTTTAACCGTGTTGTTACGCAGGCTTCAGCTTCAAATATCAAGGCATATTTTGTGGATGACGGGATAGGCCATCCGCTGCTGGCGGTCCGTGATCCGGAAAACCCGCTCATGGTCAGGCTTTTGTTTCAGGAGCACCTGCGCGAAAACCAGTTGTACACTTTGTCTGTTGAAGGGGTTATGGGTATAGGAAATGAACTCATGATACCTTACACAGCCACATTGGTATATTATGTGTCCAGGAGATTTGATTTGGTGTTCAATGAATTAATGGTGAACAGCCGCCCTCCTGTTGGCCTGCCTCCACATGACTGGCTTGAACTTTATAATACCACAGATCTTCCCATAAATATTGACAAATGGCAGTTGGCGTATGGTGCTAATGTTCGTCAGCTTCCTGATGCAGATATACCACCCGGGGGATACCTGGTACTGACTACTGAAAATGCACTACCCGAATTTGGAGATCTGCCACATTTTGCTGCTGTTATGGGTTTGTCAGAAAATGCCCTGACCATAGGTGGCAGCCAGCTTGTCTTGTATGATCCCCAAGGTAAGGTCATCTCATATGTTGCATACGATGACAGTTGGTATGGTGATCAGTCCAGATCGTCCGGGGGGTGGTCGCTTGAAAAAATTGATCCGTATAATTTTTGTCAGGGTCGGGAAAACTGGCGCGCTTCAACACATCCACTGGGAGGAACTCCCGGAACCGTCAATTCAGTTATGGGGGCCAATCCCGACAAGACAACCCCCTGGCCCAAACGTGTTTCGCTGAAAGACAACCAGACCCTGTTGCTTCATTTTTCAGGCCCCATGGATGATAAATTGCTTAGAGACCCGGGTCGCTTCACCCTTGATGGGGGTTTGGGTCATCCGGTCCGGGCCATACCTCAGCAGCCATGTTTCTCGACTGTGCAGCTTGATCTTGGCCAGCCCCTCGAAATGGGTGTCATATATACACTGCAAGTTTGTGAAACCCTGGTCTCTTGTGCAGGAATCCAGCTTGAATCGCGCCCTGTCAGGGCAGGCTTGCCTGAATCTCCTGAGCGAAATGACCTGATCATTAATGAGATTTTGTTTAATCCACCACCCTATGGAGCAAGGTATGTTGAGCTGTATAACAGGTCTGACAGGATACTGGATGTGACTGATGTCATACTGGCATCGGCAGATACCCTTTCGGGAATGCTTGAAACCCTGAGGGAGATTGAATATGACAGTTTTTTGCTTTTCCCGGATGATTTTCTGGTGCTTTCCGCTGATCCGGATGCAGTAATGCGCACATTTACCAGTCCGGGGCCTGGATCTTTTGCCCGTGTGCCTGCCATGCCAAGGATGACCAATGCCGGTGGGAGCCTGGTATTGGCCACCAGAGGATTTAAAGTGTTGGATTCACTGACATTTTCTGAAAACATGCATCTCCCCATGCTTTCGCATACCCGGGGGGTTGCACTGGAGCGCGTGAACCCCGGGTGGCCTTCAACTGACTTTGCTAACTGGCATTCTGCTGCCTCTAACCGGGGCTTTGGCACACCAGGGATGCGTAACTCCCAGTATCTGGCTTTTTCACCGGGATCATCCGGCGTTTTTGAAGTAAATCCTGAGATATTTGTGCCTGACGGCAGCGGACATGATGACCTGCTTGTTATTTCATACCATATGGATGAACCCGGATTTATAGCCAATGTAAGGGTGTTTGACTTAAATGGTCAGGAGGTTCGGACCCTTTCAAGGGGCATTTCATTGGGCACTTCGGGAGTCATTACCTGGGATGGGGCAACCAATAATGGATTGAAGGCATCGGTGGGGATTTATGTGATCCATATAGATGTTTTCAATGAAAAGGGCAGCATGTTCAGCAGAAAGCTGACAGCGGTACTTGGAGCGAGGTTGCAATAACAGGCATGGGTCTGTCAGGCTGTAATGGCCAGGGTGGCTATCCATATTCTGGCACCCTTCACTGATAATAGTTCCTGTGCACACGCTTCAAGTGTGGCACCGGTGGTAATCACGTCATCAACCAGAAGTATCTGTGCATGACTTACCTGTTCAGGCTTGTTGATTTTGAATGACGAATAAACATTTTCCCACCTGTCAATTCTTGATCTTTTTGTTTGTGTGGGGTTGTCAATAATGCGTACAAGCCAGTCAGTGTAACAGGGTATGGACAATGTTGCAGATAGGCCCCTGGCAAAAACCTCACTTTGATTAAACCCCCTTTTTTTTTCTTTGTCAGGATGAAGGGGTACCGGAATGATAGCTGTGATATCTCCATAGTATGGAGAACGTTTAATGTCGCGCCCAAGAAGCATGCCCAGGTGCTCGCCGAGCCTGGTGTTTCCCTGGTATTTAAAGGCATGCACCAACCGCTGCACCCCTCCTTTTTTATGAAAGTGATACAGCGCAGTACCTGTTTGTATTTGAACCCTTCCCCAGAATATCCTGGTCAGCGCATTGTCGCTGTGCTGATGAAACCTTGTTCTGGGTAGTGATGTCTGGCAATAGGAACACAAAAAGACTTCCTGACCTGCCAAAAGCCCCCTGCATACATGGCATGTGTCGGGAAAAAAGAGATTAACAAAGTGTTTTAAAAAACCTGGCAATCTTACGTTAGACATATGTGTCGGGATGCGAATTGAAGAAAACTTACCATGGCATTGTATGTGTTTATTTTATTCACGTGAGTGTAGTATTGAATAAAAAAATCATGTACATTTGCAGTGCTTTGAGCTTATGCATCATGCAGACAGTCAATGCGAAACGTTTTTGCAAATACTGTAAAACTACCATATTTTTCGACCAGCAAAACACCAGGGGTTGTTAAATAAGTCAAAAGGTGGTTTTTGTGTTTTCAAAGGTTCTTATGGTCAAGTTAAAAAGGCAGCTTGACCATGGCAGTGGAAAGAAAAAAACCAGTATAAATATATTGAAACAACAAAAAAATGGAAACTCAAGAAACCAATCAATCAAATGTCAACTCCAACAATGAAAAAATCTACCGTATTACCATTGTTGTGCTTGGTGTATTGGTCTTATTGCTGGCAATTTTATGGGTAACCAGCAGGCAAAGCCTGAAAGAGGTCACAATTGAAAGAGAGATTGCAAGTGAGTTAAATGAAGAACTTCAAAACGAGCTCGATTCAGTGCTCAATGAGTATTATTTGGTAAGGCTTGAATATGACAGTGTTTTGGCTGACAAGGATAGCATCATTGAGGCAAATGCCCAGGAAATTCAGGGTCTGATTGCCCGTCAGGCCGATTATTACCGCATCAGAAGGCAACTTAACCTTTTACAGGAAATTACCCAGAACTATGTGAGGGAAATCGACAGCCTGTATACTGAAAATCGTGTATTGAAGGCAGAAAATGTTCAGATGCGTGAAGAGATACAGGTTGTTACACGCCGATCAACCCAACTTGCACAGGAGAGACAGGTGCTGGAGTCGAAAGTTGAGGAGGCAGCCACCCTGCGCGCTTACCAGATTGAAGCCACTTCATTCAGAGTCAGGGGGCGTGATCGTGAAGATGAGACCGACCGGGCATCAAGGGTTGAGCAGATCCGTGTATGTTTTCTTATCGGAGAAAACCCCATAACCCCTCCCGGCGATTACAATGTCTATATGCGTATTGCTGATCCTGCCGGAAATATTATCAGGATAAGTGATGATGATGCCTACGCATTTATGCATCAAGGTGACACACTGCAGTTTTCAGTGAAGGGTGTGTTTAACTATCAAAACAGGGAGTTGAATAAATGCCTCACATGGCAGCGGATAGCCGAATTCGAACCAGGTATTTATTCGATTTCCATCTACACCGACGAATTCCGCCTTGGTGAAACTGCCTTACAACTCAGATAGGGCAGGGATGAAACTTATGAACATTTCTTGTTTTTAGCTTGTTGCTTTATTAGGAACAACACCATACAGGCCATAAAGAATAAGGATTTTGGTCTGCTTGGTGTTATTTGTCAGCAGGTAATCGGATGTTGAAAAGTTGTTCCAGAGACTGTTGTATGTAGCCTGTGAATCGCCTAATTTTATATTCCACAATGTGGAATGTAGCTACTTGTTTAATGGCAAAAATCAGTCATTGTGGATAAAACGAAACGAAATTCTCTTCATACTATGGGCAATCGCCCGAACTCTTCCGTATGGAGCCGGCAGATGCTGGCCCCTTTTATCTTTTTATCTGTTTTGAGTATATTGCTGGCTGTTGTGGCTGGCCTGGCGCTGAGGTCGGCGCTGTCTGAGTCAAAACAGACAGAACAGGCGCTGCTTGAAAAAGACTGGTATGCGTCAGAATACGAGAAGTTGACTATTCAATTGAACGAGCTTGACAATGCGTATGAATTATTAAGTTATGAATACGGCATACTAGACAATCAGTTTCAGGAACAGCGCCAGGAAATTTCGCGGTTAAGACAGCAGATTCAGCGGGGGCTTACATCTCAGCAAATCGCTCATTACAATGACCGTATCCGTGAACTGGAATCGCTGCTAAGGCAGTATCAGACAGACATGTCAATGATCGTGGCTGACAATGAAGTCTTGATCATGGAGAATCAGCAAATGGCCAGTACCCTGAACCAGGTGGCAGATCGAAACCAATTACTTGAAAGCGAAAATCGCATATTGGGTGAAAAAGTAGAAGTGGCCAGCAGGTTGCAGTTGTCGGCCATCACCATCTCTGCATTAAGAAATGTCGATCGTATGAGGGTTACAGACCGGGCCAGACGTGTTTCGGCCATTGGGGTGTGTTTTGATGTCAGACACAACTTTTTGGCGGGCGAGGGTGAACGTATGATCTATTTTCAGGTAACCGGTCCGGAAAACAGGGTGCTGACCAATGGAGAGAACTCCACTTTCCAGTGGCAGGGCCAGAACCAGCGATATTCTTTTTCAGAACGATTTGAATGGTCGGGCGGTGATGTAAACATCTGCAGTAACTGGATCGTAACGCGTGATCTTTTGCCCGGTTTCTATCAGTTGGTTATTTTCTTTGAGGGGCATCAGTATGAACCCGTGTTTTTTGAATTAAAATAAATTGTCTTTAGGCTAAGGATGATCAAGTGCCGGCAATGCCGGCACTTTTTGTATTTTTGCAAATCAAAACTATCAGAACCAGTAAAAAATAATGGCAGATGCAGATTTCATATCATTGGCTGAAACAATATCTTGCAGTTGAGACTGATCCGGATCAACTGGCGGCACTTCTTACTGATTGCGGCCTTGAAGTCGAGAGCGTGGATAAATATCAGGCCATCAAAGGCGGGTTAGAAGGTGTGGTTACCGGACATGTTCTGACAAGTGAAAAACATCCTGATGCCGACAAACTCACACTTAACAGCGTGGATGTTGGCCAGGAAGAACCTTTGTCTATTGTTTGCGGGGCGCCCAATGTTGCAGCGGGTCAAAAGGTGCTGGTTGCCTTGGTGGGTGCCACCCTTTACCTGCCCGGCGGAGAATTACAGATCAAAAAAGCCAAAATACGTGGACAACTTTCTGAAGGAATGATCTGTGCCGAAGACGAGTTGGGTCTGGGTGATTCACATGAAGGTATCATGGTTCTGCCCGACGATGTTGAACCGGGGATGCCGGCTGCTGAATATTTCAATCTGATCACTGATTATGTGTTTGAGATCGGGTTGACACCAAACCGAATTGATGCCGCTTCGCATATCGGCGTTGCCAGAGACGTACTGGCTGTATTGAATCACCATACCAGAACGCGTGATTACAGCCTTGTATGGCCAGATATCAGCAAATTTGCAATTGACAGCAGAGAACTGGTTATTCCGGTAAGCATTGAAGATCCCGAAGCATGTCTCAGATACAGCAGCTTAACCATCAGTGGCGTTAAAGTTGAAGAATCTCCTGATTGGCTTAAGCATCGACTGTTGGCTGTTGGACAGAAACCCATTAACAATGTGGTTGATGTGACAAATTATGTGCTTCAGGAAATGGGACAACCCCTGCATGCATTTGATGCTGGGGCTATCAAAGGCAAAAAGGTTGTTGTCAGAAAGCCCGGTCAGGGTACTGTTTTTGAGACTCTCGACATGGAAAAACTGGAACTTACCGGTGATGACCTGATGATTTGTGATGAAAGCGAGCCCATGTGTATGGGTGGGATTCTGGGAGGAACAGGTTCAGGAGTTACCCATAAGACCAACGATGTGTTTTTGGAAAGTGCCTGTTTTGATCCGGTTTCTATCAGAAAATCTTCAAGGATACATGGACTTAAAACCGAAGCATCTTTCAGGTTTGAGAGAGGTTCTGATCCCCACATTACCGTTAAAGCCTTAAAAAGGGCGGCACTTCTCATAAAGGAACTGGCCGGAGGAAAGATCTCATCTGATATATCAGACCTTTTTCCTGGCAAGAAAAATGAAGTCATGATTCAATTGAATTATGACCATGTTGACGGCCTGATAGGTAAGCACATACCACCCGAGACAATCCGGTCTGTTTTGGAAGATCTTGACTTTAAGGTGATGGAAAAAACCGACCAGGGACTATTGCTGGTTGTTCCGGCTTACAGGGTTGATGTTACAAGGCCTGCTGACGTAATTGAAGAAATTTTACGCATCTATGGCTACAATCAGGTAGAGGTGCCGTCAAAAATGCATGCTTCAATTGTGATTTCTCCCAAGCCTGACAAAGAAAAACTTCAGAATGTTATTTCTGATATGCTCTCTGCCAGAGGGTTTCAAGAAATAATGAACAACTCCCTGACCAAAGCATCATATTATCATTTTCAGGGTTTTGACCAAGGCCAGCTGGTATCTATAGTAAATCCGCTCAGCCAGGATCTGAATGTGATGCGACACTCTCTGCTATTTGGTGGTTTGGAAACCATTGCGTTTAACCAAAACAGGAAATTGCCCGACCTGAAACTCTTTGAGTTTGGTAATATCTATGCAAGGGATGCTGTCAAAGATGGAGAAGGCCCCCTAACCAAATACAACGAACGGATGGTGCTCGGTTTATTCCTGACTGGCATGCGCCAGCCTGAGTCGTGGTCTGAAAAACCATCAGAGATTGGCTTTTTCGACCTAAAAAAAGCTGCCATGGTGGTGCTTGAAAGGCTTGGCATGCGTGAAAGACAGATCACCCTTAAACCAGTTGCTGAAGATCCCTTATTTACCTTTGGCAGTGATGTGTTGTTTGGCAAAAAACATATGGGGCGCATTGGTATGCTAACAGATGGAGTGATGCGGAGGTTTGATATCCGTAAACCTGTGTTCTATGGTTACATTGAGTGGGATATGCTCATGAAGTATGCCGGTGAACACCACATCCTTTATCAGGAGGTTCCGCGATTCCCTGAAGTCAGGAGAGATCTCGCCCTGTTGCTTGATGCCGGTATCGGATTTGCTGAGATTGAA
The DNA here is from genome assembly GCA_007118495.1 of Bacteroidales bacterium. Classification (GTDB taxonomy): domain Bacteria; phylum Bacteroidota; class Bacteroidia; order Bacteroidales; family UBA7960; genus PUPG01. Next base: position 38,943 of record SKRM01000009.1, read on the forward strand.
AGAATTGCCCATGAAACAGAGCGAAAAATCCTTTGCGAAGTGAATTTGTTTGATGTCTATCAGGATGACAGACTGGGCAAGGATAAGAAATCATATGCAGTGAGCTATGTGTTCAGAGATGATCAGAAAACGCTGCGAGATAAAGATGTTGACAAGATCATGGAAAAAATGCAAAAGGCTTATCAGGATAAGCTGGGTGCTTCTATAAGGTAGATTTCTGGTTTCTTATTAAACCGGTGGCTTATCACCGGCCTTCCAAAGATTTTGCAGAGGGATGAGTGCTGCAACCAATCCGATACAAAATACAGTGGCTGCCACGAGAAGTAGATCAGGCAGCTGCAGGTAAACAGGGTAGGCGTCAGTGATGAACACCCCCTCTGCCTGAAGCTGGATTATTCCGTAACGCATTTGAAGCCATGAAATAAGGCCTCCCAGCATGATTCCCCCCAGCGCTCCGGCCAGGCTTATCATGACCCCTTCAACCAGGAAAATACGATGAATGAGCTTCTTGGATGCACCCATTGAGCGTAACACTGAAATATCCCTTCGCTTCTCGATAACCAGCATGGTGAGCGACCCTATGATGTTGAAAGCAGCTATGGCAAGGATGAATGACAGGATGAAAAAGATTGCCCATTTCTCAGACCGCATGACCCTGTAAAGAAAATCTTGTTGCTGTACACGGTTTCGAACCTGAAACTGGTCTCCCAGAATCTCCTGCAATTGACGTTGTACCCGGCTGTGGCTATACCCGGGGTCAAGTTTAAGCATGACTGAGGTCACTTCATTTTCGTAGTCAAGCAAGCTGCGCATGAGACGGACGGGAAGCAGAACATATTCCATGTCGAATTCAGGCTGAACGGCAAATACACCACTGGCATAATTTGACGAAGATCTGAAGGCCTGTGCAGGCAAAAGACCTGTTGCCCTTCCCCTTCGCGGAACGTAAAGGTTCAGGGGGTGGAGAAAATCATGGATGCTGGCGTTCAGCGTGAAAAAGACACCCTGTCCGGGAATGATGTAATCTCTGTCTGATTCTTCAAGCATATATTCACCCTGTACAAGCAGAGTATCTATGCCTGTTACATGCTGATAGTTCTGGTCAACCCCACGCAGGGTGACCAGATGCTGTTGCTCGCGGTATGTGATAAGACCTGATTCTTCCAGAACCTGACTGTATTCAATTACGCCCGGAGTTTGCCTGACCTGCTCCAGCGGGAAATGATCCATGGTAAAAGTTTTTCCTTCGACCAGGCTTATTTCAATATCGGGGTGAAAGGCATTGAAGAGCGACATGATCAACCTTTCAAAACCATTGAATACCGATAATACCACCACCAGGGCCATGGCCCCAACTGCCACTCCCATCACCGATACCAGGGTAATGATATTGATGGCGTTATGGGTTTTTTTGGCGAAAAGGTATCGCCATGCTATGTATAATGGAAGCCGCAAAGCCTATGGTGTTTTGTGGTTTGCTTTCCATGCCTTGACCATCAATCCTGTACCTGAAACATGGGTTTGTTTCAGGTCGAGCATATTGAGGATAAGCACAAAAGGCATAACCAGTAAATAATAAAGTGGTAAGATGATAAACCATATCCTGGAGTATCCCAACAGGGTGATGGGGTATTTCATGGATAAAAGCCATGAAATATGACCTGGTTTCCCATATGTATAGCGGATATCCGTACGAGAAAAACCGGCATCAAGCAATTTGTCCCTGATGTCGTCAACACTATACCCATCTCTTACATGCTCTTCAATAAATGAGGTATCACCTTGCTTCTCAACCCCACTGCCACCCTGATCTGAAGGTGTGCTGATCAGCAGCATTCCTCCGGCTTTGAGCGACTGGTAAAGGTTGGAGAATACCTGTCGGTCTGACTCAATATGTTCCATGACATCAACCGAAAGAATCAGGTCATAGAAATCTGGCTGAACAAAGCTGGTAAGGTCGGCGGTGGCAAATCTGAGGTTTTTTCGGGCCGTTTTTCTGGTGAATGCCTGGCAGGCTGCCACTTCATCTTCTTTGATGTCAATTCCACTTACCTCCCAATCAGAGAATTTCCTCGCCACATAATAGGCGTACTGACCAAACCCACTACCTGCATCCAATACATGTGTATTTTTGCTGTCTGACCTGTCCTTTGCAAATTGCCTTATGGCTCGGTGAATGTGCCAGGTGCGCAGCAAAAGGATGTCGAGCAGTCTGTAAAAAAAACTGCGCATCCACGTACGCCTGTTGAATAAGCTGCCTAAACTGCGCTTAATTGGGTCATAGTGCATGGCTGAATGATCTATTGTTTGAGCAGGTTTTCAATATTGTCAATATAGTCAAGGCTGTCATCAATAAAAAAGCGAAGCTCCGGCACATGACGAAGTTGGTTTCTGACTCGCTGCCCCAATTGCTTTCTTATTTCACTGCCTTTCGCCTCAACCTGACCAATAACTTCATTGGCATCTTTACCAAAAATACTCAGGTAGGTTTTGGCAATGGACAAGTCGGCGGTAACATAAACCTTGGTCACGGTGATCATCACTCCGGGGAACCAGTCGCGCCCCGATACCTGTAATATCTCACCCAGGTCTTTTTGTAAAAGCCTGGCAATGCGTTGTTGTCTGTTCGTTTCCATATCAGACAAAAATACTTGATTTTTTTATCATAGTAATCATCTGGAAGCATCAGTCGGGATCAAAGTTTCAGAAAACCGTCATCCCGGGGTTTTGAACTGCGCGAATGCCTTATGCTGAGGGGTAAAACATACTCCTGAAGCTTTGAGTCTTAAACCAGTCGGGATATTTTGCAACTTAATCTAAATATTGTATTTTAGCTCGTTAGCTCGGTGCAGAACGCCTCGCTGTTAGCACGTCGCTTGGCTCCGTGCGGCTGGCTTGGCCTTTCAGGCCTGAGCCAAGCCCTCAAACCCGTAACCCCATTAACTCACAAACCCATAAACCCACAAACCCCATTATGAAAACACCCGAATTTATTTACCAGGAACCGTTCCCACTCGGGAAAGACGACACGGAGTATTATTTGCTCACTTCAAAGTATGTAAGCATGGCGAGTCTGGAGGGAAAGCCTGTGTTGAAAGTGGCGCCTGAGGGATTATCTGAACTGGCTTTTGCTGCCCTTAGAGATACCTCTTTCATGCTGCGTAAAGACCATATCATGCAGTTGGCAGAAATCTTAAATGACCCTGAAGCCAGTGAAAATGATAAATATGTGGCCCTGACTATGCTGCGCAATGCTGAAATTTCTGCTAAAGGCCTGCTGCCTTATTGCCAGGATACCGGTACCGCCACCATTGTTGCAAAGAAAGGACAACAGGTATGGACAGGAGGGGGAGACGCTGAAGCTCTGTCAAGGGGTGTTTACAAAGTGTATACTGAAGAAAACCTCAGATATTCGCAGACCATTCCCCTGGATATGTACAAAGAAAAAAATTCAGGCACAAATTTGCCGGCTCAAATTGATATTGCCGCCACAGATGGAGGTGAATATCAGTTTTTATTTGTTGCCAAAGGCGGAGGATCTTCAAATAAGACGGCCTTGTTTCAAGAAACCAAGGCTCTGCTGAACCCTGAAAAGCTTGAAAAATATTTGGTTGACAAATTAAAATCACTGGGAACAGCAGCCTGTCCACCCTATCATGTGGCTTTTGTTATAGGTGGAACCTCAGCTGAGGCTACCCTGAAGACAGTGAAGCTTGCTTCGGCCAAATACCTTGATAACTTGCCAGAAGAGGGCAATGAAGGCGGACAAGCTTTCAGAGACAGAGATATGGAAGAAAAAGTGTTGCAGGCTGCCTACAAGCTTGGAATTGGAGCGCAGTTTGGCGGAAAGTATTTTGCACTTGATATCAGGGTGATCAGATTGCCGCGCCATGGCGCTTCATGTCCGGTGGCCATGGGTGTTTCATGTGCAGCTGACCGTAACATCAAAGCCAAAATCAACAATGAAGGGATTTGGATTGAAAAGCTTGAAGACAATCCCGGACGCTTTATTCCTGAAGATTACAGACTCAAGGATGACAAAGCAGGAGCCGTAAACATTGACCTTGACCAGCCCATGGCTGAAATTCTTACTGAATTGAGTAAGCACAAGGTTGGCACCCGCCTATCGCTTAATGGCACCATTGTCGTAGCCAGGGATATTGCCCATGCCAGGCTTAAGGACAGGCTGGATGCAGGCGAAGGTTTACCCCAGTATATCAAAGATCATCCGGTGTATTATGCCGGACCTGCCAAAACCCCGAAAGGCTTGCCTTCCGGGTCATTTGGTCCCACTACAGCTGGTCGTATGGACTCTTATGTTGACCTGTTTCAGCAGCATGGAGGCAGTATGATTATGATCGCCAAGGGTAACCGGAGTCAGGCAGTTACAGATGCCTGTGCCAATTATGGCGGTTTTTACCTGGGCAGTATTGGCGGTCCGGCCGCTATCCTGGCCCAGGAGAACATTCTGGAGGTCGAATTGCTCGAATACCCTGAACTTGGAATGGAGGCCGTATATCGCATCAAGGTCAAAGATTTCCCGGCATTTATCCTGGTTGATGATAAGGGCAATGACTTTTATCGCATGGATTGATAACAGAGATTTTCTGAACATGTAGGCATAGTTGGTTGTTCATTTTGAAAAACATATACCTATGTTGTTTAGAACAGAGCATGATACCCTCGGACCGGTGCAGGTGCCGGCAGAAAAGTACTGGGGCGCCCAAACTCAGCGAAGCATTGAAAATTTTCCCATTGGCGACGAAAAAATGCCACGGGAGATTATTATGGCCTTTGCCATTCTCAAGAAGGCTTCGGCTATTGTAAACAGTAAGCGGGGGTTGCTCCCGGATGAACTGGTTGATCCCTTACTACAGGCTTGTGACGAAATTGTCAATGGCAGGTTTGATGATCAGTTTCCATTGGTGGTATGGCAGACGGGTAGCGGTACACAAACCAATATGAATCTCAATGAGGTGATCGCCAACCGTGCTCATGAGATTATGGGTGGGCGTCTTGATGATAGGGTGAAAAAGGTACATCCCAATGACCATGTGAATAAATCGCAGTCATCAAATGATACCTTCCCTACGGCCATGCATATGGCTGCCTATACCTTTATTGCCGACAAGACCATTCCCGGATTAAAACTGTTGCGTGACGAACTGCAAAAAAAAGCAGTTGCATTTGCTGATGTTGTGAAGATTGGGCGTACCCATCTGATGGATGCCACTCCTTTGACACTTGGGCAGGAATTTTCAGGCTTTGTTTCACAGTTAGATCATGGAATAAGGGGCTTGGAAAAAACCCTCGACCATTTGAAAGAACTCGCTCTGGGCGGGACAGCAGTGGGCACGGGTATCAATGCGCCCAAAGGTTTTGATGTGGATGTGGCTGGAGAAATAGCCAGGCTTACCGGTAAACATTTTATCACCGCCCCAAACAAATTTGAAGCTTTGGCTGCCCATGATGGGGTAGTGCAAACAAGCGGAGCATTCAAGACCCTGGCGGTGAGTCTTATGAAAATTGCAAATGACATAAGGATGCTGGCGTCAGGACCCCGCAGTGGTATTGGTGAATTGATGTTGCCTGCCAATGAACCGGGAAGCTCCATTATGCCTGGCAAAGTAAACCCTACGCAGTCGGAGGCTCTGACTATGGTGGCTGCCCAGGTGGTGGGTAATGATGCTGCCATTACCATTGGAGGCATGAATGGGCATTTTCAGCTCAATGTCTTTAAGCCCATGATGATTTATAACCTGTTGCAATCTGCAAAGCTTTTGGCTGACGCTTGTGTGTCTTTTGCCGGGCGGTGTGTGAGCGGAATAGAGGCGAACCGGATGCAAATCAATACGCATCTTGAAAGATCGCTCATGCTTGTTACTGCGCTGAACCCCCATATCGGATACGATAAAGCTGCAAGTATTGCCAAATTGGCCCATCAGGAGAACCTGACACTCAAAGAGGCGGCAATCAAACTCGGGTTGGTTTCAGAAACTGATTTTGATCGCTGGGTTGACCCGGCTACAATGATCTAAAAAAAATGGCTGTCCTGTTATTCCGGGACAGCCATTTTTTTTGTACTTGCCATATCAGTAGTGCCAGAGATCCATTTCAAAGTTGCGGATCATTTCTCTGATTCTTTGCCCTTCAAGCAAAGCGTCAATGGGGTCTTCAAAATATTCGCTGATCACCCTGTTGTCTGGTCTTTCTTCACGGTAAATCGTGGCGTTGAAAAAGCGGCGGACAAAAAAGTCGTCAAATGATATGCGCTGGGCGCTATTCATTCTGTTGTAAACCGGAGCATTGGCCAAAACCTGGCGGGTTTCAGGAAAATAGACCCAAAACAGGGGCTCAAATCCAAGAAATTCGCCGGTTTGGTCATCGGTCACCTCACGTGCAGGAGAAATACCAATGATGCGCACATCAAGCATCCCTCTGCGGCTGTCAATGAACCATTCTTCCTTGATCCTCCAGCGAATAACCTCACTTGGCTCAAAAGGGATGGTGACAGTGGTGGGTGTTGTTTCGCCATCTTGCATAAAACTCACTGTCCGGCTGAACCTGCGAAATAGTTCTCTCGGAGGTATGGGGTCATCCTGAAAGTTCTCATCATCAACCCCATAAGCCCTCACTTCGCCTGCCAAAATGGCTTCTTGCAATACCTGCATGAGGCTTTTGTATTGTCCGGTAGGCTCTTCGGGGAAATACAGGGGCTGGTTGATCTTTTCTCTGACGTCAATAACCTGCCAGATCCTTTTTGACCACAGGATATCAGCTTCTCTCACGTAAGGCAGCTCTACGGGGGTACGTTCTTCAACAGCCCTGCGCTCGTAAAAGCTGTCACGGGGCCTTTCCCTTTCTTCCTGCTGTGCACTTAGTGGCAGGCTGAATAAAAGACCGATGGCGGTTAAGCAGATGATGTATTTTGTCATTGGTGTTCCTCCCATGGTTTAAGCTTCATTAATTGATGGTGAAAGCGATGGCTCCAAGATTTCTTGTGGTACCATCTGCACCGGGTTGGGTTATAATATCCCTGAATGTGATTTCTTGCCCGCTGCGGGCATTGTTGATTACGCCGATCATTTCTTGTGTGAATGCGCCACTGTTTGATGCATATGACCTGAATTCACCTGCAATGGTTGTGGTCATCCTGAAAGAGGCTATATTAAAGCTCATATCAAAGTCAAAGTTCTCCATACGTGGTACAATTCTGCCGGCAGCCACTAAAACTTGTCTGTCAATTCTTCCCTCACGTCGTCCGGCAATGTATGCTACAGGGTCAGGTACTATTCTGGCCCTGAACTGGCTGACGCCCATATTGCGGGTTTCATTCCCTACCAATGCGTTCACAGTGACCGTTACCTCAGTGGTGCCAGGTTGTACTTTTACTATATACCTTCCGTCAGCCTGACGGGAGAGTGTGGCTCCCGATGAGATGGTTGGACGGAGGTTTTCTGTGGGTATACCGGGGGCAGAGAGTGACACGGGGTTATCGACCCCGATATAGAATACATTCATTCTGTCGGCTGACACTGTGGCTGTTGGTCTTTCGACTGTATATTGTGTTGAGAAACGGTGTTCTTCAACCACACCAGCTGGTGAGGTAACACGAATTACACCGCTGTGCTGCCTGCTGCCCGGGGTATTTGCCGGAACCCTGAGCCGGCCAACACCGCCCGATACAGGAATGCGCCCGATGCCATCCACCACAACCTCAGGGTTTTGGCGGGTATCGTAGGCTGCCACAAAGACTTCTGCTTCGTAATAATCGCCCACCATCACAATCTGGCTGCGGGGAACCACCCTGGCGGCAATTTCATCAAAACGGAAATCACCGGCTGTGATAAGTTCGTAAAGCATACTGATGGCATCAAATTCTGCATTTTTGACTTCGGTAATCAGCCTGTTCAAATTGGTGGCTACTGCCACAGAAATCACCCTGTCAAAGGTGAGTTGCTGCCAGGTCACTGACCTGCCCTGGAGATAGAATGGGCCTTCAACTTCGAGCCCAAGCTCAATGGATTGGTTGTGGCCCTTCATGATGCTGTCAACTTCACTTTTAAAGCTGTTAATCATATCTTTCAGTATGTATGCCCTTGTGCCGGGTCCTCCGGCCCGGTCGGCCGGATCAAGACTGTTCTCCACCAGCCAGAAGCGCGAAGAAATACTGTAGTTGTCTTTCCGCTTTGAGTCCATGAGATCCAGTGTGTCGGCCTCTTCAAAGGGTATGTTGTTGACCCTGGCCAGCATTTCGGTTCTGTTGTCGAGGATGTAATTCACCAATGAATCAGCCAGATTTTTTACATAAAGGGCCTCACCGTGAAAAGGATAAACGTGTTGGTCCGAAAAAAGCAGTCGCTGCTCATTGAAGTCGTCATACACCATGTTCACCTTCATCTCAAAATTCCTGTTGGTTTGCTCAATGCTCTTGTTGATCAATGGAAATGAATCAAGTACCTCCACCGATACGTTCAGGGCCATGAGAGCCAGGAAGATGATATACATCAAACCGATCAGCTTCTGCCTGGGGGTTTGTTTTCCACCTGCCATAATATTCGGGTTCTATTTGGTTGTTTTGTTTGAAGTCAAACAAAAACGTATTATCGGTTTACATTGAAATTCATTGCGGAAAGCATGTTTCCGTAAACATTGTTGAGTGCCTTGATGTTACCGGTGAGCCTTTCCATCTCATCTTTGTATTGTTTGGCACTGTCAGCCGACGATCCCAGGCTGTCAACCACTGACTTGAGCGCATCACGGTATTCTTGTGAAGACTCTGCATTGGTAGTTGCAGCTTTCATTTGTAGTTCGTAAGCAGTATTCAGGGCCGACAGATTACGGGTAAGGTTCTCGGTAGCATGCGCTCCTTCTTTCGCCTGGCTTGCAGATTGTCTGTAAGCGTCACTCATATCATTCAATGAGCTTACTGCATTTTTCAGGTTTGAATTGTACTCTTCAGACAAACTCAGATCGTGCTTCAGGTATTCGGCCTTGTTTTTATAAGACTGACTCAATTCCATTACAGATTTGGATGCGGTTTCCATATTCTGTATGTATTGGTTTGTCGCAATGGTGGCATTGGAAATATCGGCAAGTCTGGCAGCATTATCGCTGAGGTTGCGCAATCCACGCCCCAGGTTGTTGATAAGCTCTGGTCCGATGTCGGCCTCTTCCATCAACTTGTCAAGGTTGCTTGACAGTGTTATATGCTGTGATCCGCCAACCGCTCTTCTCTGGGTTGGAAAATCAGATTCAATTCCTGCCAGTTCGGGATAAACCAGACTCCAATCGGGTTCTTCGTGAATATCTTCAAATCCTGAAAAGAAAAACACCACAACCTCTGTCAACATACCTATTGTAAGGGCAATATCGGCGAAGGGCCAGTGCATGATCTTGAACAATGCGCCAAGGATAACCAGAGAGGCACCCCATCCATACAATCTGGACATGAAAATCTTCCATGTTTTATTCTTTGAAAACTTCATCTGTCAATGGTTTTTGTTTTGATTAATAAACGTTTGAAGCTCCGCGACGGCCATCATCCCTGTCACGTCCCGGATAGGTCTGCACACTGCGAAACCCAATGTATGATTTGGTTGAATCCTGGTATTCGTAGGCCCGGGTGCTAACCTGCAGGTAATACCCGATGTCTTTCCATGATCCGCCGCGAATTACCTTGCGCTTGAGTGAGGGGGGGTCGTCCTCCCTGGCTTCGTATTGGTAGTCGGGGCTTAGGTCATGGGCAAAAATGTAAAATGACTCATCATAGGCATTCCTTGTCCATTCAGACACGTTGCCAGCCATGTCATACAAACCGTAATCATTTGGGGGATAATGCCCGACAATGACTGTGTATAATCCACCGTCATCGGCGTAGTTTCCGCGAAGGGGTTTGAAATTGGCCAGAAAACATCCCTCTGCGTTTCTTAAATAAGGTCCACCCCACGGATAGGGGCTGTGGGCAAGTCCGCCACGAGCCGCATATTCCCACTGGGCTTCTGACGGAAGTTCAAAGTCCATGGCGAATGGCATATCCTGGCTTACAAGGTATGAGTTAAGGTATTGGGTGCGCCATACATTGAAGGCAGTGGCCTGCACCCAGCTGACACCAACTACGGGGTAATGGTCGTAGGTAGGATGCCAGAAATACATTTTGGTCATGGGCTCGTTATAGGAGTAGGTAAAGTCTCTGATCCACGCCAGGGTGTCGGGATAGATGGCTGTTTCGTGCTCCCTTACCAGTTCACTGCGGGGAATATCCCTTTCTCTGGCTGCCCTCTGGATATCTACGGTATAGTAGCGGTAGATGAGGCGCCTGGTATCAATTTCTCTGCGGCGGAAAAATCTTTCCTGTTCAGGGAGATAAAGCTCTGACAATATGTCTCTTTCATCCTCGCCATCCCAGCGGATTCTTGGACGCCAGTTCAACACTGGTGGGTCAAGTGGCATGCCATAGTCGTCTTCAAAAAAGGCAAAGTCATCATTGAAGTCGGCAAGCAGACTTCTTGCCAGTGAGTCACGCACCCAATGTACAAACTGCCTGTACTGGTTATTGGTGATTTCTGTTTCGTCCATATAGAATGCGGGCAGCGAAACTGTTCTGGATGTGGCATTTTGTCCGTAGGCAATATCCTGGTCGGATGGCCCCATGGTGAAACTGCCCATGGGGATGAAAACCATTCCTGGTGGGTCTGCGTAAAAGGCATCCGGTCTGTTTTGGACGCCAATCAGGTGACCGCGGTCACCTCCGCCGATAAGCCCACAACCAGTAAACAGGAACGCTGCAAAAACAGCAAGAAAAAAGTTTTTCATGGTAGTTGAGGTTATGATGGCCATTTTTTCATTTCAAAGTCAAAATTCCGGTCTGTCAGACCGTCTTGCATTTGGAAGTGCAAAATTACAAAAATCTTATATTTCTCTGAATTTCTTGTATTTTATCAAAATCCAGGTCAAAACAATACTGCAGCATGACCTCATGACTGCCGTAACTTCTGCCCATTGAACCCAGAGGTGAAGTGGTCACGTCATAAGAGTAGCCTATGCTGATTTGGTCAAGACTGACTCCAAGCATGAAAACCACGGCATCCTGAGGTCTATAACTAACGCCGCCCCAAAAGCGGTTATTGTACGTAACCATTGTATTAATATCCAATTGCATCGATGAAAGATCGGTTTTTACAAGTACCGACGGGCTGATCACATATGCTGGATTGGCTGGCCAGCTTATATGATATCCCCCTGTTGCGTAAATATGTCTTCTGAGGGCAAAACTGCTCTCACCCAGATTACCCCGTGCCTCTCTGAGTTGTGATATGGAGATGCCGGCCCATGCCTCATCGTCAAGCAGGAAAAATCCGCCAATGGCAAAATCGGTAAAGATGTGGTTCTCTTCACCGCCAATGAGGGCAGGATCACCGGGATCAAGGGGATTTAACGAGGCAAAATCAATGCGTTTGTCCATAAAGCCTGCCTGGGCGCCAATGCCCAGCCTGCCGGGCCCCAGGGGCATATGATAGGCATAGCTTAATTTAACACCAACGGTGGTCTCAGGACCAATCTGATCCTGAAGCAGGCCCAATGCAAGTCCGCCCCTGAGCAGGGGTATGGGGGCGTCTACATTGAGGCTATATGTTTCGGGGCTAAGTTTGTTTCCCTGTTCATCGCGAAATCCGACCCATTGCTGACGGGCCAGGGCCGTAGCGCATATGGCGTTACGCAGTCCGGCCATACCAGGGTTTATCCCCATGTTGTTGAACATATTATGGCTGAACTGGACTTCCTGCTGTGCCTGCACATTGGCTGATAAAGCCAATAAAATGGTCAGGGCAATGAGGATCCTGGTTTGCATTGAAAGCGGATTAAAAATGATTTTGTAATATTTTGAACGTAAAAATGTTCAGATTATTGACATACTGTTTATAAACGCCCAAAAGTACATAAAATTCCATAGTTTATTGAGGGTGCCGGCAGGCGGATACCGCCGCCTAAACAAATTTTTGGTATACCTGCCACCATTTGTCGGGGATTTCGTTCTGGCATGCTTCCTGATAGTCGCTATATGAACAGGGAACCAGAAAGTGTCTTTCATATTTGCTGCGGAGCTTTGGGGGGCAGGGCACTTCCATCCACCAGCGGTCACTTTTTTTACTCTTGTAAAAATGTATCTTATTTTGGAACTCCCTGATTGACACGACATATTTTATATAATCTGCTGAGTCTTTCAAGTGCTTGTCAGGAAAATCATGCTTGCGATTGTAATAGCCGTCTATAAAATACCAGATCATTTGAGCAACCAGATGTGCGGTTTGTTCTCCGTTGTCAAAGGCAGGATTAAGTTCATAAAACCCAATGGAGCTCACCTTGTCGCTAAGCCCTGCATAACGAACAATCTGGCACGCTTCTTCGCCATAAAAACCATTGGGCGATGCCTGCATATTGGCTGGTGCATCCGATTGCCTGATGCTTGAAACGTCAAAGCTTACCAGGTCAGCATTCCTTACAATGGGCTCTACTTGCTCCAATTGACCTCTCACCATGCCCAGGCGATATACATCGAAATAGAGTTTTTCCATGAGTTCAATGGCATCCTGGTCAACAAAATAGGTCTGGTATCCGATATTGGTGTAATTAAAGAGATAGTTGGGCTTTCTGGTGAGGATGGTGCTCAGGTAATTCTGGTGATTGATGGGTTCATCCTTTTGCATGCCTATGTCAAAACGTGAATCTATTGACACAATGTTGATGATTTGTCCCAGAGATTCGTAAGCCTGGTAGTTTGCATAGGTAAGGTCTTGACCCCCTCCGATTATCACGGGTGTAATGTTTTTTTCAAGCAAATATGTGATTGCTGTTTTGAGGGCAAAATAGGTGTCAGAAACACTTTCTCCTGCCCTGATGTTTCCAAGGTCGGCTATGCGGGGGGTATGGGGTCCCCTGAACAGACGGTAAAGGTATTTCCTGACATATGCCGGAGCCAGTGCGCACCCTTCATTGCCAGGCGCATGACGGTCATCTTCTACACCTATGATGGCCAGATCGGCTTCATCAAGATTGGGGAACCCATTTTCTATATCATTGATGGCAATGAACCTCCCCATGGCGAGGGGGTGTCTGATAGAGTCGGACAAGATTTCTTTCTTGTCAAGGGGTTGTAAAAAATCTGAAATATGCATAGGGCCCAAAAAACAGTTTATGCCCCTTTCTTCTTTTTAGAAGGGGACTTTGTCTTTTTGGTTGTACGGGATTTTTTCCCGGAGGTTCCGGCTTCAATGATTTTTTTTGCCTCTTCAAGGTTTATTTCACCAGGCTCGGTACCCCGCGGTATTTTATAGTTCTTCTTGCCAAAGGCAATATAAGGTCCGAAACGGCCTTTCAAAATGCGGATATCTGGTTCTTCATCAAAAACCCTGATCACATTATGTTTGTCTTTTTCCCTTTTCTCTTCAATAATTTGAATAGCACTTTCGGGAGAAATTGACAGGGGATCTTCATGTTCAGGAATAGAATAGAATTTCCCATCATGCCTGATATAGGGGCCGAACCGTCCGATTGCCGCAACCATTACCTTGTCTTCATATTCGCCCACTGTTCGCGGAAGCTTAAAGAGTTCGAGGGCTTCGTCCAGGCTTATACCTTCAAGGCTCTGTTCTTTACGGATACTTGCGAAAAGGGGTTTGTCTTCTTCATCCGGATCGCCGATCTGGATCATGCTGCCAAAACGACCAATTCTGGCGTAGACATTTCTTCCTGATTTCGGATCAGTCCCCAGCAGTCGCTGCCCACTGTGTTTTTCTGACTTTTCAAGGGTGTTCTCTACCTGTTTGTGGAAAGGCCAGTAAAACTCATCAATAACTGATGTCCAGTTTTTATGGCCTTCAGCTACTTCATCAAACTCTCTCTCAACCTTTGCTGTGAAATTATAATCCATGATTTCGGTAAAGTACTCCATCAGGAAGTTATTCACTACAATACCAATGTCGGTTGGAAACAGTTTGTTCTTTTCTGCTCCGGTAATCTCTTGTTTGATGCTGTGGCCAATTTTTCCACCCTTAAGCGTGAGGATATTGTATGGGCGTTTTTCACCTTCACGGCTCTCTTTTACCACATACGAACGTTTCTGGATGGTACTTATGGTGGGAGCATAGGTTGATGGTCTGCCAATACCAAGCTCTTCGAGTTTCTTAACCAGGCTGGCTTCAGTATAGCGGGGAGGGTGTTTTGAAAACCGTTCAACGGCCGTGATTGAAAGCAGGGGGAGTTCCTGGCTTACCTTAAGTGGTGGCAGGATTCCTGATGTCGCCTCTTCTTCTTCTTCGTCAGTTGACTCCATGTATAATTTGAGGAATCCGTCAAACTTAATGACCTCGCCTGTGGCTACAAATTTTTCAGTGGTGGCAGATATGCCAATATCTATGGTGGTTTTTTCGAGTTTTGCATCACTCATTTGCGAAGCAATGGTGCGTTTCCAAATAAGGTCGTAAAGCTTTTGTTCTCCTGTATCGCCACTAATGTGTGAGAGGTGAAGGTTTGTTGGCCTGATGGCCTCGTGGGCCTCCTGGGCTCCCTTGGTTTTGGTGGCGTACCTCCGCAACTTCACGTAGTCTTCACCGTAATTTTTTTCTATTTCATCTTTGGCCATGGCCATGGCTGTCCCTGAAAGGTTGACAGAGTCGGTACGCATATATGTGATCTTGCCCGATTCATAGAGTTTTTGGGCCACGATCATGGTTCTTGATACCGAGAAACCGAGCTTGCGACTGGCTTCTTGCTGTAGAGTCGAAGTGGTAAAGGGAGGTGCCGGAGATTTGCGTCCGGGTTTGGTTTCAATATTTTCAATGGTAAAAATGGCCTCGCTGCATTTTTCAAGGAACTGCTGTGCTTCTTCCTGTTTTTTGAAGCGTTTTGGCAGTTCGGCCTTTAACTGAACATCTTGCCCATTGTGTTTTGTGTCGAAAAGGGCTGTTACTTTAAAACTGCCCGTTGATTTGAAAACCTGAATTTCTTTTTCCCTTTCAACTATCAGTCTGACTGCAACAGACTGAACCCTCCCTGCTGATAAAGCGGGTTTTACCTTTTTCCAGAGCAGGGGAGAGAGTTCGAAGCCCACAAGGCGGTCAAGTACGCGTCTTGCCTGCTGTGCATCTACCAGGTTCTGGTCAATATCGCGGGGATTCTGAATGGCTTCAAGGATGGCATTTTTTGTGATTTCATGAAACACGATGCGTTTAAAATTGGCATCTTTCAGTTTCAGACTTTCAGCAAGGTGCCATGAAATAGCCTCTCCCTCACGGTCTTCATCTGTGGCCAGCCAAATGGTTTCAGCCTTGGCTGCCAGTTTTTTCAAGTCACTGACTACTGCTTTCTTATCTTTTGGAATTTCATAGGCCGGGGAAAACTCTTTGTCAATTTCAATGCCGAGTTTGCTTGTAGGAAGATCGCGGACATGCCCAAAGCTGGACTTAACGGTAAAGTCTTTGCCGAGGAATCCCTCGATGGTTTTGGCTTTGGCGGGTGACTCAACTATTACCAGATTTTTTGCCATAAATTTTCAGTTTGGAGGCCAAAAGTAATAAAATAAAAATAAAGGGGTAATTGTTTAGGAGGCAGTGTAGATTTATGCCCCTGATTTTACTAATTTTGTACTCCCTTTTTGGGCGAAACACGCCCTTATGTATTGAAAAATAGAATAGTGAGCAAGAAACTATATATAGAGACATTTGGATGTCAGATGAATTTTTCTGACAGCGAAATTGTGGCCTCAGTAATGACCACGCAAGAATATGAGGTTTCTCAAAAGGCAGAGCTGGCTGATGTAATTTTCCTTAATACATGCTCGATACGTGACCATGCTGAGCAGAGAGTTCTGAACCGTTTAAGGGAACTTCAGCATTTGCGAAAAAAAAATCCGCGACTTGTTATTGGAGTGCTTGGATGTATGGCAGAACGTTTGAAATCTACCTTGTTGGAAGACGACAAGCTTGGTATGCGTATCGATATGGTTGTCGGACCGGATGCATACAGGGAGTTGCCACAGTTACTGCTTGATGTAGAAAGCGGGCAAAAGGCCATTAATGTGTTGCTATCGGCCGATGAGACTTATGCTGACATTGCTCCGGTGCGTTATACCGAAGGTGGTGTTTCTGCTTTTATTTCTATTATGAGGGGCTGTGAAAACTTCTGTGCCTATTGTGTGGTTCCATTTACCCGCGGAAAAGAAAGGAGCCGCGATCCTCGTACCATTGTAAATGAAACCAGACAACTGCTTGAAGCAGGATACAGAGAAGTTACCCTGTTGGGTCAGAACGTAAACTCATATGCATGGCGTAACTCCCAATCAGAAACACATACAGGATTTTCCGCATTACTTGAAAAGGTGGCCCTCACTGACCCCGGGCTGCGTGTCAGGTTTGCAACCTCGCACCCCAAGGACATTTCGGATGAACTCATTGATGTTATGGCCCGGCATACCAATATTTGCCCCTCCATACACCTTCCGGTACAATCCGGAAGTAGCAGTGTGCTTGAGCGAATGAACCGTAAATATTCAAGAGAGGACTATCTTGAAAGGATTCGTGCCATCAGGCGTGCCATTCCTGATTGCGCCATTTCAACCGATATCATTGCTGGTTTTTGCGGAGAAACTGACGAAGAGCATCAGGAAACCCTTTCGCTGATGAATGAGGTGGGGTATGATTTTGCCTTTATGTTTAAGTACTCAGAACGCCCGGGCACCCTGGCTGCCAAAAAGTATGCTGATGATGTACCCGAAGATGTTAAAACACGTCGACTGGATGATATCATCAAGCTTCAGCAAGCGCTGTCATTGAAAAGCAACAGACGCGATGTGGGAAAATCATTTGAGGTTTTAGTAGAGGGCCCTTCAAAACGCTCCCCTGAGGTGGTCATGGGACGAACACCCCACAATAAGGTAGTGGTGTTTCCGGACAAGGGATACCAGGCTGGTGATTATGTAAATGTTCGCATCAACGACTGCAGCTCTGCCACCCTGAAGGGGGAGTCTTGAATGATTTGAAATATCAGGAAGCTGAGCCGGTCTGATTTTCAAGCAGGGCCTCAGCCACTCTGAGATCAAGGGGTGTGGTGATCTTAATATTTTCATGGTTGCCATCAACCAGGTAAAGTCTCTCTCCTTCTGACTCAACCACACTGGCATCGTCTGTATAATTAGTCCGGAAACTCTGGTTGTATGCCCGTTTGATGATTTCTGACCTGAAACACTGGGGGGTTTGTACCAATTTAATTTTCTCACGCGGAAGAGCTGAACTGAGGGCGTGTTCGCTTATTCTCACCGATTGGTTTACACCAACTACAGGTATGGCATTACCAAATTTTTCAGCGTAGTTGAAAACCCTTGATATGGTTTCTCTCGAAACCAATGGCCTTACCCCATCGTGGATGGCAAGCAATACATTGTCAGGGACAAGCTTCAGTCCGTTTTTTACCGAGTGAAACCTGGTGGGACCGCTATCCGCCAGCTTACATTGTGTATGAAAGCCAAAGGTCTCACATAGTTTAAACCAGTATGCATGAAAAGTTTCAGGCAGTACAAGGACAAAATATATATCAGGGGCATAGGCCAGAAATGCATCAAAGGTTCTCAGCAAAACCGGACGGCCAGACAAGTCAAGGAACTGTTTGGGTTTGTCTGACTGCATCCTGACGCCCTTGCCACCGGCGGTGATCAATACATATTTTTGCATGGCCCTGCTACTTAGTCCAGAATTAGCATGGCATCACCATATGTGAAAAACCTGTATTTCTCCTTAATGGCAGTTTTATATGCTTTCATCAACAGGTCAAAACCTGCAAATCCACTTACCATCATCATCAGCGTTGACTGTGGAAGGTGAAAGTTCGATACCATGCTGTTGGCCACGTTAAAATCGTATGGGGGATAAATGAATTTATTGGTCCATCCTTCATAGGGTTTTAATTGTCCCGTTATGGAGACCGATGATTCCATGGCACGCATAACGGTAGTTCCTATGGCACATACCCTATTGCCCCTCTGTTTTACTCTGTTGACAGCATCAGCGGTTTTCTCATCAATGATGAATTCTTCGCTATCCATTTTGTGCTTGCTCAGGTCTTCGACATCCACATTGCGGAAGTTGCCCAGACCTGCATGAAGGGTAATTTCGGCAAAATCTACTCCTTTTAGCTCAAGTCGTTTAACCAACTCCCGGCTAAAGTGCATGCCGGCCGTGGGTGCAGCTACAGCACCTTCGCGTTTGGCAAAAACAGTCTGGTACCTTTCTTTGTCTTCTCGCTCGACTGCCCGTTTGATTTGCTTGGGCAAGGGTGTCTCTCCAAGCGACTCTATGGTCTTTTTGAATTCATCATAGGTACCATCGAACAGAAACCTGAGTGTCCGGCCTCTGGATGTGGTGTTGTCAATGACTTCAGCCACAAGGTTGTCATCGTCACCGAAATACAATTTGTTGCCAATGCGAATTTTTCTGGCGGGGTCAACCAAAACATCCCAAAGACGGGCCTCACGGTTGAGTTCACGTAGCAAAAATACTTCGATTCTTGCTCCGGTTTTTTCTTTGGTGCCGTATAACCTGGCCGGAAACACCTTGGTGTTGTTTACCACCATGATGTCTCCATCATCAAAGTAGTGGAGAATATCCTTGAACAATTTGTGCTCAATTTCACCGGTTTTTTTATGAACAACCATCATGCGTGACTCGTCACGGTTGTGTGGCGGGCGTTCAGCAATTAAGTCAACAGGTAGGTTAAACTTAAAATGGGATAGTTTCATGTATAAAGTATTAGGAATAAGATGTACTATCTTAACAATTGGGTAAGCCGAAAGGTTTGCAAAGATAATACAAAGGGATGCCCTTGTCAATAGTTTGGGCTAAATAGTTCCTCAAACCCATGCATCTGTATGGCCTGACTTACTGAAAACTGCCCGATATCTGTCCGGCGAAGTGCACCAAGGTAAGCTCCGCTTTCCATCTTTTCGCCAAAATCTCTGGCAAGGCCCCTGATGTAGGTGCCTTTGCTGCATGTGACCCTGAAGTCAACTTCAGGAAGCTCAATACGGGTTATGTCAAAGGCACTGATCGAAATTTCTTTTGGCTTGAGTTCGGCGTGTTTGCCTTTTCTTGCAAGGGTGTAGGCACGCTTGCCCTCTATTTTTTTTGCCGAATATATGGGGGGTAGTTGTAATTGTTTGCCAATGAAACTGTTTGCAGTTTTGTTGATCAGTTCGGCCGTAATATGGCTGGTGGGGTATTGGCCTTCAGGCAGCGTTTCAAGATCGTATGAAGGGGTGATCTGTCCGATAACAAAAGTGCCTGTATATGTTTTTGGGAGATCCTGGTAAAGTTCGATCTGCCGGGTAGCCTTACCTGTGCAGATAATCAGCAGTCCGCTGGCCAGCGGGTCAAGTGTGCCTGCGTGGCCAATCTTGATTTTTTTGATTTCAAGACGGTGTCGCAAAATTGACTTGATCTTGTTCACCACGTCAAACGAGGTCCATTTAAGTGGTTTGTCAAAGAGAAAGACGCGCCCTTCAATGAATGTTTCGCGGATCTGGTTGATATCTCCAGTCATAATCAAAGGCTTCCGGCAATAATTGCCACCAGGCCAGCCAGTAAACAATAAATTGAGAAGTATTCAATCTTTCCCCGCCTGACTATTTCAAGCATCCATCTGCATGCGATGATACCGGCAGTAAAGGCAGCTATTGCGCCTATGATCATGGGCCAAATATCCATCTGTGTGGCTGCAGCTTCGGCAGGCATCCTGATTATCTTTAAAAAATTGGCGCCGAATATGGGGATCAGTACCATGAGAAACGAAAACCTGATGGCTTGTTTTCTGTCAATGCCGAAAAACAAGGCCGTACTAATGGTGGCTCCACTGCGGCTGATACCAGGCAGAATGGCCAGTGTTTGCGCCAATCCGATTACCAGGGCACTTTTTAGGGTTACCTCGTTTTTTGTGCCGGGCGAATACCTCGTGAGGAATAACAATGTGGCGGTAATGAGCAACATGAAACCTACAAATACCACCCTGCCTTCAAATATCTGTTCAATCTGTTCCTCAAACAGCAGCCCGACAATAGCAGTTGGAACGGCTGAGGCAAGGAGCAGTAGTGTAAATTTCATCTCCTGATTCCATCTGAAGGCGAAAAAGTTCCGGATAAGTGACAGTATGTCTTTGAAAAACACCACCACGACGCTCATAAAAGTAGCTCCGTGAACAATAATATTAAAGGTGAAAAAATGATGGGGATCTTGTAAGCCAAAGAGTGCTCCTCCCAGTTCAAGGTGGCCGCTACTGCTAACGGGTAAAAACTCAGTCAGGCCTTGCAGAAGGCCAAGTATCAGTGCTTCAATCCAGTTCATGCCTTTTTAGGTTTTTTTATTTGGCAGATGGCTATTCAGGGCTGTTGGTTGATTTTTTCAGTATGGCATAGATTTGAATGCCATACCCAGCCAATACCAGGATGGGGGCCAGTGTCAATCGCCGGAAATTAAAAATAGCTTCACTGAACTCATTGGGGTCATCACTTCCGCCGCCAATCATTAGCAGAAAGCCCACGGCAGTGACAGCCAGGCCAATGATGAGCCAGGTGTATTTGTGTTTGTCAAATAACAGGACGCTGCCTTGTTGTTTTTTCATCCCCGTGTTTTTTGGAAGGTTTTAATAATAGTATAGGAAGTCGGTTTTGATATTCAGGTATTTTCTCACTGCAAAATATGTGGAGATCAAACTGATGATAATCCCCAGTAGGAGCACTAAACCAAAAAGTACCAACAACATGTTCATGTCATAGAACATGGCCATTTCAGGAATTTGCCTTTGGCCTGCATACAGCGTGGCGATCAGCAAAAAAATGGTTATCAGGGCACCGATGATCCCCTGGATCACTCCCTTGATAATGAAAGGTCTGCGTATAAAGGCCTGGGTGGCTCCTACAAGCTGCATGCTCTTAATGAGAAATCGTTTTGAAAATACGCTTAGCCTGATGGTATTGTTGATCAGGGCGAAAGCTATTGTCAGCAACAAAATGCTGAAGGCCAGCAGGCCGATACCTATACGTTTAACGTTCTCATTTACCAGGTGTACCAATGATTGCTGATAGTCAACTTCAGACACAAGCTGGTGCCCGCTTAGTCTCTGCTTAAAAACCTGCATGCTGTCAGGATTGGCATAGTCGGCCTTTAAATTGACTACGATCGATGCGGTAAGGGGGTTATATCCCAGAAAAGAAACAAAATCTTCACCTAATTCGCGCATGAGGTCTTCGGCCGCCTCTTCTCTGGATATAAATCGTGTTTCATTTACTGAAGGCAGGGCATCTATTGAAGCTTTAAGCCGCTGTATCTCGCTTTCGCCGGCATCCTCTTTAAGAAAAACAGATACTGCAATGCTTTCTCTCACATGATCAGACAGTTTCTGAGCATGGAGTATGACCAGACCCAGTAACCCCAACACAAAGAGCACCAGGGTGATGCTGACAATGGTAGAGATATATGAAGACTTCAGGCGCCTGCCCAGTATTTTGTCTTCTTGCCTGGCCATGTATCGTTTTTTTTATGTTCAGCGAAATTAATAAAAAAAAGAAGACAACAATGCATCCTGAATCAACGTGCTCCGCCACCTCCCGAAGCCACGCCTCCGCCTCCGCCCATGGTTCCTCCTCCTCCTGCTCCTGCTGCAGAACTCATGGTGCTGCTGGTTGTGGTAATTACCTCATTGATGGTTTTGCTGAAAGAGCTCATGCTGTTATTGTGAAGAATAATCCAGTAAATCCATGCTGTATGGCCACTGGTTTCAAGCCCTTCAGCAATGCGTTTAAAATATTTGGGTCCAAGCCCCAGGGCCATCCCATAAATGAGAAATTCGTTTACTGTCTCCTGGTTCAGGTTTTCAATTTCTGCACTGAAATCAATTTTTTTCAGATGCTTCTTAAGCGATTGCCACTGCTGGTATGCGATTTCACCAGATGCCGTTCGATGAAAAATAAAAAAGGCAGCTATGATCGACACAAAGGCCAATCCGGCAACTATGAGCATAAACGGACCCATATAAATTGCCAGTGCAATAAAGGCCAGCATGCTGCTAATCCCGATGGCGAGACCTATGTTTCTGCCGGTTTCGCTTTCTTTGTCAAACCATCCTTTTGTTTTGCCTTCTTTGCTGACCTTTTTTTTCCATGAAGTGAAGAACTTACGCATCATATTGGGCTTCTTTTTCATGTCTCTTAATGACAAACGACCTTCTTTACCGGCAATTTTTAGAAAAAGCTCGTCTATCATGAAATGCTCGTATGCAGGGAGCATATCTTTTTCTTTTTCCCAATGTGGCCTGTTCAGGACAAAAGCAATTTCTTTTTTTTTCTTTTTGCCCAACAAGGTAAGCCTGCTTGTTTCTTCTTCTCTGATTTCTAGAAATCGTCTGTAGGCCAGGTGAAACAAGGTGGCAATCATGGCATCACCGGTTACATGGCTTCCCTTTGTCAAATAATGGACAATTGCAGGTTTTTCTTTGTCAGGGAGCCGCGAAAAACCTTCGGTTTTTTTACTTGGTTTGACCCTTTTGCCATAGCGCCTGAACAAGCTGATCCATATCAACAGGTAAATCAGGCTGACAGGAATTACCAACCTCCTGCCCACTGCTTCTCTGTCAGCTCTTTTCTGCTGCCTCTCAATGGCTAATTGCCTCATCCGGTTAGCTTCATCGGCAAGGGCTGCTGTTTCTTCCAATACCGCTTCTCTGATGGGGGTTTCTGTCATTTCCAATCCTGGAAAGGCGTCCCGGGGGTAAAGAGCCCTGATTTCAAGGTACCTGCCGGCTGGCAGGCGCTGATGCTCCAGGCTGATGACCCCGCCAGCTTCCCTTGTCGATATGGCATCGGGTGATCCGTGCACCCAGTGAAGCACCTCTTCATCTTTCATTTCAATGGGGGGGGTGATAATGGCCGATATCTGGTGAATGGGTTTTGTCCATTCATCTGATATAATCTGGTAATACAGGAGTGAAGCGTCTTCATGCCTGTTAACGGCTCCATGCACCCTGAAACGAATGCCGAATACCCTGGTAGTATCTCTGGCATCAAAATTTACCTGAAGTTCAAGTTCGTTGGGTTTTTTAACCAGCCTGAAACTGCCTGGTGCTTCTGAACCATCATCCCTGTAGTATGTATCACCCTCAAATACAGTGAAGTCGCTGAAAACAGCCCTGTCTTGCACAGGAAAAGTCCTGTAAATCTGTGAGTAGCGACCTTCAAAGGTAAAACTGCGGTGTTCGGTTACCCACATGCTTCCATCTTTAAGAAGCTCTATGTTGACATGGAGTTTACCCATGCTGTAGTCTCTTGACAAGGCAATTGTGGATATCAGTGATAAGAGGATGATTAAGGCAGGGCGCATCATGCCCGAAATACCTGAATGATAGATGTTCATCGGAGTATTGTTGGTGGTTATACACAAATGTACACGAAATATTAATTACCTGCCCGGCTTGGTTAGTTTGTGGCAAGCAACTGGTATCTTTTTCCCGGAAGTGTACGCACCACGCCTTTAAATTCAAGCTCGAGCAGTATTGAAGTACTTACCGGTAAGCTTAACCCTGTTCCCCTTACGATGTTATCAATGGATGATTCGTTTCGTGTTTTTAAAAAATCTGCCACTTGTTTTTCCTGCTCTGTCAGGTCTATAAAAAGCATTTTTTGTTTACTGTTCGGGTTTTTCTCAAGGTTCCAGTTCATGATATAACTGATATCGGCTGCTGACTCCAGAAGGTGGGCCTTATTGATCCGGATCAGCTTGTTACAGCCCTGGCTGTATTTGTCTGTTGTCCGGCCCGGAAATGCAAACACATCACGGTTATAACCACTGCCCAGATTGGCTGTTATCAAGGCTCCTCCGGTGACGGCTGCTTCAATTACAATGATGGCATCACACAGCCCTGCAATAATTCTGTTACGTCTTGGAAAATGGTCCTTACCCGCGATGCTTCCCGAAGGGAATTCACTAATCAGAAAGCCATTATCCAGGATCATTCGGGCCAGTTTGCGGTTGATGGCAGGATATATCCTGTCCAGACCATGACCCAGAACAGCAGCGGTTGGCAGTCCGTTTTCAAGGGCAGCCCTGTGCGCACATGCATCAACCCCATGTGCCAGTCCGCTGATGATCAGGGGGTGTAAATGACTCAGGTCAGCAATAATCTCGCGACATCGGTCTGCTCCATAGCTGGTCATTCGACGTGAGCCGACCACGGCGATAACCCTGGGATGTTCAGTCAAAAATTTACCTTTGGTATATAGCAAAATGGGCGCATCAGGGCAATGCCTCAGCCTTTCCGGATAAGTACCATCGGTGATGAACAGGCTCTTGATGCCCCATCTTTCCATGAATAACAATTCTTTTTCGGCCTGTTGAAAACCCCTGAAGTTTTTGATGGCCATCATGACTTTTTTGCCCGGATGGGGAACAGAAAGCCAATGGTCTGTCGTGGCGGTGAATATCCTGGTGGCCGAACCAAAATGCCTGATTAGTTGCCTGGCTGTTACAGGGCCAACTCCCGGAACCATTGAAAGTGATAGCTGGTAAATGATGTCTTCTTGCATACCCCTGGTCTGTCGGGGTAAAACTAGTATTTAAAAAACCCGGAACCATGCAAGTTGATACCGGGCGATAATTATAATGGTCTGTGCGGTAAGTATCAGTATGTTTTTGTCATGGATGAAGGAATCGCGAGTATGAAGTCTGCCAGCCTGTGGTGTTTCTCTTCAAGCTGATATACCGATTCCTGCTCAACCGTAGCAATGGTGAGGATGTTGAGGGGCGTGTTTGCATATTGTTGCAAATACCAGACAATGCCCTCATAATTATTGGAGTGGTAGGTGCCGTGAAAGTGTATAAATACACCTTCGTCAGGTAGGTTCTCTATGATGAAATGAGCCATAGTTGCATCCTTAATGGCCTGGGCTTTGGGAAAATTCTCTGATCCGTGGGCAGGCATTCCCCCCATTTCAAGCATGGCTTTATATCCGGGCAGTTCCGGATTATAGGGGACGGGCAGGGGGGCAATGTATGAAAGGGCCATGTCGCTTAACTCTTCAAGGCCGCTGAACCCCTCTCTGTGCACAACTGCAGCGTACCTGCGTGGTATATTGGTGGCAATGAAAGGTAGTTCATTGTCTTTGGCCAATTCAACAAGGGGCCTGTAGTCTGTGTTATAATTATTCCAAAGCTTGGCTTCTGCCCTGAAATGTCGCTCAAGGATTATCTCTCCAAAGTATTCATCCAGTATAATCTGATTATCAGCTTCAAACATTTCGGCCCCCATTACCAGCTTGTTTTCAAGTTTCAACAGCAGATCACTGCTTAACTCAAATTGCAGCCAGTGCGCTATGGGATTATTGTGCAACTCTCCAAAAAGAACTACCTCGCTGCCCGATGCCGAACCCAGCAGATCGCTGTAAGTAACTTTTTGCCCGTCTGTTGTAAATAACTGATAGGCTGGTTTTTCGCCGGCAATGAGTTGTTGGGGGGCAAGCAAGATAAAAAGCAGAATGAAGTAGCTGTAATGTTTGATCATACCATGTACGTTTTGGTGATGTGTGATATAGTGGACATACGCATGAGAAGAACAGACCTGTAAATTGAAATGTTCATGCCATGGCTCAATTCTTGTCTTTTTTCAACTCATTCCCACTGAAAAATAAAGGTAGCAGGTCACTGATGCTTTCAAGGATGAGGATTTTGCCATCTTCTTTGCTGAGGATGATTTTCATTGGTTGTTTTTGGGTGGTTTCATATTCGAGCAAAACCTGGCGACAGGCTCCACATGGCGTTACGGGCATAGGCATGGAAACTTTCAGAGACCTTGCACTGACGGCTATTTTGCGCATACCAACACCCGGATGGTGAGCTGAAGCGGCAAAGGCGGCAACCCTTTCTGCGCAAAGGCCGCTTGGATAGGCACCGTTTTCCTGGTTTGAGCCCCTGATGATCTCTCCATTGTCAAGGAGTATGGCTGCGCCAACATGAAAGGTAGAATAGGGAGCATATGACTGGTGGGTCATGTCGCGGGATATTCTAACCAGTTCTTGTTCATCTGCGGGCAGCAGACTTATATCTGCCAGCTCGCTGTATTTGAAAGAAAATTCTTTTTGTCCCATATGATACTTCTATTTTCCCGATTACTGCCACAATCTACGTGCCAGGGTAACCAAAGGTTGTATTTCTGCGTAAAAATAAGAAAGATATCGGGCAATGACTTTATGTGTATACGTAATATAATGTAAAATGTTGGCGAAGGCCCGGGAGACTTCCACCACCCGGCCTTGGTTTTTAGTGATTTTTTCACTATATTTGTTTAATAAGCACCTTAATCGATTGTTTAACTTAAAAAATATATAATATGAGCAGTTCAAGCGGAAAAGCTTTGATTGGATTTATTTTTGGCGCAGCCGTAGGGGTGGCCGCTGGTTTATTGTTTGCACCAACATCAGGTGACGAAACCCGTAAAAAGCTTAAAAAGAAGAGTAAGGAGTATTCAGAAGAACTGGCCAAGCAAGTCAATGCCAAAATTGATGAGTTAAAAGGCCAGGTCGGTGACATGGCCGAAGATGCCAAGAGCAGGGTGAAGAAGGCCGTTCCAAAAGACGACAAATAACCTGGCTTGTATGGATGGCAAAGAATTGCTGGAACATATTTCTGGCCTGAGGGATAACCTGCAGAAATATCTTGAAACCAAGATGTCATATTATGGCATGCTGGCTTTTGAGAGAGCTGTCAGGTTGCTAAGCTTGTTTATGGGCCAGGTTGTGGTTATGATGGCTGCCTTGCTGGGGTTGCTGTTTTTATCTGCCGCATTGTCCATATACCTCGGAGAGCTTCTGGGTTCTCATGTTTATGGCTTGCTCATAGTTGGCGGATTTTTCCTGGTTTTGGCTCTTGTATTTTTTTCTGCCAGACGAAAGGTTTTCAGTCGTTGGGCCATAAAAACCCTGCTGGGCGTTTTCTTTACCGATGATGATGCTGACACGAAACATAAGGGAGGCTGACGCAATGGATATGGAAAGCTTTAGAAGAATCAGGACACTTCATGATATAAAACTTGAGAAAGCCCGCTTGCGCTACGAGTCGTTGGTGGCTGAAAACGCCATGATGGATAGTATAAGGGCAATGGGTAATTTGTTCTCTCTGGTCAGATATATTCGCAAGGCATCTGCAGGGTTCGGAACAGCCTTTGCGGTTGCATCGCGCATCACCCGGTTTACATCTGGTATTTTCAGGAGATCAAAGCCTGAAACTGGCGATGATGGAGAAGAAACTGTCAGATTCTGACTCCGGTTCCGGTTTTACTGTTTGATTTCTTCGAATGAAAGGTTCAAAAGAACGATCTCAGGTCTGTTACCTACCCTGACAGGAGGACCCCATGTACCTACCCCATTGGAAACATAGGCGTGCATGCCATTGATCTTTCCGTAACCATAGCTGATGGTATACATGGCTCTTGTAATATAATTCAGGGGCCACATCTGCCCGTGGTGGGTATGACCGCTAAGTTGAAGGTCTACGCCCAGCTCTGCAGCTTTTTCAAGGTAAAATGGCTGGTGATCCATTAAAATAAGGGGGTAGGAAGAATCTGCTCCCTGCAGGATTTTGGCGAGTGATTGTCTTGGGTGGCCGCTGAAACGTGCTTTGTCTCTGTCTTCACGTCCGGCCAGGTAAAATAAGTCTCCCACCTTGATGATGCTGTCGCGGATCATTTGTATGCCATGTTGCTCCAGATAGTTGAGGGCAGCTTCTGCACCGCCGATATGCTCGTGATTTCCCATGATTCCGAATACACCCAGGGGTGCTGACAGTTGTTTGAGGATTTTGCCCGTATTTTGTCTGATTACCGGGGCAAGGTCTTCGTCAAGGATGTCTCCTGCAATAAAAATCACTTCAGGTTCAAGTTTGTTGACTTTTTCGATGATGTGTCGCAGGTGACCGTTGGCAATGATGGTGCCCAGATGGATGTCTGACATGAGAACAGCCCGCAGCTTTGCCGGACCCCCGGGTGGTTCTTTTTGAATGTGGATATCAACCTTTCTGACAACCGGATTTCTCGCATTAATGGCACCGGCAACCAGAGTAAGGGTGGTTGAGCCCACGATGAGTAAAAAAACCAGCCATCGGGTCTTTTCCATATTGGCAGTAATGAAAGAGGGAAAAAATGGAAAAAAGTGGTTGATGAGTCTGATCAGGTCAATGAATACAACGACCAGGAAAAAGTACAGCATGGCTCCCAGCCAAAAAGAACCAGTCCAGACCAGAATATGGCTTAGGTGGCTTAACCAAATGTTTTCAAGTATCCTTCCTGCAACATAGGTAGAGGCAAGTATCCAGAAAGTCACAATATATATATGTTTGAACCCGCTGCCTGTTTGAAAGGCTTGCAGTCCACGGATAAAGATATAGTAGTTTGTGGCAGCATAAACCAATATTACCAGGGTGAAAAAAATCAAAAATGCCATTTTTTTGTCCATTTACAAAGGTGCGGAAGTATTTGAACGTATTAAACAATAAGGTGAGCGAAAATGTTCTCTATTGCGTAATCGAATAAAACTTAAGGAGGCGTATGGATAATGGACATAAAGTGGCAATTATAACTGGTGCCACTTCAGGTATTGGGAGGATAATGGCCCTGGCTCTTGCTGAACAAGGGATGAAGCTGGTTTTGCCGGTAAGGAATATGGGAAAGGGCAAGGGGTTAAAAGAAGAGATCATGCAAAAAACAGCTTCGGCCAGGGTTGATCTGTTCGAATGCAGGCTCGATTCAATGGATTCAATCAGGCAATTTGTCAGTGAATTCAAGAATAACCACAAAAAACTGCACCTGTTGTTGAATAATGCAGGGACATGGGAAAACGTCAGAAAGGAATCAGTTGATGGCATTGAGTATAACTTTGCAGTAAATCACCTGGCCCCCTTTCTTATGACCAATTTACTGCTGGATGAACTCAGGGCGGCAGCCCCTGCACGGGTAGTTACTGTTTCAAGTATGGCCCACAAGCAAACCCGGATGCGCTTTGATGACCTTGAAGGAAAAAAAAGCTGGGGCAGTATGCAATCATATGCCCAGAGTAAGCTGGCCAACATATTATTCACCAGGCGGCTTGCCCGTGAGCTTCAAGGCAGCGGGGTAACAGCCAATTGTCTGCACCCTGGTGTGGTGAGCACCAGCCTGTTTGATAAACTTCCGGCCTGGCTCAGAAAACCCCTTGAATTGATCATGATATCTTCTGAAAAGGGCGCGCAAACAGGCATCTACCTTTCAATTTCTGGTGAGGTTGCCCATATCACAGGCACCTATTTTGCCAAAAAAAAGCCTGCACGCATATCCAGGCAGGCCAGCGACAATGAAGCCGCTGACAGGCTATGGGACATCTCTTTAAAATATACCGGGCTTACTTCAGCCTGACACCATGCCTGAAGGCTTGAAAAGTTGAGTTATGAAAAAGAAAAACCACCTTGACGGGCAAACAAGCCCTTACCTTCTGCAACACCTTTACAATCCAGTCGATTGGTATCCATGGGGAGAAGAAGCCCTGGCCAAAGCCAAAAATGAAAACAAGCCACTGCTTTTGAGTATTGGCTATTCAGCTTGTCACTGGTGCCATGTTATGGAAAAGGAGAGCTTTGAGGACACTGAGGTGGCTTATGTCATGAACAGCCACTTTGTATGTGTGAAGGTTGACAGAGAAGAGCGTCCTGATTTAGATCACCTTTACATGAATGCAGTTCAACTGGTTTCAGGACAAGGGGGCTGGCCGCTGAATTGTTTTGCCCTGCCCGACGGGAGGCCTTTCTGGGGCGGGACATATTTCAGGAAAGATCAGTGGCTGTCAATATTGGAGAGAGTTGCAGCACTATATGCTGACAACCATGGTGATGTTATGAAGCAGGCAGAAAACCTGACCAGGGGCGTTGCTTCGGCCTCATTTGTGGGCGGATCAGGTGAAAAAAAATCCTTTAGCCGTAAGGATGCCCATGTGGTTGCGGAAAATCTGTTGTCATATATGGACGAGGTGGATGGTGGCACCAAAGGTGCGCCGAAATTTCCCCTCCCCAACAACCTGGCTTTTTTACTGCACTACCATCACCTTACCGGTAATAAAGAAAGTTTTGAATTGGCCAGGCTCAGCCTTGAAAAAATGGCTATGGGAGGTATCTACGACCAGATTGGAGGTGGCTTTGCACGTTATGCAACAGATGCCAAATGGAAAATCCCGCATTTTGAGAAAATGTTGTATGACAATGCCCAGCTTATATCTGTATATACCCAGGCATGGAAAACTACCAACGAACCCATGTTCAGGGATGTTGTTTATGAAACCATTGCCTTTGTTGAAAGAGAGCTTTTGTCGGCCGATGGTATGTTTTATGCTGCACTTGATGCTGACAGTGAAGGTGAGGAGGGTCGTTATTATGTCTGGACGGACCAACAGCTAAGCGATGTGTTGGGCGATGACGCACCACTTGTGGGGGCTTTTTATCAACTTGGTGGTGAAGCTTACTGGGAGGATGGCCGCAACATACTGCTTCGCAAGGAAACTTCTGAAAGCTTTGCCAAAAAACAGGGTTTGGATGTGGCTGCATGGCAAAAGCTGCTCGATAGAGCCAGAAAGAAATTACTCAATGCAAGGTCAAAGAGAATCAAGCCCGGTTTGGATGATAAAATCATTGTGTCATGGAATGCATTGATGATTCAGGCATTGGCCGATGCATGGTCTGCATTTAATGAAGAGCGGTTTTTAAAACTGGCAACCCGGGCGGCTGAACTGATTTTGAAACATGCCATAACCCACGAAGGGCGTGTTTTTCGCACCATAAGAAAGGGTAAGGTCAGAGTCTCCGGGTTTCTTGAAGATTATGCCTTTTTGTCGATGGCCCTCATCAGGTTGTACGAAGTAACTGCAAACCAAACCTATATAGTAACTGCAAAAAAACTCGCAGCATATGTCCTGACGCATTTTCAGCAACCGGGCACAAATCTTTTTGCTTTTTCTTCAAAAGAAGATGAGCAGTTGGCTAGCCCTCATTTTGGGTTTTATGACAATGTGATGCCTTCATCGAACAGTGTGATGGCCAGGGTGCTTTTTTACCTGGCCAATTATTTTGAAGATCCTTTGTTTGGCAACAGGAGCTCATCCATGTTGGGTGATATGAAAGAGAGGCTGGATAAATATAGCAGCAGCTTCACCAACTGGGGTATTCTTTTACTGCATCACGTGTATCAATTTTATACAGTTGTTGCAACAGGAGGTGGTTCGGAGGAGCATTTAAAAGCGCTTAACAGACATTACCTGCCCCAGGCAATCATGGCCGCTTGCGAATCACCTGAAGCACCAGATGCAGATGCACCAGGTATATTGCCGGTTTTTAATAATCGCTTTACCGGGAAAAGGGCATTGATTTACGTTTGTGCCCAGGGACATTGTAAGCTGCCGGTTGATTGTGTGGATGATGCCCTTTTCCAAATCAGAGATGAAGTCTGCTAAGACTCGTGCCTGCGCTTTAGTTCACTGACTAAATCTTCCAGCCCCAAACCCCTTGATAGCAGTAAAACCTCGAGGTGATACAATAAATCTGCTGATTCTTCAATAAGCCTTGATGTTGAACCGTTTTCAGCTTCAAGCAATACCTCAGCAGCCTCCTCACCCACTTTTTTTGCTATGCGTTTGGGCCCTTCACTAAATAGGCGGGCTGTATAACTGCTGTCTGGATTTGACCCCCGCCTTTGTTTCAAAACCCCTTCCAATCTGGCAAGAAAACCCAGGTCAGTATATGAAGCATTGCCACTGACTATGGTTGTCTCTTCACCGACAAAACAGCTCCGACTCCCTGTGTGACAGGCCGGACCTTCAGGTATTACCCCGATGAGCAGTGCGTCGTGGTCACAATCTGTTGACAGGCTTTCAAGCCTGAGATAATTGCCTGAACTTTCACCCTTTGTCCATAAACGTTGTTTGCTGCGACTGAAAAAAGTGACCAGTCTGGTATCGATGGATTTTTGCAATGCTTCATGATTCATCCATCCTTGCATAACTACCTCTTTGGTGTTAATATCCTGAACAATGGCCGGAACAAGTCCATTGTTTTTTGAGAAATCAATTTGTGTAAGACTAACTGTTGTGTTCATAAGGTTACAATTTTTCAAAGTTTGTCGTGGAGTTTAATTTGTCTTTATCTGACGGAGATGCCGTTTTTGGCCAGGTATGCTTTAACCCTGGCGATACTCACTACTCCGTAGTGGAATATGCCAGCAGCAAGCGCAGCATCGGCCTGGCCTTTTGTAAAAACATCCAGGAAATGCCCGGGTTTACCTGCTCCTCCCGAGGCGATTACCGGTATGTTGACAGAGCAGGAAACATCTTTTGTTATGTCAAGGGAAAAACCCTGCCTGCTTCCATCGGCCGTAAATGAGGTGAGCAATATCTCTCCGGCGCCACGATGGTAAACTTCTTTGGCCCACTGAATGGCTATTTTGCCTGTGCCTTTTGTTCCGGCATGGCTCATAACCTCCCATTTGCTACCTGTAAACCTGGCATCTATGGCCACTACAATGCATTGGTTGCCAAAAGCTGACGCCAGACGGTCGATCAGTGATGGATCAATGATAGCTGCTGTGTTTACCGACACTTTATCTGCTCCCCTCGACAATAGTAACTCGACCTGTCTTTCGGTTGATATTCCACCGCCAACAGTAAATGGTATTGAAACAGCGGCAGCCACTTCTTCTACCACTTTCAGAAAAGTGCTTCGTCCTTCAAGTGTGGCCGTAATATCGAGCAGGGTTAACTCGTCGGCTCCGTTTTCTGAATACCTTGCTGCCAATTCTACCGGATCACCGGCATCCTGCAGGCTGGTAAAACTGACTCCTTTTACAGTGCGTCCGTGTTTAATATCCAGGCAGGGAATGATTCTTTTTGTCAACATGCTGCATCGTTTTAACGGGGTATGGTTATTGTCCCGGTTCATGTGTGTTTTTATTGAATTCGGATAAATCGTTCAGGCTGATATTGCCCTCAAGTACGGCTTTTCCTGTAACTGCTGCGTACAACCCCCACGATCTGAGCCTGTTGAGGTGGTCAATGGTTGCCACGCCACCTCCGCCGATGATCTTTGCCATAGGAAATGCTTTTATAATTGGCTTGTAGAAATCCGGATCCGGACCATCCATGGTTCCATCACGGTCAATGTCGGTTACTGAAAAATAAATCCACCCCCTGGCAAGCAGATTGCCCAGGGCATCTGCAATGCTTATTCCTGTTTGCTCCTGCCATCCTTTTACGGCCACCTGGCCCTGGTAAATATCAACTGCGGCAATGAGTTTTTCAGGTCCAAAATTTTCAAGTGCCTCTTTGTCCACATCTTTTGTCTTAAACAGGAATGTCCCCAGGTTAACTTTATCTGCCCCCGATAACAATGCCTTATCAATGTCATGCATGTTTCGGATTCCCCCGCCAAAATCAACCTTCAGGCTAGTGGCACGGGTTATATCCTGCAATGTTTTCAGGTTAACGGGTGCACCTGTGCGCGCCCCGTCAAGATCAACCAGGTGCAGGTGACCTATACCTGCCTGTTCCATTGATCTGGCCATATCAGCCGGATCGTTGCTGTATTTTGTCTGCTGGTCAAAGCGGCCTTTGAATAGTCTTACACAAGAGCCGTTCATTATATCAATGGCTGGAATGGCTATCATAATGCTAAAAAGTTTTTGAGGATAAGGGCACCGGTTGTTCCGCTTTTTTCAGGATGAAACTGTACTCCAAAAAAATTGTCTTTGGCTATAGAGGCCGTAAATCGTGTCGCATATTCACAGCTTGCAACGGCAAATTGACTCACGGGCAGGTAATAACTATGAACAAAGTATACATGGCTTCCCTCATTTACACCTTTGAAAAGGGGGCTGCTCAGCTCATGAAGACTGTTCCATCCCATATGGGGCACCTTTACCTCATCACTGAAACGTTTGATGGATCCAGGAAAAATACCCAGCCCTTCCATGGGGCCTTCTTCAGAGGCTTCAGCCATGAGCTGCATGCCCAGACAGATGCCCAGAACAGGGTTTCTGTAATTTCTGATGGCTTCGTTCATGCCGGTTTGCCTGAGTACCTCCATGGCTGGTTTGGCGTGGCCCACACCCGGAAAGATAAGTTTGTCGGTTCCTTTGAGGTGATCAGGGCTGGTGGCAAGACCGGCTTGCACGCCAAGGCGGCTGAGCGCATGGGTAACAGAAGCGATGTTTCCCGCTTTATAATGTATGATTTTTATGCACTGACTCATTACTTGACAAGTTTTTTGTTTAAATT
Source organism: Bacteroidales bacterium (assembly GCA_007118495.1). GTDB lineage: Bacteria > Bacteroidota > Bacteroidia > Bacteroidales > UBA7960 > PUPG01. Next base: position 73,306 of record SKRM01000009.1, read on the forward strand.
AAAGTATTCCTTTACTGCTGGGGGTGGCACCGGAACTATTTCGGGCAACGGCCATAAGTAACGTTTTTGCAAAGGCCTTAAAGATGGCCTCTATCTTGTGGTGGTCATCTTCGCCTCTGGCACTGATATGGATATTACACCTGGCAGATTCAGCCAGAGAACGGAAAAAGTGGCTGAAAAGGGTTGTGGGTATGTCTCCAATATGCGGAGCATTGAATGATGCCTCCCATTTAACATAGTTTCTGCCGCCCATATCAAGAAGTACTGTGGCGTCGCTGTCATCCATGGGGAGGGAGAATCCATACCTTTCCATTCCTTTTTTATCTCCCATAGCCTCAAGCAGGGCCATTCCCAGACAAATGCCTGTATCTTCGATGGTGTGGTGCGGGTCTGTCTCCAAATCGCCCTTGGCTATGATCTCCAGATCAACCATGCCGTGACGGGCAATTTGGTGAAGCATGTGGTCAAAAAAGCCCAATCCGGTGCTGATATTTGCATATCCGTTTCCATCGAGATTCAGCTGAAGTGTGATATCTGTTTCGGATGTTTTTCGCCTGATTGCAGATGTACGGTGAGGCTTTTGCTGTGTCCGGGTAACGGAGTCGTTTGCAGTCTGTGTCCCTGCTGTCTTTGAAAATGGGGTAAATGATTGCCATACGGTAATCAGTCGCTGATTTTCTTCTGCTGTCCCCACGCTTATTCTCAGGCACCCGTCACAACCGGGTTCACTGGTTCGGTTTCTGACAATAATCCCATTATTAACCAAATACTTGAAAACAGCGGGGGCGTCACTGGTCTTGACTAAAAGAAAGTTTGCATCAGAAGGGTAAACCTTTTCAACCAGCGGCAGGCTTTTGATTGCCATAGCCAGTTCTTCGCGCAGATAAACAGTCTTTTTTAATTGCAGCAGATAGGAACCGTGGCTGTCCAGTGCTTTTTCAGCGAGTTCAATTGAGGGGGTCCCCAGGTTGTAGGGAAAGCGAACCTTGTTAAGAACAGCCTGTATGTCGGCTGATGCATACGAAACCCCCACCCTTGCACCAGCCAGCCCATAGGCCTTTGAAAATGTTTGCATAACCACCAGGTTGGGATAGGTTTTCAGGTAGGGAAGCATGCTATTGTGTGGTGAGAAGTCAATGTAAGCTTCATCAACCACCACCAGGCCGCTAAATTGTTCAAGCAGTTTGATGATTTCACCGACGGGCTGTGTGTTTCCCGAAGGGTTGTTGGGATGGCAAATAAATAGGAGCCGGGTGTCGGGTCTTGTTTGCTTAAGGGTGGCAGAGGCATTAATCATAAAGTTGGTGTCAAGTGAGACGTTGATTACCTCAAGCTGGTTAACTGCAGCCCTGACGGCGTACATGCCAAATGTGGGCGGAAAGACCACAACCGAATGTTCACCGGCTGCCGTAAATGACCTCATTAACATATCAATAATCTCGTCTGAACCATTGCCCAGGAACACCTGCCCGGGTTCAAGTCTCTTTATTGCGGCTAATTTTTCTCTCAGTGAGAAGTTCTGGCTGCCCGGATAACGGTTGATATTTGCGGGCATATCCGGCAAGGCCCGGGGCTGTTCGTTGGCATCAAGAAAAACCAGATCATCACCGTTTTTTTTGTAGTCATCTCTTGCCGATGTATAGGGTCTGAGGGTTGCGATATGATCGGGAATGATTGATCGAAGATTGAATTCCATGGTAGTTCCCTTATTTTGTTTTATTATGACAATGGTTGTTGAATTCTTTGCAGAACGGCATTGGCATGGGCCTCCAGCTGTTCTGCCCTGGCCATGTGAAGAACCGAAGGGGCCAGGAGCAACAAGCCGTCTCTGGTAATTTCCTGAAAGGTGATGCTTTTCATAAATGCAGATGTTGTTACTCCACTCCATGCCCTGGTAGCTCCCCCCGTTGGCAGGGTGTGATTTGTACCGCTGGCGTAGTCTCCTGCCGACTCCGGGCTGTAATTACCCAAAAAAACCGACCCGGCATTTGTCACTTTTTCTGCAACAATGGCTGCATTATCTACCGAAAGAATGAGATGTTCGGGCCCGTAATAATTACTTATTTCCATGGCCTGATCCAGATTACCCACAAGGATGGCCAGCCCATGTTCAAGAGCTTTTCGTGCGGTTTCTTTTCTGGGCAGGTGTTCAAGCTGTGTCTCCAATTCGTCAATGGTTTGTCTGATGAACGCCATGGAGTCTGAAAGGAGAATAACCTGACTGTCTGGCCCGTGCTCTGCCTGTGAAAGAAGATCAGCGGCCGCATAAGCAGGCTTTGCAGTGCTGTCAGCAATAACCATAACTTCAGATGGTCCGGCCGGCATATCAATGGCTACTCCGCGGGCTGCCATAAGCATCTTGGCAGTAGTTACCCATTGGTTTCCTGGCCCGAAAACCTTGTCAACCCCTGGAATGCTCTCAGTACCAAGTGCCATGGCTGCAATGGCTTGTGCCCCTCCAACCGAAAAAACCCTTACCGGGAAAAGGCTAAGAGTGTAAAGGAGCTCCGGTGGTGCACCCGGAGGTGTACAGGCGATAATTTCACGGCAACCCGCCAGGATGGCAGGAATGGCGGTCATCAGAACTGTGGATAAAAGCGGGGCAGTACCGCCGGGTATGTACAAACCTACTTTTTCGATGGCCTTGTAACGGATACTGCATCGTACGCCTGGCATTGTTTCAAGGCTTACCTGCCGGGGGATCTGGGCAGTATGAAACGATCTGATATTTTCAGCTGCAAGCCTGATGGCTGATTTGAGATGGTCGTCGACATCGGTGGCTGCCTGTTTTAATTCATCAATTGTCACCTCAAAGCGTTCAGGTACCTGTCCCTCAATTTCACGGCTAATGGCGCGAAGAGCCTTGTCTCCGCCTTCTTCTACCCTAAGGATTATATTCCTGACTATTTCTTCAATGTCGTTTTGTGGTGGGGCGGGTCGGCGAAGTACGACGGGGTAGTCATCCGGACCAATGTGTTCAATAAGCTTCATGATATGCATGTTTTTAATGAATATGATCGTTGTGTTTCTGTAATCAGGTTATCATCTTTTCAATGGGAACCACAAGGATACCCTCTGCACCCGCATCCTTTAAATTGTCTATAACTTCCCAAAAGTCATCTTCTTTTACAACCGAGTGGAGTGAAAACCACCCTTCAATGGCCAATGGCATGATGGTAGGGCTTTTGACTCCGGGCAGCAGCCTGGTAATGGCATCAATTTTGTCGCCAGGTGCATTCAACAGGATGTATTTGTTGTTCTCAGCACGCTGTACTGAGGTAATCCTGAATAACAACTGGTCAAGCAGTTTTTTTTGTTGGGGCTCAAGGTCGGGTCTGGCAATAATCACGGCCTCACTTTCCATTACACGCTCCACTTCTTTCAATCCATTACTTAACAATGTGCTGCCAGAGCTTACGATCTCGAAAATGGCATCTGCGAGACCCAGTCCGGGTGTGACCTCAACAGAGCCGCTGATTGAATGAATTTCGGCATCGATCTGGTTTTTGCGCAGAAACTCCTCCAGTAAAAACGGGTAGGAGGTGGCAATTCTCTTTCCGTTCAAGCTTTCTCTGCCCTGGTAGGATAATTTTTCGGCAATGGCAATAGATAGCCTGCACCGTGAAAATCCAAGCGGGCGAATAACCTCCACATTCTTATTCTTTTCAAGCACCTCATTTAGTCCCAGGATGCCCGCGGCCGCCACCCCGTCTTCAACATACTGGGGTATGTCATCATCACGCAGAAATATCAGCTCAAGTGGAAATCCCCTGGCTTTGGCTTTCAGGTGGTTGGTTCCGTTCTGGATTCGGATACCGCATTTTTTTAAAAGGCTCAGGGAGCCTTCGCTCAGACGACCACTTTTTTGAATGGCCAGTGTCAGTGTGTTTTCTTTCATTTTTTTAGGGTAGGTTTAAAAAAAAAGATCCGCCAATGGAGGCGGATCTTTCTGCAATTGTATGGTTTGTGTTTCATTTTAATCCATACCTGAGCTTGTCCGCCGCCTGGAGCGCAGATGATGTACATGCATGGTATGGTGGTTTAAGAAGGTCATGGTATGATAAAAAAAAGCCCCGGGATAATTCACCGGGGCTTACTGGTTATGTTGCTATATGATCCATAACGACTAATCAGCACCCGGTTGGGGGGTGTGTATGATGGTGGAAGTTATGGATAGTGAAATTCATTTCTTGTTTTTTTCGGTTGTAAAAGTACATGTTTTTATTTAAAAACAAAAAATACTTCATTTTGTTTGCTCTAGCCTGTTTTTGTCGGAACATATCCCCGTGAAGCTGCAAGTAATTTGAAGTCGGCCAGGGCAATAGCCGTTATAGATTCAATGACAACTGGTACTCTCAGGGCAATACAGGCATCGTGACGGCCTTTTACCTCAAGGGTTTCGATGGTGTTTGATTTAAGGTTGATTGTCTTTTGGGCTTTCGATATACTCGAAGTTGGCTTTACGGCCACCTGGTATAAGAGTTCGTTTCCGTTGGTTAGCCCCCCGGTTATTCCGCCGGCATGGTTAGAAGCTGTTGTCCCCTGGTTGTCAACGATGGCGTCGTTGTGCTCACTGCCTTTCATGGTGGCTGCCTTAAATCCTGAACCAAATGCAATGCCCTTGATTGCAGGTACGGCAAAAGCCAGGTGGGATATTGCAGATTCAACGGAGTCAAAAAAAGGCTCTCCCCAACCCATGGGGATGTTTTTTGCCCTGCATTCTACCAGCCCCCCAATACTGTCACCACTTGCAATTGCTTCATGAACAGCCGCAGCAATATCTTCTTTTCCCCCGGCCATAACCAGGCTGGCATTGATCTGAACGTCTGTCAGTATTTTTTTTGCAACCACACCAGCAGCAACCAATGCAAGGGTAAGCCGTCCAGAAAAATGTCCACCTCCCCGGGGGTCATTATACCCTCTGAATCTTCTTTTTGCCACCAAATCGGCATGTCCGGGACGGGGTGTGTCAGCCAGGTGGTTGTAGTCTTTTGACCTGATGTTGGTGTTGCTGAAATGAATGGTCAGGGGAGCTCCTGTGGTGTAACCCTCAAAGCAACCTGATATCAGCCGGGGTATATCATCTTCTTTTCTTGGTGTGGTTCCGGTTGCACCTGCTTTTCTTCGGTCAAGGTCGGCAAGAAAATCATCTTCTGAGAGGGGAACCCCGGGCGGGCACCCGTCTATGACTATACCCACCGACTGTCCGTGCGATTCACCAAATATATGTATTCTGAATAATCGGCCAAATGTGTTCATGTTGTAGTAATGATTTGCAGGTGATCAAAGAAACCGGGATATGATTTATTAACGGCCTCTGCCCCGCTTATGTTCACGGGGCCATCGGCACAAAGCGCCGATATGGCCGCTGCCATGGCAATCCGGTGGTCGTTGTGTGAATGAAGTTGCGCTGATCTGACCTCACCTCCTGTGATGATCATGTCATCGCCGTCTGTCTCTATTTGAATACCCATTTTATGGAAAATATCCATGAGGGTTGCTGAGCGGTCACTTTCTTTTGCCATGAGCCTTTTACGGCCACTGATCTTAGTTTTGCCCCTGCATTGAGATGCCAGGCAAACCAGGGGTGGAAACAGATCAGGGCAGTGTGTGGCATCAAATGAGAATGCCTGCAGGTCTTGCTTCCACGTCTCAATTTTTTCATCTCCTATGCGCACCCCGGCTCCTGCTTTGGCCAATGCTTCAATGATGGCTTTGTCAGCCTGCTTTGAGTCTGGCCTGAGTCCGAACATGGTGACTTGCCCTGCTATAGCGCCTGCCACCAGTATAAATGCAGCGCCACTCCAGTCGCCCTCTATTTTGTAGTTTGTGTTTTGATATGTCTGACCATGGGGAATATGGAATGTTTTATAATTGTGGTTTGTCAGCCTGATCCCAAATGCCTCCATGATTTCAATGGTGAGGTCGATATAGGGTCTGCTCTTGAGGTTTTTGACCTCAAGAAAGGTATCTGACATGGCCCCGGGTGAGCCCATCAAAATCCCGGTAAGTATCTGTGAGCTCAGTGATCCATCAAGGGTTGACCTGCCTCCGGGCATGGGCCCCCTAATATAAAGGGGTAGTTTGCCGTCGGTGGTATGGCAGGATACCCCCAGTGCCCTCAGAGATTCTCCGACGGGGTGCATGGGCCTGTGCGTCAGACTACCCTGACCAGTCAGTACTACTTGTCCTGCCAAAGAGGCCGCAATGCCTGCAAACATTCTTATCCCTAATCCTGATTCTCCACAATGCAATGTTTTACCTGGCAAACTAATCCCCCCCCCGACGAACAGACGCTCACCGTCTTCAATGACCGTGGCTCCCAGATTCCGGCAAACTCCAATTGCGGCCAAAACATCATCACTATGCCCGGCTCCTGAAAGCTCAGACAAACCGGGAGCCATCGAAGCGGCAGCGATGGCTCGCTGGGCAGCGCTCTTTGAGGGAGGTGCCTGTATTGAACCTTTAACTGCCGAAGGCAAGATGTTTTTCTTCATTGATCAGGGCGTTGATGGTATCGTTTGTTAGTCCTGCAGCCGAAATGACCAGATCATGTGGTTTGCGGCTAAATTCATTGATGTTTTTCGCTGTTAGTACAAAGATGTCGGGTTCTTTATTGTCAGGTTGTACATTCAGTTGTCTTGAAAGCACAGAAGCATCGGTTTTAACACCCATGTAAAAAGCAGCTGCTTCAACGCCCTGATGAACAAGCCATCGCTCGCCCCGTATAATTTTTATTCCCTGTTGTTCGGTAAAGGCTGTAACTGCCGAGGGTTTGTATATTGCATCCAGTAGTAGCCCGTAATTTAGAGATTCCATAAATGGGGGGATGGCCTCAGGTAGCAGTGCAGAAACAATGGCATCATACCGGGGCAACCTGCCGGGGTTTTCCCATGGAACAAAACTACCCCCAAAAGTATAGGCCAGTGATTGTGCCCTGGATGAGGTGCGGTTGCTGATGCTTACTTGTGCCCCGGCATTTACCAGACCGAAAACAGCTGCCCTGGCCGCCCCACCTGCACCCAAAACCAGAATGCGTGCCCCCCTGAGAGACAGTCCGGCTTCTTTAAGCGCTCCGGTAACACCCTGGTGGTCGGTATTGTGACCTTCTATCAGGCCATTATTGTTTCTTATACAGTTAATTGCTCCGATGGCCAGGGCATCCTGACTTACCTTGTCTACCATTGAAACAATGGATTCTTTAAACGGAGAGGTAACGCTGCCTCCTTTTATCTTCAAAGTTTTAACCAGCTGGATAAGGTCGCGGGCTGACCGGGGGCGGATCCTGGTGTATGTCACCGATAGATCATCCAGCAAGGGAGCAAATAGCTGGGGGCTTTTACTGTGCAATACCGGACTGCCGAATACTGTATAAAAAGTATACATTAATGTGTTTAAATTAAGTAGTATAATGTTAACCGTGAAGTTTACCTGCCCAAAGCAAATGTTTTAATTTCACTTAAAGGAATGGGTTCAACCCTCACCTTTCCAATTCCATCAATAAGCACAAAATGGATAAAATCGGCTTCTTTTTTCTTGTCTCTGGTAAGGGCGTCCATAATAAGGGCCGGATCGGTTGACGTGCTGACCGGAAGACCCAACATGACAAGCAGTTTTTCGATTTGTTCCTTTTCAGCCATGCTTAGCAAACCTTTCTGTTCTGATAATGCAGCTGCAAAGACCAGACCGATGCTGACAGCCTGACCATGGGGAACGCGGTCAATCTTTTCAACTGCATGCCCCCAGGTGTGCCCCAGATTCAGCTTTCGCCTCTCTCCCTGTTCTACCTCATCTTTACAGACGATATCTGCCTTAACCTTTATAGAGTGACTTACAAGTTTTTCAAGCAGGTTTTCGTTCAAATCAAGAATTGCCTCAGCTTTTTCAATAAGCTTAAAAAACATGCGTTTGTCGGCTATCAGTGTGTGTTTCACTGCCTCTGCCAGCCCGTTTCTGAGTTCGGTTTCGGGTAGGCTGGTGAGCATGGTCGTGTCGCAAAGTACGAATAGTGGCTGGTTAAAGGTACCAATGAGGTTTTTGTATCCATCAAGGTTGACACCCGTTTTGCCACCAATGCTTGCATCTACCTGCGCCAGCAGAGAAGTGGCAACATAGGCAAAGGGTATGCCCCGCATATAAACCGAGGCAACAAATCCTGTCATATCACAAACCATTCCTCCCCCGATTCCCAGTAAAAATGCATCCCGTCCTGCTCCCTGTTCCATGAGCCATTGACAGATTGCCACTGCTGAATCAGTGGTTTTGCTTTGCTCACCTGGATGCATCACATAAACCGGGTAATCCGGAAAATCTGCACTATATATACGGTGGACATTGGCATCGGTAATGATAAATACGTTGGCTTCTGGCAAATATCCCGACAACTGGTTCAGGTGTTCGCCCACCAGGATGCGGCTGTTGCGAAAAAGGCCTTTAACAAATATGGTTTCCATGACAATGAAGGGTTTACTACCCAAAGATAGAATGAATTCCTGACTTTTTTCGTTTGGGGACGCCGGGGGCTTGCTGCTGAGACAATGATTCATGATGAATATGATCAAATAACTGCTTGACGAATCCCGGTCGCAAACCAGCGTCGGTGGCTTTACTCAGCGCATTGGCCATAACTTGCTGCCAACGTCCGGGTTGTAGTATGGGCATTTTTTGTGATGACTTTACACCGGCAATTTCTCCTGCAAGCTTCATGCGGTTTGAAAGGGCCCAGATCAAAACCTGGTCAACGACATCCACTTCGGCCCTGAGTTCTTCAAGCATGTTGTCATGGTGGCTGTCATTTTTTATCCGTTCACCCAATTGTTCCATCAGATTTGCAAATGCCGCGGGTGTCAATTGCTGGGCTGCGTCACTAAGGGCTTTGTCTGGTTCAGGATGTACTTCAATCATAAGCCCGTCTAAACCCAACTCTAAACCCCTTTGGGCCAATAGCGGAACCAACTTTCTGTCACCGGCAATATGACTTGGGTCGCAGATAACCGGGACATCGGGCATCCTCTCTTTCAATCCGGTGGGGATATGCCACCATGGGTGGTTTCTGAACAAGGATTTTGTCCAGTAAAAAAAACCTCTGTGAATGGCACTTACCTGCCTGACTCCCGCATGGCGGAAGCGTTCGATACTGCCCGCCCACAAATCAAGATCGGGAGCCATGGGGTTTTTGACCATGACGCTGATATTTGTTCCTTTGAGTGTATCTGCAAGATCCTGAACCAGAAATGGATTACTCACTGTTCTTGCTCCAATCCAGATCATATCCAAATCATACAACAGGGCTTCTTCTACGTGCTTAACACTTCCGACTTCAGTACAGATGGCCAGTCCTGTGGTTTGTTTGACCTCTTTGAGCCAACCCAGGGCTTTTGACCCCATGCCTTCGAATGAACCTGGTGCGGTACGTGGTTTCCAGACCCCTGCCCTGAAATAATCCACCTTTCCTGTGGCAGCCAGGGCTGTTGCTGTTTCAAGCAGCTGCCTTGGCGACTCAGCACTGCAGGGGCCGGCAATTACAAGCGGCATCAAAGGCCTGGCCTTTGCCCCGGGGGGTGGTTTGTTTTGGAGCTTCTTCATGATTAGCTGTCTTAAGGTTAATTAATGATTTTTTGCATATTGTTTGCCTGTTGTATTAATTGGCTTATTTTTTCCCTGTCATTCAGGGCTATCTGGTTTCGGAATTGCTGCAAATAGCCCATAAATGCATCAAGGGCTTCAAGCACAGGGGGTGCGTTTTCAAGGAAAATAGGTGCCCAGGTTGAAGATGCACTGGCAGCCAGCCTGACAGTGCTGGCAAAGCCGCCACCCGCCAGGCTCATAATCCTTTTTTCATTTTGTTCTTTTTCTTGTACACAGAGTGAAAGGGCGAATGATACGATATGCGAAATGTGTGAAACATAGGCTGCGCTCACATCATGTTGTGAGGCCTCCATTCTGATAACCTGCATCCGGAGGACACGGTACATTTCTTCAACCATTGCCAATGCTTCAGGATTGCTGTCGCCTGCATTGCAAATAATGGCGCATTTTTGGTCGAACAACCCGCTGATGGCAGCGTCAGGGCCAGAGTACTCCGTACCCGCCATGGGGTGTCCTGCCACAAACCGGGGCCTGTTTGGGTGGTCTTTAATTGTATCAAGGATACAAGCCTTGGTTGATCCGGTATCAGTAACCACTGTCGGGTTTCCCAGCGTCAGATCTAATACAGCAGGGAGTATTTGCCTGATAACGTCAACCGGGGTGGCCAGGATAACAAGATCAGCTAACCCGACTGCTGTTTCAAGGCTTGCGAACTCATCAACTAAACCACGCTTAAGGCATAGCCGCTGGTGTGCGCGATTTTCTTCAACACCAATGATATGTTTTGCAAATCCTCTTGTTCTCATGTCAAGGGCCATGGATCCTCCGATGAGCCCTGGTCCGGCAACTGCAACTGTTAACATATGCTTTGTTCGTTAGTGGTTTGTAATTGATTGGTGAAACCAGGTGTTAATGTGTGCTTAAAATGTGGCTCTTTGGGTTGCTGGGCAGTGCCCAAACCTTCAGTGACAGGAAAAACACCCATAAGCCAGGTGCGGTCAAATTCGTCTGCAAGTGCTCCGATTGTGCTTTTTGCCATGGCTAGAGTCGGAAAAATCATATCAGCGTGAAAGATGTACTCCCAGCTTTGCCCCACAAGTGGTAAAGACTGTATCATACTCAGGTCGGCATTTTGTCGGGCCAGTGAACCCAGAACTGATGCCAGGCTGCCTGGTTTGTTCGGAATGGTAAATGCCAGGCAGGCTTTGACCTTTCCGGTTGATGTAAACCCGGTGGCTTGTTTTTCAAGCAAAAGAAAGCGGGTGTAATTTTCCTGGCTTGTTTCAATGCTGTGGCACATTATGTTTAGCCCATATAGGTGTGCTGCAGATACCGCTCCTATAACAGCTGTTCCTTTTTGTTTGCTTGTGGCCAGTTCTTTGGCACTAAGGGCTGTGTCTGTAGTTTCAACCGGCCTGATATGTGGATGTTTTTCGAAAAATGCTTCACATTGGGCTATTGCCAGGGGATGAGAGTGCACCTCGTTGATCTGCTGTATTGACTGATTGGGGAGTGCCATCAGATTTTGTGAAATGCGCATGTAAATCTCCCCACTGATGTTTAAACCTGATTCTCTAACCAGTGACAGATTGGGCAACATGCTGCCTGCCAATGAGTTCTCAACTGCCATGATCCCATGGCTTGCTTCACCCTTGCTTACAAGCTGGATGAGGTTTTTGAAGGATAAGCAGGTTTTTAATTCGGCTTCTGTGCCAAAATACATGATTGTGGCCTCATGGTGAAAAGAACCATGGATACCCTGGATGGCAACACGAACTGGCTGGTCTGAAGTGTTCATATCTTATATTCCATAAAAAAAGGGCCCTTTTATGGGGCCCCAGTTAATAAAAAACCCCGCTGTTGCGGGGTCTGGTCTTTATAATTGCTTTCTGTTGCTATGCATAAACTACCAAACCCCTTTGTTTCCAAAGTAGTAAAAGTAGAAAGCATATGCAGACAGATTCAACATGGTCATGGTTTTATGCGATTGCAATGTTAGTGTATTTATTTTATTTCGCAAAAAAATGCCGGAAAAATATTTCATTTCTTTTATATTTACAGCATATCTTCCTAATAATCAATACTAAAAAACAAACTAAAATCATCCTTAACCATGCAATCAACCCGACCAATGACTAAAAATCTTTTGTTAACTGGTTTTTTAATGTTGTTTGTGCTGACTCTTTCGGCACAACAGCGAAGAGCCATGACTCTGGATGATGTGATGGGTTTTCATCATATCAACACCCAGACAATCAATTTTGACGGAAATTGGGTGGCTTTTGCCGCCTCACCTGACCGCGGAGATGGTTACGGTGTAGTTGTTTCAGCAGATGGCCGTACAACACGCAGAATTGAAAGAGGGGAGCGACCCCAGTTTTCGCCCAGGGGCAGGTGGGTATTGTTTACAGAACGTCCTCCACTGGCAGAAACTGAGGGGAAAAGACCTGCTGACAGACCCAACAATGCTGCTGTTCTCCTTCACATCCGTGACATGGCCGAGACCAGATTTGAAAATGTACGCCAGGCCCGGTTTAGTGAAAGCCAGGATTTTCTATTTGTTCACCACCAGGTGGTAGCCAATGAAGACCTGTCAAGAGAAATAAATGAAAAACTGCGCAGGGCTGGTTCGCCGCTGATGATTCGCAATCTGGCTACCGGGGCAGAAACCCTGCTTCCTTTTGTAGATTCATGGACGGTTGACAGTCTGGCAACCACCATTGTTTTTACCCGCAAAGATACCCTGGAGTCGAATAATGGGCTTTATTATTTATCACTGAGAAACCTTGCAGGTGAGCCCAGTACGCTCGATACAAATGGGAAAGCCAACTTTGGCAGGTTTACCTGGTTTGAAAAGGAGTCTCGTCTTGCATACATGCGTGCCGATGACCTGGATAAAGACACCATTGAAACAGCAGCTCTGTATGTGTGGCGTCCGGGTGATAATGCTCCTGAAATAGTCCTTGGACAGGCTGATGCGCCCTATGGTCTTTTTCTGCCTTTTGACAACAGACTTGTCTGGACACTTGATGGTCAGCGCTTGTTCGTAGGTTTCAGACCTGATCAGTTTGCTGCCAGTCCGGATGAAAAACCGGTGTACAGTTCAGTGCTCGATTCCATTAGGGCCGCAGCTGATATTGATATATGGCACGGTGAAGATCCTCTGATCAAAACCCATGAAAAAGCTATGTGGAACCAGGTCAGACGTCAAAATCTGATGTCGGTATATCACCTGGCAGACCGCAGGATGGTGAAACTTGCAGATGAATATCTGCATGATGTACAACCCGCCCGGGGTGGGGATTTTGTAATTGCATCAACCACTGTGCCCCATACCAGGCGTATCACATGGGAAGGCCGTTTCCGTGACGTATATGTCATGAATGTGCATACAGGCGAAAGACAACTGGTGCTTGAAGAGTCAGAAGACATGACTTTGCTTTCACCCAATGGCCGTTACCTGCTTTATTTCCATCAGGAAAACTGGCATGTATTTAATACCGCAACAGGTGAGCACATGAACCTGACTGCTGCAATGGATGTACCGTTTTACAGCGAAACCCATGACCGCCCCTCAGCACTTCCAAGCTATCGCATTGCCGGATGGATGGAAGATGGTCAGTCTGTACTGATATACGATCGCTATGATATATGGCATGCCAACCTGACCAACGGTGAGATGCGGAATGTAACAGGTGGGCAGGGTCGTGAGACACAAACTGTCATGCGGATCCGCAGAATGGATGATGAACCACTGTTCGGTCGCAGAGATGAAGTGTTTATTGAAGGCTTCAATGAGCAGACCAAAGTCAGAGCTATTTATACCGCCAGGCTTGATCGCCAGGGGGTGAGTCTGGCAATGGATGTGGGACAGAATCTTCGGCTGA
>SKRM01000074.1 GCA_007118495.1 Bacteroidales bacterium
AAAACAGTACTCCCATCGCTATCAGCCTTTTGAACCATTTTCAAAGCATCCTCCAGTGAATAGGGAGGTTCTATCCAAATATTACTTTGTTGCAGTTCCTCCAGGCTGTTAAATCCAAAGGCAGTGTATGCCATTTTGTTCGCATCAATGATTTCGCCTGTATTTTTATCCTGGATAAGTATGGAAACGGGGGACTCCCAAAAGATTGTTTCAAATTTTAACCGGCTTTCTTCAGCTTTATTTTTGGCATTGAGTATTTCGATTTCGGCAAGTTTGCTCGCTGTAACATCTAGCACCGTGGAGATAACATAATCTCCTTCTCTGTCCTTCAGAGGGATATTCTGTGCTGTAATGTACTTTACTACTCTTCCGTTTTTTTTGATGGGAATATCCTGCCATAGCATCTTTGATGGATCACCGCTTTTCATGTCAGATAACACCCTTTGTTTTATCTCTTCCCTGAAATTTTCATCTTCGTAAACAACATCCCAAAAAGAATTTGGCTCTTTGAGGTTTTTTTTGGATACTCCATAGATCTCGGCAAACCTGTTATTGATTGTTTCAAATTCCACTGTTGGCTTCACTGTATTGACCGCTATTCCAATAGGGAGTTTTTCTAATATGGTATTAATTAATTGTTGCTGCTTTTTAACCTCATCATCTCTGTGTTTCTTTTCTGTGATATCATCAAAAACCGCATATGATTGAAAAGGTTTTTTATTACCTGGCTTAAAAAGCGGTGTGGCCGTAATAGATAGCCATACATACTCATCTTTTTCAGGAATGTAAACACCTCTGGTAACAGGGCCCAATTTTTTACCGGTTCTTAAAGCGACCATAACAGGATGATCTTTACCCTGGACTTTCTCTCCATCCTCAGTGATCATTTTCCAGTGGGGATCCATCGATGTTTTTCCACGCATCTGGTCTAATGACAAGCCGAGCATCCTTTCGGCTGCCGGGTTGGCTGATAGTATTGTGCCATCAGTTGACTGGTAAATCACACCTTGTGACATGGTTTCAAAAAGCCTGCGCTGTTGTTCTTCACTTTTTTTTATGCGAATTTCGAATTGCTTCCGGTCAGTAATGTCCTCAACTTCAGCAATCTCCATTTCCTGATCCTCAAAAGTCAGGAAATAGGCATTGATCTTAACAGGGAATACCGTCCCATCAGCCCGTCTGTGTTCAGACTCGATGGTGCGACTCCCATGTTCACGGTGAAGTTTAAACTGCTCTTCTCTCTTTTCGCGGGGGTAATGTGGATCTACATCCCATACGTGCATGGACAAAAGCTCCATGCGAGAGTATTGTAGTTTTTTGGCTGCCGTTTCGTTTACATAAATAAATTTTCCCTCAGGCGATATCCAGAAGACACTCAGGGGTGATTTATCAACGGCTTTTTGGGTTCTTAGCAGTGCAATTTCATTGTGTTTGTTTTCTGTAATATCCTCACATCCACCGTATATCTTGTGACTTTCTGTACCTTCATCAGTAAGGCAAACCGTATTTACGGACAGCCATTTCAGAACTCCTGCAGGGTCATGTATTCTTAATTCACATTGTGATTCCTCACCCGGCTTTAATGACAACACATGCTCGATAAATATGGGCTCATCATCAGGATGAACCATAAATCGCCAGCATTTTCTTTGCTTAATTTCATCAAAAGAGTAACCTGTAATCTTTTCTACTGCCCCGGCCATCCAGTCAATTTCATACCCTTTTTCCCCCTTTATATAGGAATAAGCAAAGTCGGTGGTGGTTTCCGAGATAATCCGGTATCGCTCTTTGGTTTTTTCCAGCAGTTGTTCGGCCAGGTATTTCTCCGTGACATCAGAAAAGACCAATACGATACCAGTGATCTCACCTTTGCTGTTTTTGATTGGTGCAGCACTATCTGCGATCTGGTATTCCTTGCCACTTTTTGAGACAAGTACTGTGTGGTTAGCCAGGCCAACAACTTTTTTGCTTTTGAGTACTATTTCAACAGGATTAACAACAGTTTTCCTGGTTTTTGCATTAACAATCCTGAAAACCTCTGATAGTGGTTTGTTCGCAGCCTCCTTGAAAGTCCATCCACAATACATTTCAGCAACGGGGTTCATATTGGTAATTCGTCCTTCATTGTCAGTTGTAATCACACCATCACCTATTGAGAGAAAGGTTGTTCTGTGCTGTTCTTTAATTTCCAGAATACTGTCTTCTTCCATTTTTCGCTCAATCAGGTATCCCAGGTCTTTGGCTGATTTTTCAATGCGCCGCTTTGCATAATCGATTACATATTGGGGGCGATCTGTATAAGCCTTCGACTGTTCCCGCAGTTCTTCCAGAGGGAGATTGTATTTTTTTGACAACATTTTAAGCTCTGCTTCATCTTTTGGGGGAGAACCAAACCCGAAGTTTATGACACCAACGATCTGCTTTTTTGCCCGTATGGGAACAGCATACAAATTGAGACCACCGTTGCATGTAACTTCCACAGGTTTCTCCTTTGCCATCGACTGTAAGGATGCATCATTCCAACATGAGTCATGGCAAAGCCATTTTCCGCTATTCATGGCCTCGCGGTTGTCATCGGTATTACATAGCTTGCGTGAGGCAGCGTCCATCATGCGGCACCAACCCGAGGAGAATATCCCCAAAGCATAATCTCCATTTTTCTCATAAATGGCTGCAGATGTTTCCAACAGGTCAAGGTACTCGGAGACAATCTCCTGCATTTGATCATTCCGAATGGATTTTTTAATGAGTCCATTTTCATTCAAATCACTCAGATCACCATATTCAGGTATAAAGTCAGTGCTTGCTGTATTTTTGGGTTTCAGCATCCATTCAATGGAGCTCAAGGCTTTCTGCATCTTATTAAGCACTTCCTTGTCTGTTTGAAGTGTTTTTTTTAATGCAGCATTTTCAATTTTTAACTTCTTTAGCTCATCTTTTGAATTCCTGGATGCCTTATCTTTCATCGGGGGGGAGAGTTTTATTGGGCAGTCATTTTAATATCCGATAGGTTGTTTCTGATCGCCTAACCGACTTAAGTGTAGCTTAAAAGTAGGGCTTAATATACAAAACCAGAAATATGTTGGATATAAATGTACATGATTTTTTATTAATTTTCAGTATCCATTTATCAGGATATCCAACATAACTTTTAACAACGAAAAAGAAAAAGCACAATGGCTATAAAACACAAAAGGCTTGGAAAACACGGGGTTATTGTCAGCAATATTTGTCTTGGAACCATGAACTTTGGGTGGCATACCAGTGAAGAAGATAGTTTCAAAATCATGGATCGTGCCCTTGAACTGGGGATCAATTTTTTCGATACGGCTGATGTGTACGGCTGGACAGTTGAGCATGGGCATACGGAAGAAATCATTGGAAGATGGCTGGCCCAGGGTGGCGGGCGAAGAGATGCCGTTGTACTGGCCACAAAAGTTTATAACCCTGTAGATCGCAAGGCAAACCTGCCGGAAGTCAATAGTGACGGACGCAGCCTTAGTGCATATAAAATCCGCAAACACTGCGAAGGCAGTTTAAAGCGGTTACAAACCGATTGGATTGATTTGTACCAGATGCATCATATCGATCGTGAATGCCCGTGGGATGAGATATGGCAAAGCTTTGATGCACTGGTCAAGCAAGGTAAAGTAGTGTATGTTGGGTCAAGCAATTTTGCGGGTTGGGATATAGCCACTGCTTGCCAGGAAGCATCCAGACGTGGCTTGCTGGGGCTGGTGAGCGAGCAGAGTGTTTACAATCTGGATAACCGGATGGTAGAGCTTGAAGTCATTCCGGCATGCAGGCATTATGGCCTGGGATTCATCCCATGGAGCCCGCTGGCAGGAGGGCTTCTTGGAGGGGCACTGAAGAAGCATGAGGCAGGAAGACGTGGTGAAAAGAACAATGTTGAGCAGATTGAAAAAAAGCGCGATCAACTTTTGAAATATGAGGCGTTGTGTGATAAAATTGGGCACCCTCCTGGAGAAGTCGCCCTTGCATGGTTGCTTCATAACCCTGTTGTGACAGCGCCAATTATTGGTCCCCGTACCATAGAGCAACTGGAAACAGCTGTCCGGGCTGCAAGTATACAGCTGGATGATGAAATACTGAAAGAGTTGGATGAGATATTCCCCGGGCCAGGTGGTGAAGCACCGACGGCTTATTCATGGTAGTTGCCCCTAATCAATCAGAGAAAAATGATTGATGAATGAATTGCTTTGGGATTAACTCCAGTACATTCTCATTAAAAAGGCTTTGGTTGCGGTACGACAGTTTTTGGTTAGCAGCCAAAGCCCCGATAATGATTGCTGGATGGACATCCAGTGCATTGCTGCATTCTTTCACTTTACCCACGGTCAGGTAATTTAAAGAGGGTTCGAGAAAAGCCAGTATCTCCCGGTGCTTCAGGTGTTTTGTAGCCAGTTTGTTGGCTTCCGCTTCTTGTTTGTCAGCGCTTTTTTCGCGCAGATTATCTAGAATAAATGGGTTTTCTGCACTCAGGTGCTTGAGTACATGTGCAATTTCATGTGCCACTGTGAACCAAAAATTGTCAATACGCTTATACCGTGCAGTGTAAACAATAACCGGATTACTGTTCAGTAAAAATGCTGCCCCGTCAAGGTATGTCTTTTCGTGGTGGGGGAGAACAAAGAATTTGACTCCGCAATCATATAGTTGCTTAAT
>SKRM01000037.1 GCA_007118495.1 Bacteroidales bacterium
CCCATGGCTTTATATGTATTCTATTTCAATGGTAAACTCCCCGTCGTAGCTGCCGGGCACGGCCTGACTCAGGTCAACACGGCCACCGATCCAGAAAAAGAACTGACCGTCTTCATTAAAACGAACCTCACGGTCGGTTGCTTGCAGTAATTCAGATTCCCTTTGGTTGTCGCCCGCAAAACCGCTTACCTCATAACGGAAAAAAAGCGTACCCGGACCTTCACGCCTGGTCACCTCCATTTCAGAAATATAACTTACCCTTATCATGGCATTGGGCATGCCGCTGGCACGCATGATACCTGCTTCGGGATCAAATACGGGGTTGATATAGATTTCATCACCTTCTTGCAGACGCCTGGCATCAATAATGCCCATATCGCTGATGGTTTCAAGCCGTATATCTCCACCGATTATTTCGGCCGATGCCCTGATACTTACGGTTGTTGGGTTGCTGTTTCCATTCTGTGCCATAACCGGATAATGCCAGTTTGCAGCAATGAAAAAAAGCAGCAGTGAATAAATAATAGTTGAAGAATATGGTTTTTTCATTTGGTTCATTTCACAAAGATAAGTAAGCTTTTCTATCCGAACAATCGATTATTTAGAATGCTTCCTTATAATATTCAACAAACCATATGCCATAACACTTAAGGTGTTGTTAATTAAGGGGAAGGTAGTTGAGTGAAGGTCAAATCAAAATGCATTATACTTCATTTCTGTCCTGAGCCTTCATTTTCGAAGACCGGCCAGCTTTTCAATGTTTGTAACCACATCAGGAAACCATGCCAGTTCTGACTTTAACGATTCCAGGTCAACGGCGTCAACTGACAGCAAAAGGGTGTCGGCATAACTGGTCAGGTATTCCAATTCATGGGTTATTGATACCTGCCTGAGTCTGCGTGCGAAGTCTTCAATCTTGAACAGCACCCAGTGGTCTTTGATACTTTCCCATTCTGGCACAAAACTATCCTGAAGCAGGGTGGCAAGGCTCTTTACCAGGGCTGCTTCGTCTGGCGAAAATTTGGCTGGATCGGGCAGTTTGGCCTGGAAGGTTTTTTCAAATAATTTATCTGCTGGTTCTTCGCTGATGACCTCATGATCAAGGTATTTGGCCAGAATTGTGAATAATTCTTGTTGTTTGACTGGTTTAAACAACTGGTCATCAAAAAGGCTTGATCCGGTAATATTGTCTGACTGGTGAACGTAGGCTGTAAAGGCAATGATGGGAATATGGTTGAACGATTCAAGCTGTCTGATCTGTTCAGCAAGCTGGTAGCCATCTACAATGGGCATGAGCAAGTCGGTCAGGATCAGATCGGGTGGCTGCTTCTTGATTTGTTCAAAGGCTGCCTGGCCGTCTTCAGCTTCAGAAACTTCTAGCCCCGTGTTAGCCAGCATTATATGAAACAACTGACGGTTGGCAGATGAATCATCAACAATCAGGACATGTCCTTTTTTGAACTTGATTTGTTGATCATCCGGAGAGCCTGCTGAGGTAGCTTCCTTTTTACCCAGCTTGGTTACCTCAGGAATCGTAACTGTAAATACAGATCCTTTGCCAAGGGTGCTTTCCAGTTCGATGCTGCCATGCATACGCTCAACCAGTCGCTTGGTAATAGGCAAACCCAGACCTGTTCCTCCGTATTTGCGGCTTATTTGCCCGCTTTGCTGATAAAACGGCAAGAAAATATTTGTATGCTGGGTGTAGGGGATACCTATACCTGTATCCTTGACAATTATTCTTAACTGGCCTTTGTTTTTGCCGCTGCTAATAAAAGCGATATTGATGGATACTTCGCCCTCATGGGTAAACTTTACCGCGTTGCCGATGAGGTTGAACAAAATTTGTTTGATGCGTACCTCATCAAGTTCCAGAAGTTTTGGAAAGCCTGGAGGAATGCTGGTTTCAAGATGCAGGCCTTTTGAAAGTGCTTTTTCGCCAAAAAACATTTTCATCTCATCCAAAACATGCGACATATCGGTTGGCCGGGTCAGGATATCTAACTTTCCGGCTTCAATTTTAGAAAGGTCAAGGATGTCGTTGAGCAGGGTGAGAAGCAATTTGCCGCTCGACAACACCGACTGGAGCATTTTTTTGTGTGCCGGGGTGTTGATCTGCTGATACAATGCTTCACTGAATCCCAGGATTGCATTCATGGGGGTACGTATTTCATGGCTCATATTTGCCAGAAATTCGCTCTTGGCTTTATTGGCTTGCTCTGCCTCTTCTTTGGCTTTTTGAAGCTCTCTGGCATTTTGGATACGTTCAGTAATATCCCTGCCTATGCCCACAAGTCCCACGATCTTTCCGGTATGATCCTTAAAGGGGTTCTTAGAGGTTAGCAGCCAAACCTCTTTTCCGTCAGGTCCGATGAATTTTTCTTCACGGTTCAAAACAGGTTCGCCGGTTTCGATAACTTCCCGGTCGTCGGCAGTAAAGGCGTTGGCCAGTTCAGGTGGAAAAACGTCGTGATCTGTTTTGCCTATGACTTGTTCTTCAGATTTTCCGATCAACTCCAGGTCAGCTTTATTGGCCAGAATCTTTCTAAGTTTCAGGTCTTTGACATAGACTGTAGCCGGCAGGTTGTCTATTACAGTACTAAGCAACAACCTTTCTTTTATCAACTCTTCCTGGCTTTGGCGACGGTCTGTCACATCGTGGATTATGGAAAGGATCATTTGTTTTCCACCCACTAGCACAGGCCCGGCATAGATTTCAACATCTCTGATGTCGCCTGAGGCAAGACGATGCTGAAACTGGAAATAATTTTTTTCACCTGTTCTGGCTTTGCGGATTTCTTTTCTAAGTTCTGACTCTGAAAGCGTGTTGATCTGGCTGGTTCGCATTTGCCTGAGCCTATGCAAAGGCCAGCCGTAAAAACGTTCCGCTGCCTGGTTGGCGTCCAGAATCTTGCCGTCAAATGGATCCAGGATCATCTGGATGGCGGGGCTGCCTTTAAATGCCTGTTTCCATCTTTCTTCACTTTCTGACAGTTGTTCAACCAGCACGATTTGTTTTTCCTGGTTGTGGAACAACATGCAGATCAGCATGGTGGCCAGGGGAAAAACTATAAGGACCGGCAGCATTAAAACAGGAAGGACTTCTATGGCTATAGTTCCGGGTAGTGTAAATGAATACATGAGCATGGCAAGGTGTACAAGCCAGCCCAAAGTCAGGTAGGCAATAGGAGTTGAGGCCCTTGGGTTAACCTTGCGCAGGTAGTGGTGCACCACACCCAGGCCTGACGATGTCAAAATCACCAGCAAGCCCATAATGACTCCGTCTCCGCCAACATGCAGACGATATGAGGCCGCAATGATCGTCGCAACCAAAGCTGTTATGGGTCCGCCAAAAAGTCCGCCTACAGCCAGTATTACAGAGCGTCCGTCAAAAAATATTCCTTCAACAACCAGGAGAGAGCTCATCATCCCAATAATGGCAAATATACCAAACAGCAAGCCCGACAAGATCTGCAGTTGCAAAGATCCTTTGCGGAACAATTTCATCATCAGGCTGTAAATAACAGCCAGCGCCATTAGCAGGGTGACATTGTGTATGATTGGAAGCAGGTGCATTAAAGCTGGGTTTGGTTATCCGATGCCGTACTTTTGCATACGCCTGTATAGGGCATTCCATTCGAGATTCAGCAACTTGGCGGCTTCATTTTTGTTGTTTCCTGTTTTTTCAAGTGCGCGTAAAATGGCATTTTTTTCCAGCTCTTTCAGGTCGAGGATTTCTTCTGTTTCAGCAGCTCCAGGCTGGCTGGGCTGTAGGCTGCCTGGTTGCTTTGCCTGAGTTTTGACAATTTGGGGAAAATGATCGGGAATCAGTTCATTGCCCTCACAAATAATGATCGCCCTCTCCATGAGGTTACGCAGCTCTCTGATATTACCCGGAAACTGATACTGGGTGAGTATGCTGATGACCTCGGGGTTTATTTTTTTGATATTTTTGCCCATTTTTTTGATCAGGGTCGAAAAAAAATGGTTAATGAGCAGGGGAATATCATCGGCACGCTCCCGTAAAGGTGGCAGGTATATGGTGAATGTGCTCAAACGGTAATACAAGTCGCTGCGGAATATCTTACCGCTGCTCATTTCGTCAACAGTCTTGTTGGTGGCGGCAATGATGCGGATGTCAAATGATTCTTCTTTTTGGGTGCCCACACGGGTATATTTGCGGTCTTCAAGCACCCTGAGCAACTTTACCTGGAGTGACTGATCCATCTCACCAATTTCATCAAAAAACAGGGTGCCCTTGTTGGCCATTTCAAACCACCCTGCCTTATCGGCTACAGCACCCGTAAAACTTCCTTTTTTGTGGCCAAAAAATTCACTTTCAAACAGGGTTTCAGGTACGGCCGACATATTAACAGCTCCGAACATTTCATCGCATCGCTTGCTCATATTGTGAATGCCCCTGGCCACAAGCTCTTTTCCCGTTCCGCTTTCGCCAAGTATCAATACAGAGGTGTCATGGGTTTCGGCCACCTGCTTCATTTGCTTTTTTACCTGTTGTATGGTGTTGGTCTGTCCCACGAAATCATCGCCCAGCTTTTCATTGATCACGCTCTGAAGATACCGGCTGCGGCTTTTGTAGCTGGCCAGATCGGCATTGAGTTCGGCAAA